>DXYV01000056.1 GCA_019415645.1 Clostridiales bacterium
GCGCGGGGGAATCGCCGTCCTCGTCCACCGGGGGGGCGGGACGCTGGCGGGGCTTATCCGCCAGCAGCTCCTGATAGGCGTTGGCGGCAAAGTTGATCACGTCGAAGGGGCCGCCGTAGTCGTTGCAGACGTGCTGGGAGAAAATTTTCCACTCGCCGTCCTCTTTGACAAAGTCGTTGCCGTAGCGCTCCCAGATCCAGATGCCCTCCCGCTTGCCGTGGAAGTTCAGGGTGCTGAAGATCACGCCGGGGGTGTACCAGGAGCAGCGGGCGGACTGGCCGTCATCCGCCACCTCGATGATGCTGGAGCCCAGCATATGGACCGCGCACTCCATCAGGGGGCGGGGGTCCATGCCCTCCACCTCGGGGTAGCGCTTGACCAGCTGCTTGTAGAAATAGCGGGAGTTCCCGGCCAGGCCGCCGGCCCAGCCCTTGTAGACGGCGTCACGGGTGGTCATGCCGCCGAAGTTGTGGGCCCAGAAGATGTCGTCCCGCTTGGACCACATGGTATCCAGTTCCTCTTCCGTCTGTCCGGCAGCGTGGAGGATCGCGTGCTTGGACTGAAGATCCTCGCAGGCCTGGCAGGCCTCGGCCACGTCGATCATGTGCTCCACGGTCATGGTATTCTTATTCATGTTCGATTCCCCTCCTTAGCCTTTGTTCTTGGGATTGCCCTCGGGACCGCAGCTCACCGTCTCGGAGAAGGTGGCATAGGGCTCCGGAATGATGGGATAGGGATAGTAGTTATAGCGGGTGTTGTAGGCGTCCATGGGCAGCGTGGGCGTCCCGAACTCCACGGCGACGGGGTCGTCCTTCGGGTCCAGATCCACCGGTAGGTCCTCGTAGGGCTGGCCGGCCCGGCACTGCATGTCGGTACCCACGAACAGGTGCCAGATCTTCCAGTCGTCGCCCTCCTTGATCAGGTCGGCCGCGGCTTTCTCCGCAATCCAGAGGGGGACCAGCTTTCCGTCCACCAGCTGCGTCTCATAAGAGGCATTATACCACATTGCCTGGATGGTTTGTCCATCTTCTGCCTCCACCACGCGAATCGTGGCCACAGGGTGACACACACAGGTGCCGGGGGCGCCGAAGGGATTGCGGTCCACATAGTATTTCTTGATCTCGTCCATGCCCACGTAGTAGCCCCAGTTTTTCCCGTAGGAGGCGGTTTTCTGGTGCTCGGGGTCCTGGACCCAGAGCTCCTCCAGGGCTTGGGCCCGGCGGTTGGCGGACATATAGTAGGCGTTTTTGGCGAGGACGGTCTTGGCCTCTTCCTTATCCCAGACGCGGCGGATGCGCTCTTCCTGCGTAAACTGTTTCATGGTCGTCAAAATCCTCCTCTCTCAATTCCCGTAGCTGAAGGTGTCTGCGAAGGTGCGGTAGGGCTGGGGAACGGCCGGAGGCTCCGTAAAGGGCCGGTCGGTCCGGTACGCCGGATACAGCTCGCAGGGCTGCGTGGGCGCAGGCAGCGTCAGCTCCTGGAGGGAAGCAAAGCCCTCCAGCACGGGATAACCGGGCTCCTTGGTCCAGTCGGTGCCCGCGGGGGCCACCAGGTCCTGCAGGTCCTGCAGGTGCCAGACCTTCCACTCGTCATCCTCCAGCACGAAGTCGGCGGCCATCCAGCCCCAGCGCCAGGTGGACAGGGGGCCGTACTCGGTGATGTTGCTGTCCAGGCCCATGACCTGCCAGAGACCCTTGGCGGTCTGGCCGTCCTCCGCCACCTCCACGATGGGGGTGGTCAGGGGCTGGGTGTACATCACGCCGGCGCCGTAGGCCTCCTCCGGGGTCTTATCGCCCAGCTGCTTGGGGAACAGGGCCTGCATCCGCTCGGTCTTGACCGCGGTCTGGGCAGCGATGGCCTTGTAATAACCGTCGATGGCCTCCAGACCCACATACCAGCCGTTGTTGACGCCCAGAACGGGCTGCTCCGCCTTCCTGGACCAGAAGCGCTCCACCACGTCAGCGTGCTTGCAGATCATGGTCGTAAAGACGTATTTGCCCATCACGTTTTGAATCTCGCGCTGGTCGATAAATCGTCTGGCCAGCTGTTCCGTGGTGTACTGTGTATTTGCCATGTAGAACCATTCCTTTCCGCCACGTGTTGAATCTTGTAGCCCTGCCCCGTGGCCCTCTGCGCAGGATTACGTGTTCAAGTAGATTGTACGGGCGGGAGGCCGGAAAGTAAAATAGTGCTTTGGAATGCGGTTATGTTCCGACGGTCATACTCCTTGGGGCAGAAGGAATTGCGCCCGCGCTGCGGGGCGGAAAAAAGCCTGCCGGGGTCTCCGCGCGGTCTGTCAGCCCCTTTTCAAAACGTAAAATTTGTGCTATGCTTTGCTCTGGAAAAAGGAAGAATGTGCGGGGCAAATTTCCTCCGTTCTGAGGGGGAGCAGGAGGCCGCAAACTGGAAGAAAGGGGTACGGTATGGATCTATATCAGTTGGAATGCTTTCGCGTGGTGGCGGAAATGGAACACATCAGCAACGCCGCCCAGCGGCTGCACATCACGCAGCCGGCCTTGAGCAAAATCATCGGACGAGTGGAGGACTATGCGGGGACCGCGCTGTTCGACCGGGTCAAGGGGAAGATCCAGCTCAACGACAGCGGAAAGATTTTTGCCCGCACCCTGGATCAGATGTTTACGGCGCTCAACCTGGGGCTGGAGGAGCTCCACGCCCTGACCCGGGAGGAGGCCCACCAGATCCGCGTGGCCTCGTCCACGGACGGAATTTTTCTGCTGATCGGGGACAAATTCCATGTGGATCGCCCGGACGCCCAGATTCGGTACAGTGTCATGCCGCCGGAGCACATCCGGCAGGAGTTCATGCGGGGCAACCTGGACTTTGCCCTGACGGACTATCCCCTTCAGGATGTGGGGGCGGAGTGGAAATTCATCTCCGAGGAAGAGGTCCTGCTCACGGTCCAGCCGGAGAGCCCACTATGGGGACGCAAGGAGATTTCCTTTGCGGAGCTGAAGCATGTGGGAATCAAATGCGAGGCATTGGGCGACCCTCTGCGGGACAAGATCGAGGAGTGCTGCGCGGCCGCCGGCTTTAAGCCCAATATCGTTATTGAGAGCACCATCGGCAGCGGCGGCGGGCTGATCAAGTCCTTTCCCCATGTGGTCAGCTTTATGCCGGCCCACCGGTTTATGCAGGTGCTCCAGGCCCATCCGGGTGTGGAACAGCGGATACAGGGAATCCGCCTGACCGGGCCGACCTGTACCCGGGTCACCGGAATCGCCCGCCGGAGCGAGCGGGGCATGACCAAGCTCGCCCAGGAATTTTATGATTTTGTCTGGGATTACTTCATCCACCTGGACCAAGAGGTGCGCCGCTTCCTGGACGCCTATTTTGCCCGGCGCTGAGGGGAGGAACGGGGGAGAAAGCCAGCGCGCCCTCTGGACATACGAATCACCGGAAAACGGAAAAGCCGCCCCCAAAGGCGGCTTTTTCTTATGCAAGATTCTTTGGCGGAAGGCCCAATCTGCAAGGGCTTTTGTGCAATCTATAACAGAATGAGCATGACCGTATTCCAAAAGGCAATTTTACATCCGCCCCCGGCATGGAGTACAATCACGATGCAGAACCGGACCAGACTTTGGAATGGACCAATACAAAAAGGAGGACCCAGAATGAAGAAAGCAACTCGCCGAATCGCCGCGCTGCTGTCTGTCAGCGCTCTGCTGTCCCTGACCGCCTGCGGAGGCCCCATCGAGCAGACCCCTTCCACCTCCCCTCTGCCAGTACCCCGACCGAGAGCCAGACGGCGGAAGTGCTCAGCACGGAGCCCAGCTACGGCGGCTCCGTCACGCTTTATTACAACTCGGACATCAACGCTTACTACGACCCCGCCATCAACGACACCGCCTGCTACGCCCTGTGGCTGGAGAGTCTGTTTGCCTATGATGTGACTACGCCCACCGACGAGTTCCAGATTCAGGGCGACTATATCCCCTCCTCCTGCCTGACCGGACAGATCGCCGACACCTGGAGCTGGGACGAGGAGGCCGCCACGATCACGGTGAATCTGCGGCAGGACGTCTACTTCCAGGATAAAGAGCCCTACAACGGCCGCCAGCTGGTCGCCAGCGACGTCAAGTGGTCCTACGACCGCATCTTGGGCATCGGCTCGGGCTACGACGAGCCGCTGGAGTGCGAGGCCGACTGGGCCTCCCGCCTGACCATGATCGAGTCCATTGAGTGCCCGGATGACTTCACCGTGGTGTTCCACCTGAGCACCAACACCGAGGTGGCCTATGAGACCTTCCAGACCACCTTCCTGAAAATCGGCGGTCCCGAGTGGGATACCCTGACTGCCGAGCAGCAGAGCAGCCTGGAGTACGCCAGCGGCACCGGCCCGTACATCGTGACCGAGCTGGTGGCCGGCAGCAGCGTGACGCTGGTGAAGAACGAGAACTACTATGACACCGACGACCGCTACCCCGAGAACAAGCTGCCCTATCTGGATGAGATCAACTTCGTGTACATCGCCGACTCCACCAACATCGTCAGCCAGTTCACCTCCGGCACGCTGGATTGGTTCGGCTACCGCGCCAACCTCATCAACGATTCCGAGGCCGCCCAGATCGCTGCCTCCGGCGTCTCCTATATCAAGCAGGATTACTCTGTCTCCCAGCCTGAGTCCATTGCGCTGCGCTGCAATACCGAGCCCTTTAACGACATCCGGGTGCGCCAGGCCCTCCAGTATGCCATCGACCTGGAGACCCTGAACACCAGCTACTTCGGCAACGAAGGCTCTGCAGTCATTCCCGCCCTGTGGAATCCCACGCTGACCGACTGGTGCACCATCGGCACCTGGTCCGACGAGCTGCTGGAGCAATATACCTATAACCCCGAGAAGGCGAAGCAGCTGCTGGAGGACGCCGGCTATGGCGACGGCTTTGAATTCACCGTAGTCATCAGCCCCGACAATGACGTGGACCTGTTTACTTATGTCAACTCCACCTACTTTGCGCCTCTCGGCATCACCATGAACCTGGAGACGGTCTCCAACTTCTTTGAGGCCAAGACCATCGGTAACGACGAGCACGATACCCGCAGCTCCGCCTCCACCGGTGTGGCTGCCACCAGCAGCCTGACCGCTGCGCAGAACCAGACCCTGGACGGCGGCTGGGCTTCCGCCCTGTGGAACGGCGACGCCGAGTACGCCAGCCTGCTGGACAGCCTGGCCAACGCCACTACCCTGGCCGACCAGAACCAGTACGCCCAGGAGGCCGACCTGTATTATGCGGAGCAGCACTGGGCCGTCCATCTCTCCGGCCTGAAGACGGTCTCGGAGTTCTTCTCCACCCGGCTCCAGGGCTATGGTGAGGGCAACCGCCTTTACAGCGGCAAAACCTTTGGCACCGTCGTCTCCCATATGTGGGTTTCCGAGTAAATCAGTGTTCTTCTATCCCTTCTGTGCGGAAAGGGCCAGTCAAACGACTGGCCCTTTCCCATAACAGAACAGCTGTAAGGAGGTTTCCATGAGACAAGTCTTTACCACAGAAGAAAAAATGGGCCGCTGGGAGGACCTGCGGGAGATCAAAAACCTAATGGGCCGCCTGTCTACGGACTATGTGCTGAAGCGGCAGCGGGAGATGTTCCGCACCTATTGGAGTACACGGGAGGACGTGTGCCTGGGAATCAACGAGGGCTGGTTCACGGGCCGGACCCATGTGGCACGCTACTATGACGTCCAGGCCGAGCGCATCGCGCTGGAGAGCCGGCTCATCCAACAGGCCTTCCCCGAGGAGCTGGGCGGCAAGACGCCGGAGGAGGTCTACGGCGTCGGCATGATGGACTATAAGCCGGTGGATACGCCGGTGGTGGAGATCGCAGGTGACGGCCAGACCGCCAAGGGAATCTGGTGTCTGCGGGGCTCCCATTCTGTACTGACGCCGGGCGGTCCCCAGGCCTTCTGGGAGTGGGGCTGGTTCGCCGCCGACTTCATTCTGGAGGAGGGGGACTGGAAGCTGTGGCACCTGCTCTATCTGCAGGAGGTGCTGCGGCCCTGCGGGTCCAAATGGACCGGCCCGGCCCCGGCCTACCCGGAGCGCCCGGAGTTCGCGGCTGTCCGGGATTTCCAGCCTGCCCGGCCAAATGTGCCGGCGGTGCTGCGGGAGCGCTACCACGCCGCGCGGTCCTTTGCTCCCGCGCCCCGGCTTCCGGAGCCTTATCAGACCTTTTCTGAGACCTTCAGCTATGGATGGGAGGGAGACACGCCATGATCGAACGCGGCTATACCAACGAGGAACAGGTGGAGCGGATCTGGGACCGGGAGGAAGTGACCATGCTGCTCAACCGCCACTGTTATCTGGCGGCCAATGGCCAGCGCCGGGAGGCGCTGAACACCCTCTGGGTCACCCGGCCGGAGCACCGCGCCACCGCCTCCCTGGGCTATAACAACGGCTATTACGTGGGCATGGAGGAGATCGTCCGCCACTTTGTGCTGGACGAGGACGCCCGGGTGCGGGCCAGCCTGGTACTCTTCACGGCGGCGGACCCCGCCCTGGGCGAGGACGCCCTGGGCCTGGGCATGGCCCGGATGGACACCCTGACCACGCCGCTGGTCTATCTGGCCGATGACGGCCGCAGCGCCCGTTATCTGGGTTACCGCCTGGGCTTTCAGGCCGCGGGGAAGCCGGACGGGGACGCGGACTGCTACCTGGATTTCGGCCTGGTGTTCGCCGACCTGCTGAAGGAGGACGGGGCGTGGAAGCTCTGGCATCTGGTGCTGGAGCACGACCACACCGTCACCGTGGGCGAACATTACGAGGATCTGCCCGTGCTCCGGGACCAGTACACGGACCCCCTGGAGGAGCAGAACGGAACGCCCACCATCCAGACGCCGGTCTATCAGCCCCTGTTCGGCTGGGAATATATGTGGCAGGATATGCCAAAGCCCTACTACACCTATTCGGAGGCTGAGAGCTACGGGCCCGGAGGAAACCTGGGCAAGCCCTACTATGAGCGGGAACGGAGGTAATCAGGATGCGGAAAAATCATCTCACGCTGGAGCAGCGGATCCACAATGCCATTGGCTCCCAGACGGTGCAGGAATACAAAGCGCGCCATGCTTACCTCCACGGGGTATGCTATTCCCGGGAGGAGTGGGACCTGATGTGGTACCGTTCCGTCAATACCACTTGGGCCCATCAGTTCGGCCGTATGGTGGGTTGGGACGAGGTCTATCTGAACAGCGTGGAACATATGGACCGAATCGCCGTGACCAGCAATCTGGAGGCCATGGTCAACTATCCGGTGTTCCAGGGCCACGACCTGCGCTCGGTGGGGTGCTCCGGCTGCCATGTGCTCTCTTCCGACGTCATCGAGGTGGCCGACGACGGCCGCAGCGCCCGGGCCTCCTATCTGACACCGGGTACCCTGATGGGCTCGGTAGGCATGTCCGGCGAAGGGCGCAGCGGAATCTGGCTCTGGGAGCGCTACGGCTCGGATTTTGTCTACGAGGACGGCAGGTGGCAGTGGTTCCACGAGCAGGTCTGTCCCGACATCGCGGGCTGCTACGACGCCCAGGACTGGGCCCGCGACCGCTATCTGGACTATCTGGACCGGGACCTGCACATCGGCGAGGTGGGCGGCCGGCCCGCCCAGCTGTCGGAGCCCGGCCTGTTCCACGCGGATTACTCCATCGTGCAGACGGTGCAGAACACCGTGCCGCCGCCCAAGCCCTATCAGACCCTGGATGATGACAACACCTACTCCCCCGGACGGAACGATCCCACCGGAAAGCAGACCGTCCACGCCGCACCCAAGACGCCGGCCAATCATACGGCCTATTCGGAAGACGAGAATCCCTTCCGTAATACCAGGCGCCGGAACGACACCGCAGCGGGACCGGAAGCATAGAGGAAAAATCAGACGCCGGCCCGTCCGCAGCCATGCGGACGGGCCGGCGTCTGCCGCGCTTCCTGCGGTGCGGCACGGATTGACAAAAACGGACGGACCCGCTATGATAAAAGAACAGAATTTGTAAACACTACGGTGGCGCGCGGCTCCAAAGAGGGAGTGCGGCCATCAAAGGAGCAACCACAGGAATGAAGAAACCGTTTGTCACTCTGGACCAACTCAACCAGATCACCGCCCAGTATCCCACTCCTTTTCATCTGTACGACGAGGCGGGTATCCGCGGGGCGGCCCGCCGCCTGAAGGAGGCCTTTGCCTGGAATCCGGGCTTCCGGGAGTATTTTGCCGTAAAGGCCACTCCCAATCCCACGATTTTGAAAATTCTGCGGGAGGAAGGCTGCGGCGTGGACTGCTCCTCCCTGACCGAACTGATGATGTCCGAGCGCTGCGGCTTCCGGGGGCCGGAGATCATGTTCTCCTCCAACGACACACCGGCGGAGGACTTCCGTCTGGCGGCGGAGCTGGGAGCCACCATCAACCTGGACGACATCACCCACATCGACTTTTTGAAGGAGACCATCGGCCGGATTCCGGAGACCATCTCCTGCCGGTATAACCCGGGCGGGACATTCCGGCTGGATGCGACCGAGGACGGCCCCCAGGTCATGGACAACCCCGGTCAGGCCAAGTACGGCATGACCCGCGCCCAGATGACCGAGGCCTTCCGCCGGCTGAAGAAGCTGGGTGCCAAGCACTTCGGAATTCACGCCTTCCTGGCCTCCAACACCATCTCCAACCAGTATTATCCGGCGCTGGCCCGCATCCTGTTCCAGCTGGCGGTGGAGCTGGAGCAGGAGACCGGCTGCGACGTGGCCTTTATCAACCTGTCGGGTGGGATTGGAATCCCCTATAAGCCGGACCAGCCGGAAAACGATATCCGGGTGATCGGCGAGGGCGTACGCCGGGCCTACGAGGAGATCCTGGTCCCTGCCGGGATGGGCGACGTGGCCATCTTCACGGAGCTGGGCCGGTTTATGCTGGGCCCCTACGGTTGCCTGGTGACCCGCGCCATCCACGAGAAGCATACCTATAAGGAATATATCGGCGTGGACGCCTGCGCCGCCAATCTGATGCGGCCGGCCATGTACGGATCTTATCACCATATCACCGTCATGGGGAAGGAGGACGCCCCCTGTGACCACCAGTATGATGTGACCGGCTCCCTGTGTGAGAACAACGACAAATTTGCCATCGACCGGATGCTCCCCAAGATCGACCGGGGCGACCTGCTGGTGATCCACGACACCGGAGCCCACGGTTTCTCCATGGGCTACAACTACAACGGAAAGCTGCGCTCGGCGGAGCTCCTGCTCCGGGAGGACGGCTCCGTCCAGCTCATCCGGAGAGCCGAAACGCCCGAGGATTACTTCGCCACGCTGGTGTGGTGAGGGACGCGCAGACGGCAAAACCTGCAAAAAGAACCCCCGGCTTCCCATCGGAAGCCGGGGGTTTTAGTCGGAGCAAAGGCGGGCGCTGAGTTCCTCAAAGGCGGCGACCACAGCCGCTTCCGCATCGGAGAGGGGCTGGCTGTTGTGGACCCAGCTGACCGTGCAGTGATAGTCCAGATCACTGATGTGTACCGGGCGCAGCTTTTCCGGGTCCCGGGTATGCAGGGCCAGGGAGGGCGAGATCATCAGGTAGGGCCCGATGAGGGGCAGACGCCACAGACTGTTGAAATCGTCAATGAACAGCAGGTCCAGGTCCGTGCGGTACTGCCGGAAGAGCTGGAGCGTCTGGTCGTTGATGGCGGATTTGTATTGAATGATGGGATATTTCAAAATGGCGTTCATGGAGGCGCTGCCGATTTTGGCCAGGGGATGGTCCGCATTGGCCACGAATACCATCTCATCCTCGAAGAGCGGAGTGGCGTGGAGGCCGTACTCCTGCATCTTACCTTTGAACATCAGCTCGTCCAGGTTGCAGTGGAGAATGACGCCCAGGTTGATGGTGCCGTCCCGCAGCAGACGCAGGATGGATTGACTATCGTTCTCCTCCAGCCGAATCACCAGATTGGGATACCGCTCGTGCAGGGTAACGATGGTGTTGAGCAGCAGACTGTCGGAAAAATAAGAGGTGCCGCCGATGGCCAGATTGCCCCACAGTTCGCCGCCGCTGCTGCCGGCCAGCTTATCCAGCCTGTTCAGCTCCCGAAGAATATTCTGCGCGATTTCCAGTACCTGTATGCCCCGGACCGTAAAGGTGGTGCCCTGCCGCTCCCGAATCAAAACGGGGAAGCCAAGCTCGTCCTCCAGCTCCTTGATGGCTTGGCTGACCGAGGGTTGCGAGATGAACAGCGACCGGGCCGCCTTGGCGATCGAGCCGTGTTCCGCGATAGCGGCCAGGTAGCGGAACTGGTTGAGCTTCATAAAAAGACGTCCCCTTTCTTGTTCAGTATAGCGGAAAACAAGCGGTTAGGCCAGCCTAACAGAGGAACTGCCAGGCTGGCCTGAAGGGGGGGATGGGAAAAACTCAGATTCGCAGGAACCCGATCGCGTTCCAGTAGGGGATGAAGAAGAGCAGAAGGAACAGCAGGTTGATGACCATTTTGATGCTGAAGAATTTGGAGAAGTCCTTCATACTCATCAGTCCGTAGGAGAAGAACAGCATGTACAGGGGATACTCGTAGGGCAGAATGATCTGGTCCGAGCCGTGGAGAATGGTCATCCACATGGCCTCGGGGTTGATTCCCACCGACAGGGCGATCTGCGTCAGGGGCACCGTAAAGGTGGACTGGATGGCCAGGGGGGTCAGCAGGAAGTTGACCAGCACCACCAGCAGCCAGACCAGGCCCAGAATCAGCGTGACGCTCTTGCCGGTGAGCATGGGCATCACCGTGTTGCTGACCAGCGTGCCGAAGCCCAGCGAAGCGGCCACCGAGCCGATGCTCATACAGGCGACCACGAAGATGATGAAGGGGAAGTTGGCCTTGCGGATGTCGTCCGCCTTGCCGATGTTGATGCCGGGGATGAAGGCCAGCAGCGGGGTCAGGATGAACACATAGGCCGCGTCCACCTTGTGGAGGGACTGGGTGAGCAGCAGAAGGAAGAGCACCGCGCAGACCACCAGACCCTTTTTCTCATCCCTGGACATCTTGCCCAGCTTCTGATATTCCTCGACAAAGTAGGACTTCCGGTTGAGGCGCTCCTTGGGCCGGAAGATCCGGGCGATCACAAGCAGCAGAACCACATAATACACGAAGTTGGGCCAGTTGTGGAACAGGTACAGGGGCCAGGTAGTGGAGTTGAAGCCCGCCACCTCGCCGCCGATGCCGTAGATAATCAGAACGTTGGGGTTGAGCAGGAAGTTGGTGGGGATTTGGGAGGCCATGGCCGCCGCCAGCATGATGCCCGCCGCCTGGGGAGACTTCTTGTAGTCCAGGGCCATGCAGATGCCGTAAGCCAGGGTGGCCAGGGGGACCAGCGCCTGGGAGGGCGTCATCAGGTTGAGCACCAGGCCGGTGATGCCGATGCCCAGAATGATTCCGGTATAACTTGCGCCGGTGAGCACGATGCACTTGTAGGCCACCCGCTTGAGCAGGCCGATGCTCTGGAGGACGTTGGCCAAAATCAGGCCGCTGATCATCATCCAGGGCACGGTCTGGGTCCAGGGGGACAGGGCTACGTTGGCCGGCGCGATCTGCAGCACCACATACAGGAAGGGCAGCAGCAGGGAGACCACCGTCTGATTGAGATTTTCAAAGGCAAACATCAGAATGGCGGCCAGAGTCAGGGCCAGGAAGAGCTTCATGGAGAGGGTATAGACATCGTTGCAGGGAATCAGAAGCAATACGATGGGAAAGCCCAGGGTGACTGCCCATTTGACGGCGTTCCCGGAGTTGAATGTTTTTGCCATAGCAAAATTCCTCGCTTCTCTTTGTATTTGATGGAACAGGCGGGAAGAGGCCGGCTCAGCTGACCTTCAGGACGCGGTTGCGGAAGACCAGCTTGGGCGTGCCGTCGGGCAGAAGCTCGATGGTCTGGAACTTGTTGTTCAGCAGCGGATTGGTGAAGGGATAATCCGCGCGGATGTGGAAGCCGCGGGTCTCCTTTCGGTTCTCCGACACCAGGGCCACCGCCTCGGCGCAGTCCAGCAGGTCCAGCACCTCCAGCACGCGAATCATCTCGTGGGAGTTGGCGGCCTTGATCTGGTCGTGGGCGTATTGCTTCAGATCGGAGATGTACTTCAGCGCGGCCTGGAGCAAAGTCTCAGAGCGCACCTGCTTGACGCTGACATAGCGGTCCATGATCTGGTTCAGGGTGGAGTTGGCCTCCATCCAGCTGGCGCCCGACTCCCGGCTCAGGATATCCTGATAGAAGGCCAGGGTCTTGGCGATCAGGGGATGGCCCTCCACGCTCTCATCAGGGTAGTCCTTGCAGACCGAACTGGCGTGCTCGCCGGCGATCTGTCCGAACACGGCGGCGCTGGTGATGTCGCCGCGGACGTTGCCCACCATGTCGCCCGCCGCGTAGAGACCCTTCAGGCTGGTCTCGGCGTGCTCGTCGATCTCCAGACCCTTGCCGGAAAGGGTGAACTCATAGGTGTTGAACTCGATCATCTCTTTGCGCAGATCGATGTTGTACTGGTCGAGATAGTCATTGATGGAGGTATCGCCCTCAGACACGAAGGACTTGCGCATATGCTCCAGATCCTCGTCGCTGGTGAGGGAGCAATTCATATACACCGGGCCGGCACCGGCGGCCATCTTTTCGTCAAAGACGCTCTGCCAGATGTCGGAGGTCACGTCGCCCAGCTCGCGGGTGGGCTTGGTGACGAAGGGGCCCACGGGCTTGCCATGCAGGTCGGTGAGCACGCCGATCCAGGTGGCTTTGCCGCAGCGGGCGAACAGGCTGGGGCCCGCGTGCTTGTAGGGCAGGTCCAGATTGACCAGACGTGCGCCGGCACGGTAGGCCGGGCCCAGTCCGCCGGTAGAGGGGCAGCCCGCGCCGTTGCACACATAGGCGGGGTTGGGGCCGGGGTAGAGGCGGGCGGAGGCGCCGGTGGTCATAATGACGGTTTTGGCCTGGAAGACCACCAGCTCGGGCTGCTCGCGGCTGGTGTCGATGCCGATGGCGCCGATGACCTTGCGGTCCTGGTTGAGCAGCAGCTCGCTGATCATGGTGTGGTTGCAGATGACCGCGCCGCGCTTCTTGGCCTCGGCGGTGAGAACGGGCTTCTGGTTGTGGCCGTCGTACTTGAGGTGGTAGCGCCGGCGGTTGGGCATGGCGTGACCCTCAAAGTTCCACTTGCCCGTGGGCTTCATGTTGATGCCGTAGCCATGCCACTTCTGGATGAGCTCGAAGGAACGGCGCATCATCAGGCTGAACAGATTCAGATCCTGGAAGGGACCCACCAGGGTTTCGGTGGCCTCCTGAAGGATCACGTCGAAGTCGTCGCCGTGGTACTCCGGCAGGTAGCACATGAAGTGGTCGTTGCCGGTGGCGCCGCAGCCGGAGCGCTTGGTGTTGGCCTTTTCGGCCACTACGACGCGGGCGCCGCCCTCGGCCGCCGCGATCGCGGCCTGCATGCCGCCGATTCCACCGCCGACTACCAGAACGTCGGTGGAGATGATCTCTTTTCTGAGTTGGATATTCATGGTCAGTTCTCTCCTTCCGTGTTGGGGATCTTCACATGGAGCATCATGTGGGAGAGGGGATAGCGCATGGTAATGGCTCCCACGGGGCAGTCCATCACGCAGGCGCGGCAGTGCCAGCACTCGTCGGGATAACGGACCTCTACGATGGGCTTTTCATCCTCCGTCTTGCGGAACACGTCCATGCAGCAGATATCCGCGCAGACGCCGCAGGAGATGCAGGTTTGGCGGTTGATGACAGGGGGCATATCACACACTTCTTTCTGATAGATTGTGAGGACCATGGCCATAGTCTCTGTTAACAATTTGTATGGTATCACAAAAAGGGACGGAATACATAATACGGATTTGTGAGGAAAGATATAGGAGACGCCTATATAGGAGTTAGCAATAGCTAATAACGAGAAAGAAAAGAGCCCGGCGGCAAGACACCGGGCGGAAAACAGAACTTATTTTTGAAAATGCCTGAGCAGGGCCGATTCCAGCTTGTCCCCATATTTCATCATGAGCAGGAAGATCAGCAGTCCGGCCGCGCCCAGCAGGACCATGCCCCACAGGGGAATGGAGAGGGTGGAGCTGCCCACCGCGCAGGCCACCAGCAGGCCCCAGGGGCGGGTGAGCAGGGTGAGGACAAAAAAGCGGGGGAAGGAGATGTCCGTCAGCCCGGCCAGAATACACAGCAGATCGTCGGGAAAAAAAGGAAAGAGAAAGGTCATGGCCAGAAAGACATCCCGCTTGCGGCGGATCAGGTCCAAATATTGTTCGGATACCTTTTTGGTCACAAAGCGGTCGGCAAAGGAGCGGCCGTAGATCCGGGCCAGCCAAAAGACCAGAACGGAGCCGGCCTGGACCGCCGCTACTGTCAGGAAAAAAGCGGGCCACAGGCCGAACAGCACCGCGCCGGCGGCAGCCGTCAAATTACTGGGGATAGGGGCCAGGACCACAGAGGCCAGTTGAATCCCGAAATAAAGCAGATGAGTGTTGGGAGCAAAGCGCTGAATATAGGCCTGAAGCGCCTCTATCGAGGAGAGGCTGCTGAAAAATCCGGTCCGCCACAGCAGCCAGACCAGGCCGGCCACCAGCAGCAGGACAATAGTCAGACCGAGCCAGCGGACCCAGGTGCGTTTCATGGGGGTCCCTCGCTTTCTTTGGTTCTGCTTGTAAGAATAGCAGAGCAAAATGAAAAAGAATAGGGACAAATCATTAATTTTTGCGAAAATTTTCCGGAACGTCCAGCTCGGCCAGAATCAGCCGCCGGACCGAACGCTCCATATGAAGGCACTTGAGAAATTCCGCCGGATCGTCCAGCCCGCCGCACTGCATCAGAATATGGCACAGACCCGCCCAGCGGGGCACGGGGTGGAGGG
>DXYV01000057.1 GCA_019415645.1 Clostridiales bacterium
AACAGGCCCTTATAGGGCCAAATCAAGCCACCGGCTTAGCCGGTGGTTATGACTTATTTCTGTTGGGCGATGATCTTTTGAATGCTCTTGGGCGAGAGAAAATAGGCCTCGGCCAGCCGGGCCACGGATTCGCCCTGGCAGTACCGGCGGTAGATCTCCCGATTGCGGGCGGCGGTCTCCGCCTTGCGGTTGGTATTGGCGCCCCAGGGCTTGCGGTTGGCCTCCCGGCGGGGCACGTAGAGATATTCGCCGTCGATGTAGCGTTGGATCTGGTCGATCAGCCCCTGCGGCAGCACGTCGGCCGCCTTGACATAGCGCATATTGCTCCTCCTCATCCGAATGCGAGGGTTTGAGCAAAGGCTATCCAGCAAAATCAGCGGTCTGTATTTGAGTTCCTGCAATAGCCTTCGCTATGCGGAACAGACCGAATCACAAAAACCGGGCTTCAAGGAACACACTCCTTTTCCAAAGATACAAAGAGGATAAAATGGAAAAAGCTGCCCGCGGAACCGCCCGATTCGGGCCGCTTCCACGGACAGCTCAGCCGTCCTGATCCAGGCCCTCTGAAATTCAGAGGGCCGGATGCCGGAAGCGATCGGTTTCCTGCGTGCGGGCAACACAAAAAAGGGGGCAAAATGCTCCCTAATCTGACCCGCCCGTCAGCGTGACGCGATAGGCGTGAAACCAATCAAACCGACATCCACACACCACCTTACCAAATGTAGTTCTATCCTACCACGGCCGTCCGGCCCTGTCAACCGTCCCGCCGGACAGAAAAGACCAGATGGGGCATATCCATGCCGTAATAGTGCTTGACCAGCCGCCCGGTCACGGTCATGCCATTGCGCCTGGCCACGGCCTGAGAGGCCAGATTGTTGTCCCGGATGATGGAGCAGACCTCGTCCAGCCCCAGCGCCTGGAAGGCGTAGGCTTTGCAGGCTGTGGCCGCCTCCGTGGCGTAGCCCTGGTGCCAGAAGGCCCGCTGAAGCAGGTAGCCCACCTCCACGCACTGGGTTCCGTCGCCCCGGTCCTGCCAGGTCAGGCCGCACTGCCCGATCATGGCCCCGGTCTGACGCAGCACCATGGCCCACAGGCCAAAGCCGTCCTCCGCGTACCGCCGGCGCTGTTTGGCCAGCCAGGCGCGCACCTCCTCCTCGGAAAAGGCGTGTTCATAGGCATACATGACCTGGGGGTCCTGCAAGATGCTCCGCAGGGCGGGCAGGTCGTCCTCAGTCATCTCCCGCAGCAGCAGGCGGGAAGTCTGCAAAATCGGTTCCATGGTGTGCTCCTTTCTGGCTTGGAAGAACTGAAATGTTTTGGCCGGCCGCCGCCTCTTACCCTTCGCTCTCCAGGAAGGTGGAGGCCTCCATATCCGCCGTGGACAGGGCGAAGGCCAGGGGGTACTGCCGCAGGGCCTGGCCCACCAGGCGGCTGTCCTCGCTGCCGGAGAAGCCCATGTGCCAGCGGATGGCCATGGCCTCCTCCCGGCTGAGCTTCATAAAGCCGCTGACGATGTACACGGATTTCTCCCCGTGGCCGTAGGGCAGCTTATCCTCGTAAAAGAAGGTGGGCACCTTCTCCCACTGGCCGGTGGCCTCGTTTTTCACGTTGCGGGTGCCCGCCCGGTAGCAGCCGATCTTGCACGCGTCATGGAGCAGGGCCACAATGGCCACGGACTCGGCGGAGTAGTCCAGCCCATACAGCTCCTGCACCCGCTCCCGGGCCAGATAGTCCACCAGGCAGCGGTAGACGTTGACGCTGTGCTCGCACAGGCCGCCCGGATGGGAACCGTGGAACCGGGCCGAGGCCGGGGCGGTGAAGAAGTCGCTTCGGTTCAGGTACTCCAGCAGGGCGTCGGCGCCCTCCCGGTGGATGTTGGTCTGGTAGATGTCGATAAATTCCTCTTTGGCGGTCATGGGAATCCCTCCTGTTTGTCGTAGCTCCCATTGTAACAATGGCGGAATCCCATAAAACGGCTGAAAAGAGCCGTTTTATGTAGCAGACACTATTGTAGCACAGGGCGGGTCCAATATCCACCCCCTTGCGCGCCGGGGTTTGGTTTGGTACAATGGCCGTGAGAGAAGCCGGAAAGGAGAGCGGTCAGGATGGAATACCTTGGGTCGCTGGGCGACGACAAGACCGTGTGCGGCGGCGTGATTCGCCAGTTCCAGGCCATCTGCGCCTATCCCCACGGCTCCTGGCACGAGGAGCCCCTGGTGGATTATCTGGAGGCGCTGTGCCGGAGCCGGGGCTGGACCACCATCCGGGACACCTACAACAACCTGCGGGCCGATGTGCCCGCAACGCCGGGCATGGAGCGCGCGCCGCTGGTCGTCCTTCAGGGGCACACGGATATGGTGTGCGCCGTGGCCCCCGGCAGCGGCTACCGTCCGGCGGAGGACCCCATCGTCACGGTGGTGGAGGACGGCGTGCTGCGCAGCGACCGCCGCTCCTCCCTGG
This sequence comes from Clostridiales bacterium, assembly GCA_019415645.1. GTDB lineage: Bacteria > Bacillota > Clostridia > Oscillospirales > Oscillospiraceae > DXYV01. Next base: position 2,461 of record DXYV01000057.1, read on the forward strand.
GGGCGGACAACAACCTGGGCAACGCGGCGGTGCTCTATCTGCTGAGCCGGCCCGTCCGGCACGGCCCCCTGCGCCTGCTGTTCACCGTGGCCGAGGAGGTGGGGCTCCAGGGCGCCAAGCGGGTGGACCCCGCCTGGCTGGAGGGGGCCCGCTACCTCATCAACACCGACGGCTTTACCTTCGGCCAGGCAGTCATTTCCTCCGCCGGCGGCCGGCGGGAGACCTACACCAAAAAGCTCCATACGGTCCCCCGGGCGGGGGGTCACGCCTTTGCCATCCGCCTGTCCGGCTTTTTGGGGGGGCACTCGGGGTATGACATCCACAAGGGCCGGGGCAACGCCATCAAGCTGCTGGCCCTGTTTTTGGGGGAGCTGCGGGAGCAGGTGGATTACGACCTGGCGGACTTCCGCGGCGGCCACGCCCACAACGCCATCCCGCTGGAGGCCGAGGCGGTCATCACCGCCGACCGGGCCTTTGCCGCGCCGCTGGCCATGGCGGTGGAGCGGCTGCGGAGCAACATGGCCCGGCTGTTTTCCCACACGGACCCGGACATTCAGGTGTCCCTGCGGGAGGTGCCGCCGCCGGAGCGGGTGTGGAACCGGGGCAGCCGGGATTCCACCCTGGACCTGGCGGCCCTGCTGTACAACGGGGTGTTCGCCATGCACGACAGCCTGCCCGGGCAGGTGTCGGCCTCGGCCAACCTGGGGCGGCTGTATGTCAACGACCGGCGGGAGATCGAGTTGGACGAGTTCATCCGCTGCGCCATCGACTTTTCCGAGGAAATTTTGGGCTTTCAGCACGCCCGGGCGGCCAAGCTCACCGGCTTCCACGTCCAGGCGGACAGCTACCCCGGCTGGCTGGGGGACGCGGACAATCCCCTGGCCCGGGCCATGGCCAAGGTCTACCGCCGTCAGACCGGCGGCAAGCTGGACATCACCGCCGTGCACGTGGGACTGGAGCCGTCGGTGCTGGGGGCCAGGCATCCGGGACTGACCATGATCAGCTCCGGGCCTGACATCGTCAATCCCCACTCCACGGACGAGCATGCGCCCATTGACACTCTGGCCCCCTATGTCCGCCTGCTGGCGGGCACGCTGGAGGAGCTGGCGCGGACCTGACAGGAGAATCGAACCGGAGGGCGCGAATCCCAAGATTCGCGCCCTCCGGTTTTTCGTTTGTCAGAAAAGGCTTGCATTTTTGAGAGGTGCGCCCTCCGGTTTTGTCCGTTCAAAGGGTCTCGTCCAGCAGCTTCCGGGCGTTTTCGCCCCGAATGGCGGCCAACTCCGCCGCCGTCAGGGGCATGGAATCCAGCTCGGCCAGGTCCCGGGCCGGGTCGCTCCACGGGCTGTCGGTGGCAAAGAGGATGCGCTCCGCCCCGTGCCGGCGCACCAGCGCCGCAAAGGTCTCCCGGCGGATGAGCTGCCGCTCCTGGGCGGTGCGCTGGGTCCCCGGGGCGGGCTCCAGCGCGCCGAAGCAGAAGGCGGTGTCCAGATACAGATCCCGCCCGGCCAGCTGTTCCAGCACCTGGTCCCACTGCCGCCAGCCCCCCAGATGGGCCAGCACCAGCTTGGGCCAGGGCACCTGCTCCACGGCGCGGACCGCCTGCTCCGGCGTACACCAGTCGCCGGGCACGCCCACGTCGATTCCCGCGTGGGTGACCACGATCAGGTCCAGCTCGGCGCAGCGGTCCAGGATGCGCAGATAGCGGGGGTCGTCCAGGGGCGTCTGCTGATAGGGTGGGTGGATCTTGACCCCCTTCAGGCCCCGCTCCTTCACCCGGGCCAGCTCGGCCTTGTAGTCGGCGTAGTCCGGGTGCATGGCCCCGAAGGAGAAGATTCCCCGGCCGGCCAATTTGGCGTTGGCCTCGGCGGAGGTGGCGTTGAGCATCTCCACCTGGCGGGCGTTGGTGGCCACCGGGAGCACCACCGAGCGGTCCACTCCCGCCCGGGCCATGGAGGCCAGCAGGCCCTCCGCCGTCCCGTCGGCGTAGTGGCGGGCCCGGCTGCTGCGGCCCATGGGCACAATGACCTTTTCGGCCATGGAGGCGGGGAAAATATGGGTGTGAAAATCAATGGTCATGGCGGCGCCTGCTTTCGGGTGGAATAGAAATAGCTTACTCCTGTCGGGCGGATTTTGCAAGCGGCCAAATTGACGACCCCGGGGCCCTCTGCTATACTGGAGCAAACGGCGGGCTCCGGCCCGCCTGACGCGGAAAGGAGAAAAAACCATGACACAGGACGAACGCTGGATGCGGGAGGCCGTCGCCCTCTCCCGCCTGGCAATGGAGCACGGCAACGAGCCCTTCGGCGCGCTGCTGGTGAAGGACGGGCAGGTGGTCATGACCAACGAAAACCAAATTTACTCCGCCTCCGACCCCACCTTCCACGCGGAGCTGGGCCTGCTGCGCCGGTTCTGCGCCCAGACGGGGATCACGAACCTGGCGGAGTACACCCTCTATTCCAGCTGCGAGCCCTGCTTTATGTGCTGCGGGGCCATGGTGTGGACCCGGCTGGGCCGGCTGGTCTACGGGGCCAGCGACATTGACCTGTGCCGCCTGCTGGGGCAGGAGGGCAGCGTCTGCACCGAGGTCGTTTTTTCCCGCTCCGACTGGCGGCCCCAGGTGACCGGCGGCGTGCTGCGGGAGGAGAGCCTTGCCGTCCTGGCCGCCTATTTTTCCGGCCACGGCAAGGGCTGAGCGGGCGGCTCCGGCGGCAGAGCAAACCCGTCCGGTCCCGTATGCGGAGCGGCCAGTTTCCCGCGCCGAAATGGGATGCTTTTTGTGAAAAATTTCATGCAAGAATTTTCCTTTTGAAATGTTATAATTAAGGGAAACTGTTCACGGCGCAATTCGACCGATTTTGTGTATGTTTGCGCCAAAATCGGGGGGGTGTAACCAGACGTTACACCGATGTAACGCCGAAGCGACACGAATGTAACGCGGAAGTGACATCTGTGCAAACTGGAAGTGGTTGACTATCCGCGCCGGTTTATGGAAAATGGAGGTATGAAGGAAATGACATTGCCCGAAAAGCTGATGCAGCTGCGCGGCGAGCAAAATCTTTCCCAGACCGCTCTGGCGGAAGCCCTGGGAGTCTCCCGGCAGACGGTCTCCAAGTGGGAAGCCGGAATCGCCGTTCCGACAACGGACAATCTGCTTCGCCTGAGCAAGCTGTATGGGACGGATCTTTGGACCCTGACCGGGGTGGGCGGAAGGCCGGAAGGGGAACCGTCGGAAGAAAAGGTAGACGAGCCGCCCGCCGAACCGAAACCGGCGGAAGAACCGGCGGACGGCCTGCCCGCCCTGCCGGAAGGCACGGCGGACCAAGCGCCGGGCAGGGCGGACCAGGCGCCGAAACGGCGCAGAGTTCACCCGGCGGCGCTTGCGGCGGGCCTGTGCGCGGCCTTCCTGGCGGCCGGTCTGCTGGCGGCGACGGTTTTTGAGCCGAAGGAGGAGAATGTAATTCCCATTGAGGACTTACATCAGGAACCGGTGGAGCTGCCGATGCAATCCCAATTTACAATTCTAGAAGAATAAAAAAGAGGTGCAGAACAAATGTGGAAAAAGAATCTTTACCGGACCGTTCTGGCAGGGGCGCTTGCGATGGGCTGTCTTTTGACGACGGCCGGGGCCGCGCAAGTACAAGCGCGCGGTGTTTCCATGGGAGAAATTCAGCAGGAAATGGTCGATTTTTCGCAGCTGCGCACGTTGGATGAGTCGGCCGTTCCGCGTGCTGCGGGTTACCTGGATTTCTCTGTTCCGGCCAATACGATCATGTCGGCGAGCGACGCATTCTTTTTGGATGCAGGGGACACCGTCACCATCAACTGTTCCTATTCTCCCGCGTCGGCCAGCATGGACTTCGGCCTGGTCGATTCCGATGGAATCTTCTACTCCCTGAATGTAACCGGCGGCAGCATCAATAAGTCCATCCAGGTCAGCGAACGCGGCAGCTATACTCTGGCCGTCCGGAACAATTCTTCCTCCAGCGTCCGCGTGGTCGGCTTTGTCAACTATTAAACGGTATGTAAAAAATTGAAAGGAGAGTGTTTCCAATGGGGTAGTTTTGGCGTGCGTCGCACCCGCGGATTCCGTATCTGAGTTTAGAAAGGAAGCGTCCATATGGAATGGGTCTGGCGTATAGTAATTTCTCTTTCGGTGCTTGTGACTGGACTGCTGGGAAGTCTGATGACTTTGGGATTGGGAATTTATATCGTGTTTGCAGATTCCTTAGATGGAAATTTTTGGAGCACAATGAATTTTACCAATTTAACAGGTGTCCTGATTTTCTTTCTCCTAGTCTATTTAACTGGCTTTGTACTGCTATTCACGTTTGCAAGACCAAAAAAATAAAGAATGTAAGGAGATGTACTTATGAAACGGTTTATGTCGATTGCTCTGGCGGTTGTGATGGCGTTTGCCTTGCAGGCAACGGCATTTGCGGCCGCTCCCGCAAATATGGACGGGCCCGGCGGAATCATCCTGCCGCGTGCCGCGATTTATCCGAGCGGTCCGATTTCCGGGACCGGAAGCGTCCGCACGACCTCCTTTACCGCGACTCCGTCCAATGGGAATTATATTCGGGTTTGGTATGAAAATAACGCTACGTCAAAGGTCATGGTCTATCTGTATCGCACTGATTCCGGAAAATTAACAGTTGCGGCAAGATTCAGTGTGGAAGGAAATGGCGGTCAGGGTCACGATGTCTATTATACTTCGACGGCCGGCTCGGGGACCTATTACGTGCAAATTGAAGCAGTAGGCGATGGCGGAGCCATCAACGGGAACCTGTCCGTTGCGCAATATACGTCAATTTAAGCGGATGTGAAACAACAGCAGTCCATAACGGACTGTGTCAGAAGGCGGGGTCTTCCCTGAAATGGGAAGACGACGCTTCCGCGTTCCGCAAAATCGAACAAAACCGGCTGCGCCGCGGGAAGCGGCTCTGCTTCCGGAACGAAAGGAGAAGCTTATGAAACGAAACGTATTATCCGGCCTGATCGGGGGATGCGCCGCCCTCTCGCTGCTGATTTCGGGCGCTTTTGCCGTGGCCTATGATTCCAGCACGGTATCCTATACCGTCGGGGATATGACCTATTCGGGCTGGTCCACGCTCTATGTGGACGGCGGCAGCACGTACCGCGCCGGGGCCTGGGTGCGCACGGCCGGCAATACCATCGTACCGGCGGGCTGTCTGGGGACCAACGCGGTCCTGTGCAACGAGGACGGCGATGTGATCAAAAGCACCGGGACCGTTTACAACACGGTGGCGGACTACTTCACCTATTCCGTTACCGGGACGGCCAGCTCCGGCGTTGAGGTTTACAGCCAGGGCCAGGCGACGGTGGTGAACGGAGCGGACCGCCTGACCTTCGATCTGCCCAAAACACGTACGTACAGCCGCTCCGCGCTGGTAAATTCCCTTGCGGATACGCTGGAAGCGGATCATAGCTATCCGACCACGGCTGCCGGAGAGACCTATGGCTCGGTCCTGCTGGCTGACGTCGTCGGCGCATGGCCCGATCTGCTCTCCGCGGTGGGAGACGGCGGCGTGCAGGGCTATCTTCGGACGGACGACTTGAATCCGGAGCTGCTGACCCGGGAGGAGACGCTGGCCTATATGCAGACCAGAGCCGATGCGGCCACCATCCCGCTGTATGACCTGAACGGTCTGGTGATCGGCAGCTTTACCCTGGAGGCCGCGGAAACGGAGGACCTGGAAGAGGTTCAGGAGACGGTCGAAGCCCTGCGCCGTTCCCAGCAGGAGACCGGAATCGTGATTTCCGTGGAGCAGAGCGAGATTGAACGGCAGGCCCGCCTGAGCAGCACGCTGGTGGACGGGCGCTACCCCACAAATCAGAACGGAGAGACCTATGGCTCGGATTCGCTGGCCAGCCTGGTCGGAGAGCATCCCGATCTGATGTCCGCAATCGGCACGAACGGGGTGAAGGGATATATCCGCCGCACGGACCTGAACCCCGAATTTTCCTCGGCGGAGGAGAAAGCGGAGTACATGGCGCATCAGAGCGAGCCGCGGACCATCCCGCTCTATGACAAGGATGGGAATGTGATCGGCACCTTCCTGCTGGAGTCGTCGAGCCTGACCAGCAGCCAGGTAGACGCCGCGCTGAATCGGTGAAACCCGCAACGGAAGCAAGGAGGTCCGAATGGAGTGTCTCCGGAAAAAGGTCCCGCGCACCCTCGGCCGAGGATGCGCGGGACCTTTTCTGTTCCGGCGCTGCGGCGCGCAGCTTTTCCTGTTCCGGGCTCAGGGCCGAATCCCGTGGGCCTCAAAGGCGGCCAGCAGGGCTTCCAGGTCGGGTTTGACCACCATGGGCTCCCCGGCGGCCTTGATGCCGTTGGCCACGTCCTTCAGGCCGTTGCCCGTGACCAGCGTGACCACCTCCGCGCCGCGCTCGATGAGGCCCAGCTCCACGGCCTTTTTCACCCCGGCGGTCCCGGCGACCCCGGCGGGCTCGCCGAACACCCCCTGGGTACGGCCCAGCAGGCGCATGGCCTCCAAAATCTCCCCGTCGGAGACGTTGACCGCCACGCCGCCGGAGTCCCGGACGGCGCGGAGCGCCTTGTCCGGATTGCGGGGCACCCCCACGGCGATGGAGTCAGCCAACGTGTCCTCCGCCATGGGCTGCCAGGGCCGGCCGGTCTGGAGGGCCCGGTTCAGGGGGCAGCAGCCCTCGGCCTGCACGGAGATCAGCCGGGGCAGGCGGTCGATGAGCCCCGCGGCGTACAGGTCCCGGAAGCCCTTCCACACCCCGGCGATGGTGCAGCCGTCGCCCACCGACACTGCCACATAGTCCGGGGCCCGCCAGCCCAGCTGCTCGGCGATCTCCAGAGAGACGGTTTTCTTGCCCTCGGACAGGTAGGGGTTGATGGCCGCGTTGCGGTTGTACCAGCCGTACCGCTCAATGGCGGCCTGGGAGAGCTCAAAGGTGTCCTCATAGCTGCCGTCCACGCTGACGACATGGGCGCCGAAGATCATCAGCTGGGCCACCTTCCCCTTGGGCGCCCGGCTGGGGACGAAGATGTAGGTCTCATAGCCCGCGGCGGCGGCGTTCCCCGCCAGGGAGGAGGCCGCGTTGCCCGTGGAGGAGCAGGCGATGACGCGGGCCCCCGCCTCGCCCGCCTTGGCCACCGCCAGAGCGGAGGCCCGGTCCTTCAGGGAAGCGGTGGGGTTCTGGCCGTCGTCCTTGATCCACAGGCGGTCCAGCCCCAGGGCCGCCGCCAGACGATCCGCCCGGTACAGGGGGGACCAGCCCACCCGCAGGGGGGTGTCCGGCGTGGACGGCTCCACCGGGAGCAGCTCCCGGTAGCGCCACATGGTCCGGGGACGCTCCGCCAAAGCGGCCGGAGTCAGCCTGGCCCTGACGTAGTCGTAGTCGTATTCCACATCCAAAATCCCGCCGCAGGCGCAGGTCCTGGCCTCGGGAGATGCGGGGTAGGTCTTGCCGCACTTCACGCAGCGCAGCTGGGTGACGTTTTGCATGGCATGTGCCTCCTTTCGCGAAAGCGGACCAGAAGGGGGAGCGGGCGGCTTACAGCGTTTTGGCCACGCCGGTCTCCTCATTGAAGGCCTGAATCAGGTCGTCCAGCGCGTCGGCCTGATGGTGCACGTCGTCCCACACGGAGCCGTACCACTGGTCGTTCAGCTCGGCCATGGTGCGGCCCTGCTGCTCCACCCAGGTGTAGTATTTCAGGTTGTGGACCCGCTTGCGGTCGTAGTAATTCAGCTCCATCATGTGGTCGGTGCGCTGGCCCAGCAGATGGAGGTTGAAATCCACCGCGGCGGCGGTGGGGGAGTAGGGGCCGTACTGCTCCTCCAGCTCCCGGATGCGGCTGCCGTACATGGCCGCCGAGTCGGTCAGCACGGTAAAGACCAGATCCTTTGATGTCAATTCGTAATATTTGGCCATTTTAATACAGCACAGCACATTGGCGATGCCGGAAATGCCAAGCCAGGACAGCTTGCTCAGGGTGTCCTCGTCCACGCCGGCCTCCCGCAGGCAGGCCAGGCCCGCCGGATCGTGGAACAGCCGCAGCAGCCGCTGGCTGTCCTCGTCGTCGATGTCGATGACCATATCGGTGTTCTTCACGTCGTGAATCCAGGGGATGTGCTTGTCGCCGATGCCCTCGATGCGGTGGTCGCCGAAGCCGTTGTTCAGAATGGTGGGGCACTGGAGAGCCTCGCCCACTGCCAGCTTCATGGTGGGGTAGACCTCCTTCAGATAGTCCCCGCAGCCGATGGTCCCCGCGGAGCCCGAGGTGAAGCAGGCCCCCGCCATCCGGTCGCCGGGGCGGCGGATGGCCTGGTACACCGTGGAAATGGCGTCGCCGGTGACCTGGTAGTGCCACAGGTGGTTGCCCATCTCCTCGAATTGGTTGAAGATCATGCACTGGGGGTCGGCCTTGAGCTCGTTGGTCTTGTCGAAGATCTCCTTCACGTTGGACTCGCAGCCCGGGGTGGCGATGACCTCCGCGCCGATGGATTCCAGCCACTCAAAGCGCTCCCGGCTCATTTCGGCGGGCAGGATCGCCACGCCCCGGCAGCCCAGCAGCTTGGAATTGAACGCGCCGCCCCGGCAGTAATTGCCCGTGGAGGGCCACACTGCCTTGTGGTAGGTCACGTCGAACTGGCCGGTGACCAGCCGGGGGACCAGGCAGCCGAAAGAGGCCCCCACTTTGTGGCAGCCGGTGGGGAACCACTTGCCCACCAGAGCCACGATGCGGGCGGGCACGCCGGTCAGGGCCGGAGGCAGCTCCAGATAATTGGGCACCGCCTGGAACAGGCCGCCGGACTCCTTGGCCTCGTTTTTCCAGGTGATGCGGAACAGGTTCAGCGGGTCCACATCCCACAGGCCCACCCCCTTCAGCCTGGCCTGAATGGCCTCCGGGATGGTCTCGGGATGCTTCATCTGCTGGTAGGTGGGAATCAGAATCCGGTTTGCCCGGGCGGCTTCGATGTTGCGCCGCAGTCCTTCCCGGTTTACCGTCAAGTCGATCATCGGTACACGCTCCTTCCATTTGATGGGGTCGCTGTCTTCATTATAAGGCTTACTTGCCAAAGCCGCAAGCCCGAAGCGGTGCAGACGGAGAGTTGAAATTTTGTTTGCCAGGCTGAAATTTTTTCTTTTTTGCGTTGACTTCGGGCCATTCTGTGCTATCATGGACTTGGATAACATGACCATAACTGCCCGGAAGGAGGCACAGATTCATGTCTGTTTTGATCAAAAATGGTTCCATTGTCCGGCCTGACCGCAGGATCGCCGGAGACATCCTGGTGGAGAACGGCAAAATCGCCCGCCTTGCGCCCCCCAATACACTGACCGGAGACACGGTGGTGGACGCGTCGGGCAAGCTGGTGTTTCCCGGCTTCATCGACGCCCACACCCACTTCCAGATGAATGCCGGCCAGCCCAACGAGACCGCCGACAGCTTTGAGACCGGCACCCGGGCCGCGGTGGTGGGGGGGACCACCACCATCCTGGACTTTGCCACCCAGGACCGGGGGAATACGCTGCCCCATGCGCTGGAGGTATGGCATAGCCGGGCGGACGGCCACTGTGCCTGCAATTACGGGTTTCATATGGCCATCACCGACTGGAACCCCAGAACCCGGGCGGATATGAAGGCCATGACCGAGGCCGGGGTGACTTCCTATAAGGTCTATCTGGCCTACGACGCGCTGCGCTTGCCCGACCGGGATGTATATGAGATTCTCCGCGCCGCTCTGGAGGAGGGGGCCCTGGTCTCCGCCCACTGCGAGAACGGCGACCTGGTGAACGCGGGAATCGCCGCGCAGAAGGAGCTGGGGCAGCTGTCTCCCGCCGCTCATCCCCGGTCCCGCCCCGCCTGCGTGGAGGCGGAGGCGGTGGACCGCTTCCTCACCATGGGCGAGTGCGCCGGCGCGCCGGTCTACGTGGTCCACCTGTCCACCCGACGGGGGCTCCAGACCGCCCTGGCCGCCCGGGAGCGGGGACAGGAGGTCTATTTGGAGACCTGCCCTCAATACTTGTTGTTGAATGAAAATAAATATCAACTCTCCGGATTTGAAAGCGCCAAGTATGTGTGCTCTCCGCCCCTGCGTGCCTATGAGGACAGCGCAGCCCTGTGGGGGGCGCTGGCGGGGGGCGTCATTGACACCGTGGCCACAGATCACTGCTCCTTTGACTTCCGTGGGGCTAAGCAGCTGGGGAAGGACGATTTTTCCGCCATTCCCAACGGGATGCCGGGGGTGGAGACCCGCCCGGCGCTGATGCTAACCTTCGGCACCCAGCACGGGCTGCCGCCCGAGCTGCTGTGCCGGGTCATGGCGGAGCAGCCGGCCAAGCTCTTCGGCCTGTATCCCCGCAAGGGCATCGTGGCCGAAGGGGCGGACGCCGACCTGGTGGTGTGGGATCCCGCCTGGCGCGGGGTGATCTCCGCCGCCGCCCAGACCCAGAACGTGGATTATACTCCCTTCGAGGGATTCGCCGTGTCCGGCCGTGCGGAGACCGTCTTGGTCAACGGAGAGATTGCTGTAAAGGATGGACACTTGACGAATGCTTCCCTGGGCGAGTATGTCCCGCGCACGCCCTGCCAGAGATACCGCAGGGTATGAGAATTGGGCCATGGGCCGGTGACGGGCCATCTGACGCAGAGAAAAAGACCGCCCGGAGCAGATGCTCCGGGCGGTTAACTTTTTTCAAAAGAAGAAATGATACTTTCCAAAATATCAAGGGCCTGCTTGCGGTGGGATAGGTCCAGACGTTCTAGCCGTTTGAGAAGCTCATTGCTTTTGGATTCGTAGCCAATAACCAGACTGTCTTGTAAGACATCGTCGGCAGATGCCCCAAGAGTGTTCAGTATGCAGATAAAGGTTTCCAGGGTAGGCGACTTATCACCGCGCTCTAAATCAGCCAAATATCTGGGCGTTATACCAATTTTTTCGGCGCAGGCCTCTTGACTCCATCCACAGATCGACCGGTATGCTCTTAACTTTTTACCCAAGCTTCTGGAATCCAGGACCATGTTAGTTCACCCATTTTGGGAATATTTTCTACAATATTATATTAGATGCGCCATCGTTTGACCCTGCTCTATCCGTAGAAATATCCCTAGATAGTGGATGGAGCAATCCCAAATTTGTGATACTATAAAAAATGGAAATTCCAATTTTTAATAAAATGATAGGAGTGAACCGCATGATAAGCGCGACGGGAATTATTCGAAGAGTGGATGAATTGGGGCGAGTGGTGCTCCCTATTGAAACAAGACGTATGTTCGGAATTGAGGAACGAGATAGTTTGGAAATTTTAGTAGATGAAGAAAATCGGCAGATTATTTTACAAAAAACCGCTCCAGTCTGTCTTAAATGCCGGAGAAGCGAGGGACTGAAAGAAATCAAGCCCGGGGTCTATCTCTGCGAATCCTGCATTGCGGATCTGTAAGCAAACCTGCCGCCGGCGAGCCTTGCTCGCCGGCGGCAGGCTGATTCTGCGCCAACATCCGTAGGGACAGACACCGGCGCAGCTTTTCCTTGTATTTCACTGGGAAAAATGATACAATGATTACTTAAGAAACCTTACGACGGAGGAAGCGGATTTGGAACGGAAAACCCCTGTGATACCCCCTGAGGACATTGCGCGGCAGAAGGAATTCTGCGCCCAGGTGCGCGCGCTCAACGAACAGAAAAGCCAGCGGCCCCTGGCCTATGTGGACACCTACGGCTGCCAGCAGAACGAGGCCGACTCCGAGCTGCTGCGGGGCATGCTGCGCGAGATGGGCTATGCGTTTACCCAGGACGACAAGCAGGCCGACGTCATCGTCATCAACACCTGCGCCATCCGGGAGCACGCCGAGCAGCGGGTGTTCGGCAACATCGGCGCGCTGGTCCACGGCAAGCGGAAAAAGCCCGAGCAGATCATCTGCGTGTGCGGCTGCATGGCCCAGGAGGCCCATGTGGCGGAGA
>DXYV01000058.1 GCA_019415645.1 Clostridiales bacterium
TGGCCAAGACCAAGTGCAAGGACTCCAAGGTGGCCGGCCACGCCAACACCTTCATTTTCCCCGATATCAACGCCGGCAACATCGGCTACAAGATCGCCCAGCGCCTGGGCAACTTCGAGGCTTACGGCCCCATCCTGCTGGGCCTGAACGCCCCCATCAACGACCTGTCCCGCGGCTGCAACGCCCAGGAGGTCTATTCCATGGCCATCATCACTGCCGCGCTCAAGTAAGAAGGTTACATAGAAAATTCCCCGAGGTTCTTCCTCGGGGAATTTTCTTTTGCAGATGCCGCGGCCCGACGGTGGGATTCCGTCCCCGGACTGCTTGTTATTCCTCTTCGCCGGTGTACCGGCGGGCACACAGGCCCTTCAGCAGCAGCTGTACCAGACCCTGGACGGCCGCCACGGCCAGGAGGGTCACAAATACCGTCACGCTGAAATAGCCCGCGATCACAGCTGCCACCACCAGCAGCACCGTATTGACCGCCATGGAGGAGCGGCCCACCTGCTGGGCAATGTACCGCGTGCGCTCATCGTGTTCCTGATAGTACAGGCGTCTGACCGCCGCATCGTCCCTTAGTGCCCGCTGGCAGCGAACCTTCCGATACAGAGCGAACACGCACAGCGCCAGCAGCAGGCCCACCTGAAAACCGGAAATGAAGTCCCGGGCTGACGGCCCGGCCACTCCCGTGGGAATGACCCCGCTGACGGCCGCCACCAGCAGAAGGGCAAAGCAGACCGCCATACCCCGCGCCTGCGCCAGCCGCTTTTGCAGGTCCCGACGCATCCCGTCCAATTTCGCTTCCATCCTTAAAACCCCTCTTCCTCCAGCTCGCTGAAATCAAAGACCTCCTCAATGGTCAGCCCGAAGTAATGGGCGATCTTGTAGGCCAGGGGAAGGGAGGCCGTGTACTTCCCCACCTCGATGGAGGTGATGGTCTGGCGGGTGGTGCCCACCGCGTCGGCAAGCTCCCCCTGGGACAGCTTGCGCGCCTTGCGCAGCTCCTTAATTCTGGTTTTCACCGCGCTTGGCCTCTCTCTTCCGCTTCAGCGCCAGGGCCGAGACATTCAGCAGCAAAACCGCGACCGCCGCAATCGTGATCATATCCATAAAAAATTCCTCCTTTTCCTCCTTTTTGTTTTGCATGGTTCACTTTGCATTTTTAGTATAGTTTGCTTTGCGCTATTTGTCAAGTCTATTTTGCAAATTTTGCAAAGTATTTTTTGCATTTTGAATTGGGACCATTTCCGGGACCGGGCCGTCCGCTGATTCGGGCAGAAAAAGCGCCGTCCCACCGGACGGCGCTGAAGAATCGATATGTGGTTTGAGAAGGCCAACCGCGTTTCTGCACATCTTCAAGCCTGTTGTCTGTACAGGTCCGCAGCGGACGGAGGATTCGCGTTCAGCTTCACTCCGCGGCGGCCCGCTTGGCCGCCTGAGCCGCCTTCTTCCGGCGCTTGGCGCCCAAGTAGCGGTCCTCCTCGCTGTAAATACAGCCGCAGAACTTCTGCATATACAGGCCCAATTCCCGGGCGCGGTCCTGTCCCTCCCGGAACCGGGGGCGGAAATCGTAGGGGAGGAACTCCACGCCGTATTTTTCTCCCATAATAATTCCAGTGGTAATCAGCAATTCGTGATTTTGGTAGGGGCTGACCTGAAGGGTGGAGCAAAACGCCTCAAACCCGTGGTCGGCCGCATAGCGGGCCGCACCCTCCATCCGCGCGGCATAGCACCAGGCGCAGCGGTGGTCCGGATCTCCGGCCACGGCGGCGGTGAATTGCCGCAGGCCGTAGTCGTCCTCCACCACCAGTTCCAGGCCGACCGACTTGGCATACTCCTGAAGGGTGTTGCGCCGCTGGCGGTATTCGGTAAAGGGGTGGATGTTGGGGTTGTACCAGTAGCCCACCGGCTCGATGCCGTCGGTGCGCAGCTGGTCGATGCAGGTGATGGAGCAGGGGGCGCAGCAGATGTGCAGAAGGGTCTTTTTCATGGTTCACACTCCGGAAAACAGCCCGCGGCCGGATGACCGCGGGCTGCTGGCTTATTTGTCTTAAACTTCTTACAGATAGTTGTAGGGGTTGCGGGCGGTGCCGTTGACGCGCACCTCAAAGTGGCAGTGGACGCCGGTGGAGCGCCCGGTGGAGCCCGCCTTGGCGATGGTCTGGCCCTGATAGACCCGCTCGCCCACCGAGACCACCAGGGAGGAATTGTGTCCATAGTAGGTCTGGGTGCCGTTGTCGTGGGTAATAATGACCAGGTAGCCGTAGCCGCTCATCCAGCCGGCGTAAGTGACCTTACCGCCGTCGGCAGCCTTGATAGCGGTGCCGTAGGAGCAGGCGATGTCCAGACCGGAGTGGTAGCTGTACGAGCCGAAGATGGAACGGTAGCCAAAGGTGGAGGTGACCCGTCCGGACACCGGCCAGATGTAGGTGCCCGTGGAAGCGGTCTTGGGCCGCTCGGTGGTGCCCTGGGCGATCACGGTGGTGGTGGGCTCGGTGAGGGTGGTGGAACTGAGCACCGTGCGCTCACTCTCATAGCCGTTGACATAGGTCACGTTGGCGTTGACCTGGGCCGTGCCCTCCACGCCCTGAGTGATGACCTTGGTATCGCCGATGTACATGGACGCGTCGTCCACATACTCCACGGGGCACTCGATGGCCTGCTCATAGGTCACGTTGTCCACAGTGTAGACCGACAGGTAGGGGATGATCTCCTTGACGTTGAGCACGTCGCCCACCATCAGCCGGTCCAGGCTGGCCTGGGGGTTGAGGGCCATCAGGTCGGACAGGGACATGTCGTTGTCCGCGGCGATCTCACTGTACGTATCGCCCTGGACCACGGTGTAGGTGGTCTCGCCGGTGGTGTTGGCGGTCAGGGTGGTGTACATGCTGTCCAGGTCCATGTTGGTGTCCGAGGAGATGTACTCGCTCTGGATCGCCACATCCTCCACAAAGCCGTACTCCACGGTGTTCTCGGTCAGATAGGGGGCCGCGATGGTGTCCAGCAGCTCATCCAGTGCGCTCTTGTCGTCGGACGCGCCGATGGTCACGCCGTCCACGGTGAGCACATAGCTCTTCATCACTTCACCGATCTGGTTAAACAGATAGGTCTCCAGCTGGCCCATGGTGGAGAAGCCGTCCTTCTCGGTCAGGGCGCGGGTGAAGGTCACCTCATTTTCCAGCACGTAGTCATAGCCCAGGATATGAGCGGCCCGGGTCTCCACATGGGACACGGCCTGCTCGTACACCGCCGGGTCGCTGACTACGCCGATGTCCACGCCGTCTACATTGACCACATAGCTGGGGGAATAGACCGCGCTGACCACAGCGCCGACCCCGACCGCCGTGGCCACAGCCAGGTAGACCAGGGGAGAGATGGGGTGCTCGCTCAGCCATTTGCGGGCAACGCGCAGCTTGGGCTGAGCTCCTTCCCAGGCCAGCGCCGTTTTCTCTTGCAGCGCCTCCGCGAAACCGCGCAGCTTTTTCCCAAGAGGAAGGTCTGCGCCCGCTTCGCCGAGGCGCCGGGGTTCGTGCAACAGTTCATCCATGGGTGGACGCCTCCATTCTTTGTCACGGATGTTCTTCTGTAATGATTTGATTCTCCCGACCGGTGACAATCGGTAGCAAAGATTACAATTTGGTTACAAACGTAACTATACACGTTTTTCTTTGCCGCGTCAAGGTTTTTTTGCGTTTTCCGCCGGCATCCGCCCTTGTCAACCTCCCTATATCTTGTTGAACAGACGGAAAATCCGCCTTATTTGGTGGAACTGGGTCTCCCCGGACGGTTCTTCCAAAATTCCCTGCTTCATTTTGTCGAAATTGACGGGAGCGCCGGAGCAGCCTCCCTTGACAAAGAGTAGGAATTTGGAGTACACTAACCTTGCCGCAGGCAAACAGAATAGCAGGGGCGCTGGACGCAAGTCCGGCTGAGATGCAGAAGCGTAGCGCCGCTTCCGGTCCCTTGAACCTGATCCGGGTAATGCCGGCGTAGGAAGTGTATTCGACCGACGAATCGTGCCGTTTGTCGTTTCTTCGTACCGCATTGCACCTGATTGCACTGCGGTACACTTTACTTATAGGAGGAAACGACAATGACAAAACGCTATGCGACTCAAATGCTTTGCGAAGGGGCGATCATGGTCGCCCTGGCTCTGGTGCTGGGCTTGCTCAAGCCCTTTGAGCTCCCCCAGGGCGGTTCTATCTCACTGGAGATGCTGCCCCTGTTCGTGTTCTGCGTGCGCTGGGGCGTGGGCGGCGGCCTGGTGGGCTGCTTTGCCTTCGGTATTCTTCAGATCTTCGTGCAGGGCGCGGTGAGCTACGGCTGGCAGTCCATTATCCTGGACTATATCCTGGCCTTTGGCGTCATCGCCGTGGCCGGGCTGGGCCGCGGGCACAAGTACGGCATTTTCTGGGGCTCCGCCCTGGGCGCACTGGCCCGGTTCATCGTGCACTTCATCAGCGGCATCACCATCTATGCCATCCTGGCCCCCACCGAGCTGTTCAACATCACCTTCACCAGCCCCTGGATGTATTCGCTGGTCTATAACATCAGCTACGTGGGCATCGACCTCATCCTCTGTCTCATTATCTTCGGCCTGCTGTACAGGCCGCTGAAGAAATATTTTGTGTTCAACTCCACCACTCGTACCAAATCGAACTAAGGACTGATTTTCTTGGGTAAATTCGACGGCGTGCTGCTGGTCAGCGATTACGACGACACGCTCTACAACCATAAGCTGGAGGTCTCGGAGGAAAACCGCGCCGCCATCGAATCCTTCATCGCCCAGGGGGGCACCTTTACCGTGGCCACCGGCCGGGCCAAGGCCACCTTTCAGCCTCAGATTGCCCGGGAGCGGCTCACCCTCAATGCGCCGGTGGTCCTCTCCAACGGCTCGGCCATCTACGATTTTTCCGCCGACAAGCTCCTCTACCAGTCTTACCTGCCCATGGAGGCGGCGGAGCACATGACCCAGGTATGCCAGGCCTTTCCCGACCTGGCCTTCGAGAGTTACCACCAGGGGGACGTGTACGTCCACAACCCCAATCTGGTGACCATGAAACATCTGGAGCGGGTCAAGGTGCCCTATACCCTGTGCCAGACCATCGACGAGATGCCCCTGCCCTGGACCAAGCTCATTCTGGAGCACGACCACGCCCTGCTCTCCGACGTGCAGCGCATGTTCCTGGAGCGCTGGGGGGACCAGTATGAGGCCATTTTCTCCAACCGCTATCTGCTGGAGATCACTGCCAAGGGCAACACCAAGGGCACCCTGGTCAAGCGGGTGGCCGACCAGCTGGGCATCGCCCCCGACCATATCTACTGCATCGGGGACAACCAGAACGACCTGTCCATGCTGGCCCTGTCCGCCATTCCCTTCGCCCCGGCCAACTGCGCCCCCGAGGTGCGGGACTGGGGGGCGCGGATCGTCCATCACTGCGACGACAGCGCCGTGGCCCAGGTCATCGGAATCCTGGATGACATCTATTCCAAAAAAACCGGATAATACAGACCGCGCCGCCGCCCAAATGGGCGGCGGCGCGGTTTTTCCAGTCCGCTGCACCCACCGCAGCGGGGGGCAACCAAACTGTACCATCCTTGCAAACCAAATGTGACATCCGCGCAACCAAACGCGACATTCATGTAAACCGGACGTGACATCGATTGCAAACTGGATGTGACACCCATGTAAACCGAATGCGGCATCCCTGCAACCCGAATGTGACACCCATGTAAACTGGATGCGGCATCCGCGCAACCAATACGTGCGCCCATGCAACTAGTTTGTTCCCTTGGCGCTGCCTGCGCGCGGCACAGCGGGCAAGCGGTCAAAGGGCCGTTCTTTGCCGCGCGGGCCTGCTCACCGGGCCCGCCGGGCGGTAAAGGACACCCAGCCCGCCCGTTCCCGCCGCTCGGTCACGGTCAGGCCGTTCCGGGCCAGGGCGGCGGCCACCTCGTCCGCCCGGGTGTCGATGATCCCGGAGCACAGGAACCAGCCGTCCCCGGTCAGGAACTGGCCCGCCTTGGCGGACAGTGGGATGATCACATCGGCCACGATGTTGGCCAGCACCACCGGATAGGCCCCCTGTCCCAAGCTCTGGGCAAAGGTCCGGTCGGAGAGCACGTCCCCGGCCAGCACCCGCAGGCGGTCCCGGCCGATTCCGTTCATGGCCGCGTTTTCATAGGCCACGTCCACCGCCTTGGGGTCGATGTCCACGCCCACGGCGCGCTCCGCCCCCAGTCGGAGGGCGGCGATGGCCAGAATTCCGCTGCCGCAGCCCAGGTCCAGCACCGCGTCGCCGGGCCGCACCGCCCGCTCCAACCCCTCCAGGCACAGCTGGGTGGAAGCGTGGTTCCCCGTGCCGAAGGTCAGGCCCGGGTTGAGGTAGAGGGGGACCCGTCCTTCGGGCACCGGCTGGTCCCGCATCCACTGGGGTACGATGTAAATGCGCGCGCCCACCTCCAGCGGCTTGTAGTATTTCTGCCAGCCGGTGGCCCAGTCCTCCTCCTGAAGGGAGCGGGCGGCGTATTCGTAGTCCTCCAGACCGGTCAGCCATGCCCGCAGGTCCGCCTGACCCGCCGCGTCGTCGGTGACGTAGAACTTCACCTGGCACACGCCCTTCATCCGGGCGGCCAGTTCCTCGTCCACATAGTCCCAGTATTGGTGATTCTCCGCCAAAAAGGTCTGGAAATCCGCCTCATCCTCAATGACCAGCCCCTCCACGCCGTTGGCGGTCAGGCGGGCGCAGACCGCGTCCAGCTCCTCCTGACGGCAGGGGAGGGTGATCTCCAGCCAAGTGTTGTGTTGGTCCATAGCCTTCTCTCCAAACGTGCGCCCCTCCCGGATCGGGAGGGGCGTTTTTCTTGCGCAAAAGTGGGCGGCGGTCCGTTTGTTCCGCTCCGCGTCTTAGCCCGCTGCTCTCGGCAGTTCAGCGCTCGGTTCCTTCACGCTTCCATGCCTTCGCGACGCGGCTCTAAGCCGCTTCGACTGCACAAGCCGGCCTGCGGGCCCTTCGGGCCCTCGGTCCGTTTGTTCCGCTCCGCGTCTTAGCCCGCTGCTCCCGGCAGTTCAGCGCTCGGTTCCTAAGAAGAACAGGGCCACGGTGCCGGGGCCGGAGTGGGCGCCGATGACCGGGCCCACATAGTTGATGACAATGGTCTTTACCCCGAAGCGGGCCTTTACGTCGTCGGCCACGGCCTGGGCGTCCTCCGGACAGTCGCCGTGGCTGATGAACACCACCTGCTGGCCCGGGTCGATGGCGGACTGCTCCATATGGTCCACCAGGGCCTTCAGGGACGCCTTGCGGCCCCGGGCCTTGGCCATGTTGATCAAATGGCCCTCGTTGTCCACGTGCATGACCGGCTTGATGGACAGCATGGTGCCCAGCAGAGCGGTGGCGGCGGATACCCGGCCGCCGCGCTTGAGGAACATCAGGTCGTCCACGGTGAACCAGTGGCACAGGTGGAGCTTGTTGGCCTCCACCCAATCCCGGACCTCGTCGATGGACTTGCCCGCCTTCTGCTGCTGCACAGCGTAATACACCAGCAGGCCCTGGCCCAGGGAGGCGCACAGCGTATCCACCGCGTAGATCTTCCGGTCCGGATACTGCTCGGTCAGGTCCTCGGCCGCCAGCCGGGCGGAGTTATAGGTCACGGACAGACCGGAGGAGAAGGCCAGGATGAGCACGTCCCGGCCCTGCTTCAGGAAGGGCTCGGCGGCCTCGACAAACTCGCCCACGTTGACCGCCGCGGTGGTGGCCACCACGCCGGCACGCAGCTTGTCATAGAACACATGGGGGTCGATCTCCCGGTTGTCCGGGTAGTTGCGGTAGCTGGCCCCCTCCATCATAAAGGTCAGGGGGAGCACCTCCACCCCCAGCTCCTGGACCATCGCCTGGGACAGGTCGGCGGAAGAGTCGGTCAGAATCACAAAATCTTGCATGTTGTTACCTCCAAATCAAAGGACGACTTCCTCGTCCTTATGCTTTTTCTTCTTGGACCCCCGCTCCTCCTCTGGGCGCAGCAGGTCCACGATGCGCCGGCAGGCCAAGGCGTCGGCGTAACTGCGCAGGGCCAGCGCCAGGGCCAGGGCGGGCAGGTCCTTCTGATTGGGGAAATCCTGGATATGCTCCAGGGTCTCCCGCAGGGCGATGTCCAGCTGAGCGCAGAAGCCCTCGTAGGACTCCCGCACATCGCTGGGCTGCTGGGTCGAGGCCAGCAGCACCTTCATATCCCGCACCGACAGCACCTGCTTTACCGCCGCCACCACGGTCAGGTCGGCCAGATGCTCCCGGTCATATTTTTTCCCATTGGCCCGGGGGACCAAACCGTCCTTGATATAATTGTTGATCATGGCGGAGGTCAGGCCGTCCCCCTCGTCAAAGGTGATGAGCTGGCGGCGCAGGTAGGCCACCACCTGATCCATATACAGCGGGATGTCCGGCAGACCGTCCCACGGTGCGGGGCGCTCCCCCGCCAGGCGGCCGCTCAGGTCCTCCAGCTGCTCCAGTTGCTCCTTGGGTTCCACGTTTCAGTTCCCTCCGTATCCACGGTAATCTAATCTCCAAAATGTTACAATTCAGTATTTAGCATTATATCATACCATCTTGGAGATTGTAAAGAGGAATCCCTTCGGGGGGCTCCCTTTCCGAAAAAGGATTCTGCTTCTTAAAGAATTTCTAAGAAACAGGACCCGGACCTCTTAAGGATGTTCCCCTAAAATGGGAAACAGAATCTTCCACTGCTGACAGGAGGGCCGGCCGCAGGCCGGGACAGGACTATGAGACAGGATAAACACTCCATTCCCCGCCGCCCGGTGGAGCGGCTGGACCCCGACCCCGGCCGGGGACTGACGGCAGAGCAGGTCCGGGCGCGGGCCGCCGCCGGTTGGCGCAACGACCCGGACGACGGCCTGACCAAGACCGCCGGCCAGATCGTCCGGGACAATCTCTGCACCTTTTTCAACCTGCTGTTCGTGCTGCTGGCCCTGTGCCTGTTTCTGGTGGGGGCCTACCGCGACATGCTCTTTCTGGTCATCGTAGTCCTCAACGTCCTCATCGGAATCATACAGGAGCTGCGGGTCAAGCGCACGCTGGACCAGATCGCCCTGGTATCCGCCCAGAAGGCCGTGGTGATGCGGGACGGGGCCCGTCAGGAGGTGCCGTCCGACCAGCTGGTGCTGGACGACATCGTGCTGCTGGGGCCGGGCAGTCAGCTGTGCGCCGACGCCGTGGTGCGGGAGGGCCATGTCCAGGTCAATGAGGCCCTGCTCACCGGCGAGGCCGATCTCATCGGCAAGGGGCCCGGCGACCGGCTGCTGTCGGGCAGCTTTCTGGTCACCGGGCACTGCGCCGCCCGGCTGGACCAGGTGGGGGCGGATTCCTACGCCAGCCGCATCACCCGGGAGGCCAAGGGCCGCAAAGCCAGCCGCTCGGCCATGCTGCGCGCCCTGGACCGGCTGCTCAAGGTCATCGGCGTGACCATCGTGCCCCTGGGGGTGGTCCTGTTCACCCGCAGCCTCCTGCTGCTGGACCTGGGGCTGTCCTACTCGGTCTCCTCCACTGTGGCCGCCCTGGTGGGCATGATTCCCGAGGGGCTCTACCTGCTGGTCAGCGTAGCCCTGGCAGTCAGCGTGCTCAACCTCTCCCGGGAGGGCACCCTGGTCCACGAGCTGTCCACCATTGAAAATCTGGCCCGGGTGGATGTGTTATGTCTGGACAAAACGGGTACCCTGACCGAAGAGACCCTGGAGGCGGGGGAGCTGATTCCCCTGGGCGGCCGCACCCGCGCCGAGGCGGAAGCTCTGCTGGGTTCCTTTCTCCGGGCAGGGGACGCCGGGGACAACGCCACCGGCCGGGCCCTGCTGGACCGGTTCGGCGGGGCAGGGGAGACCTGGTCCCCGGCGCGGACCGTCCCCTTCTCCTCCGAGCGCAAGTGGAGCGCCCTGGTGCAGCCCGACGGTGTATGCTGGTTTTTGGGTGCGCCCGAGCTGCTGCTGGGCCCGGAGGGCGGGCCCTGCCGGGCCCAGCTGGCCCCTCTGCTGGCTGCGGGACGGCGGGCGCTGGTGCTGGCCCGGGGCCAGGGCCTGCTGGATGGGGCGGACCGTCTGCTGGGCGCACCCGAGCCGGTGGCCCTGGCCGTCCTGGACCACCGCCTGCGGCCCGAGGCCGCGGAGACCTTGCGCTATTTCCGGGCGCAGGGGGTAGCCGTCAAGGTCATCTCCGGCGACAGCGCCCGTTCTGTGGCTGAGGTGGCCCGCCGGGCCGGGGTGGAGGGGGCCGAGCGCTGGATCGACCTCTCCGCCCTGCCGCCGGAGGCCGATCTGTCCGCGGCGGCCCAGTCCAACACGGTGTTCGGCCGGGTGACTCCCCGGCAGAAGCGGAGCCTCATCCAGGCCCTCCGGCAGCAGGGCCACACCGTGGCCATGATCGGCGACGGCGTCAATGACGTGCTGGCCCTGAAGGAGGCGGACTGCTCCGTGGCGCTGGCCTCGGGCAGCGAGGCCGCCCAGCATGTGGCCCAGCTGGTGCTGCTCCGCTCCGATTTCGCCGCCCTGCCCCACATCGTGCGGGAGGGCCGGCGGGTCATTCACAATATCCAGCGCTCCGCCGTGCTGTTTCTCTCCAAGAACATCTTTTCCTTCCTGATCTCCCTGATCCTGCTGTTCCTGGCCGTGCCCTATCCGCTGGTGCCCGCCCAGATCAGCCTGGTCAGCGCGCTGATGATCGGCGCGCCCTCCTTCCTGCTCACCTTTGAGCCCGCCTGTCCCCCGGTGCGGGGCGGCTTTCTCAGGACCGTGCTGCTCAACGCCCTCCCCGGCGGGCTGACCAACGTGATCGTGCTGCTGGCCGCCTGCCTGCTGGGGACCGGGATGGGGATGCCCCTGGAGCAGCTGTCCACGGTATGCGCCATCCTGATGGGCTTCAACGGGCTGTTGATTCTGCTGTTCCTGTGCTGGCCCCTGACCCCGCTGCGGGGCGCGGTCCTGCTGACCATGGGCGCCGCCTTTCTGGGGGCCGACTGCTTCCTGGGCCCTCTGTTTCAGATCGCCACGCTCACCCGCTCCAGCTGGGTCTTTCTGGGCCTGCTGGCCCTGGCCGCGCCGGCGGTCCATGGTCTGCTGGTGTTTCTCATCAGCCGGGTCAAGCGGCTGGTGCGGGCGGCGGAAGCCGGCCGCGGCGCGGTCCGGCACCACTCCGCGCCCTCTGCATCCTGAGGGGCGGAGCCACTGAGAAAGGAGACGAGAGGAATTGATCCATGTAGCGGTCGTAATTCCGGCCCTGGGGCCGGAGGAGAGTCTGCTCCCCTATGTGGCGTCCCTGCGCGCAGCGGGCATCCCCCTGCGTTTTCCGGGGAAAGCCCCCTTCAAAACGGAGCAGCCTCAGCTGGCCGCCGCGCTGGGCGCGGCCCTCAATGACTGAACTGGCGGTATAATACCCCCGCCGGCCGCCGCTGACCACCCCTTGCAGTGTTGGTCTCCCTCGTGTATAATGAAAAAAGGGGAGCGGGAGGCTCCGAGTTCCCCGCCCGCGGCAGTTCCTGTCACCATCGGCAAGGAGGGCATTTGTATGAGACCACGCACATGGATCTTACGATTCCTGACCTGCGCGCTCTGCCTGACCCTTTCCGGACTGGGCCTTTCGGCCTGTACCGCCGGAGAGACAGGTCAGGCCGCGCCTGCGCCGGAAGCGCCCAGCTCTTTTGTCCCCATCCGCCGGACGGACTATATCCAGGCCAAAGCCGAGCAGGCCGGCATATCCTATGAGGACGCGGAGACCCTTGTGGACGCCGGCATCGAAGCGGCCATGGTCTCGCTCGCCGGAGAGGACGCCGGTGATTCAACCCAGCCGGCGGATGCGTCCGTATCCTACGGGCAAGTCAGCGAGGTCTATACCCACGAGAGCGGCCTATAGGCCGTCTATACGGTCCAGGCGGTCGTCGTCGCATCGTCCGGCGGCCTTCGCTGGGCCGACTGCAATGGAGCCGGGACGGCCTCCGTCCTGGGAGATGGACCGTTCACTTTTGAAGGCTCCTGCACGGCACGGGTGGTCTCCTCCACGGACCTGCGGATGACGTTGAGCGGATATTTCGATCTTGCAAGGGACCTCGCGCAGGAGACCGGCATCACGGTGGACCTCCTGAGCTTCTCCGTCACCCCAAGGTCCACCTATCATATCCGGGAGTCTGTTTATACCACGCACCTTGAGACGCTGTCCGAAGCGGCCTTCCCGGCCTGAACCGGCGGTATCGTCCGGCCTGCTTTCTATCCTCGTGTTATCCTTATCGTATCCGCCAGAATCGTTCCGGTGCACAGGGATCATTCCGTTCATCACAGTTCATCACAGGAGGGGAGACCATATGTTTTGCAGAACTTGCGGAGCAGAGATCCGAGACGGATCAAAGTTTTGTTCCGAATGCGGCGCCGCACAACAAGATGTCACTTCATCGCCCAACGCCAACACAAGAAATCATATTCCTCCGATCAATCAGTTAAATCAGGTTACCGTAGAAAAAGCCCCCTATAACATGATGTGCATTATCGGCCTGATCCTATCGCTTTTTTCGCTTTTGTTCAATCTCTTTGCTCTTTTAGGTATGGCCGGAATCATCGTATCTGTCATTGGCCTTATGACTTGTCAGCAGAAAAACGAACGAGGAAAAGTCCTTGCGATTCTTGGTATTGTAATCAGTCTTTTTTCCACGCTTTATGTCGTGATTGCACTTTTTCGCTTCACATAACACTAGAGCAGAAGATCCCTTGTTTTGTCGCAACGCCGGAAATCTGATTTTTCAGGAAAACGAACGGAGGAAGCGCTGTCACGCTTCCTCCGTTCGTTTTGTATTTACCGCAGCCAGCCGCCCCGGCGGCCGTTGCGGCTCTGTTCCCGCTTCTGGCGGTGCTCGTCCCGCCACGCCTGGGCTCGCTCCCGCTGCCGGAGGCGGTACGCCGGCCGGCTGATTTGGAACCATTCCCGCATCTGCTCCAGCTGGTGGTCGGTCAGGCACCGACGGGGGAGCATGTTGCTGCGGTTATCCTCGTTATACAGCAGCACCACCTGGCTGCGCACCACCAGCTTGGTAGTGTCCTGCCAGTCGATGTTGGCGGATTCCTCCCCTACGGTGAGCTGCCACCCCTCCACGTCGATGAGATAGGAAAAGGTGATGTCCTTGGGGAAATCCTTATAGCCCCGACCCACCATCAGCCAGGCAATCAGCAGCAGAGCCCCCACGATCACAAAGGGCGGCAGGAAGGCCTTCAGGCTGTAATCGCCCAGAAACATCATGATTACGATGGTCACCACGGCCACCGCCAGGAAGGCGGGCCCCACCAGGCCGCGGATCATCTCACTCCCCGCCTGCGTAAACTCCTTCTTGGTCACGTTGGAAACCTGAATGTCAAATTGTTCGTCCATAAGGGCCTCCTTGCGATGGAAAATCGGGTGCGGGGCTATTCTGCGGAGCGTCTATCCCTTCGGCGCCGGGCCTTCCGGATACCCCTCCGCTCTCCGAGGGGGACTTTTGCACGGTTCTCCGGGTTACTTTCCCCTGCGCGGAATGTTCCGACGCTGATGCCTCCAAGTTTCGTTCCCCGGGGGGATACATCCAATAAGGGGGCCCGCAGGCCCCCTTGTGTTTGGTCGTTGCGGGTGGGGTTTGTCAAGGGGAGGGGGAGTCGAAAC
>DXYV01000059.1 GCA_019415645.1 Clostridiales bacterium
GGCCGACGAGCTGGCCACCGCCATGGAGTGCCGCTGCTATCACGGCGGCGATGGCCGCACCCGCCTGAAGGAGCTGCACTACCGTGCCTCCGACGTGGCCTCTATCCTGGTTGCGCTTTTGTTCTGCGTCGCTATCGGCGTTTTGGGCCGGTACGGCCTGTAAGGGTCCGTCCCCATCTCTTTCTTTGCGAGGTCTTTATGCGTAATATCGCTTTGAAGCTCAAATATATGGGCACCAATTATCACGGCTGGCAGGTCCAGAAGACCCACGCCTCCGTCGCGGAGACTTTGGAGCGCGCTCTGGCTTCCGTGGTCTGCCACCCGGTCAAGGTAGTGGGCGCGGGCCGGACGGACGCCGGCGTCCATGCTCTGTGCTATGTGGCCAATTTCCATACGACGTCCTCCATCCCCTGTGAGCGTCTGCCACTGGCAGTCAATACCCGGCTGCCGCAGGACATCGTGGTGTTTAAGGCGACAGAGGTATCGGAGGCTTTCAATGCCATCGGCTCCTGTGAGAAAAAGGAATACACCTACCGAATTTACAATTCCCGTATTCGGGACCCTTTTTATGTCAATCGCGTGTGGTTTTACCCCAAGCATCTGGACGAGGCCGTGATGGCACAGGCGGCCGCCCAGTTTGTGGGCACCCACGATTTCCGGGCTGTCCGCTCCGTCGGTACGGAGACCCGGACTACAGTGCGAACCGTACATTACTGCACGGTGGAACGGAGCGGTCCCCTCATCGAACTGAAGGTGTGCGCGGACGGCTTTCTTTATAACATGGTGCGCGCTATCGTGGGCACCTGTGTTTATGCCGCGGAGGGCAAGCTGTCGCCAGAGGACATTCCGGACATTTTGGCCTCCGGCAACCGCACGCTGGCCGGTCCCACCGCTCCGCCGGACGGCCTGTATATGAGCCGTCTCTGGTATCCGGAAGCGGTATTATAATGTTTGAATTTTATGCATAATGAAGGTACTGTTTGACTATGGATAAAGAAGCCGGGTCCCGTCCCAAGAAAAAAACGAATATCCTGCTGCGCATTCTCTGCTTTCTGCTGGGGGTCGTCCTGGTGCTCGGCGCGGTGGGACTGATCGTGTTCCGCGACCAGATCAACCTGGATTCCATCCGGCGCTGGTTCTCTTATCGTACTCTGACGCTCAGCGACAGCGGACAAGCCGAATCCTTCCGCTATAACGGGACCGTCAACGATGTGTTCGTGGATGTAAACGGCGACCTGCTGGTCTGCACGGGAAACGCAATCAGTCTCTACTCCGGCAGCGGGACCCAGTATATCGATCAGTCCGTAAAGATGAACGCGCCCGCAGCCGATGTGCAGGGCAGCTCCGCCGTGGTCTATGATGCGGGCGGCAGTGAGCTCTATGTGATCAAACAGCGTGAGCTGGTCTTCACTTTGGAAAGTTCCGGCACCTTACTGTCTGCCCATCTTAACGGAGCCGGTCAACTGGTCGTTGTATCGCAGGAGTCCGGTTTCCGCGGCGTGGTTACGGTTTATGACACTGCCTACGCACCGCAGACTGCCCTGCGCCTTTCCAGTTCCTATGTCATGGACGCCGATCTGTCCGACGACGGGCGCACCCTGGCCGTCGTCACCATTGGGCAGACGGGCGGTACCTTTGCGTCTACCCTCTCCCTCTATGACCTGTCCGGGACACCGGGAGAGGAGATCTCCTACGACGTGCTTCCCACTGCAACCTGCTCCCTGGGCAGCAGCGTGATTCTTACACTGAGCTTGGATTCGGCCCAGCGCCTGTGGGCTCTGGGCGACCAGGGGCTGTCGGTTCTGGACAGCTCCGCCTCCATTTTGGGTGTAGTAGACTGGTCAGACCGCTATTTGAAAACCTATTCCCTAGCTGGGGATGGTTTTGCCGTCGCGCTGCTGGGCAAATATCGGGCGGGCAGTCAGGCGGAGCTGATGGTAGTTGACAGCGAGGGCGTGCTGACTGGTTCGCTGGAATGGAACGAGCAGGTGCTCTCCGTGGACGCCTCC
Organism: Clostridiales bacterium; assembly: GCA_019415645.1. Lineage (GTDB taxonomy): Bacteria > Bacillota > Clostridia > Oscillospirales > Oscillospiraceae > DXYV01. The sequence continues at coordinate 2,010 of DXYV01000059.1, forward strand.
GGGCGCTATTTCGCGGTGCTGACGGCGGACCGTCTGGATATCTATACCCAGGATATGACCCTTTACAGCTCCCTGGAAGGCACCCAGAACGCCCGGAAGGTACTGCTCCGGGAGGATGGTTCCGCAATTCTGATTGCATCCGAAACCGCCCGGCTGTACGTTCCCTCCTAATCTCTTTCCCCGAAAACCGAGGTGTTTCTTATGATCTCCATTGTTTTAGATCTGATCGTTTTGGGCGTATTGGTCCTGTTCGCGGTTCTGGGCTGGAATAAGGGCCTGATTCTCTCCCTGTGCGGTCTGATCGCCTTTTTTGTGGCCTTTGCCGGCGCGAGCTTTGTCTCCAATGAATTTGGAGACAGCGTCAGCGGCGTGATTCAGCCCTACATCCAGTCCCGGGTCGAACAGGTCCTGGAGGATTCCCTTCAGACGGACGACACGCAGGATACGTCGGACACGCCGGCGACCTATACACCCACCGTACCCGGAAGCGTGCCGGAGCAGAGCAATCCCACGGACCAGTTCACGCTGGAGCAGGCGCTGGAGGCGCTGGCCCAGTCCCCGCTGTTCTCCGGCCTGCATCAGGCGCTGGAGGATGCGGTCCAAAACAGCGTCATCCAAATCGTCACCACGGCTTCCGCCGCCATCGCCGGCTATCTGGCCGGGCAGATTGCCAAGACCGGCCTGTTCCTGGTGACCTTCTTCCTGATTCTGCTGGTCTGGTGGCTGCTCAGCCATGCCCTGGATCTGGCCTGCCGCCTGCCAGTGCTCCACACCCTTAACGGTGCGGGCGGCCTGGTCATCGGCCTGCTGAAGGGTCTGATCTTGGTGCTGGTCGTCGCCTGGCTTCTCTCCCTGCTGGATGTGCTGCCCCGCGATGCGGTGGAACAGACCTTCCTGCTGCGCCGCTTTATGAATTTTCAAATTTTATCATAAATTTCCGCCAAAACTTCATGACTTGTTCATAAATGCGTGCTACAATTCCCAGTAAATTAGTATTCTTCTACCCGAAAGGAGTTGCTTCTCTATGCAACCCACACTTTGCAGCCGCTGCCACAAGAACGTGGCAGTGGTATTTGTCACGAAAATTGAAAATGGCGAGACCAAAAACGAGGGACTCTGCCTGAAATGCGCCCGGGAGCTTGGAATCAAGCCCGTGGATGATATGATTCAGAAGATGGGTCTGTCCGACGAAGATCTGGATGGGCTCAGCTCGGAAATGATGTCCGCGTTTGGCGGAGCCGAGGGCGTGGAGAGTCTCTTCAACAACAATCCCGATTCCAACGAGAACGACGAGGACGAGGGGCAGACCGCTACCTTCCCCTTCCTGAACCGATTGTTCGGCGGTCAGAACAACAATCCGCCTCCGTCCAACAACGCGAACGGCGAGTCCGGTGCTTCCTCCCACGAGGACCGCTCCGGCAACGGCAAGGGGGAGCGCCATTCCAAGCGCAAATTCCTGGAAAACTACTGCATCTCCCTGACGCAGAAGGCTGCGGACGGAAAGCTGGACAACATCGTCGGCCGTGACGAGGAGATTCAGCGCACCATTCAGATTCTCAACCGCCGGCAGAAAAACAACCCCTGTCTGATCGGCGAGCCCGGCGTAGGCAAAACCGCCATTGCGGAGGGCCTTGCCCAGCGAATCTACAACCATCAGGTCCCCTACAAGCTGGCAGACAAAGAGGTCTATCTGCTGGACCTGACTGCGCTGGTGGCGGGCACCCAGTTCCGCGGCCAATTCGAGTCCCGCATGAAGGGGCTGATCGACGAGGTCAAAAAACTGGGCAATATTATTCTGGTTATCGACGAGGTCCATAACATTGTGGGCGCCGGCGACGCCGAGGGCTCCATGAACGCTGCGAATATTCTGAAGCCCGCTCTGTCCCGCGGCGAGATCCAGGTGATCGGCGCCACGACCCTGGCGGAGTATCGGAAATACATCGAAAAGGATTCCGCTCTGGAGCGCCGTTTCCAACCGGTCATGGTGGACGAACCCTCCATTGAGGATTCGGTCAAGATCATCGAGGGAATCGCGCCCTATTATGAGAAGTACCACCACGTCACCATCTCCCCCGCTGTGGCCCGGCTGGCGGTGACCATGAGCGAGCGCTATATCACCGACCGCTATCTGCCCGATAAGGCCATCGACCTAATCGACGAGGCCTGCTCGGACGTAAACCTGCACAACCAAGCGCTGGCCCGACTGGCAGAGATCGACAAGGAATTGGCCGACTACGCCAAAGAGACCGAGGTCGTCCTGGCCGCCACCAATGGCAAGGGAGACGCCCGGCTGACCGAGCTGACCCAGAAAGAGACTCAGGTTCAAAAGACCAAGGACGCCATGGAGGTCGCCATCGCTCAGGACGAACGCAATGCCTCCACGCCCAACGATCCCGCATTTCGGGAGCGTCAGGCCGGACGGCGGCAGCAGGTCATGACCTACCAGCGGCAGCTCTCCGATCTGGCGGGACAAAAGCAGGCCATTTTGGATGAGATCAACGGCAAGGCTTACCAGCGCCTGGCCGAGCTCAAGAGCCGCCAGGCCAAGCTCTATCAGGAGCGCGCTGCCCTGGAGTCCGAAGCCACTCCCGCCCTGACCGTGGCTCACCTGGCCCGGGTCATTGAGCTGTGGACCAAGATTCCCGCCAGTCAGATTCAGGAGCAGGAGTTTGAGCGGCTGGCGAAGCTGGAGGACCGCCTCAAGCAGCACATTGTAGGCCAGGATGAAGCGGTACACGCCGTGGCCGCCGCGATTCGGCGCGGCCGGGTGGGAATCTCCGCCAAGCATAAGCCTGTCTCCTTTATCTTTGTCGGCTCCACCGGCGTAGGAAAGACCGAGCTGGTCAAACAGCTGGCCGCTGACCTGTTCAACACGCCGGAGTCCCTCATCCGGCTGGATATGTCCGAGTTTATGGAGAAGCACTCGGTCTCCCGCATCATCGGTTCGCCCCCGGGCTATGTGGGCTACGACGACGCCGGGCAGCTGACCGAAAAGATCCGGCGCAAGCCCTACTCGGTCATCCTGTTTGACGAGATCGAGAAGGCCCATCCGGATGTGCTCAACGTACTTTTGCAGATTCTGGACGACGGCCGCATCTCCGACGCCCACGGCAAAGTGGTCAACTTTGAAAATACCGTCATCGTGATGACCTCCAACGCCGGCAGCGACACCAAGGGCAGCGGCTCGGTCGGCTTTGGCCGCACGGCCAATGAACAGGGCAAGGAGCGGGTCATGAAGGCCCTGGAGGGCTTCCTGCGGCCCGAGTTTCTCAACCGCGTGGACGAGATCGTCTACTTCAACCGTCTGACCGAGGAGAACTTCAAGTCGATTGCCAACATCATGCTCACAGAGCTGAAAAACACGCTGGCAGAGAAGGGCATCCAATTCCACTACGACGACTCTCTGCTGGATTATCTGGTACGGAAGTCCTACTCCATGGCCTATGGCGCCCGCAACCTGCGCCGCCAGATTCAGAAGGACCTGGAGGACCCCATCGCCACCCGAATCATCGAGAGCTACGCCTCTCCCCTGTCTGGCATCTCGGTCTCCGTCCCGGAGGATACGCCGGTCTTTACCACAATTTAACCCCATGAATCAAACATCCGGCAGGCCCCGCAGGGCCTGCCGGATGTTTCTTACGTTCTCCGGAACGCAGTCCGGCCCCGCTTGTCAGAACATCTCCAGTAAGAACCGTCCTATGCTCTCCATGGCCTCGTTGGCCTTTTTCATGGGGAACATCTGAAACACATGCCACAGATCGTTCCAGACCTCCAGACGGCAGGGCACCCCCGCCATCACCAGCCGGTCCCGCAGGCGGACCGAATCGGAAAGCAGGATCTCATTGCTGCCGGCCTGGATAAAGACCGGTGGGAAGCCCGAGAGGTCGCCGAACAGCGGCGAAAGCATTGGATTTGAAAAATCTGCCTCTTCGCCCGCATAGGCCGCCCGGACCGCACGAATGTAATCGTTGGTGATCATGGGGTCGATCTCCACATTCTCCACATAGGACTTTCCGCTGGAGGTCAGATCGGTCCAGGGAGACATGAGAATGAGCGCCTTGGGCAACATCCGCCGCTGTTCCTTCAGGGTCAGCGTCAGGCAAAGGGCCAGATTTCCCCCTGCTGAGTCGCCGGCCACAATCACATCCCTGGCTCCATACCCCTGATGCATGAGATAGTCCCAGGCGTGCACCGCGTCCTCCAGGGCCGCCGGATAGGGGTGCTCCGGCGCCAGCCGATATTCAAAGGAGAGCACTTCATAGCCGGTCACATAAGCCAGTTTAGAGGACAGGATCTTGGCATAGCCCAGGTTTCCGCTGGTATAGCCGCCGCCATGGCAGTATAAAATGGCGTGCTTGCGGTCGTGGCCCCGTTCCGGCCGGGTCCAGGCCGCCGGCATGGGGCCCAGCTTGAAGGGTTCCCAGGCGATTCCGAGCATGGGCGAAATCAGCCGGCCCAGCAGTTCCTGGCCCTTGCGTTGGCGTTCCAGGTCTTCCGGCGCCAGAGACGCCGGATTGGTGGCGGAGTGAATGGCCTTCAGCGCACGCATCAGCGGCCCCAGCTGAGCCTGTTCGGATTTCTTCTCCCGCCGCTTGCTGTTCAGTGTTGTCCGGTCAATTTTCAGCTTGCGGGCGTTTTTTTCCTCCATGGGTTTCACCTCGTCGTTCGTCTGCCGTGGGATGGCGTACCACAAGCCGCACTTCTTGTATGCGGCAGGCCTATTGTAACAATGGCTGAATTCCATAAAAACAGCTCAAAAGAGCCGTTTTTATAGAATTGCGCGGCAACCGCCGCGCGAACAAACCGATTTGCGGTTTATTCAGTAGACATATTGTAGCACAACAAAACGCCGCCGTCAAAGTCCAGAACACACCAAATGGGCCTCTCCCTAGCGTCAGGCACTTCGGGTGGCAGTGGAGCGGCCGCAGAGACTGCTGAGCGGAGTCATAGGAGGAACAGAACAACTATAAAAGGCGGGAACCTCTGCAACAATGCTCCCGTCTCTCCTAAAATACGCCAACAAACTATAAAGATGCCTCAAAGTAAAACCAGTTTGTATCTAACCTACGAACAATACCTTGATTATCTCCCGCCCCATTCCATCTCCATTCTTGTTCAGAAATGGGTATCAGTACTTCATTTGCATTCTGAAAGGAAACTGGCTCATTGTCAAATGAATAGAAAAAGCCATAATACTTTGAAGCTGAGACAATTCCCCGACTAACCACAATATATTCGACAATGGGATGTTCCCCGTCCCAATAGTTAACTGTAATATTTAATCTGCTGGATGTCCGGCCTGTTTCAATAGTGCTCAAAATATCTTCTTCTAAAGTTGTTCTATGATTGTTGAAGTAGCGTATTGTTCTTTTTTGGGGAGTATTTATCACACCAATAACAAATACAACGCAAAAAAGCAGCAAAAGTAAAGAGATTCCTTTCTTATGCTTCATGGGTGGCCTCCCCCCAATTCCTTCTCCGCAAATATCAGTTTGCCTGCCCCAATATGGTATCAGTACAGATGACAAAAATCAAGGGCGAGAATATAATTCCCGCCCTCGTTGTTATAAAATATTCTCAATAGAAAGGTCAACGACTACGGCACCGGGATACCTGTCCATGAAGTGGACGCCCTGGCCTGTATTCTGCTCCCGAAGATACAAGCCTTTTTCGAGAGCGAGGAGGGACAGCGGGAGTTTGCTGAGTGGAAAGCACAGCAGGAACAAGGCAAGGTGAAACAGGATTAACACAAGGCGGGGGCATCTATAAACGATGCTCCCGCCTTTATTGTAAAAGAAAACCACCGGCAGTGCCGGTGGTTCCAAAAAGCTTAAGCTATGCGAAAAAAGTATCCTCCTTTGGTAGAATAGTGGAGGTCTGCCAACCGCCAGAAAGAACCAAAGGAGGAATCAAGTCCAGAAGAAACTTGATGTATCGAGTTTAGCACACACGAAGTGGGAATGCAAATATCATATGATTGTTTCTTATTAGGAACACTGTAAATACAAGGCTTTTCGGGGCCTGCAATCCGAAAAAAATAATATTTGATCTATCACATTACGCAGAAAGCCGTCCAGGTGCTATCTTGGGCGGCTTTTTTGCGTGGATAGACCGGAAGGAGGCAGAAAAATAATTACAGAAATTTAAGCTCAAAAATTGTGCAACTTTCACGAAAAGGAGGTTAGTGAATGGCAGATGAAAAACTGAACACAGGCCCCGAGGCGCAGAAAACCGAAGAGGCCCCCGCGCCCGCTGTGGCTGATCCGGCCCACGAGGAGGCCGCCGTTCCCGAACACCCGCCGGAACAGGCCGGGCCTGCCGAGCCCGGCGATGTGGTAATCTCTGCGGAGCAGATTGACGCGCTCATGGCAGAAAAGCGGCAGGCGGCCCGAGCCGAGGTGGAAAAGGCAGAGGCATCCCGTGAACCGGAAGCTGGGGCTCCTGCGCCGGATCGTCCTGCCGCTGAAAGCGAGAAAACCGAAAAACCGCGCCGGGGCCGTCCCCCTAAGTCTGATAAGACGGAACGCACCGGGCCGGAGGCTGAAAAGGAGCCTAAAAAATCCGGGCCCCGCAAGGGCCGCCCCTCTAAGGCTGACAAGGCGGCCCCCGGCGAGGCCCAGCCGTCCAAACGAGACAAATTGTCCCGAAGTGGCGGGAAAGCTCCCGATGTTCCTGTTCCCCCGGATGCCGGAAAGGATAAGCCCGCAAAGGAGGCCGCTCCCCCGGAGCAAGGTGTGACGGAGCCGGCTGTGCCGCCCCGTCCTGTGGAGGAGGGAAAGCTGGTCTATCTGAAACTTTCCGAACTCCATCCGTTCCATACATTCCGCCCCCATCCGTTCAAGGTGCGGGACGACGCCAAAATGCAGGAAACCGTGGCATCCATCAAGCTCAACGGCGTTATGGTGCCCGGCCTTGCCCGCCCGGAAAAGGACGGAAACGGCTATGAGATTGTGGCAGGCCATCGCCGCTGCCGTGGCAGCGAGCTGGCTGGGCTGGAGGAAATGCCCTTTATTGTCCGGGATATGACCGACCACGAGGCGGTGGAGGCCATGAAGGACAGCAACAAGCAGAGGGATCAGACGCTCCCCAGCGAACTGGCCGCCCTTTTGGATTTGGAGGTAGAGGACATCAAGCACCAGGGCTCCCGGCTGAAAAATGTGGCCGAGGGCGATGTGGGGAAACGCTCGGTTGAAATCGTGGGCGAGGCGCATGGCATGAACTATAAAAAGGTCATGCGGTATCTGCGCCTTAACCACCTTGTCCCGGAGCTCATGGATAAGGTGGACGATAAAAAGATGGGCTTCATGCCTGCGGTGGAGCTTTCCTATATCAAGCCGAAAAATCAAAGGCTGATTGCCGTTTCCATTGACGGGGAACAGGCGTCCCCCTCTCTGGCCCAGGCGAAACAGCTCCGGGAACTGGATAAGGAAGGCAAGCTCAACGGCGATGTGATTGACGGCATATTAAGCGAAAAGAAAAAGGAGGATCGCGGCGTGATTATTTCGATGGCCGAACTGGAGAAATATTTTGGCAAGGAGGCCACTCCCGCCAAAATGAAGGAGCAGATCATGACTTTGCTGGACGAGTGGAAGGAGAAACAGCCGCCCGAGCTGGCAAAGGCTCCGAAAAAGATGGAAAAAGACAAGTAACTCGACCACACTTCGAGACAAATTGTCCCGAGGGGCCCCGCCCCTCCTGCAGAGGGCTCTGTGGTGATATATCCCCCGTCGCCGCCTATATTCCTGCACAGCCGGGAGTGGGCCGTCAAGGGTGCAACGCACCGCCGCTTGCGGCGGCCTGCCCTTGACGGTCTGCCCCGGCTGTGTTACTTCCAGCGGCGCGGCGGGGGCATATATCCTCCAGAGCCGCTCCCTTTCCCATGACTGGGAAAGGGAGCGGGGATTGGGCTGAAGTATCTTTCTTCAAAGAACGGAGGTTTTGACAATGAAACGGCCACTTGCTTATATTACCGCCGGATGGCTTGGCGGTGACAGTGAAAACGCAGAACAGGCGGCCCGCTACTGCCGGGCGGTGTACGAGGCGGGGTTTTCGCCCATCTGTCCTACCCTGTATCTGCCCTTGTTCCTCAATGATGCAGTGCCGGAGGAGCACAAAAGCGGCATTGACATGAGCCGCGACCTGCTCCGCCGCTCCCATGTGCTGGTGGTCTGCGGCCATACCATGACCGAGGCCATGAAAAACGACATCGCCGTTGCCCAGCGGCTGGGGATTACTGCTACTACCCTTGAGGGCATCCTTACCGTCAAGGGACAGGGCCGCCGCTGATGGCGGCCCTTTTCGAAGCCTACATCACGAACCTGGGGAAATATAACGAGGGCGAGCTTGTAGGAGAAACGCTGAAATTCCCCACTACCACGGAGGAGGTGCAGGCGCTCCTAAAGCGCATCGGCGTGGATGGTGTGCGGTATGAGGAGTTTTTCATTACCAGCTTTGACGGGGATGTGCTGGGGCTCTATGACTATCTGACGGAATACGAAAATCTTGACGAGCTCAACCATTTGGCCTGCCTGCTTTCCGAGCTGGATCAGAGCGATTTGGAGAAATTCGAGGCTGTGATTGACAGCGGCGAGCACACTTCCAGCGTGACCGACCTCATCAACCTCACGCAAAACCTGGACTGTTTTGAATTTTATCCCGGTGTGGGGGACGATGAAACGCTGGGCCGCATCTATGTGGAGGACATGGAGGCCATTGATGTGCCGGAGCATTTGCTGAATTATTTTGACTATGAGGCATACGGGCGTGATATTCGGATCAACGAGGACGGCCATTTTGCCCCCGGCGGCTATGTGCTGAATAACGGTGGGAAATTCATCGAGCACTACCACGGGATCGAGGACATTCCCGCCGAGCACAGGGTTTTCTCCTATCCGAAACTTTCCATCCGGGAACAGATGGCGGCCTACAAGGAGATTATTGACGGTTCCTCTTTGGAAGGCTATCGGAAACTTTCCAATAAGGAGCGTGAGGAACGATAGACGGCACTTCGAGACACTTTGTCCCGAGGTGGCCGCCGGAAAGGAGGCGGTATAACTGATTGATGAAGATGTTTCCCGGCGTACCATAGCAATTTCTGTCCGGGCCAGCAAGCTGACGGCGCGGGGCCTTGCCTATGTGCTGGGGGCTGTGGGCCGGAAGATCCGCAAGGCTTACCGGGAACACCAAATGCCCCACGGCAGGCAGAGCGTGAAAAAGCTCATGGGACACGGTGCGGCTACAAACAGCATTGAACTTTCCGGAGACACGAAGGCTTTTGACCGGGTGGCCCGGAAGTGGAATGTAGACTATGCCTTTTATAAAACCGGGCCGGACAAATACCTGTTGTTTTTCAAGTCGGGGCAGGCGGATGCGATCACCGCCTGCTTTTCTGAATACTCGCGGAAGGTGCTGAATAAATCCAAATCCCGCCGTATCCCCATCCGGGAACAGCTTAAACAGGCGGCGGATCAGCTTGCGAAGGAAAAGCCCCGCAAGCGGGAACGGGTAAAGGAGGCGGTTCGTGAGGACAGATAACATCAAAAAATATGTACTCCCCAACATCCCCTATCTGTTTGTGCTGTGGGCCTGCTTAAAGCTGGGGACGGCTTACCGTCTGGCCGCTGGCGCGGATTTCGCCCATAAGCTCATGGGGATGGGGCAGACCATCGGCCCAGCCTTTGCCGACTTTGCGCCGGGGCCCAATCCCTTTGACTGGCTCATCGGCATTGTGGGTGCAGTGGGCTTCCGCCTGCTGATCTACTTCAAAAGCAAGAACGCAAAGAAATTCAGACGGGATGAAGAATACGGATCGGCCCGCTGGGGCACCGAAAAAGACATCAAGCCCTTTATCGATCCGAAGTTTGAAAACAACATCATTTTGACCGGGACAGAGTTTCTTACTATGAACACCCGCCCGAAAAACCCGGCCAACGCCCGCAACCTCAACGCCTGCGTCATCGGCTCGTCCGGCTCGGGCAAAACCCGCTTCTGGCTCACTCCGCAGATTTTGCAGGCCAGCGCGGATAAAAACGGCGGATGCAGCTATGTGTGCGTAGATCCGAAAGGCGGGGTGCTCTCCCAGGTAGGCTCTTTCTTACAGCGGCGCGGGTATCGGATCAAGGTGTTCAATTCCATTGATTTCACAAAATCCATGCACTATAATCCGCTGGCCTATATCAAGAATGAGGCCGACATCCTTAAATTTGTGGATGCGCTGATTTCTAATACCAAAGGCGAGGGCAAGGAAGGCGATCCGTTTTGGACGAAGGCGGAAACGCTTTTGTACTGCGCTTTGATTGCCTATATCATTTTCGAGGGCCCCGCCGAGGATCGGAACATGAATACGCTGGTGGATATGATTTCCGGCATGGAAGTAAAGGAGGACGATGAGAACTACTTAAACGCCGTGGACTATATGTTCAAGGGGCTGGAAAAGCGCAAGCCGGACTGTTTCGCAGTCAAGCAATACCGCAAATATAAGTTAAGTAGCGGCAAAACCGCAAAATCGATCTTGATTTCCTGCGGGGCCCGCCTTGCGCCCTTTGACATCCCCCAGCTCCGGGAGATTATGTCCTATGACGAGATGGAGCTTGACCGCATCGGGGATCGGAAAACAGCGGTGTTCTTTATCATTTCGGACACCACGCAGACCTATAACTTTCTTGTGGCGCTGGCCTTTTCGCAGATGTTCAATCTTCTGTGTGAACGGGCCGACAATGTTTTCGGCGGCCGCCTGCCCCATCATGTACGGGTGCTGTGGGACGAGGCGGCCAACACGGGACAAGTGCCCCAGCTCGAAAAAATCTGCGCGGTAATTCGCTCCCGCGAAGTATCGCTGACGCTCTTTTACCAGCAGTTAGCGCAGTGCAAGGCCATTTACGATAAACACGCGGAGACAATTCTCGGAAATATGGACAGCGTGGTATTCCTGGGAGGCCGTGAGGCAAGCACTATCAAGGAAATATCGGAAAACTGGCTGGGAAAGGCCACGATCTCCATGCAGACCGACAGCCGATCCCGTGGGCAGTCGGAAAGCTACAGTCAAAACAACCAGCGAGTGGGCCGGGAACTGATGACACCCAGCGAGCTGGCTACCATGCCCGGGGACAAGTGCATTTTACAGCTTAGGGGCCTGCCCCCGTTCTACTCCCCGAAGTATGATCTGAAAAAGCACCCGAATTATAAATACACGGCTGAAGCCGACAAGCAGAAAAACGCTTTTGACCTCGACAAGCTCATCAACCGCCGCAGGCGGCCCGGGATTAACGAGGCGTGTGAGATGTATGAGGTGGCTGTGCCGGACGATGCGCTCACGGAAGAGGACGAGGACATCCTCAACTATGATGACATCGACGATCCAGACGCCTTTGCATAAATGGGCTTTGGGACAAAGTGTCCCGAAGCTGTAACCTGCCGCCAGTGATGGCGGCTTTTTTCATGGCCGGGGAACACCCGGAGAAATGGAGGCT
>DXYV01000006.1 GCA_019415645.1 Clostridiales bacterium
AAGGCGTGCGCCCGGGGACACCCCGGGACCCCGTTTTGCGGCTTCGGCTGCGCTGAAAACGGGCCTTGACTGGCCCGCAAGCCTGCGCCCCTTTGCCGCCGTTTTTGCCGCCCTTCACTGGGGGTAGGGGTGTACCCCTCCTGGGCGGCAAAAACGCGCCTGCGGGCGGACGGAGGACGAAGGACGGGGGTTATTGCAGAGACGAAAACAGCGTCTGCGATTCCTCGCAGACGCTGTCATACACGGGATGCTATTTGTTGTGAGTGCCTGTAAAAGTGTCTGGGTACTCCCGTCAGGTATCCAAAAGAAAGTCTGTTAGTCTAATGATCTTGATACCGTCTTCCGTTATGGGGTGATTGCAGTTTCCGGCAATCACAATCTTCTCGTAGTTGTCCCGGATCATTCGCAGAGGAGCCAATTCCCGCTCGCGGGTGGTCGGCTCATTCATGGACTCGGTCACTTGGATATACCGTTTCTGTTCCGCATTGGCAGCGATAAAATCCACTTCCTTGTTGTCCACCTTACCGATGGACACATCGTATCCCCGGCGGAGCAATTCAAAGTAAACGATGTTCTCGATGATGTGTCCGGTATCCATGTCCCGGAAACCCAACAGATAGTTGCGCAGACCGATGTCCACAATATAATATTTGCCCAGGGTGCGTAGATACTCCTTACCCTTGATATCGAAGCGCTTGATCTCGTAAAAGATATAAGACTCCAGCAGTGCGCCTACATAGGCCTGAATGGTGTGAACAGAGGGATTTCCCTTACGGCTTTGGTCCAGCAGCTTTTCGTTTACGAGGGTATTACTGATGGATGTGATGGAGGTGCTGTTGCCAATATTGTCGGCCAGGAACATGATGATCTTCCGCAGCAAATCTGGATCTGTGATCTGCCGTTGACCACGGCGGCGCTCCCGTTCCAGAATATCCCGCACCACCACCGTGGAATAGATCCCGTCCAGCAGGGCCAGCGCTTTATCGGTATCCAGCCCCACATCTGCGATGCCCGGCATCCCGCCAAAGCGCAGATAAGCATCCAGCAGTTCTTGCGGCTCATAACTTTCACCATCGGTATCATAGATCCGCTTCCGCATTCCTCCGGCGGGGCTTTTGCTCTCCCTAACTACATAGCCATGAAAGTCCAGAAACTCCCGGAAAGAGAGAGGAAGTACCTTGATTTCCACGCTTCGTCCAGCCAGGTAGGTGGCATACTCGGAGGACAGAAGATACGCATTGGAGCCGGTCACATAGATGTCGCAGTCAAAATCCACCCGGAAGGAATTTACCGCATCCTGCCACTGATCGATGCGCTGGATCTCGTCAAAAAACAGGTAGGCACGCTTTTTCTCCGGCAGCCGCTCCTTCACATACCGGTACAATTCCTCCGCGGTCATTCGGCGGAAGTCCATGGATTCAAAATTCATCTCGATGATCTGATCATCGCTTATTCCGTTCTGACGCAGATGAAGGACCATAAGTTTCATCAGACTGGATTTTCCACAGCGCCGGATGCCTGTGATGATCTTGACCGGCTCGGTATCCTGAAACGCGATCAGTCGATTCAAATAAAGATCACGGCGGCGCAGTTCACTTCCGCTTTTCAGCATCGTATCACCTCTGGTTGGAGTGTAGCATAAAGGCAGAAAAAAATCAAGTTTGTGCTACCGATAGCACAAACTTTCTCAAAAAATGATATTTTTGCTCTGATTCCGACACTCCCAGAAATGGGCTCCATACAGAGTCAACGCGGTTTACGCTCACAAAACGCTAACAGAATGCTCACACTTTTCCGGAAAATCTGCTTTGACGGGACAAATCCCCAAAGCCTTGTGCCGACAGTGAAAACGCCGGAAACCCCAGTAAAATCAAGGGTTTCCAGCGTTCTGAAAGGCGCAGTGGAGCGCTCAAAATGCTCCAAAAGACACCCGCTTCCAAGGACTCGAAATCAGTTTTTGGGAGCAATCCCACGTGGGTTCGAATCCCACCCGCTGCGCCACGTCGCCGCGGACGTTATATCGTTCGCGGCGACTTTTTATTAAAAAGTCACCTCCCACTCATTTTATGGCGGCTCCTTTCCAAACCGAACCCGTACGCTGGGCTCCGGCTTGGGTCCGCCGCTGCGCGGCGGTTTTGCCTGACCTTGAAAAATCAACATTTCATCAATGTAAGTCAGCTCGTCGCAAGCGATATATCGCTTGCGACGAGCTTTTTCATTGGGTAGGGAAACCACCGGCTCTGCCGGTGGAGGTGCCCCGTAAAAAAGCTTTAGCTTCAAGCATCGAGCGAAGCGAGCTGCTAACAGCAAATTATCAGTGAAGAAAGACTTTCGTTAGAACAGCGGTTGCCCGTTTACGGGCTGCGGGGCAAATGATGCGAGTGAAATAAAATTCAGTGCGTCTTGAGACGCATGCCGGTAATAGGCCCTTATAGGGCCAACTCAAGCCACCGGCTTAGCCGGTGGTTATGACTTCATTGCAAAGCTTATTATACGCTCGTTTTGCATCTCTGTCGGCAGAAAGGCTTACTGAGTTCATATGGCAATCCCAATATGCGTTTTCTAATATAGCTGTGGCTGAATAAAAAATATTAGCCATCATTCTCCGTCCAAAGTCGCCTCATATAATCGCTCTATTGCGCATCGTCTTCAAATACAGGATGCGCAAACCGGCTGCCCTTTGCGGTTCTGTGCCAGTGCTTTACGTTGGTTGTGATATTAACGAAATCTCCCGGATGGAGCTCCCTATGCCGGTCGCATCCATTGGTCACAAACAGAGGCTGACCTGCTGGACAGAAGTTCCGGCTGTTCTGAATCCAGACTCAAATCATCTGCGTTTATTCGGTTCGGCTTTTAAATGAAATTCTTTTACATTCTTGCGTGGAAGAACAGACTGCACCATATTAGTTTATTCACAGTTTAAGAACAGCGGAGAAAATATACTATAATATCAAGTGCAAAAGGGAGGTGGTCGGAATGACCGTCAAAAAGCGCTTGTTCTGTTCCAACATCCTGATGATCGTGGTTCCTGCGGCCATTGTGGCCATTGTGGGCTTATTGTGCATGGCCTTGCTGTGGCTCACCCTCCAAAGCGGCAGCAGCATGCGGTTTGAGGATGGAGAGGACCTCACGCATATCGGCCGGAATATGGCCAATCAAATTCAAGGTTTTATGACCGATACTCCAGATTCGTGGACCAGTCAGATGGGGGGCCTGGAATCCATGACAGAGTCCGGTGTCCTTCGCATTGTCGTGGAAGAAAATGGAGGCCTTGCGTATGCTGTGGGGGAAGAACGGCCGGTTGATAGCCAGCTGGTACGGGCTGCAGGTAGTATCGACGAAACGGAGGCTTTCCTCTCTGCCGGGGACCGCAGCGTATATCGGGCAGACCATGCGTACAGCGGCGGAACCTGGTCCCTGTATCTCTTTGGAACCAGACAGGAGCACCTGGACAGCGGCCTGAAAGCAATCGTCGCTTTGGCGGCCATTGGGCTAATTTTTGTCGTATTTCTCACGATCCTGATGACCAACCGCTTTCTCGCCCGGTTTGTGGTCCGCAAGATCGAAGAGCCCCTTGACTTGCTGAGTGAAGGGGCACGCAGGCTTGGAGCGGGTGAACTGGACTACCAAATCGCCTATACCGGGAAGGACGAGTTTGCTCCGGTGTGCGGCGCTTTCAACGAGATGGCCGCCCGGCTGAAGGACTCTGTGGAGCGCACCCGCCGGGACGAGGAGAGCCGCAAGGAGCTGCTGGCAGGCATCTCCCACGATCTGCGCTCCCCCCTGACCTCTATCCGCGCCTATGTGGAAGGCTTGCTGGACGGAGTTGCGCAAACCGAGGAGACCAGGCAGCGGTATCTCCGCACCATTCTCACCAAGGCGGAGGACATCGACCGGCTGGTGTCCCAACTTTTTCTCTACTCCAAGCTGGATCTGGAAGGGGTGCCCATGGAGATGCGCCCCATCCGCCTGGACAAATTTATTACCGGCTTTGTGGATGAGTCCGCCCCGGACAGCCGGGCACACGGGCTGGAGCTCACGGCGGAACAGCTGGCTCCGGTGACCGTCTCCGCCGATCCCGAGCAGCTGCGCCGGGTGCTCTCCAACATTTTAGAGAACAGCATCAAATATAAGGACAAAGGGATGGGGCACCTCCGCATCACTTTGGAGGAGGAGAGCGGCCGCCTGACGCTGGCCGATGACGGTCCCGGTGTCCCCGAAGATGCCCTGCACAAGCTGTTCGACGTCTTTTACCGCAGCGACCCGGCCCGGAAAAATCCTGCCGGCGGCAGCGGGCTGGGGCTGGCCATCGCCGCCAAAGCGGTACAGGGCATGGGCGGTACCATTCGCGCCTGCAATGGCCCCAATGGTGGGCTGGCCATTGAGATTATACTGCCAAAGGAGGGAAGCAGAGATGCAGAAGATCCTGATCATCGAGGATGACGGGGACATCGCCGCCATCGAACGGGATTACCTGGAGCTGAACAGCTTTCAGGTGGAGATCGCCCCAGACGGGATTACCGGACTGGAGCGGGGACTCCATGGGGACTTCGACCTGATTCTGCTGGACCTGATGCTTCCGGGTATGGACGGCTTCGCTGTCTGCCGCCGTCTGCGGGAGGAGACCGACATTCCCATCCTCATGGTGACCGCCCGGCGGGAGGACATTGACAAGATCCGGGGCCTGGGTCTGGGGGCAGATGACTATATTGAAAAACCTTTTTCTCCCAGTGTGCTGGTGGCCCGGGTCCGCGCCCATCTGGCCCGGTATGAGCGCCTGACCGGCGGACAGCAAAAAGCAAAGCCGGAGCTCCGGGCGGGCGGCCTGCAGATGAACACAGTGACGCGCCGGGTCTTTGTGGATGGGCAAGAGGTGGAGCTGAAGAACAAAGAGTATGAACTGCTCCAATTCCTGATGCTTCACCCGGACATGGTGTTCAGCCGGGAGGAACTCTACGAAAAAATCTGGGGACTGGAAGCTATGGGGGACAATGCAACCGTGGCGGTCCACATCAACCGTGTTCGGGAGAAAATTGAGCCAGACCCAAGCCACCCCCGGTATATCCAGACGGTATGGGGGGCGGGCTACCGGTTCAAGGGACAATAATCGGAAGAAGAGAAGCAGCGGGGCTGAGCCCCGCCGCTTCTCTATGGACCTTAGTCGTCGGGCTCGGCCGCCAGCAGTTCGCCGGTGACCGCGTCCACAGCCGCCTCGAACGCCTTGCTGCCGTCCGCGGGCTGAACCTTCAGGTCATAGATCACCTTGCCATCTTCCCCGTCCAGCTCCTTCACGATCACCGTGCTGCCGGGATGGGCCGCCTGCACAGCTGCAATGGCTTCTGCCTCCGTGACTTTGGCTTGGGCCGCCAGTTTGGCCTGCTGGGCGGCGTCGTTCTCACTTTCCGGATCCCCGGTCTGTATTTGAACTTGCCCGGTCGGCGCAGGAGCAGAGCCCTGTCCATTGCCGCTGTTGGGCTGCGGTGCTTGAGTCGCTTGGTCCGTCGTACCGGCACCTGCTTTCACAGGAGCAGATGAGACGGACTGCGGTGCTTGCGGCGCATTCGTTTGTGCGGCCATAGCGGTCAAGGGAACACACGCCCCCAAAAGGACAACCGCGCTCAGACCAACGGATAACAGTTTTTGTCTAAAATCGTTCATAAAAATACCTCCATTCGATGGAACCGGAACTTTGTCCGGTGATTTGGCTCATCTCTGAGTCTGGACTAAGTATACCGTCTGGAAATGAGAGAACCATGAGGATCAAATGAGATTTTTTCACCGGATTCTCATTTTTACCTGTTAATATAGGAAGCACATCCTCAAGGAGGTGGACCTGTATGCGTGTTTTAGTGATTGAAGATGATGTGGCATTGAATGGTATCCTTGCTAAACGCCTGGCGGAAGAGGGACACTCTGTGGACTGCTGTTTCGACGGCAGGGACGGGCTGGACTATGCGGAGGCAGCAGATTATGACTGTATCGTCCTGGACTGGATGCTGCCCAAAATGGACGGGCTGACGCTGCTGCGCAGGCTGCGGGGCGGCGGGAACCACGCCAATGTTCTGCTGCTCACAGCCAAAGATTCCGTCGAGGACCGGGTAGCCGGACTGGACGCCGGGGCGGATGATTACTTGGTAAAGCCATTTTCCTTTGACGAACTGTTGGCCCGGGTCCGGGCCCTGCTCCGCCGCCAGAGCGAGGTGCGCAACCCAATTCTGAAGCTGGATGACCTGGTCATGGATACGGCCAGCAAAATGGTGCAGCGGGGCGGGAAGAAACTGCTGCTGACCTCCAAGGAGTACGCGCTTCTGGAATACCTGCTGCGCCATCAGGGACAGATTCTGACCCGCTCCCAAATCTCGGACCATGTCTGGAATTTTGATTTCGACTATGATTCCAATATCGTGGACGTGTACATTCGGTATCTGCGCAACAAGGTGGACAAGCCTTTCCCAAACAAACTGATCCACACCGTCCGGGGCTTTGGGTATGTGATGAGGTGCGGCGATGCGTAAGGTATCCATCCGTATTAAAATCATGCTGTGGTACACACTGCTTACCGCGATTTTACTGGCCGTATCACTGCCGATTTTGTATGGAGCCATGGCGGGGTCCCTGCGGCGGGATCAGGAGGCGTATCTCCGCTCGGCGGCAGGCCAGCTGGCCTCCCATATCGAGTGGGAGGATGGGGATTTGAGGCTCCTCAATGATTTGGATCTGCCTGCCGGAACACAGTATCTGCTCACCACAGAATCGGGCGGCAGGGTGGTATCCAGTGAAAATGCCTGGGCGGAAGCCCCCGCCTTTCAGCCGGACGAAGTTTATCTGGCGTCCAATGGGAGAGGGGATCAGCTCTACCTGGACCAGGAACTGGAACTGGAGGGCGGAGAAAAGATACAGATTCGGGTTTCCCGCTCCAATAACACAGTGGAGCGATCCCTGGATCAGCTCCAGCTGGTGATGCTGCTGGCTGTCCCCGCCTTCTTGGCTCTGGCGGTCTTCGGCAGTTACTTTCTTGCCAAGCTGGCCCTGCGTCCGATCGATCACATTACCGAAACGGCAGTATCTCTGGGGGCCGGAAACCTGTCCCAGCGGATCACAGGGATCGAGAGCCGGGACGAGGTAGGACGGCTGGCGGGGGCTTTCAACGGAATGCTGGCGCGCCTGGAGGAGTCCTTCCAGCGGGAGAAACAGTTCACCTCGGACGCCTCCCACGAACTGCGCACCCCGGTCTCCGTCATCATGGCCTATGCGGAAAACCTGACCGCCCATGCGCCGAATCAGGAGACGAAGGAGCAGGCATCGGCTATCCTTCTGGAGAGCCGGCGGATGCAGAGCATCATTGCCCAGCTGCTGGCCCTGACCCGGGGGTATGAGGGAAAATACCGCTTGGAGCGGGAGGATATTTTTCTGCAGGATATGGTGTCCGAGGTATTGGCTGAATTGACAGAAGAAGCGGCGGCATGTGAAATCAACCTGGTGGAGCAAGTGCCGTCAGATATGATACTTTCCGCTGATCAGAGCCTGATGACCCAGCTGCTCCTGAACTTAGTGGAGAATGGGATCAAGTATGGAAAGGCAGGCGGCACGGTCGCCGTCCGTGCGCTGGAGCAGGACGGGCACACCCTCCTGACGATTCAGGATGATGGTATTGGGATCGGGGAAAAGGATCTTCCCCATGTTTTCGACCGCTTTTACCGAGCAGATCAGGCCCGAGACCGCAGCGGCTCAGGCCTGGGACTCTCCATTGTGAAGTGGATCGTGGAACTCCACGGCTGGAGAATCCAGGTGGCGAGCGAACCAGGGAAAGGCACTCAGTTTACAATACAAATATGACATAATAAGCATAGAAGGCACTCGGAACTGAGTGCCTTCTATGCTTATTGAAAATCAATGTCTCCGACGCCCATTGTGATGCGGAACAGCGGGAGGCTGCGCAGGTTTCTGTTTCTCGGACAGGAGTGTCAGAACTGCCAGCGTAATGGCACTTACACAGAACACCAGCAGAAGTTTGGATGAGATCGTATTGCCGGAAAAATTCATCATGGGGTTGTACCAGTCCAAAACGGCAAAGGTCAGAAAACAAAGGGAGAGAATGATGACCAGATTGGAAAGAATGATTCGGATTTTCATGCTGTGGTCTCCTCCTTAGGTTCGCAGATACAGATGCAGTCTGAGATGGTTTTGGAAGGTTTATAGGAGTGGTTGACGTACTGATCTTCCAGCGTCATAAAGACCGTGTGGCCTCCGTCCATGTTGTAGGCTGCGGTGCAGCCCAGATCCTCAAAAACCTTTGCTAGTTCCGGGAGGCTCATCCCTCTGGAATATCCTGCCTGCCGCCCGTCCACCACCACAAAGCAGTAGTGTCCCGGCTCATAGTAGCCCAGTGCGGTGCGGGGATGGGTCTTTTTGATGTAGTCCCAGGTGTCAAAGGAGGTCAGCGCCTTGCCGCTGTCATCCAGCAGGCGGGGGCCGAAGATCCAGGTCTGGAGGATTCCCTGCTCCAGCGCCGCCTTGGGGTCAAACTGATTCGAGCCGTAGGTAGCCATTGTTCCGTCTTGGTAAAGCACGCAGATGTCCTGCGTCGTGGGGTTGTTACGGTATACGGTTCCATTGCGCACCAGAAGACCGTTGCAGTGATTCCGGTTGAAGCAGTAGGAATCTCCGTTCATGGCCAGGAGCGCTCCGACACGGCGGCTCATGTCATCCAGGTGCTCCCGCTGGCCGCTGGCATTATACTGCCCGCCTGCGAATTCCGTCTGGAAGGAGCTGAGGTCCGCCATATAGACGTCGGCCACATAATAAGTCACTGTGTCGTTCCCGTGCCCCTGGATGTGCTGTGTGACCTCCACAGAGAGGTTGGGGCTGGAATAGGTGGTGTCAGTAGACACTACGGTGTCGGTAAAGCGCTCTGCAAATTTTTCCCGCAGGCTGAGGGGCTGTGCCTGTTCCGGGACATCTCCCGTGGTGCCTGTGATCTGTTGGTGCGAGGATGGCTGAATGTTGTTCTGTACCTGCGGGAGCGGCATGAAGGTCCCGCCCAATCCCTGGATGGGCGCCTCGTACAGAAAGTAGTAATTGCCAAATACCAAAAGGGCCGCGGCCAGAATATCCGCCGCCAGAAATAGGGCAATCGGCCGACGATGTTTGGTAACGGGTATAGCGGTGCTTTTATGCGTGGACATGGATGGGTGCCTCCTCTTTTTCCGGTTTCTTTTTGCGGAAGATCACCAACGTCTGAACGGAAAAACTGACTATAAACAGGGTCATCTCGGTGATCAGTTTGGCAATCGGTGGTACCAGGCCCAGTGCGGTCAGAACATGGAGCAGTACGCTGTTGGCAATCAGAATCCCAGTTGCCAGCAGCATATATTGGGGCAAGTCCTGGGAGGCCCGTCCACCCCCGTGAAAGACCATATATTTGTTGAGCGTGTAATTGAAGCAGGCGCTGATCAGGCGGGCGGCGATATTGCTGAGCAGGAGCCCCCAGGCCCAGTTCCCGGTTGCTGCGGAGAACAACAGGAACAGGCAATAATCCAGCGCAAAACTGAGCAGGGAGCTGGATGCGAATTTACAGGCTGTCGCGCATCGGGAAATGAGAGATTTGATCACGGTGGTTACCTCCTTTTCTGACTCCCAGTATAGCAGCCTTCCATGAGACGTCTGTGAGAGCAAAATGAGTTTTTCTCATAAACAGGAGCAAAAAGCCGGCCCGAAGTCTTTTGAATGACTTCGGGCCGGTGGACTTTATCCGTTTAGGAACAGGGAGACTCCAGATAGTTTGCGTCCATATCCCGCAGGCGTGGGATGTGTCCCAGGCCGAACGCACATAGACGTTCCGCAAGGATCGAAACAGCGGACACCAACAGGACCACCGGGATCGTCCCGGAAGGAAGGGGCGGCAGAGACAGGAGGGAGTGGAACAGCAGGACCGAACCGAAGAATCCTGCGGAAGCAGTGAGGAACAGAAATGCTCGAAGGAGGGTCAGCGGGAGGCAGGATTTCAGCAGGGCCTCAACCTCCACCGCACCGATGACCAAGTAGAGTGCCAGCGGAATCTGACTGGCGGAAAGTCCCAGGGCCCCGCCGCCCAGTAACAGAACCGCTGATGCCATCAGAATAGCCAAGGCGTTGGGCAGAGAGCGGTGCAGCACGGAGGGAAGGAATCGTCCTGTGAGCTTCCGACCGTCGGGAACAAAGGACTGGAAAAAGGCGGGATAGCCCTCGATGAACAGGTCAATCAGGGTCACCTGGATGGGAATGAGCGGGAACGGGAGATTGGTCAGCACGCAGAACAGGGAGAGCAGGATGGAGTAGACGGTCTTGACAAAGAATACCCCCGCCACCCGGGTCATGTTGTTGACCACCCGGCACCCCTCCAGAAGAATATGGGGCAGCGCCGTAAAGTCGGAATCCAGCAGCACTACCTGGGCCGCCTGCCGTGCCGCCTCGCTGCCGTGGGCCATGGCGATGGAGCAGTCAGCCTTCCGCATAGCCAGAATATCGTTCACGCCGTCCCCGGTCATAGCGACCCGATGACCCTGAGCCTGAAACGCCTGGACCAGCTGCCGCTTCTGCTCCGGGGAAACCCGGCCGAACACCGTGTATTTCGCGGCGGCACGGCGCAGCCCCTCCTCGGTGTTCACCTGGCTCATGTCCACCCAGGCAGAGGCATTCTCCAATCCGGCTTGAGCCGCCACGGCCGCAGCGGCGGCCGGGTGGTCACCGGAGATAACCTTCACATGGACGCCCTCCCGTCGAAAGTAGGCCAGAGTGTCAGCCGCCCCGGACCGGATGGGATCGGAGAGCACCAGAGCGGCCAGGGCGGTCATGTCCGGCAGGGGATGATCTGGCTGGACGGGCTCCATGGTACAGGCAAGGAACAGAACCCGCTTGCCCCGCTGGATCTCGGCGCGCAGCTCATCCGGGATCACAGTGCCAGTCATTCGCTCGGGAGCGCCCACCACCAGCGTACCCAGTTCTGGGAAAGTTATGGCGCTCCACTTCCTCTGGGAGGAGAAGGAGATCTTCACCGTCGGTTCCAGCGTATTGTCCGCATTGGAAAAATAACTCCGCATGGCCTGGAAGGTAGCGTTATTGTCGTCACTGTGGGCCAGGAACGCCCCCATCCATTCCGCCAGAGGGATGGGAGGGGTTTCCGCCAGCGGAACCATCCGCTCTACCTGCATATTCCCCTCGGTGAGGGTGCCCGTCTTGTCCAGGCACAGGACATCCACATGGGCCAGGCTCTCCAGGGAGAACAGATTCTGTACCAGTACCCGGGATCGTGCCAGCTTGGCCACTCCCACCGCCAGACTGACGGTGATCAGCAGTACCAGACCCTTGGGGAGCATCCCCAGCAGGCCGGCGGCGGTAGTGGTCACCGCGTCAAACAGCGGTGTTCCCCGCAGGAGATATGCCTGCAAAAATAGGAGAAATCCCAGTGGTGGGATGAGAAAACCGGTGAACCGAGTCACCTTCCGCATGGAGGTCAGCAGTTCTGAGTGATTGGGCGCCGCGGCCTTGGCCTCCTGGGTGAGGCGGGTGGCGTAATTATCCGCGCCCACCCGCTCCACCCGGGCCATGCAGGCCCCGGAGACCACCACGCTCCCGGAGAACAGCTCATCCCCCGGCGCTTTCCGCACCGGGATGGATTCCCCGGTGAGCAGGGACTCGTCCGTCTCAATCTCGCCCTCCAGCATCAGAGCGTCTGCGGGGATCTGCATTCCGCTTTCCAGGGAGATCACGTCCCCCAGTACCAGTTCTTCCACCGGAAGCTCCCGCATTTCACCATCCCGCAGGACGCGGGCCTTTGGGGCCGTCAGCACGGCGATCTGCTCCACCAGTTTCTTGGCGTGGAGCTCCTGGACGATTCCGATGACGGTGTTCAGCGCGATGATCAGGATAAACAGAAGGTTGGACCACGCCCCCACCAAGGCCAATGCAATAGCGATCAGGACGTTGAACAGGTTGAACAGGGTACATACATGTTCCCGGATAATCTGACGGGTGGACTTGGTGATGGACGGGGGCGGCGTGTTGCCGCCCCCCATTTCCCGCAGCCGCTCGGCCTCTGCCTCGGTCAGACCGGAAAAGGGTGAATTGGGTTCCATATTGTTTCGCCTCCCATTGGCTTTTACAACGAAAGCATACCGTCATTCCTTAAACAGTTCATAAACGGAGGATAACAATTCCTGAAAAAGAATTTGAAAAAGGGGCGGCTCCCGGGTAACCAGGAGCCGCCAAATTTATTTTAAATCAGGTACTCGTCTCACCTCGGCAAGTGCCTGAGAAAACGCTATGTGGTCCTGGAGCCGGGAAAAGCAGGGGAACAAGATGCAGTCTGCCGCCGCTTTTGCCAAGAGCAGCGGAATCGCGGGAAAAAAGGTATCCAGAATACTTAAAAGCAGACCGCTGAGGAAACATTGCAGAGCTGTCACCGCAGTATAACGGGTGGATTCCCGCTGTGCGTCGATTTCGGATTGGGAAGCATCCGTGTGATGGGCGGAGAAGCCGATAAGACCGGAAACCAAGTAGGCAGACACCAGGCCCAGCCAGATCCAGGGCAGCGGAGGCAGCGGTACAAAAGACGCACACAGCATAAAATATCCGAAGACTACCAGTCCAGCCAGGAGACTTGCTGTGGAAGTGAGGAAATACCGGCAGAGGATCAGGCCGATGCGCAGAGAATCCAGCACAGGGTGGTAGTGCGACCCGGCATTGTCATCGATGTAGATGGTGGAAATGGGGATCTCCACCATGGGGATGTGGTGGCGCTTGCAGTAGAGGAGCATATTGGTCTCATATTCGTACCGCCCCCCGGAAATGCCGGAAAACGCCGCCAGGCAGGATGCCGGGATAGCCCGCAGCCCGGTCTGGGTGTCCCGGAGCGGAATCCCGCACAGACGATTCAGAAGAAAGGTCATCGTGCGGTTCCCGCTTTTGCTTTTGGCCGGCACCTGGGAGCCGGAAAAGTCCCGCCCCCCTAAAATCAGGGAATTGGGATGCCGGAGCAGTTCATAGGCGCATCGGAGCGCATCCTGCCCGCTATGTTGTCCGTCCCCATCCACGGTGACGACTCCAGCATCTGACCATCCCTGGGTAAGAAAAGTCAAAAAACCGATTTTCAGGGCCTCGCCTTTCCCGCTGTTGTGCGACAAATGAATGACTTCGCATCCCAGCGGGGTCAATGCCTCAAAATACGGCAGGCAGTCCGGCCGGCTGCCGTCATCCACCACGATGATGTGATGAAACCCTGCCGCCCGCAGATCTTCCACGGTGGAGATCAGCCGCTCATCCGGATCATAGGAAGGAATCAATGCACAGACATTCATTTTTTTCACTCCATTTCCTGTGTACTCGCTTTGGATGGTTTCATCATAGGCCGCAGAAATGAGAGACACGTGAGAGTAAAATGAGTTTTTTTCATCTGTTTCTCATTTTTGACCGCTATGATAGGCACATCAGAATAAGGAGTGTGATGGGATATGAATGCTCGCGTCGGCAGGTGGAGCGCCGCTCTGTTCCTGGGAGTGTTCTTGAGCCTGCTCTGTATCCTCCCGTGCTTTGCTGCAGGCGGCGTCAGCCAGGTCAACTTACACATCGGGCAAACACCGGACACGGTCTATCTGACCTATTCCGCCCCGGATGCGGCACAAGGTGCGGTTTCTGTCACAGGGCCGGAAGGAATGCGTGCCACCTATACCGCTGCCCCTGTCTGGTCGGATTCGGCAGGAAAATACCTCTATTCTGCCAAACTGGACGGCCTGGCTCCCGACAGTTCCTATACCTACGAGATCGCAGGCGCATATTCCGGCGTGTTTCAATCGCCTGCGGACTCTGGTGCCTTTACGTTTGCCTTTCTGGCCGACCCGCAGATTGGATCTGCGTCTGACGCCAAGGCCACAGGCGCCCTGTTTTCTTTGCTGAACAAGCGGGATGATCTGGCCTTTGCCTATCTTGCGGGCGATTTGACAGATTCCTCCCGCAAGGAACGGCAATGGGAATTACTGTTTCAAAGCGGCGGTGTCAATTCCTCTGCGGGCCAGTCCTTTCTGGGGAACCATCTGCTTGCTGTCACCCAGGGGAACCATGACAACAACAGTTTCAGCGGCCACATCACCGTCCCTTCTGCCGGCAGCGATGTGGGCCCGGCTGTCTACTCCTTTGATTACAGCAACGTGAAATTTGTGGTCCTGAATATGAATGACGCAGACACCTGGGCGGCACAGGCGGACCTCCTGCGCCGGGAGGCGGCTGCGGCAAAAGCAAATGACCAGTGGCTTTTGGTAGGATTCCATCAGTCCCTCTATTCCGGTGCCGCACACGTTGTGGACGCCGGCATTATCTCCGCCCGCAAATTCTGGTCGCCCCTGCTGGCGGAGTTGGGGGTGGATGTGGTGTTACAGGGACATGACCATGTCTATACCAGAGGATTTGTGACCGGGACAGGTGCCAACGCCAATCTGTCGGTGGTGCGCAATGCCTATCACGCCGGCTCCGGGGCGCCTCTCTACATGACCGGCGGGGAATCCGGTGCAGTCAAGTGGTATGCGGCCCAGAACTACCGGGTTTCCTCTGGCGATCCCCTGACCCCCAATTATGGGTTTCTGGATGTGAATTCCGCAGTTCCTGCCCAGAATCCGTGGGGCACCAATACCGACCAGACCCATGAGCAGACCTACACCCTGATCCATGTGGATGGGGACACGATGACCTTCTCCACCTATATGTTCCGGTATGATGGACGATCCGATCAGATGATCACTGCTCCCTATCTCTATGACAGTCTGATCCTGCGCCGGGGAGATGCCGCCCGTGGGGACCTGGCCGCAACAGCCGACCCGGTATCGGACAGTTTTCCCTCTGCGGGGTATGCAGATGTGCCGGAAAATTCATGGTATGCGGGAGCAGTCAACACCGTATCGACCCACGGCCTGCTGGATGCCCGCCCTGGGAACCGTTTTGAGCCGGGCGGAAACTTGACCCGCCGAGAAGTGGTCACGGCTCTTTACCGCCTGGCTGGAATGCCCGCGGCAGGTGCAGAGCCGGCCTTCCCGGATGTTTCCCGCTCATCGGACTATTACGACGCGGTCTCTTGGGCAGCCAGCATGGGGCTGGTATCCGGTATGCCGGACGGCCGCTTTGCGCCGGATGCCGGAATCACCCGCGCGCAGTTGGCGACCATGCTGTACCGCTATGCGGTTTATTCCGGGACAAGCGCTGCGACAGGCAGCGGCATCGGGACTTATGCCGACTGGCGGCAGGTGGGGGCATGGTGTCGGGAACCTCTCAGCTGGGCGGTGGAGACCGGCCTGCTGCGCGGGAAAGACGGGAATCGACTGGCACCGAATGCGGCCGTGACCCGTGCTGAGGGCGCTGTAATGCTCTGGAGATTTCTGTATTCCCCGTCCGATTGATCGGAGAAGACAGGAAAGGGGAACGCGCACAAATGATTGGAGTGTAGGGCTATGAAACTGCGATATGCTTTGATCAACGCAGCCAAAGGGGATCACTTATCTTTCTTTTGGATGCTTTATCGCCTGCGGAGGAAAACTGATACGAGGATATGGCGTGGAGTGTTAAGCTTTTTGCTTCTCAGAAGTGCCCGCCGCCATGGTGGATACATCGGACCGGGTGCGCTCATTCGCAGTCGTCCGGCACTTCCGCATGGCCTGCATGGAATCTTTATTTCTCAATATGCCGAAATCGGAGAAAACTGCCGGATTTATCAAAATGTTACCATCGGCGAGGTGGCCGGAAGAGCGCCTCATATCGGGCCGGACTGCTGGATTGGCGCTGGAGCTGTCTTGGTGGGCGGTATTCGGGTGGGGCGAGGCGTAAAGATAGGCGCAGGGGCTGTGGTAGCACGGGATATTCCCGATCATTGCACCGTTGTGGCCCAACCGCCGCGCATTATGCTGCCCACAGTAAAGAGTGAACATGAGAGACCACATTAAAGTGGGCGCAAGGTCTGAGCATCATCACAGGCAATTCAAAAACAGGGCCGGATCAACTCTGGCCCTGTTCCCATATGCGCAGGCTTACATAAATGGATAGAGGGGCCGCATAGTTCAAATCCCTAAGCATTATGAAGTGAGGTTATGTGTGCAGAGTGGAAGTACCTGTAATTTTAAGACCTGTGATTCTCAGCAGCCCGAGGCTGACATCGATACTGGTCACAGGCGAATAAATCGCTTGCGCCCTATTTCTTCCGCCGGGCCGTTTTGTGCGATTCCTCCCCATGAAGCCAGGAGTTTCGTCAGAATGAGAAAAACTCATCTTTCTTTCATGCAGCTCTCATCAAGCGGGTCTATCCTGATACTCGAAAAGAGCGATGCGCCCATTTTCAAATCGAAAATACAGGAGGAATCGCAATGTATCGCGACCAGGAAAACCATATGTTCAACCACGATGTTTCTCATGCGCTTGTTCCCTACGAGCCGCCTGTTTCAGACAAGTCCCATGTTCAGAAACGGCACCCATTTCTTTTGAGGGGAGCTGTACTGGCGCTGTGCTGCTGCCTGCTGGGCGGCGGAGCCGGGGCCGGTGCGGTATGGAGCATGTCGGGAGGCGGCTCCCTCGCCGGTCTGCAAGGCACTGCGGTCACACCCGTGGTGCTGAACACTACCACCAGCGGGAAAACCATAAGCGACGCGGAAATCTATGCCGCGACGGTGAACAGCGTGGTGTCCATCAATACCACTTCGCAAGCAGGCATTAATATTTTCGGTCAGCCGGTGCAAGCCGCTTCCAGCGGCTCCGGATTCATCCTGAGCAGTGACGGCTATATCCTCACTAACTACCATGTGGTGCAGAAGGCCTCCACCGTAGAGGTGACCACATACAGCGAGCAGGTTTTTCAGGCCCAGGTGATTGGCGGAGATCCGGACTATGACATCGCTGTTTTGAAGGTGTCCGCATCCGGTCTTCAGAGCGCCTCCCTGGGCGACAGCGACACACTGAACGTGGGAGACCGGGTGCTGGCCATCGGCAATCCCTTGGGCGAGCTGACCTTTTCCATGAGCGGCGGGATGGTCTCCAGCGTCAACCGGGCCATCAACGTCTCCGGTACTCCCTTCCACATGATCCAAACGGATACATCCATCAACCCCGGCAACTCCGGCGGCCCGCTGCTCAACACATCCGGCGAGGTGGTGGGAATCGTCTCCGCCAAGTACTCCAGCAGTAACGGAAAAATCGTGGAGGGCATCGGATTCGCCATCCCCATCAACGATGTGCGTGCTATGGTTCAGGACATCATCGACAATGGATATGTGACCAACAAGGCGTATCTGGGGGTGACGGCCGGAACGGTCAACGCACAGATGGCGCAGCAGGCCGGCTTGGCACAGGGCGTGTATCTCTATGCGGTTGACCCAAATGGTGCGGCGGCAGCGGCCGGCCTGCAGGCGGGGGATATCATTACGCAGGTCGATGGGACATCGATTCAGTCCATGACGGATCTCTCCGCAGCCAAGAAATCCTATGCCGCCGGAGATACCGCTCAGTTTACCGTTGTGCGGGGCGGCCAGACCAGGCAGATTATCGTGACATGGGGCGCCGAACCCGAGCCCAGCACATCGGTACAGCAGGGCACCAAGAATCAGGCTGGACGAACATACGGCAGTTATGGCCAGTATGGAAATCCTTTTACGTTGGTGCCTTATTATGGGGGGTGAAGGAACACAAAACTGTGGCAGGGAACTGGGCTCCCTGCCACAGTTTTTATACTCTGTTTAACTCTCGTTTCCTTTTTGTTTAAGCGGAAACGGTACACTGACCATAGGAAATGTCACAGTCCCCCAGCACCCTGTTCTTTGCAGGATACATCGGCCAGAAAAAACTCCGGGCTGCCTATTGCAAAGCAGATGTATTCGCTTTTTCAGTTTCGAGAAAACAGAAGGCATTGTGGTTACTGGAGGCTCTCTCCTGCAGGACAAACCACAACCTCTTCGGAGCGTCCCTGAAGTCTATGGAAGATTCAAAAACCATCGCTGAAATCAGGTGATCACTATGCTCTCTTTTGAATTTACCATTCTGGATTGGATACAGGCAAATCTGCGCAATCCCATCATGGATCTGCTGATGCCGGCCATCACCACGCTGGGTAACAGCGGCTTGATCTGGATCATTCTTGCCGGTATCCTCATTTTAATGCCAAAGTATCGAAAGGTCGGGGTAGCAGTGATGGCCGGGCTTGTGCTGGAGGTCATCTGCTGTAATCTGGTGCTGAAGCCTCTGGTCGCGCGGATTCGTCCCTGTGATGTAAATACGGCTGTCCAGCTTCTCATCGCCCGGCCAGATGATTTCTCCTTTCCATCCGGTCATACCGGCGCATCATTCGCCGCCGTTGCCGCTCTCTATACAAGCAGGAATAGGTTCTGGATTCCATCCCTGATTCTGGCTGGCTTGATTTCGTTTTCCCGGCTCTATCTGTATGTCCATTATCCAACCGACATTTTAGCTGGTATTGCGATCGGCGTCATGGCCGGCTGGATTGGCAGCAAACTCGTGGAGGTTATATGGAAGGAACCTGACGCGGCATAACGAGCCATTTTAATTCTATCAGTTATGTCGTGCATCTCCTCCCTGGAAGCAGTATATCTGAAAAGTTTTTTCCTATCAAGAAAAACTTGACTCCAAAGTGATTTTTAGAGTTATACTAGTGATAGCCGAAAACTCTGCACAGCGACCAATCAGGGAATGGATGAATGGAACGATGCAATATAACGAGTTTGATAATATCCGGCTGTCGCAGTTGGGTATGGGAGCAATGCGCCTGCCTCAGACAGAGCCGGGATTTGCGAAGCCAATTGACGCAGTACGGGCCGGGGAGCTGATCGACTACTGCATTTCCCATGGCGTGAACTATTTTGACACGGCCTACATATACCACGGCGGTCAATCGGAAGTGTTTCTCGGAAAAGCATTGAAACAGTATCCGAGGGAGAGTTTCTATGTGGCGGATAAATTTAACGTACAGGCAGAAGCAGACTACAAATTGCAGTTTGAGCGGCAGATGGAACGGCTGCAGATGGATCATATTGACTTCTATCTGCTGCACGGCGTAACAGATAAGCTAATCACTGACTACTTAGACTTCGGCGCCCCTGAGTATTTCCGAGAACAGAAAAAGTCGGGGAAGATCAAGTATTTTGGTTTCTCCTTCCACGGGTCTCCCGATGCACTAAGGCAAATGCTTCGCCGGGGTCCCTGGGACTTTGTACAGATTCAGTTGAACTATTATGACTGGTTTCATGGGACCGCAAAGGAACAATATGAGATACTCCGGGAACATCACATCCCTATCATGGTAATGGAACCGGCCCATGGCGGGATGCTGGCAAATCTGCCCGACGCAGGGCGTGAAATACTGCTGCCCGCAAAACCAAAGGCTACTGTAGCATCGTGGGCTTTCCAATTTTTACGGACACTACCGGGAATTGCTGTAATCCTGAGCGGAATGTCGGAATTAAATCAAGTGAAGGACAATATCCGGACTTTCTCAGACAGTAGGGTTTTGTCAGAGCATGAAATTGTACTGGTACGGGAGGTCAGCGATATAATTCACCGTCTCTATGCGGTTCCCTGTACCGGATGTCGTTACTGCTGTGCGGACTGTCCGCAGGCGCTTGACATTCCGTTCCTGCTTGCAGCTTATAACGAATATAAAACTGGGGGAGAAAAATCCATGTCCTCTTGGCGGCTGACCCGTCTGAATGCGCTTCCGGAGGAGCGGCGCCCCTCTGCCTGCATCGGCTGCGGGCAATGCACGGCACATTGCCCGCAGGGTTTGGATGTCCCTGCTTTTATGAGAGAAATGACAGAACTGTTATGACGCTCACTGCAAAGTCGATCGTAAGCTTAGCCAGCTGCTCTATATCGTCCTGAGTACCGCCCGCGACGCGGACGGTGAGCCTCGAAATACGCCTGCGGGCGCAGTCGCTTCCAAACCGTAACCGCGGCCGCTGAGGGCGGGCCGGACGGCTACGCGCAAGGCGGCCTTTTTAACAGCAAAAAAGGAGACACCTACAAAATGTAGGTGTCTCCTTTTATCTTAGCAGACGTATCTGTCAACAGTCCCCCAAAGGGATGGCTTATTACTCCGCCTTCTTGGGACGATAGGGGGAAACCGGCTTGGAGGCGTCGAAGGGGTTGACCTCCTTGCCCTCGGCCACTTCCTTGAACCACTCGAAGGGCTTGGTGCGGAAGCCGGCCCAGCTCTCACAGGTGGGGGGCTGCTGCATCCAGTCGTGGCAGTAACGCCAGTCGTTGGTCTGGCTGATGTACTTCTCGTCCTGCTGACCGGCATTGGTGTCGCCCAGCTCGCCGGCGGCGATGCGCAGCAGAGAGCCGTACTGCTCGGAAACCGTGTGCAGCTTCAGGTCCTCCACAAAGAGCTTCTTCAGCGGGCGCTTGGCCAGGTTGGACATGATGGTGCGGTTCTCGTAGGGCATGGTCTTCCACATGCGGGCGATCTCCCACGCGCGGTCCATGACCTTATCCTTGGGCACCACTTCGCTCACCATGCCCCAGTCGAGCATCTGCTGCGCGGTCCACTGACGGGCGGTCATCATATAGTAGTTGCCGCGCTTGGTGCCGAAGTAGTGCTGCGCCATCAGGCCCATGCCGTCGCCGGGGACCAGACCGCCGTGGGCGTGGGGAACCTCCATCCAGGTATCCTCGGAGGCAATGGTCACATCGCACAGCATCGCGGAATCCCAGTGGAAGCCGGGGCCGGGAATCGCGCCGATGGTAGGCACATCCAGATCGAACACCATGTTCTTGATCAGGTTGGTGTCGTCGAAATACTGATGCTGGAAACGCTGAGTGGGCAGCTCGGAGTAAGTCTCCCAGCCGTTGGGATCGGACTCAGTCATCCAGCTGTGGCCAATGTGGGTGAAGATGATGATCTCATTCTTCCAGTCCATGGACAGAATGCGGGTCAGCTGGCTCATGGCC
Organism: Clostridiales bacterium; assembly: GCA_019415645.1. GTDB lineage: Bacteria > Bacillota > Clostridia > Oscillospirales > Oscillospiraceae > DXYV01. The sequence continues at coordinate 20,965 of DXYV01000006.1, forward strand.
CGATGGGACATGCCGCTGTGGTGCATGGGGCCGTCGTTGGTCTTCCAGGTCACCTGGAGGATGCCGTCCTCCCGGTAGAGGTCGGCAAACGCCTTGAACCATTCCTTGTACTCATCCAACTCCGGCAGCTTGACATAATCAGCTAAGGGTGTGCCCATTCCTAGTTCCTCCTTAAATCATATGTAGCAAAATGCATAGTCTACCACCCGGAAGGGGGCAACTATTACCATAATGTTATCAAAACAAATGAGTTGTGTCAATCATTTTGCGGAGAAATATAAAAAAATACTTATACAAAATTGGAATAACCAAATACCGGATTCATGGGAAAGCGAAATTCTCCATAGAAAATTCACAATGGCATGCTATACTATCCAACTAGGGTGATTTGAATGCAGCGTATTTTGATTGTAGAGGACGAACCGGACATCCAGGAGCTTCTGGACGCATATCTCCGGGACGCGGGCTATCAGACGGTTCTGGCGGGGGATGGCGTGGAGGCGCTGGAGCGATTCCAGACCGGGCGCTTTGACCTTATTCTGCTGGACCTGATGCTGCCGAAAATCGACGGGTTTGGCGTGTGCGAGGTGATTCGCCGGGAGTCGCAGGTCCCCATACTGATGCTGACCGCGCTGGACGGCGAGGCGGAGCAGCTGCGGGGCTTCGACCTGGAGATCGACGATTATGTGACCAAGCCCTTCTCCATGCCGGTCCTGCTGAAAAAGATTGTGGCCGTGCTGCGGCGGACGGCGGGCGGAGCAGCGGAAAGCCGGACGATCCGTTATCGGGACTTGGCGCTGGACCCGGATGCGGTGGAGGTCAGAAGGGGTGAACAGGTGTTGGACTTGACAGCCCGTGAGTTTGAATTACTGGAGACCTTCCTGCGCCATCCGGGACGGGTGTTCAGCCGGGAGGTCCTGCTGGCCAGGCTGTGGGGGTATGACTTTTACGGCGACGAACGAGTGGTGGACAGTCACATCAAAAATCTGCGCCGCAAGCTGGGCGGAGATTACATTGAGACCGTGAGAGGGGTGGGGTATCGTGCGGCGAAAGAGAATCGCTGAGAGCCTGACGGCCCGCATTTTTCTGATTACGGCCGGTATCCTGCTCTTTGCCGGGGCCATTACCTTCGGCCTCATTGCCTGGGCGACCCCCAGCACCTACACGGCTGTGGTGAACAACGATCTTACCGGGCAGGTGGATGCTCTGGTGGAGAAGCTGGCGGACAAGACGCCGGAGGACTGCGGCGGGCTGTTGGATGAGTTTGTTCTCTCCTCCGGGGCCAATGCTATGCTGGTGGGGCCGGATGGCCGCCTGGTAGACACCGGAGCGCAGCTGACGGTGCAGACCGTGTATGAGGATGGGGATATGATCGTCACTACCGCTGAGGGGGACACTGCCGTCAGCTATGGGACGACGGCAGTGGAATCCGAGGACGCTATGACCATTACTACGTCAGAGCAGGCAACCATCGCCGCCGAGGTGCGCTTTGCTGGACAAGAAGAGAACTATACCCTCTATGTTACGCCCCGGATCGAGGCAGAAAATCTGGCCGTGCGGGCGCTGGTACAGATGGCTCCCTGGCTTTTGCTGGCGCTGCTGGCCTTTTCCTTGCTGTGTGCATTTTTCTACTCCCGCTATATCACCCGGCCCATTGTGCGTATGAGCGGAATTGCCGGGAAGATGGCGCAGCTGGATTTCCAATGGTCCTGCGGCGAGACCCGGCGGGATGAGATCGGCCAGCTGGGCCGCAGCCTGGACCAGATGGCGCAGAAGCTCTCCGCCGCACTGACCCAGCTGAAGACCGCCAACGAGGCCCTGCGGGGCGAGGTGGAGCAGGAGCGGGAGCTGGAGCGCCAGCGGCTGGCCTTTTTCTCCGCCGCTTCCCACGAATTGAAGACCCCGGTGACCATTTTGAAGGGACAGCTTGCCGGGATGCTGGACGGGGTGGGCGTCTATCAGAACCGGGACAAATATTTGGCGCGTGCCCTCCAGGTAGCCGCCCGGATGGAGAACCTGATTCAGGAGATTTTGGAGATCTCCCGGATGGAGCGCAGCCAGGCCGGGGGAGAATGGGGGCGGGTGGATCTGTCAGAGCTGACCGCGCAGCAGGTTCGGCTGGATTTGGAACTGCTGGAGCAGCGGGGTCTGCATCTGGAGACGCAGCTGACCCCCGGGCTGTGGGTGACGGGGGAACGGGACATGCTGGCCAAGGTGCTGGACAATCTGCTTTCCAATGCGGCCCACTACTCCCCGGAGGGCGCGCGCATCCGAATCTGGACCGGAATGTGTGGAGACCGGCCTGCGCTGACCGTGGAGAACACCGGAGCCCATATCAGCAGGGAGGCTCTGCCCCATCTGTTCGAGGCCTTCTACCGGGAGGAGGGCTCCCGCAACCGCAGCACCGGCGGCAGCGGCCTGGGGCTGTATTTGGTGAAGACGATCTTGAAGCGGCATAAGGCTGAGTGTACGATTGAGAATACGCAGGATGGGGTGCGGGCGACGGTGCGGTTTTCTGATTGAGGTCCATAATGGATTTTATGGATATGATATGATAAAATGGAGCCTCCACAGTTAAGAAAGTCACTAGCCGATGGACCACTATCTCTGTATTAAGCCAATGTCAATGAGGTGAATTATGAAAAAAGTAGGTTTCGCTTGTATATTATGCTTTTCTCTGATGTTGCTAAGCGCTTGCGGTAATGCTGCATTTAATGGCAGCAGCACAGGAAATGATGCCCAATTTATTATGGAATACAGTATCTTAAACACTTCCGATCATAGAGAGATGTCCTTGAAAACGGGAGATGTCATTGATACAACAATCGTAAGTGAGGATGGAAGTGTGGACATTCAGGTAGAAAACAGTGCGGGAGAGTCTATCTATTCAGAAAGCGATGTTCCTACTTCTGAGTTTGAAATCGCAATTTCTCAAGACGATACGTACACATTTACTGTTACAGGTCACAGGGCCAAAGGAAGCGTAAGTTTTATAAAAAGATAACCGAAATAACTCCTCGTAAAGGGCGTTTATATAAGGGAGCAAAGACAGTGTGTACCCTTCAAATTGATACAAAAAGAGACGGTCCGCTGCGGGACAGCAAGATTCCGCGGCGGGCCGTTTCTTTTATCATCCGCACTCCACACAAACCACACAAAACCTCCAAATTCTCTCCATACAGCCCTGGTATCCTGTTCCTATCCCAATCAGAAAGGATACCGATGCCATGGAACTCAACATTCAAAAGGTCAGCATGACCTACCCAAACGGGAAACAGGCGCTGAAGGATCTGAGCCTGGAGCTGCGCTCGCCCAGCCTGATCGGACTGCTGGGCCCCAACGGGGCGGGCAAGTCCACCCTGATGAAGCTGCTGGTGGCGGCCCTTCTGCCCACCTCTGGCTCCATCCTGGTGGATGGACAGCCCCTGGACAAGACGGACCGGCAGCTGAAGTCCAAACTGGGCTATCTGCCCCAGGACTTCGGCCTGTTCGACGAGCTTACCGTGACGCAGTTTTTGGACTACATGGCCGCCCTGAAGGGCGTGCGAAGCCCCAAAGCCGCCATTCAGCAGGCCGTCCGGGCGGTCAATCTGGAGGAGAAAGCCAAGGCCAGGATTCGAACCCTCTCCGGCGGCCAGCGCCAGCGGGTGGGAATCGCCCAGGCGCTGCTGGGAGACCCACAGTTCCTGATTTTGGACGAGCCCACAGTGGGGCTGGACCCGGAGGAGCGCATCCACTTCCGCAATCTCTTCTCCCGCACCGCCCAGGACCGGCTGGTGCTCCTGTCCACCCACATCATCGAGGACGTGCAGTCGGTGTGCGACCAGCTGGTGGTGATCGACCACGGCGCCATCCTCTTTGCGGGGACGCCGGCGGCGCTGATTCGCGCGGCGGAGGGCCATGTGGGCGCCTTCCTGGAGGAGAACGCGGAACAGGAGAGCGGGCTCCACATCACCGCCCGGGTCAATACCAGCCGGGGCGTCCGGTGCCGGGCGGTGGCGGACACCCTGCCCGCCTATGTCCAGGTGGAGGAGCCCTCGCTGGAGGACGCCTACCTGTACCTCATTTCCCGGGAGGCAGCGCAATGAAAAACCTTCGACTGTTTCCTTTGGAACTGGGGCGGCTGCTCCAGAGCCGTCTGACCTGGCTGGTCGTGCTGCTGACGGCGGTCTCTCCGGCAGCGGGACTGGCGCTGAAGTCTGCCGATTCCAGCACCATGCTCACCATGTACCTGGCTAACCCCGCTCTGGCCGGCGGCATGGTAGGCGCCATCCTGTTCGGCCTGCTGGCCATCTTTGAACTGGATCGGGCCAACCGCAGCCGTGTGGATGTCCTCACCGACGCGGTAGTGTCCCCACTGACCATGGCTCTGGTGCGTCTGCTGGCTCTGCTGTGTGCCGCAGTCCTGACGGCCGCCCTCACCATGCTGGTGTGGCTCCCCATCAGCGTGGAGCTGATTGGTTCGGTTTTTGACGGTGTGGATTATAGTTTGGCCTATGTGCTCCTCCTGGGGCTGGCTTTGCCCCTGGGCATCCTGGCGGCGGCCTCCGCCTATCAGATCACCCGCCGGGTGGATCTGTCCATTGTGCTGTTTGCCGTGTTTGCGGCCCTGAGCCTGACGGTGTGGGCGGGCAACTGGCAGCTGTGCTGGCTGAACCCCTGTGTGTGGGCCCTGTCCGACGACTTTTCCAACTTCCGGATTTTTCGGTCCGTGGCCTGGATGCGCCTCACCTGGCTCGCGGCTCTGGTCGGGGTATGGACCGTGTCCTATCTCTGCATCCGGCAGTACGGCAGGGGCCTGTTCGGCTCCCTGGCCCGGAGCGTGCGGCAAATTTACCGCCCGGTGATCGCTCTGGTGCTGCTGGCCTGCTCCGGCACCGCCTACGCCGCCCAGCCCTTCATCGACCACAGCAACCCGGATCTCACGGTGATGTCCTTCTATGAGCTTCCCTATGCCGAGGGCATCACCTTCGTCCACCGCAGCGCCCAGGTGTTCCCGGACACCTCGGCCGGCACGGTGACAGGCCGGGCCTCCTACCAGTTCCAGAATACATCCGGTCAGGAGCAGAGCATCTTCTTTGGCATCAACCCGGGATACACCGTCTCCAACGTCCAGGCCAACGGTGCGGACGTACCCTTTGCGGTGAGTGACTACCAGGAGTACAATGAGGCCCTGCTGGAGGTCACCATTCCCGCCGAGGAAGCGGTGGAGCTGACCATGGAGTACAGCGGATTTCCCCAGGAGAGCGTGCCTACCATGCAGGGCGGCAAGGAGCTGAGCGACGAATATCTCTGCCTGGAGAACTCCGGCCTCTCGCCCAGGGTCATGAATGTGATGCCCGGGGAGGCTGGCTATCCGGCTACCATCGAGATCACTCTGCCTGCGGCCATGATCGCCATTCCCTTCGGGTCCAGTGAGGCGGAGGTCCTGTCCGAGAACGATGACGGTACCCGCACCTGGCGGTATGAGCACAACGGCGCCGGCGGCATCCTCTATGCCGGGGACTATGTCCGGGAGGACATTGAGGCCGGGGGCATGACCATCGAGTTTTACTATGGCCGCAAGCACCAGACCGTCATGGAGGCCGCCGGGGCGGTGGACGCGGTGAAGGTCGTGGTGGATTACTGCACCGAGCACTACGGGACCCTGTCCTTCGGGACCGGGGAGACCCTGAAACTGATTCAAAGCCGGGTGGCCGGCGGCGGTTATGCTTCCAATGGCGCAAGCCTGCTGGATGAGGCGGACTTCACGGTCGCCAATCTGGGGGACACCAACAAGGGGGCCGTCCCCGGCGAGACCTTCATCCACGAGCTGGTCCATCAGTGGTGGGGCCTGGGCAACATGTTCGACACGCCGGAGGAGGACAGCCCCTGGTCCTCAGAGGGCCTGACGGTGTACACCACCTACCGTATTGTCAAGGAACTCTATGGCGAGGACTACGCACAGAAAAACTATGTGGACCAGTGGCAGCAGGCGGTGGACGACTACTATTTGAACTTCTACGTCCGCAATCCGGAGTATCTGGCGATGCTGCCGGAGACGGAACGCCTAAGTACCTCCAACAGCCTGTCCAGTGTGCGGAAGTACAGCGAGATGCCGCTGAAGATTTTGAAGGCAGAGCAGTTGCTGGGCGGCGAGGAGGCCATGGACCAGATTCTTCACGACCTGTTCAACCGGGAATTGGACCCCACGTACCCCTATTTGACCTATCAGGACTTTTTGGACGCCTGCGGGCTGACGGAGGAGGATCTGAGCCTTGATTAAAGTGTTTCGATACGAGTGTAAGCGCCTGCTGTGGAACAAATTCTTTTTTGGCCTTCTGCTGGTGCTCCTGTTCTACGGCTGGCAGGTGCTCCGTGGCGTGACCATTCTGGGCGTGTCCCACACCGCGCCGTTTTCTCCCTGGAGCTTTGGGGATTATCTCTCTCGGGTGATACCTCTGCTGTGGATCGGGACGCTGTTTTTCCTGACCTTCTTCACCTCGGGCAAGGCCCGGCGGGTGGCTGTCCTCACCGATGCCACCCCGGCGCCGCCCCGGCGGTATGCCCTGGTCCGCTGCGCGGCGGCCCTGGTGGGGATCGCCTTGTTGACGCTGGTCTGTCTGGCGGAAGCGGCGGTTTTTTACGGCTGGTATTTTGACTGGTATGCGTGGGGGACTCTGCTGGTCCCCGCCCTGGTCACGCTGCTCCCGTCGTTGGTCTTTGCCCTGGGGAGCGGTTGGCTGCTGGGGCAGATTCGCCCCTGGCTGCTCTATGTGTGGCTGCCCGTCCCCTTTGTATGGATGGGCCTGGAGCTGCCCCAGGCCCTCTCTGTGTGGAACGGCCGCCTGTTTACCGACTACCCGCTGACGCTCGGCACGCTGGACCCGGCGTTTACGCTCCCGGCGCCGGTTTGGGCGGTGCAGCTTCTGTTGCTGCTGGCGGGCGTGCTGCTGTTCGCCGGCCGGCTCGGAAGGCGTGCCAGGCGCTGAGACCGGACCGAAAAAACCGGTGGAAGGTTATTATAACCTTCCACCGGTTGAAAGCGGTTCAGCAGTCGGATGCGGACAGCTTGGTGATGCAGGTCGCGGTAATCTGCGGGGGAAGGCTCAGGGTCATCGCCCCGCTGTAATGGATACACACCCGGTCGCATACACAAAAATGACAGGCGTCCGGCGAGTGTACCAGGACCTCCTGGCCGGTCATGCAGTCGCATACCAGCAGACAGCAGGCCTGGACCTGCTTCACGACCGCACGCATGGTCGTGGAGATGGGCGTCGTTTGCTCCATGAAATCACCTCCCGTCAAAGGACTCCGGTACAGTCTATGCGGTGGGCAAAAAACTGTGAAGGAGAAAGCCTGTACAGGACAAACCAAAAAAGTAGGATAGACTGATTCAAGGGACGCGCGGGGGAAAATTCTCCGCGCGGTTTCATATTTTTCCTCCGATCCGCATAGACTGTGAACCAGGATTTGAAGTGCGGGAGGACAGCTTATGGACAGCACCTATACGAAACGGCGGGCTCCGGCGGCGGGCTCCCGCGGGAAGCGGGGAAACAAAAATGCGCTGACGCCAAAGGAAAAGCGGCGGCTGATTCAGTTGGCGGTCAGCATCGGCCTGTTCCTGCTGGTCTTTCTGGGCCGTGGGATTTTTCCGGCCCAGCTGTCCCAGTGGCAACAGACGCTGGCGCAGGACACGGACTTCCCGGCGGCGTTCTCCGCCTTTGGCCAGGCCATCTCGGAGGGCGCGCCGGTGCTGGACACGCTGGAGGACCTCTGGGTGGAGGTGTTTGCCGGCGGCCGCGTGACCGAGGAGAATGGGACGGGCGAGGGAACGGATTCCGGAACAAATGACGGAACTGTCGTGGACACCATGTGGCAGCAGGCCCCCGCTTTTTCCCAGCGGCTGGCGAAGCAGCTGCTCCAGCCGGAGGACATGATCAACGCCTGGTACCAGAGTCAGTTGGCGGAACCTGCTCCGGCGGCAAGCGAAGAGGCCGCGGCGGAAGAGGCAACGGCCAGTCCCGCGCAGACAGCGACTGTCCAGAGCGGCGCGGAGACGGAAACAGCGGCGACTGCCGCTGCTCCTGATACGGAGACCAAGACCATCATGCTGGGCGGCGAGACATTGACCATCCAATCGGCCCTGCGGGCGGAGCCGGAGGTGGTCACGGCCGTGGCCCAGGCCTATACGGAGGACGGCCAGGCGCTGCCTGCGTCGGTCTCCATGCAGTTCTATACCCTGGGGCTGGAGACGACGGTCACGCCGGTCTCCGCCACCCTGACCTCTGACTACGGATACCGGGATCATCCGGTCTCGGGCAGCTATGCCTTCCACCGGGGAGTGGACCTGGGCGCGCCGACGGGGACGCCAATTTTGGCCTTCTCCTCCGGCACCGTGGAATACACGGGGGAGAGCGAAGAAAGTGGGCTGTATTTGCAGATCGACCACGGCAACGGGGTAAAGACCTTTTACGCGCATTGCAGCCAGCTGCTGGTCTCCGGCGGGGAGAGCGTCCAGGCGGGGGAGACCGTGGCACTGGTGGGGGAGACGGGCAACGCCACCGGGCCCCACCTGCATTTCGCCCTGACAAAGGACGGAATCTATCTGGACCCACTGTTCTATATCGAGGTCAACTGATTGGAGCCGGAAAAGCGCGTATCCGTGACGACGGGCTTCTGGGTGCTGCTGGCTATTTTATTCTATCTGGATGAGGGCCTGGATCTGCTGGGGTGGGGACTGTTGGCCTGCGGGTGCCACGAGCTGGGCCATCTGATTGCCGTCCGGGCCTTGGGCGGCCGTATTTCCAGGCTCCGGCTGACGGTCGTGGGGGCGGAACTGAGCCTGGACCCGGAGCTGCCCCTGTCCTACGGCCGCGAATGTCTGGCCGCGCTGGCAGGGCCGCTGGCCAATCTGTTTCTGGCCGGGCTGGCCATGCGGGGCCGGCTGTTTCTTCTGGCCGGGCTGAGTTTGGGGCAGGGACTGTTCAACCTGCTGCCGATCCTGCCGCTGGACGGCGGACGCTGCCTCTATTTCCTGCTGACCGGCCTGCTGGACGGGGCCCTGGCCGACCGGGCGCTGCGTCTGACCTCTGCCATTGCGGCCGGATTGCTCCTGGGCGCGGGCCTGGTTCTGAGCCGGCAGTTTGGCAACCTGACGCTGCTCATCACCTCCCTGTGGCTGTCCGCCGGGCTGTTTCGGAGCTGGAGATGGGAAAGTGCGGCGCAATAAGGAAAAAATGCTTGCATTTTGCCTCCTGCTGTGGTATCATACCATAGTCTCAAGAAAGGGTGGTCCTCTGCGCGAACCCATTCGACGCATGAACGCCTATAAATAGGAGGAAATATCCATGGATTTGATGAAGCAGTTTACCGAGAAGTACAAGAAGGAGACCGCTCCTACGGCTGATGTGGGCGACACCGTTCGCGTGCACATCAAGGTAAAGGAAGGCAGCCGTGAGCGTATCCAGGTGTTCGAGGGCACCGTGATTGCCAAGAAGCATGGCGGCATTGAGGAGACGATCACCGTCCGCCGCGTCTCTTACGGCGTGGGTGTGGAGAAGGTATTCCCCATTCATGCGCCCACGGTCGAGAAGATCGAGACTGTCCGGAAGGGTAAGGTCCGCCGCGCCAAGCTCTACTATCTGCGTGACCGCGTTGGCAAGGCTGCCAAGGTCAAGGAGAGCCTGTAAAACTGCAAAACTCATCAAAAGAGGAGCGGGAAGCCGCTCCTTTTTTGCATGCCTGTCACTGTTCAAGGAACCTGAGATTTGATATACTAAAAAGCAGATATACCAACATACCACATACCAAAACGGAAAGGGGGCGGCAGCCTTGAACATCCAATGGTACCCGGGGCACATGACCAAGACCCGCCGGCAGATGGCGGAAGATCTGAAATTCGTGGACCTGGTGGCGGAGCTCCTGGACGCGCGGATTCCCCGTTCCAGCCGCAATCCGGACATCGACGAGCTGGTGGGCGGAAAGCCGCGGCTGATTGTGCTCAATCGCGCGGATCAGGCGGACCCGACCGGGACTGCCCGCTGGGCGGCCTGGTTCCGGAGCCAGGGGCACGCCGTGCTGGAGACCGACGCCAAATCCGGAAAGGGCGTGGCGCAGTTTTCCGGCGTGATTCGGGAGACGCTGAAGGAAAAGCTGGCGGCCTGGAACGAAAAGGGACAAGTAGGCCGGCCCATCCGGGCCATGGTGGTGGGAATCCCCAACGTAGGAAAGTCCACCTTCATCAATAAGGTGGCCCGGCGGAAGTCAGCCAAGGCGGGGGACCGCCCCGGCGTGACCCGCGGCAAACAGTGGGTGGCCGTGGACAGCGGGCTGGACCTTCTGGACACGCCGGGCATTTTATGGCCTCGCTTTGAGGACGAGCAGACCGGGCTCCACCTGGCCTATACCGGCGCGGTCAAGGATGACATTATGGATACGGAGACGCTGGCCTGCCATCTGATGGAGGAACTGGCCCAGTCCTATCCCGACGCGCTGATTCAGCGGTATAAGCTGGACCTGCCTCCCCGGACCGGCGAGGAAGTCGGGCTGGAGTACGGCTATGCGCTGTTGGAGCGGGCCGCGCGCAAACGGGGGTTCCTGAAACCCGGCAATGAGACGGACACGGAGCGCATGGGGCGCATCCTGCTGGATGAATTCCGGGCCGGAAAGCTTGGAACCTTTACACTGGAAGAGCCGGATGAGCAGTAAGGAGTACGGAACGATGGACCTTTGGGAGATCGAACGCAGCTGTTTTGCCCGTGGAATCGGGCTGGTGTGCGGAGCGGACGAGGCGGGAGCCGGACCACTGGCTGGCGCGGTCTATGCGGCGGCGGTGATTTTGCCGCCCGGGCTGGAGCTGGAGGGCCTGAATGACTCCAAAAAAGTATCGCCACGGAAGCGCGAGGTGCTGTTTGATCAGATTCAGGCGCAGGCGGTGGCTTGGGCGGTGGCGTCGGTGGACGAGGGGGAGATCGACCGGATCAATATCCTCAATGCCCGGATGCTGGCCATGGACCGGGCGATCCAGGCCCTGGACCCCGCCCCGGAGTATGCGCTGATCGACGGGAACCGCAATACCGGAATCCGCTGCCCCAACGAGACTGTGGTGAAGGGAGACGGACGCAGCGCCAGCATCGCGGCGGCCTCCATTCTGGCCAAGGTGAGCCGGGACCGCTACATGAAGGAGATGGACGCGCGCTATCCGGGCTACGGCTTTGCCCGCCACAAGGGCTATCCCACCAAAGCGCACTATGAGGCGCTGCGCCGGCTGGGCCCCTGTCCCATCCACCGCCGGACCTTTTTGAAAAACCTATGAGCGGGGAAGAGGCAAAGCTCCTGGGCCGCTGGGGCGAAGCGAAGGTGGCGCAGGATCTGCGGGAGAAGGGCTGGACCGTGGTGGCCCACGGGTTCCGCTGCCGGTTTGGAGAGATCGACCTGATCGCGGAGGACCGGGAGTATCTGGTGTTCTGCGAGGTCAAGCTGCGCCGAAACGACCGCTTTGCGGCCGCCCGGGAGTTTGTAGACGCGCGGAAGCAGCGCAGGCTGCGTATCACGGCGGAGTATTATTTGCAGCAATACCCCACGCAGCTCCAGCCGCGCTTTGACGTGGCGGAGGTGTACGCACCCCAGGGCGTACAGACAAAGCGGCCTGTGATCACTTATGTGGAAAACGCCTTTTAGCGGGCCGGGCAAAACAAGGAAAGAGGGCGTTGGAAGGATGGAAGCAATCAATTTGTTTGACGGACACTGCGACACGCTGCTGCGCAATTACGAGCGTCACTCACCGGACTATGCGGGGGGCTCCCTGCGCCGCAATCGCGGCCATGTGGATCTGGAGCGGGCCCACGGCTGCTTTGGCCGCTATGCCCAGTTTTTCGCCGTATTTGCCGACACGGATACCTGGCCCGGCAAGTCTCTGCATCAGATGTTTTTGGAGCAGTACGGTCTGTTCCGACGGACCATGGAGGAAAATTCCGACCTGGTCCGGCCCTGCCGGACGGCGGCTGAGGCGGAGGCAGCCTTTGCGGACGGCCGCTGCGCGGCCTTTCTCTCGGTCGAGGGAGCCCAGATTTTGGACTGCGACCTGGAGAAGCTGGAGGATGCCTGGCGCAAGGGTGTGCGCATGGTCAACCTCACCTGGAACTACGAAAACGCCCTCTCCGGAAGCAATGACGAGAGTCCGGAAAAGGGATTGACGGAGCAGGGCAGGGCCTTCGTGCGCCGGATGCAGGCGCTTGGCATGATCGTGGACGTGTCCCATCTGTCCGACCCTGGCTTCTGGGACGTGGCGCAGCTGGCCGAAGAGGCCGGAAAGCCTTTTGTCGCCAGCCATTCCAACGCCCGGGCGGTCTGTTCCCACAAGAGGAACTTGACGGATGAGCAATTTACTGCGATAATAAAAAACCAAGGTGTTGCAGGGCTGAATATGTGCGGCCTGTTTTTGGGCGGGAATCCCACGCTGGACACGGTGGTAGCCCACATCGAGCATTTCATGGCGCTGGGCGGTGAGCGGAATGTGGCTATCGGCGGCGACTGGGACGGATGTACGATGTTTCCGGGGATGGCCCAGATCACGGACATCGGCGCGCTCTATGAGCGCCTGCTGCGGCTGAATTACCGGGAGACGGTGGTGCGAGACGTCTTCTATAACAATTTAATGAGGGTTGTGAGCGACGTATGTACTATGTAAGCACAAGAAACAAAGAGACGAAGCTGAGCGCGGCCCAGGCGATCGCCCAGGGACTGGCGGAGGACGGAGGCCTTCTGACCCCCAATCAGTTCCCGCGCCTGGCGGAAGGCGCTCTGGAGACCCTGAAGGACATGCCCTACCAGCAGCGGGCGGCGGCGATCATGAAGCTGTTTCTGGAGGAGTTTTCCGACCAGGAGCTGGCGGGTTACGCGGCCAACGCCTACCAGAGATTTGACCATCCGGACGTGGCGCCGGTGCGCGGCGTGGACCGGTCCACCTATTGTCTGGAACTGTGGCATGGCCCCACCTGCGCGTTCAAGGACATGGCCCTGCAGATGCTGCCCCAGCTGCTCTCCGCCTCCCTGAAGAAAAATCAGGAGGAAAAGACGGTCTGTATCCTGGTGGCCACTTCGGGGGACACGGGCAAGGCGGCGCTGGAGGGCTTCAAGGACGTGGAGCAGACGCGCATCCTGGTCTTTTATCCCAAGGACGGCGTTTCGGACATCCAGCAGCTCCAGATGAACACCCAGGAGGGCGCGAACGTGGGCGTCTGCTCCGTGGTGGGCAACTTTGACGATGCGCAGACCGGCGTGAAGAAAATCTTCTCCGACACGGCGCTGCGGGAGCAGCTGGCCGGGCGGGGCTATTTCCTGTCCTCGGCCAACTCCATCAACTGGGGCCGTGTTCTGCCGCAGATCGTGTACTATGTTTCGGCCTACTGCGACCTGCTCCGTCAGGGCGTGATTCAGCTGGGCGACCCGATCAACGTCTGCGTGCCCACCGGAAATTTCGGCAATATCCTGGCCGGCTACTATGCCAAGAAGATGGGGGTGCCCATCGGCCGGCTGATCTGCGCCTCCAACCAGAACAACGTGCTGACCGATTTCCTGGATACCGGGACCTACGACCGGAACCGGACCTTCTACAATACCATGTCGCCCTCCATGGATATTCTGATCTCCTCCAATTTGGAGCGGATGCTCTTTGAGCTGTCCGGCGGAAACGACGCTGAGATTCGCAATTACATGGAGCTGCTGAACCAGAGCGGCCGTTATACGGTCAGCGAGGAAATTCAGGCCGGATTGAAGACCCACTTTGCCGCGGGCTTCTGCGACGACACGCAGACGGCGGCTATGATCGGCCGGATGTGGAAGGAAAAGCAATATCTGATCGACCCGCATACGGCGGTGGCGTTCCATGTGCTGGAGGGCTACCGCGCCCGGACCGGAGACGATACACCGACGATTGTCGTCTCCACGGCCAGCCCCTTCAAATTCTGCGACAACGTGCTGCCGGCCATCGGCGTGCCGGACGTGAGACCGGGTACGGAAATGCTGGACCAGCTGGCGCAGGTCACCGGCGTGGAGGCCCCGCGGCCTCTGGCGGAGCTCAAGCACAAGCCCATCCGCTTTAACGGCTGCGTGACCAAGGAGCATATGGTGGATCAGGTCCTGGAGATGCTGCGCTGATGGCGCTCTACGCAATCGGCGACACGCACCTCTCCCTGAACTCCGACAAGCCCATGGATGTATTCGGCGGCAGCTGGGAGGGCTATGTGGAAAAGTTACGGGCGGGCTTTGCCCACGTCAAGCCGGAAGATACGGTGGTGCTCTGCGGCGATCTGTCCTGGGGCATGTCGCTGGAAGAGGCGCGGGCGGACTTTGCCTTTCTGGACGCGCTGCCCGGCAGAAAGATCCTGCTGAAGGGAAATCACGATTACTGGTGGACGACCGCTAATAAGATGAACACCTTTTTTCAGGAAAACGGGTTTACCACGCTGAACATTCTGCATAATAACTGCTATTTTTATGGGGATTTGGCGCTGTGCGGCACCAGAGGCTGGTTTTTTGAAGAGAACGCCAAGCCCCAGTCGGCCAAGGTGTTCCGGCGGGAGGTCATGCGGCTGGAAGCTTCGCTGAAGGCGGCGGACGAACGGGAAAAGCTCTGCTTTCTGCACTATCCGCCTCTGTACCAGGGTTATACTTGCCCGGAGATCCTGGCGCTGCTGGAGCAGTATGGAGTCACGGCCTGCTACTACGGGCATCTCCATGGCGGAAGCCACCGTCTGGCGCTGGAGGGCACATATGGAACCGTGCGCTATTCGCTGGTCTCGGCGGACTATTTACGCTTCTATCCGAAAATAATCTGTGAATAATGAAAAAAACAGTGGAAATGTTTCAAGCAATCTGGTAAAATAGCTTGGATTTATCAAAAAGAGGCCGCCGCACAGAAAGACGGGCGGTCAATGGAGGAAATCAGATGAACGTCAAGAGCAAGGAAAACAAAGAAAACAGCGCAATCGAGCTGGTGATCGAGGTGAGCGCCGCGGAGTTTGACGCGGCGATCAACAAGGTCTACAACAAGCAGAAGAAAAATATCAGCATCCCCGGATTCCGGAAGGGCAAAGCGCCCCGGAAGATCGTCGAGTCCATGTACGGCGCCGAGGTGTTCTACGAGGACGCGGTGGAGGAGGCCTATCCTGCGGCTTACACCGAGGCCCTGAAGCAGGAGGGCATCGAGCCCGTGGCCTATCCCAAGCTGGAAATCGTCGAGGTGGGCAAGGACGGCTTCACCTTTAAGGCTCTGGTTACGGTAAAGCCCGAGGTCAAGCTGGGCGAGTACAAGGGCCTGACCGCGCCCAAGGCCGAGGTGAACATCACCGAGGAGGACATCGACGGCGAGATGAAGTCCTATGTGGACCGCGCCACCCGTCTGGTGTCTGTGGACCGCGCCGCGGAGAACGGCGACACCGCCGTCATCGACTTCGAGGGCTTCAAGGACGGCGTGGCCTTTGAGGGCGGCAAGGCGGAGAATTACAGCCTGGAGCTGGGCTCCGGTTCCTTTGTCCCCGGCTTTGAGGATCAGGTCGTCGGGATGAAGGCCGGCGAGGAGAAGGATATCAACCTGACCTTCCCGGAGGATTATACCCCCGATCTGGCCGGCGCCGCGGTCACCTTCAAGGTGAAGCTGCACGAGGTCAAGGAGCACCAGAAGCCCGTCCTGGATGACGAGTTCGCCAAGGACGTATCTGAGTTTGAGACCCTGGCCGACCTGCGCAAGGATTTGGGCGAGAAGCTCAAGGAGCGCCGCGAGGCCCAGGCCAAGCGGGAGTTTGAGTCTGCCATCATGGAGCAGCTCATTGCCAACATGGAGGTCGAGATTCCCGAGGCCATGGTGGAGTATCAGGCGGACAAGATGCTGGAGGATTACTCCATGCGCATTCAGGGCCAGGGCATCAAGTTCGAGGATTACCTGTCCATGATGGGCCTGAGCATGAACGATATGAAGCAGCAGGCCATGGAGGGCGCGCGCCGGCAGGTGCAGACCGACCTGGCGCTGGAGGCCGTCGTGGCGGCGGAGCAGCTGGAGGTCACCGACGAGGAGTGCGACGCGGAGATCGCCCGTCTGGCGGATGAGTACGACATGGAGGCGGACCAGGTGAAGGCCGCTGTCCCCATGGAGGACCTGAAGCATGACCTGCTGCTGAAGAAGGCCAATGAGCTGGTCATCAGCAGCGCCAAGGTGGGCGAGGCCCCCAAGAAGGCGGCCAAGAAGACCACCTCCAAGAAGGCAGAGACCGAGGGCGAGGAGAAGAAGCCCGCCAAGAAGACCACCAAAAAGATGGCCAAGAAGTCGGAGGAAGAGGTCGAAGGCGAAGAGAAGAAGCCTGCCAAGAAGACCACCAAAAAGAAGACCGAGGAGACTGAGGCGTAATTTTTGGTATATTCCCTCTCGAGGGCGGGTAAACTGTGTGTGATTGCGTGCTGAAACAACGCTGATAGGAGAGGTTAGTCATGAGTTTAGTCCCTTATGTTATTGAGCAGACCAATCGTGGTGAGCGTTCTTACGACATTTTTTCCCGCCTGCTCAACGACCGTATCGTATTTCTGGGCGAGGAGGTCAACGCGACCACGGCGAGTTTGATCGTGGCTCAGCTCTTGTATCTGGAGGCACAGGACCCCGATAAGGAGATTCAATTTTACATCAACAGCCCCGGCGGCTCGGTAACAGACGGCATGGCCATCTATGATACCATGCAGTATATCAAGTGCGACGTGTCCACTATCTGCATCGGTATGGCGGCCAGCATGGGTGCGTTCCTGCTGTCCTCCGGCACCAAGGGAAAGCGTCTGGCGCTGCCCAACGCGGAGATCATGATTCATCAGCCCTCGGCCGGAACGCAGGGGCAGATCACCGATATGGCGATCCACCTGAAGCGGCTGGAGATCATCAAGAAACGGATGAACCAGATCCTGGCCGACAACACCGGAAAATCCGTCGAAGAAGTGACGGCGGCCTGCGAGCGCGACAATTTCATGTCTGCGGAAGAGGCCAAGGCCTTCGGGCTGGTCGATAAGGTGATTTATCACCGCTGATTTGAACCTGCTTCAAGAGCGGAGGCGGACGCCGTCTCCGCTCTTTGAAGGTTTTCCATCGGAAAGGATGGTCCCATAATATGGCAAAAGACGATCACAATAAATCCATTCGCTGTTCCTTCTGCGGCAAGCACCAGGACCAGGTGGACCGCATCATTGCCGGCCCGGGTGCCTATATCTGCAATGAGTGCATCCAGCTTTGCACCAACATCCTGGAGGAGGACTTCGACCACAACGAGGCGATGTCCCCCGACATTCCGGACGTGATTCCCACGCCGAAGGAGATTCGCACAGTTCTGGACGAATATATCATCGGCCAGGAGGATGCGAAGGTCGCCCTGTCCGTCGCCGTTTATAACCACTACAAGCGCATCTATTTCGGCGGCGGGGACAGCGTGGAGCTGCAGAAGAGCAATATCCTGATGGTCGGCCCCACAGGCTGCGGCAAGACGCTGTTCGCCCAGACCCTGGCGCGCATCCTGAAGGTGCCCTTCGCCATTGCCGACGCCACCACGCTGACCGAGGCCGGTTACGTGGGCGACGACGTGGAGAATATCCTGCTGCGTCTGGTCCAGGCTGCCGACTACGACATCGAGCTGGCGGAGCGCGGCATCATCTATGTGGATGAGATCGACAAGATCGCCCGCAAGAGCGAGAATACCTCGATCACCCGGGATGTCTCCGGCGAGGGTGTGCAGCAGGCTCTGCTGAAGATTCTGGAGGGCACGGTGGCCAATGTTCCGCCCCAGGGCGGACGCAAGCACCCCCATCAGGAATTTATCCAGATCGACACTAAAAACATTCTGTTTATCTGCGGCGGAGCCTTTGATGGTCTGGACAAGATCATTGAACAGCGTCTGGACCGCAAGGTCATCGGCTTCGGCGCGGAGATCAAGACCCAGGAAGAGAAGCGTTCCGACGATATTTTCAAGGAAGTGCAGCCCCACGACCTGCTGAAATTCGGCATCATTCCGGAGCTGGTGGGCCGCCTGCCGGTGATCACCGCCCTGAAGGCTTTGGACGAGAAGCAGTTGGTGCAGATTCTGACGGAGCCCAAGAACGCGCTGGTGAAGCAGTACAAGAAGCTGCTGGAATACGACAACGTCGTGCTTGAATTTGAAGAGGACGCCTTGAAGGCCGCGGCGAAAAAAGCGGTGGAGCGCGGCATTGGGGCCCGGGGACTCCGGGCTGTTCTGGAGGAGGTCATGACCCGTATTATGTATGAGGTCCCCTCCGATCCCAGTATCGCCAAGGTCACGATCACGGCCGACTGTGTCAATGGCACTGGCGAGCCCGTAATTCAGCGGGAGGAGAACCGCCCGGCACGTCCGCGGCTGGGCGCGGCGTCCCTGCAGGCGCAGCAGGGCGGAAAATCCGGCCCCAGAGGGAACGCATCGTAATTTCGAATGGGGGCGGGCCGACAGGTCCGCCCCTGTTTTTGCAAGAAAGGAGCGTGTCGCACAATGACACTGACACCGGTTTCTACGGTCCGTATGCCGGTATTGGCTCTGCGCGGACTGACGGTTTTTCCCAGTATGATACTGCACTTTGACGTGGGGCGGGACGCCTCCATCAAAGCGCTGAACCAGGCCATGTCGGAAATTCAGACGATTTTCCTGGTGACCCAGAAGGACCTGTCTGTGGAGACCCCCAAACAGGAGGACCTGTATTCCGTGGGCACGATCGCCAGCGTGCGCCAGATTCTCCGCCTGCCCGACGACAATGTGCGGGTCATGGTGGAGGGCATGGCCCGGGGCCGCCTGACGGAGATCACCGAAACGGAGCCTTATCTGATCGGGACCGTGGAGGAGCTGCCCAATCCGGCCGTGAACGCCAAGCGGTCCTCCCGGACCGAAGCGGTGATTCGGCAGACCTACGAGATTTTTGAACGCTATACCGAGCTCTCCCCGAAAATGACGCCGGAGATCTACCTCAAGGTGCTCTCCAGCGACGATCCAGGCTATATCTCCGACTACATCGCCCAGAATATTCCGCTCCGGGTGGAGGATAAGCAGGCGCTGCTGGAGCAGCTCCAGCCCGTGCGCCGCCTGGAGCTCCTGTGCCGCATCCTGCGGCGGGAGGTGGATATTCTCCAGGTTCAGGAAGACCTGGAGAGCAAGGTTCACGACCAGCTGGTCAGCAGCCAGCGGGATTATTTCCTGCGGGAACAGCTGAAGGTGATTCAGCGTGAGCTGGGCGAGGGCGACGGAGGCGACAGCGAGATCGCCGAGTACCGCCGGAAGGTGGAGGAGGCGGCGCTGCCCGACGAGGTCCGGGAAAAGCTGAACAAGGAGATCGCCCACCTGGAAAAGCAGCCCTTTGGCTCCTCGGAAGGCGCGGTGATCCGCAATTATCTGGATACCTGCCTGGAGCTGCCTTGGAAGCAAAAGACCAAGGAGCGGGTCAGTGTGTCCGCAGTCCGCAAAGCGCTGGATAAGGACCACTTCGGCCTGGAAAAGGTGAAGGAGCGCATTTTGGAGTTTGTGGCGGTCAAGCAGCTGGCGCCTGAGCTGAAGGGGCAGATCATCTGCCTGGTGGGACCGCCCGGCGTCGGAAAGACCTCCATCGCGATGTCGGTCGCCAAGGCGATGAACCGCAAGCTGGCCCGCATCTCGCTGGGCGGAATCCATGACGAGGCCGAGATTCGCGGCCACCGCAAGACCTATGTGGGAGCCATGCCGGGCCGCATTATCGCGGCCATCCGCCAGGCGGGCTCGTCCAATCCCCTGATGCTGCTGGACGAGATCGACAAGCTGGGCAACGACCAGCGGGGCGACCCCGCCTCCGCGCTGCTGGAGGTACTGGACAGCGAACAGAACGCCACCTTCCGTGACCATTTCCTGGAGCTCCCCTTTGACCTCTCTGATGTGATGTTCATCACCACGGCCAACACGACGGAGACCATCCCCCGGCCGCTGCTGGACCGGATGGAGGTCATCGAACTGGCCAGCTATACCGACGAGGAAAAGCTGGAGATCGCCAAGCGGCATCTGCTGCCCAAGGAGCTGAAACGGCATGGCCTGAAGCGGGCTCAGTGCAGAGTCAGCGACGGAGCGCTGCGGCAGATCATCACCGGCTATACCCGGGAATCGGGCGTCCGCGTTCTGGAACGGCAGCTGGCCACGGTGTGCCGGAAGACCGCTATGGCTATTGTGGACAGTGATGTAAAGTCTGTACACATTACAGAAGAAAGCCTGGAGCAGTATCTGGGAGTCCGGAAGTATCACCCAGAAAAGCTGCCGGACAGCGACCCGGTGGGTGTCGTAAACGGCCTGGCCTGGACCCAGGTGGGCGGCGAACTGCTGGAAGTGGAGGTCAACGTGGTGCCGGGGACCGGGAAGGTGGAACTGACCGGAAACCTGGGCGACGTGATGAAGGAGTCCGCCCGGACGGCTCTGTCCTACATCCGCAGCCGTGCCCGTCAGCTGGGGATTCCGGAGGACTTCTATAAGACCAAGGACCTGCATGTTCATTTTCCCGAGGGTGCGGTGCCAAAGGACGGCCCGTCTGCGGGCATCGCTATTACCACGGCCATGGTCTCCGCCCTGACCGGGACGCCGGTGCGCCGCGACATCGCCATGACCGGTGAGGTCACCCTGCGCGGCCGGGTGCTGCCCATCGGCGGCCTGCGGGAAAAGACGATGGCGGCCCTGCGCAACGGGATCAAGACCGTCATCATTCCCGGGGATAACCTCAAGGACCTGGAGGAGATCGACCAGACGGTGCGCGCGGCCCTGCGGTTCCTGCCCGTGGAGCAGGTGGACACGGTCCTGGCCAATGCTCTGGTCAACGCCCCGGCGGCCCTGGAGGCACCCGCGCCCCTTCCGATTCCACCGGAAATGGTGAGCAAGCCGGGTCTGGGGCTGCGGCAATAAAAGGAGGGAAAACCCGATGACGTTGAATCTGCATAACGCGCAGTTTGTCCGTTCTGCCGTGGCGGCCAAGGACTTCCCACGTGACCGCCTGCCGCAGGTCGTGTTTTCGGGCCGCTCCAATGTGGGGAAATCCTCGGTCATCAACCGACTGCTCAACCGAAAAAATTTCGCAAAGGTGGGCGCGGCGCCGGGAAAGACGACACATATCAATTATTTTCTGATCGACCAGAAGCTCTACCTGGTGGATCTGCCCGGCTATGGCTACGCCAAGGTATCCAAGGCGGAGAAGGAGCGCTGGGGCCGGCTGATTGAGGCCTGGTTTGCTGATACGGAGCTGATGAGTCTGGGCGTGTCCATTGTGGATGCCCGGCATAAGCCCACCGCGGACGACTGCACCATGACGGAGTGGTTCAAGGCCAGTGGAAAGCCCTTTGTGGTGGTGGCCAATAAGCTGGACAAATTAAAGGCGAGCGAGGTCGAAGGGAATCTGGCGCGCATCCGGGAGACCCTGGAGCTGCCTGAAAGCGTGGCGGTCATTCCCTTTTCCGCCGCGCGGGGCGAGGGACGGCAGGACCTGCTGGATGTGATT
This sequence comes from Clostridiales bacterium, assembly GCA_019415645.1. Lineage (GTDB taxonomy): Bacteria > Bacillota > Clostridia > Oscillospirales > Oscillospiraceae > DXYV01. The sequence continues at coordinate 42,475 of DXYV01000006.1, forward strand.
TTAAGGCATGTGGAGGATGGCAAACCATGAAATTTGTGCGCTTGGAACGTGGAGACGAGGCGGTTTGGGGCGTGGTCAAGGAGGACCGGGTCTTTACCCTGCGCCAGCCGCCGTTTGAGGCAATCTCCTATGACGGGGAGAGCCTGGCGCTGGAGCAGTGTACCCTGCTGGCGCCCTGTCAGCCCACGAAGATCGTCTGTGTGGGCAAGAACTATGCGGAGCACGCCCGGGAGATGGGTGGGGAACCGCCGGAGCGTCCGATTTTGTTCCTGAAGGGGCCCAACACCCTGAACCGCCCCGGCGGCCCGGTCCATGCGCCGGATTTTGTGCAGCGCCTGGACTATGAGGGCGAGCTGGCAATCGTCATCAAGAAACGGGCCAAGGATGTAAAGGAAGAAAACTTTTCAGATTATGTACTGGGCTACACCTGCCTGAACGACGTAACAGCCCGTGATATTCAGAGGCTGGACGGCCAGTGGACCCGGGGAAAAGGAATGGACGGTTTTTGCCCGGTGGGCCCCTGGGTCGTGGACGACCTGGACCCCTCTGACCTGAAGGTGGAGACCCGCCTGAATGGAGAGGTCCGACAGTCCGGCCGTACCAGCCAGTTCCTGCACGCCGTACCGGAATTGCTCGCATTTATTACCTCCGCCATGACGCTGGAGCCAGGGGATGTGGTAGCCACCGGCACTCCGGCAGGAATCGGTCCCATGCTGCCCGGCGATACGGTGGAGATCGAGATCGAAGGCATCGGCGTTCTGCGCAGCCGCGTGATCTGAATACAACAGGGAGGAGGGGCGGAAGCGGGCAGCCCTTCCTCTTGTGTTTTGGAGAGCTATATGCTATGATAATGTCTGCTGAATAAACTGCTTTGCGGTTTATTTGCGCGGTATTGCCGCGCAATTTGTGTGAAAACAGCTGATCCCAGTCGTTTTCACACAAATTCAGACATTGTTACAATGCGTCCGCTCACACAAGCGCTGCGGCACTTGTGTGAGCAGTGCAAGGATTTTGTGCATAAACGGCCCAAACCCTGCACTTGAACAAAGACGTTTGGCCTTGAAAGCTAAGGCTTTCAAGGCTTGTGGCTTTGTTCAGTACGCATTATGATAATATGAAACATTTTGCAGAACGGGGTGAGCCCTTTGGCGAGTTGGTCCGAATTTATTCGGGATGTAGATTGGATCAGAATGCTGATTTTTCTGTTTTCCGTGGCGGCCTCTCTCCTCTGCATTACCCTGCACGAGCTTTCGCACGGGTATGCGGCCTATCGTCTGGGTGATCCTACCGCAAAGCGGGCCGGCCGGCTGACCCTCAATCCCATCAAGCATATCGACCTGATGGGCCTGCTGATGATGGTCGTGGCCCATGTGGGCTGGGCGAAGCCGGTGCCCATCGACCTGCGGAATTTTCGCAAGCCCAAACGGGATATGGCGCTCACCGCCCTGGCCGGTCCAGCCTCCAATGTGCTGTTGACCTATGCGGCCCTTCTGGCTGGACATGCGGTTTACCGGTGGGGACCCAATACGTCGGCCGCATTTTACGTGCTGTTGGGGCTGATGTATCTGGCCGTACTCAGCCTGGGTCTGGGACTGTTTAATCTGCTTCCGGTTCCGCCGCTGGACGGCTCCAAGATTTTGCTCTCCTTTTTGCCGGATAAGCTCTGCTATGCCATCCTGCGCCGGGAGCGGCTGATCGCCCTTGTGATGGTCGGGCTGACGGTGCTGGGCGTATTTACTCCGGTTTTGAACTTTTTAATGGGGCATGTGATGTGGGCCCTGTGCAGGTTGAGCGGGTTCCCCTATGAACTGATTGCATTTTTCTACTTATGACCCAGCGCATCAGGCAAAGAGAGGAGGGGTGGTTTGGACGCACCGGTGTTTCATCTGGATAAAGTGGTAAAGGGCAAGGAGGACGAACGGCAGGATTTTGACGGTCCGCTGGATCTGATCCTCCATCTGCTGAGCAAAAACAAAGTGGAGATTCGGGACATCCAGATCGCGTCCCTGCTGGACCAATATCTGGCGTGGATGGATCGGAGGAAGGAACTCAACCTGGAGATCGCCAGTGAGTTTGTCACCATGGCGGCGCACCTGGTTTATATCAAAAGCCGGATGCTTCTCTCCATTCATGACGAGGAGGCCCTGAGCGAGATGGAATTGCTCATGGCCTCGCTGGAGGAACGGCAGCGGCAGGAGAGCTACACGAAGATCAAGAGCGTGACGGAGGACCTGGGGCGGCGCTATCTGATCGGGCGGGACCTGATCGTAAAGGTGCCGGAGCACATTCCGGTGGACAAGACCTATCGCTATGCCCACGACCGGGAGGACTTGCGGCGGGCGATGGCCGCCGTGCTGGAGCGGGCGGACCACAAACTCCCGCCGCCGATGGCCGCGTTTGAAGGAATCGTGGGGCGGGAACCCTATCCTGTGTCGGAGAAGGCGCGTTCCATTGTGGAGCGGCTGATTCAGTTTGGCGTGACGCGCTTCCGCGCCCTGTTCCGGACCAGCCGGAGCCGGTCGGAGGTAGTCGCGACGTTTTTGGCGGTGCTGGAGCTGTGTAAAGCAAACCGAATCCGCTTGGCGGGCACGGCAGAGGACTGTACTGTGACCTGTACGGACGAAGGAAATGAGGAGCCGCTGGAGGTCACGGTGGATGCGTATTGAGGAGGGAGCCCATGGAATTAAAGGAATTGGAGTCCGCCATCGAGGGCATCCTCTTCGCGGCCGGAGATCCGGTCGGTGTGGAGCGGCTGTGTCTGGCCCTGGAACAGGATCGGGAGACCGTTGATGCGGTCTGCCAGCGCCTGGCCGATCAATACCGCTATGAGCGCCGGGGAATACGTCTGGTCCATCTGGAGAGCAGCTGGCAGATGTGCTCGGCACCGGAGCACGCGGATGTGATCCGCAAGACTTTTGAGAGCCGCAAGCCGGCCCGATTGTCCCAACCGGCGCTGGAGGTCCTGGCGACCATCGCCTATTTCCAGCCAGTGACCCGGGCCTATGTGGACCAGGTGCGGGGCGTGGACAGCTCTTACACCGTGGGGCTGCTTCTGGAGCGGGAATTGATCGAGGAGTGCGGCCGCCTGGCTGTGCCGGGTCGCCCCATTCTCTACCGGACGACGAAGAATTTCCTGCGCACCTTTGGCCTGAACTCCCTGGACGAGCTGCCGGAGCTGCCCAGTACGCCGCCGGAGGATGGACAGATCACGCTGGAGATGCAGTCCGCGCTGGAGAAGCTGCGGGAGAACCAGGAGGAGGGCGAGGCCGCCCCGGAGCCGGGGGCAGCGGAACAGGAGGGAGCACCGTGACGGTCTGGATCGTGCTGCTCACGATTGGAGTGCTCCTGTTTTTGCTGGCGATGCTCCGTGTGGGAGGAATTGCAGAGTATTCCAGCCAGGGCTTGCAGCTCCGGTTACGAATCGGCTGGCTGAAGATCACGCTGTATCCGGCCGCCGGCGGGGACAAAAAGGCAAAGCAGAAGGAAAAGAAGCGAAAGAAGGCAAAAACGGTTCAGGCGGAGTCACCGGAAGGAGAAAAGAAAGGCGGAGGCCTTGGGCTCCTTAAGGAGTTCCTGCCTCTGGCGTGCGAGGCCGCCGGCAGCCTGTTCCGGAAAATTCGGGTAGACCGGCTGGTACTCCATTTGACTTGGGCTTCGGACAATCCCGCCCGGACGGCGATGGGATTTGGTGCGGGGAATGCGATTCTGGGTATGATTTGGCCGCTGTTGGACCATAATTTTACCATCCGGGAGCACGATGTGGGCGTTGCAGTGGATTTTGAATCCCAGGAACCGAGCCTGTACCTGTATGCCTCCCTGTCTATGACCGTGGGGCAGGCGGTGGCGTTTGGTATTGTTTACGCGTATAAAGCCCTGCGCGTTTATCTGGCGAACCGTCCGGAGCAAACGCGAGCGTCTCGACAGAAAACCAAAACCCGCGCGGTGCGGGAAGGAACATCCAAACAGAAAGGAATGGCGTCATGATGAGTGAAAACAATCATCCGATCAACGACCTGATGGCGACAACGCTGCAAAAAATTCGGGAAATGGTGGACGCGAATACCATTGTGGGCCAGCCCATCCACACGGAGGATGGCGTTACGCTGATCCCGGTGTCGCGGCTGTCCTTCGGCTTTGCGTCCGGCGGGACCGACTGGGCCACCAAAAATCAGAAGCCGGAGGGGAAAAACTCCTTCGGCGGCGGCAGCGGCGCGGGGGTCAACATTGCGCCGGTGGCCTTTCTGGTGGTAAAGGGCGGCAATGTCCGGCTGCTTCCTGTGGCGCCGCCTGCGGCCAGTACGGTGGACCGGGTGGTGGAGCTGGTCCCCGATATGTTTGACAAGGTAACAGACTTTATGGAAAAAAAGAAGGAAACCGAGGATAGCGAAGCCTTCTGAGGTCCATACTAGCAGCATCGGGACCACGGAAGGAGCGATGTTGCATGCGAAACTGGGTGGCGTCGGCGCTTTGCTGCACGATTCTGCTTGGAATGAATGTCTGCGCGGATGCGGCGGAAGTGGAGAACTCCGCCGCTTCTGCTGTCTTGATGGACGCGGCAAGCGGACGGGTCCTCTACGAGAAAAATGCCCACGAGCCGCGGCTGATTGCCAGCATCACCAAGCTGATGACCGCTTTGGTGGCGGTGGAGACCACACCGGACCTCTCAGAAGTAGTCACCGTTCAGGCGGAATGGCTGGCGGGGGCGGAGGGCTCCTCTATCTATCTGGCGGCGGGGGATCAGCTCACCCTGGAAACGCTGCTGTATGGGATGCTCCTGGAGTCCGGAAACGACGCGGCCCAGGTGGTAGCGTGCTACTGCGGGGGAGACCTGGAGACCTTTGTGGGCTGGATGAACGACTGGGCGGAGCAGCTTGGCATGACCCAGTCCCGGTTTGCCAATCCAAGCGGCCTCAATGATGAGGGGCATTACTCCACCGCCTTTGACATGGCCCTGTGCGCGGCTGCCTGTATGGAAAATGAGACCATTGCGCGGATCGTGGCCACCAAATCCATCACCCTGGAGGGCCGGACCTTTACCAACCACAACAAGCTGCTGAGCCTATGCGAGGGCTGTGTCGGCCTGAAAACCGGATATACGGAATTGGCAGGCCGCACACTGGTCTCTTGCGTGGAGCGGGACGGTCGGAGGCTGATCGCGGTGACGCTGTCGGACCGGAATGACTGGGAGGACCATATCGCGCTTTATGAATACGGCTTTGCGGCCTATCAGCAGCAGGAGCTCTGCCGGGCGGAGGAGACTTTCCGCACGCTCCCGGTCACCGGCAGCCTGGTCCGGTTCGTAGCGGTGGCGCCGGCAGCCACGCTCACCTATCCGCTGGCGGAGGGTGAGACCATCACCACGCAGGTGGAACTGCCCGAAGTGATCGAAGCGCCGGTGGACCGGGGCGGAATCGCAGGGCAGCTGTCGTTCTATTTGGGGGAGAGGAAGATCGGAACAACGTATCTGGTCTATCAGCAGACGGTGTCCAGCAATCTCTTCACCCGGCGGCCTCTGCTGGAACGAATCTTAGGAATTTTTGGCCAGACCGCTCAGACGGTCCTGGGGGCTCTGCCGGCCCCGTAGCGCAGGAAGGATGCATACGAGATGGAAGAACGCCTGCAAAAAATCTTGTCGGCCAGCGGCGTCTGTTCCCGCCGGACAGCGGAGTCTTATCTGGAACAGGGCAGAGTAGCCGTAAACGGTACCGTTGTGGGCCTGGGGGCGAAAGCGGACCCGGAGCGGGACATGATCACGCTGGATGGGGAGCCCATCCGGCGTGATCGGCCGCGTACATATCTGATGCTGAATAAGCCGCGTGGCTATGTCTGTACCCTTTCCGATGAGCAGGGGCGCAGGACGGTGGCGCAGCTGGTATCCGGCTGCGGCGCACGGGTATGGCCGGTGGGCAGGCTGGATTTGGAGTCGGAGGGTCTGCTGCTGCTGACCGATGACGGCGCCCTGACCAACCGGCTGCTGCACCCCAGCCATAGGGTCGAGAAGGAGTATCTGGTCTGGGTGCAGGGGGAGCTCTCCGGAGCCATCGAGCAGCTGCGCCGCCCGATGACGCTGGAGGGCGAACGCATGTGGACCGACCGGGTGGAGCAAAAAGGTCCCTGTCTGCTGTCCATTGTGATTCATCAGGGGAAAAACCGGCAGATACGGCGCATGTGTGCGGCCGCTGGCCTGCGGGTCACGCGGCTCAAGCGAATCCGAGAGGGGGCGCTCCGGCTGGGAGACCTTCCGGTAGGGACCTGGCGATTCCTGACGCCGGAGGAAGTGGGCCTTCTGACGGGAACCGGGGAGAAAAACGCAAGAAAAAAATGAATTCTTGCAAAATCCTCTTGCATTTTCTTGGAAATCTGGTTATGATGAGGCTGTATTGTGTCCAAGTCCGCTGTGGGCAGGGGCCAGCCTGTCCGGCATGAACAGAGCGGAAACCGGACGGTCGTCCGGCGATGGGAATGGCCCTGTCCGCCGTGAAAAAGCCCTTAAAACCGGGGCCCCATTTGCCCGCTGCGGGTGTAGAAGATGCAGAAAACAGGAGCGTGTACGTATGAGCCGTGATATTTTAGCTGTGATTCGAAACAACATGTCCACTTTTTCCAAGGGACAGAAGCTCATTGGGAAATTTATTCTGGACAATTATGATAAAGCCGCCTTTATGACGGCCAGTAAACTGGGAAAGACGGTCCATGTGAGCGAGTCCACGGTGGTGCGGTTTGCCGCGGAGCTGGGCTACGATGGATACCCCGCTATGCGGAAAACCCTGCAGGAAATGATCCGAAGCAAGCTGACCACGATTCAGCGCATCGAGGTGTCCAACGACCGAATCGGCGACCATGATATTTTGTCGATGGTGGTCCAGTCGGACATCGAAAAGATCCGCATGTCTCTGGAGGAGATCAACCGGGAGGATTTCAGCGCTGCCGTGGACGCTATTGTCAAGGCGCGGCGGATCTATATTCTGGGCGTGCGGTCCTCGAACACGCTGTCCAGCTTTCTCTCGTTTTATTTCAATCTGATTTTTGAAGATGTGCGCCATGTTCAGACCACGCTGGCCAGCGAGATGTTTGAGCAGCTGCTCCGGGTACGGGAGGGGGACGTTGTCATCGGAATCAGCTTCCCGCGCTACTCCACGCGGACGGTCCGGGCTATGGAATACGCAAGGGACCAGGGCGCCACCGTGGTGGCCATCACGGACAGCGAGCTGTCGCCGCTGGCGGACAGCGCCTCCTACAAGCTCTTCGCCAAGAGCGATATGGCCTCTTTCGTGGATTCCCTGGTCGCGCCCCTGAGCATCATCAATGCACTGATCGTCGCGGTAGGCCGGAAGAAGAATGAGGAAGTATCGGCGATCTTCAGCAAGCTGGAGCACATCTGGGACGAATATGAGGTGTACGAGAAAGTAGAATATGATGACCAGTGATCAGGATTCGATTGTGGTGATCGGCGGCGGAGCCGCCGGTATGATGGCGGCGCTCTCCGCGGCCCGGGAGGGGGCACGGGTGACGCTGCTGGAGCGCAACGCCAAAGTGGGGCGCAAGCTTTATATTACGGGGAAGGGCAGGTGCAACGTCACCAACCACTGTGCGGCGGAGGAGGTTCTGCGCAACACCCCGCGAAACGGAAAATTTCTTTATTCTTCGATGAACGCATTCCCGCCAGAGAAAACTGAGCAGTTTTTCCGGCAGCTTGGCGTTCCCCTCAAGGTCGAGCGCGGAAACCGGGTCTTTCCGGTATCTGACAAAGCGGCGGATATTATTGACGCGCTGTTTGTTCAGCTGCAGCGGGAAGGAATCTGCTTGCGCCAGGCCCGCGCCACACATATTCGGACCCAGGGCGGCGCGGTGACCGGTGTCGAGACGGAGCAGGGGCTGTTTCCCTGTAAAGTAGTTATCCTTGCGACCGGAGGCGTGTCCTATCCTTTGACCGGGTCCACTGGGGACGGCTATCGGATGGCGGAGGAACTGGGGCATACCATCGTACCGCCTGCCCCGTCGCTGGTCCCACTGGAATCGGAGGACCCGGCCTGTCAAAGGATGCAGGGCCTTGCGCTGAAAAATGTCCGGGTAAAAGTGAAAACGGCGGCAGGCAAGACCGTGTTTGATGACCAGGGCGAGCTGCTGTTTACCCATTTTGGCCTGTCTGGGCCGCTGATTCTGAGCGCCAGCGCCCACATGCGCGCCTTTGCGACCGAGCGCTACACGGTCTGGATCGACCTGAAACCGGCGCTGGAAGAAAAGAAGCTGGATGCCAGGCTGATTCGAGATCTGGAGGCCCAGCCCAATGCTCAATTCGGAACGATCTTGAGCGGCCTGGTGCCCCGGTCCATGATCGGGGTGCTGGTGGAACGCTGCGGCATTCCGGCGGACACCAGGGCACATGCGCTGCGCAAGGAGCAGCGGCGGACCCTGCTGGAGCAGCTCAAGCAATTTACCATTCCGATTTCCGGGCCGAGACCGATCGCGGAGGCCATCGTGACCTCCGGCGGAATCAAAACGGCGGAGATCAACCCCAAAACCATGGCGTCCCGGCAGGCGGAGGGCCTGTTCCTGGCCGGTGAGCTCATTGATGTGGACGCCTATACCGGGGGCTTTAATTTGCAGATCGCCTGGGCCACCGGATGGGCGGCGGGGCGCGGCGCGGCAGCGTTTCTGCGCGGCCAAGCGGGAAAGGAAGGATAGGAGCAATGAGTGGAAAGAGTATCGCCATCGATGGACCATCTGGAGCAGGGAAATCCACCCTGGCCAAGCTGCTGGCAGAAGAGCTGGGCTATTTGTACGTAGATACGGGTGCAATCTATCGGACGGTGGGCTTGTATATCCAGCGCAGCGGTGTGGACCCGAAGGATGAGGCACAGGTAGCCGAGCGCTTGAATGAGATCCGGATTGAACTGAAGTACGGCGACGACGGACTGCAGCACATGATTCTCAATGGGGAAGATGTGACCGGTGCGATTCGGGAGAACGAGGTGTCACGGTATGCTTCCTGTGTATCCGCCTTCCCGGAGGTCCGCGCTTTTCTGATGGAGATGCAGCGGGACATGGCCCGGCGCTATGATGTCGTGATGGACGGTCGGGACATCGGAACGCAGGTCCTGCCGAACGCCACGGTAAAGCTGTTTCTCACCGCAGAGGCTTCGGACCGGGCGCGCCGCCGCTATGAGGAGCTTCAGGCGCGGGGGCAGGCAGTGGACTATCCGACGGTTCTGGCGGAGCTTCAGGAGCGGGATGAACAGGACTCCAACCGGGCGGCGGCTCCGCTGCGGCAGGCAGAGGACGCCATTCTGGTGGACACGACCGGAAATACGTTGGACAAGAGCTTCCATGTTCTGCTCCAGACGATCAAGGAGAAACTGGCGCAATGAATAAACTATATGCAGTCCTGTATCCCATCGTCTGGTTCATCTTCAGCATCTTTCATCCGTGCAGGGTCATCGGCCGGGAGCGCCTACCGGAGGGCGGCGTCCTGCTGTGCGGAAATCACAGCGCCTTGTCCGATCCCCTCTATGTGGTGTGTGCGGTTGGACATAAGCCACAGCTTCGCATTATGGCAAAGGCGGAGTTGCTGCGCATTCCCATTCTTGGGTTTCTTCTGAAAAAAGCAGGGATTTTTGGCGTTGAACGGGGAAAATCCGATGTGGGCGCCATCAAAGAGGCCATGAAAACCTTGAAGGCCGGCCAGCCGCTGCTGTTGTTTCCAGAAGGGACGCGTGTCCGGGATGGCGGCGAGGGAGAGGCGCATACCGGTGCGGCTATGCTGGCCACACGCACGGACGTTCCCATCTTGCCGGTCTACATTCCGACCAAAAAGAAGTGGTTCCGGCCCATTACCCTCGTGTTTGGCGAGCCCTATAAGCCCACCTACGAGGGGAAAAAGCCCACGCCGGAGGACTATCGGAGAATCGCCGAAGATCTGTTGGCGCGAATCTATGCGTTGAAGGAGCAGGCACAATGAGGGTGATTCAGGCGAAGAGCGCCGGCTTCTGTTACGGGGTCCGGCGGGCGGTAGAGCTGGCAGAGAAAGCGGTGGAAGCCGGCCCGGTGGTCATGCTGGGCCCGATCATCCACAACGATCATGTGATTGCCGCCCTGCGGAACAAAGGGGCCGTCTGCGTGGAGAGCGTGGAGGAGGTGCCGGAGGGGGCGACGGTTCTCATCCGTTCCCACGGCGAGCCGCAATGGGTCTACGAGGCGCTGAAAGCCAAGAACGCGACGATTTTGGACGCCACCTGTCCCAACGTATCCCAGATTCATAAAATCGTCGCCGAAGCGGAGGCCCGGGGGCGAATCCCGGTGATCGTGGGCACGCCGACCCACCCGGAGGTGACCGCCATTGCCGGCTGGTGCCGGAACAGCGTGGTGGTTTCCGACCCGGATTCTCTGGAGGAATGGCTGATTCAGCACCCCGAAATGCGGACAAAACCGCTGACCTTTGTCTCCCAAACCACCTCGACCAGAGCGGTTTGGGAAAAATGCATGGAAAAAGCAAAAAAAGAGTGTACAAACTCCGAAATATTTGATACAATATGTAGTGCTACTGCAAAACGGCAGTCTGAGGCACAGGCGCTTGCCCAGGACTGTGACGGGATCATCGTGATTGGCGATAGCAGAAGTTCCAACACAAAAAGGCTGACCCAGCTGTGTCAGGCGCTGTGTCCCTATGTGCTTCAGATCGAGAGCGCGGACGAGCTTGATTCAGCGGCGTTTGCCAAGTTCGGACGTGTTGGAATCACTGCCGGCGCGTCCACGCCGGGGTGGATCATTAAGGAGGTATTTGACAAAATGAGCGACGAAATCATGGAGATCGAGGAATCCTTTGCCGACCTGCTGGAGAAATCGATCAAAACTTTGCATACAGGGGAGAAGGTCACCGGCGTTGTTGTGAACATCACGCCGACGGAGATTCAGGTCGATCTGGGCACTAAGCACGCGGGGTACATACCCATCAGCGAGCTGACCGACGACCCCACCGTGAAGGTGGAGGACCTGGTGAAGGTGGGCGACGAGATCGAGACCTATGTCATGCGCGTCAATGACGTGGAGGGCGTGGTCACCCTGTCCAAGAAGCGCCTGGATACCGTTAAGAACTGGGAAGAGGTCGAGGCCGCCGTGGAGAACCACACCACCATGGAGGGTGTGATCACCGAGGTCAACAAGGGCGGCATCGTGGCCAATGTGAAGGGCATTCGGGTGTTCATCCCCGCCTCCCAGAGTGGCCAGCCCCGCGGTGCTGACCTGTCTGAGATGGTCAAGCAGAAGGTTCAGCTGCGGATTACCGAGGTCAACCGCTCCCGCCGCCGTGTGGTGGGCTCGATCCGTGCGGTGCAGGCCGAGGAGCGCGCTGCCAAGGCGGCCGAGGTCTGGGCCAACATCGAGGTGGGCAAGAAGTACACCGGTACGGTGAAGTCCCTGACTTCCTACGGTGCCTTCGTGGATATCGGCGGCGTGGACGGCATGGTCCACATCTCCGAGCTGTCTTGGTCCCGCATCAAGAACCCCGCCGAGGTCGTCTCTGTGGGCGATACCGTGGAGGTCTATGTGATCTCCTTTGACCCTGAGAAGAAGAAGATCTCTCTGGGCATGAAGGACCGCACTCAGGAGCCCTGGACCAAGTTCATCGAGACCTACCATGTGGGCGACGTGGCCCAGGTGAAGGTGGTCAAGCTGATGACCTTCGGCGCCTTTGCGGAGATCATCCCGGGCGTGGACGGCCTGATTCATATCTCCCAGCTGGCAGACCATCGGGTGGACAAGGTCTCCGACGTGGTGAGCGAGGGCCAGATGGTGGATGTGAAGATCACCGCCATTGACCTGGAGAACAAGAAGGTCTCCCTGTCCATCCGCGCGCTGGCCGAGCAGGACGCGCCCGTGGAGGGAGAAGATGAGGTGGTCGCTTCCGCCGATGGCGAGTCGGTGGAGGTCGCCCCGGAGATGCAGACCGAGGAATAAAGCGGGAACGCCCTGATTTTGTGTATGCAAAACACTCCGTTTTCAACCGAAAACGGAGTGTTTTTTCCTTTTTACAGAAAGAAAACCGGAAATCCCTTGCAAAACCTTAGGTAAAGGGATATACTAAAAAGGTAGAATATGCATATGAATCAGGAGGTGGGGATGTTGTACCAGGTGGGGGATAAGATCGTCCATCCGATGCACGGAGCCGGAATCATTGATTCCATCGTTCAGAAAAAGCTGAATGGCGTGGTCCGGGATTACTATACGATGAAGCTGCCGGCCGGCGGCATGATGGTGCTGATCCCCATTGACCATGTGGAGGAGATCGGCGTGCGGCCGGTGGTGGACCCAAGTCAGGCGGACGCGCTGTTGGCGGCGCTGGATAAGATCGACGTGGATATGACACAGAACTGGAACCGCCGCTACCGGGAAAATATGATGCGGCTGAAAAGCGGCAACCTGCTGGAGGTGGCCCGGGTGGTCAAGGGGCTGATGCAGCGGGACGGAGAACGGGGGCTGTCCACCGGGGAGCGCAAAATGCTGCACAATGCAAAACAGATCTTGATTTCGGAACTGGTCCTGTCCCAAAATGCAAGCTACGAGGACATGGAGGCCAGAGTCAATAAGGCGTTGGCCCAGTAAGGCCAGACCGGAAAGGAGCCGGAGACGGCTCCTTTTTTGATAGGAGGCGTCGCAAATGGCGTGGTTTCGGCGAACGAAAAAACCGGCAGAGCCGCGGTGCGGCGCGGTCGTGGTGGCGGCGGGAAGCTCTACCCGCATGGGGGAGGATAAGATTCTGATTCCTTTGGAGGAGGAACCGGTCATCGTGCATACGGTCCGCGCGTTGGAGCTGGCACCGCAGATCACAGAGATCGTGGTGGTGACCCGCCAGGACCTGATTGTTCCGGTGGCCCAGCTGTGCCAGGACTATGGATTTGAAAAGGTGCGCAAGGTAGTGGCCGGAGGCGCCAGCCGCCTGCACTCGGTGCGCATCGGAACGCTGGAGCTCTCCCGCGGCCTGGAGCTGATTGCCATTCATGACGGCGCGCGTCCGTTTGTGCCCCAGGATGTGATCGAACAGGTCATCCGCAAGGCGGGAGAATGCGGTGCTGCTGCGCCGGCAGTTCCCATCAACGATACCGTTAAGGAAGTGCGGGAGGGGCTGGTGGAGCGGACGGTGGACCGTACCATGCTGCGGGCGGTTCAGACGCCGCAGGTCTTTGACGCGGGCCTGATTCGCGCTGCTCTCCAAAAGGCCCTGGACGATGGGGCGGAGGTCACGGATGACTGCTCCGTCGTGGAACGGCTGGGGATGCGGGTGGCGCTGACCCCGGGTGATCCTTTTAATCTGAAGCTGACCACCCCGGAGGACCTGATTCTGGCCCGGGGGATTTTGGAAGGGAGGAGTACGGCGCTGTGAGAATCGGACACGGTTATGACGTACACCGGCTGGTGGAGGGCCGCCGCCTGATTCTGGGCGGGGTAGAGGTCCCCCACCCCCTGGGACTGCTGGGGCATTCGGACGCGGATGTCCTGACCCATGCGGTGATGGACGCTCTCCTCGGCGCGGCGGGGTTGGGAGACATCGGCCAGATGTTTCCGGATACCGATCCGCAGTATGCAGGCGCGGACAGCATCCAGCTGCTGGTTCGGGTCCGGCAGCGGCTGGACGAGGCCGGTTACCGGGTGGGGAATCTGGACGCCACCGTGCTGGCGCAAAAGCCTAAGCTCGCGCCCTATCTGCCGGATATGCGGGTACGGCTGGCACAGGCGTTGGAAATTTTGCCGGAACGCGTCAATGTAAAGGCCACGACCGAGGAACGGCTCGGCTTTACCGGACGGGAGGAGGGAATCGCGGCCCACTGCGTGGCCCTGCTCCTGGAACCTGAGGATTCACCTTGATAGGGTCCAAACGCTCCTTTCAGACATACAATGGTTTGAGAGGAGCGTTTTGCTATGGTCTATTATCTCATTATATGCCGTTCGCTGACCTATGCCCAACGCACGGCGGCCGTGCTGGAGCGGGCTGGAATCACCGCGCACATCCTGCGCGCGCCGAAGAGTATCGACAGCGAAGGCTGCAGTCACGCGGTCAAGGTTTCCGAACGCAATCTATCCCTTGCGCTCACGCTGCTGACGCGGGAGGGTCTCAGTCCGAAGCGGGTCTATATTGTTGCGGCAGACGGCACCTACAACGAGGTTTTCTTATGATTTACCTGGATAGTGCCGCCACCGCGATGCAGAAGCCGGATTCCGTTCGCCAAGCCATGTCCTTTGCCCTGACGCGTATGGCAAGCCCGGGACGCGGCGGCCACCGGCCGGCCATGCTGGCGGGCCAGACCGCCTTCCGCTGCCGCCAGGAGGCGGCGGAGCTGTTCCATCTGGAGAATCCGGAGCACGTGGTCTTTACCAGCAACGCCACCCACGGGCTGAACATCGCCATCAAGACGCTGGTGCGGCCCGGCGACACGGTGCTGATCTCAGGGTATGAGCACAATGCGGTCACCCGTCCGCTGGCCGCGATTCCGGAGGTGCGGGTCAAGGTGGCCGACGGGCCGCTGTTTGAGCCGGAACAGATGGTGGACGCCTTCCGCAGGATGATGACCCCGGAGGTCTCAACCGTGATCTGCACCCATGTGTCCAATGTATTCGGCTATATTCTGCCCGTGTATCAGATCGCCGAGCTGTGCCGGCGGCGGGGAAAGCATCTGATTTTGGACGCTTCCCAGTCGGCGGGCTGTCTGCCGGTGTATCAGGACCTGCTGGAGGCGGACTTTATCGCAATGCCGGGCCACAAAGGGCTGTACGGCCCCCAGGGGACCGGACTGCTGCTGTGCGGCAGCGAGGCGGTGGAGCCGCTTGTGGAAGGCGGGACCGGCAGCCGATCCTTACAGCAGGAGATGCCGGAGTTTCTGCCCGACCGGCTGGAAGCGGGAACCCACAATGTGACCGGAATCGCGGGGCTTTTGGAGGGAATCCGATATGTTCGGCGCAGGGGAACGGAAACCATCCTGACCCACGAACAGGAGCTGATTTCCAAGGCGGCGAACGGCCTGCGCCGCTGGCCGGAATTCCGGGTCTATGGAGCGGGGCGGCCCCAGTGGCAAAGCGGAGTCTGCTCCTTTGTTCCGGAAACCATGGACTGCGAAGCGCTGGGCGAACAGCTTGGGGAACAGGGGGTGGCAGTACGAGCCGGTCTGCACTGCGCGCCGCTGGCGCACCAAACGGCGGGTACGCTGAAGACCGGGACCATCCGTGTGAGCGTGTCGGCATTCAACACCAGCCGGGAGATCGAGCTGTTTCTGCGCGTGACCCGGGCTATTTGGCACAGGCGAAAAAAATGACGGCTCTGGCCGTCATTTTTTTCGCCTTAACGGCATGAAAGTGGGATATGTACGGCCACCGGTATGGATCAACTTCATAGAATTTTAAGAAGTTTTCCCGTCGCTTCCCTTGCCATTTCCATGGCAATACAGTATAATACCTAAGATAGGCAGGATGTAATCTGAGTCTGATTTAAGAACTTGGAGCAAACGGGAGAGACGGACATGATGGATCAGCTGTTGAACTTGCTTCAGACAATCGAACAAACCGTAAGGCTGATCGAGATCTGGGACGTCATTGACGTGGCCATCGTGGCTTACGTGATTTATCGGCTTCTGCTCTTTATTCGCCGCAGCCGGTCGGGGCAGGTGGCGAAGGCAGTCCTGATTCTCTTTTTTGCACTGGCAATCTCCTATGTGGTCCATCTGCGGGTCATCAACTATATCCTGACCCAGGCCATGCAGCTGGGGCTGATTGCGTTGCTGATCATTTTCCAGCCGGAGCTGCGCCGCTTCCTGGAGCGAATCGGAAGCGGAAAGCTGAAGGAGATGTTCACCTCAGATGTGAAGCAGGGGGAGGAGGAGAGCGCCATCCAGCAGACAGTGGAGGCCTATACCTCGTTGTCCCGGGATAAGGTCGGGGCGCTGATGGTCTTTGAGCGAAAAACCCTGCTGGACGATGTGATCAAGACGGGGACCGCCTTGGACTGCGCGGTGAATGCGGAACTGCTGAAAAATCTATTTTGGAATAAGGCGCCGCTCCATGACGGCGCCGTGATCGTGCGAGCCGGACGAATCGTGGGGGCCGGGTGTATGCTTCCGCTTTCCGGAAACGTGAACCTGAGCCGCGATTTGGGAATGCGGCACCGGGCGGGAATCGGCGTCAGCGAGAATTCCGACGCGGTGGTCGCCATTGTTTCGGAGGAGACCGGTTCCATTTCCGTGGCGATCAACGGAATGCTGAAGCGGCATCTGTCCGCGGAGACGCTGGAACGCCTGCTGCGCAACGAATTGCTGGTCGAAGAGGAAAATGAATCCGGTCCTGCTGTGAAGCTGACCAGCCGATTTAAGAAAAAGGGAGACAAGACAGATGGGAAGAAAGATCCTGGACAGTAAAATCCTATATGTCATCTTGTCCATCTTTCTGGCGATTATCCTGTGGTTCTATGTCAGCATGGTCCAGGATGAGACGCAGAACAAGCCGATTGAGAATATTCCGGTTACATTTCTGGGGACGGATGTGCTCCAGGAGCGGGGACTCATGCTGACCGGCGAGACGCCCACGGTCAACCTCACGGTGAATGCGGCCCTGACGACTCTGCCCAGACTGAATGCCAATACCATTACGCTGACAATCGACGTATCGCAGCTCTCCGAGCCGGGGACCTACACGATGGGCTATGAGGTCGGTTATCCCAGCGGTGTGTCCAGCAGCCTGGTCACCATCGTGGAGCGGGACCCGATCAACGTGTCTTTTACGGTGGAGCGCTATGCCAGTGTTTCGGTGCCGGTGCGCGGTGTGCTGATTCAGAGCGGCGAAGGGCCTGCCATTGCGGATGGTTTCGTGGGCGGCGAATTTGAATTCAATCCCAGCACGATCACTGTCAGCGGACAGGCGGACCTGGTGGAGCAGGTGGAATATGCGTTGGTCACCCTCTCGGGTGAGAACCTCTCGGAATCGGTCGAGACGGCCATGACTTATCAGCTGATTGGCGCGGACAATCTCCCGCTGGAGAATCTGGACGTGGTCTGCTCACCCACCTCTGTCGATGTGACCTTCCCGATTTTGAAAGAGGTGGAGGTCCCGCTGGTGCCGGAGTTCATTGCCGGCGGCGGCGCGACGGAAGAAAACGTCACAAGCTGGAGCATTGAGCCTTCTACCGTGAGCATCCTGGGGAATCCGGGGGATCTGGAGTCGCTCCAGCAGTTGACGATCACGGTGGACTTGGCAAGGGTAAACGGAACCCAGACCTGGACCACCCCGATTCCGCTGGCGGACGGTCTGCAGATTCAGGGCGGCATCAGCGAAGCGACGGTTACTGTCACAGTGGAAGGGCTGAGTACCAAGACCTTTGAAATCGATCCGCGAGAAAAATTCACCATTATTGAGGAGACGATTCCAGAAGGATACACGGCGGAGATTCGGACCCGGACCATGGCCGTGACCGTTCGTGGGACGGAGAGTGCGCTGGAGCTGGCCACGGAGAGCAATATCCGCGGGACAATTGATCTGAGCAACATCAATGTGGCCAGCGGACAATACACAGTGCCAGTCAATGTGCAGTTCGACGGCACAGGCGGCGCCGGCGTGCTGGGCGGCTCTACGGATTATCAAGTGGTAGTCCGGCTGACCAGAAATTAGCAGATTAGCTGAAAGGAGGGGATTTTGGCCATGACACAGACAGCTACGGTTCGGAAGCTGATTGGAGACAAGGCGGAGATCGAAGTGCAGCGTATGTCCGCCTGTGCGCACAACTGCGCGGAGTGCGGCGGCGGATGCAGCGAACTGACCCGGACCGGACCGGTGATAGCCCTGGCGCAGAATCCCCTGGGGGCGCGGACGGGAGACCGGGTGCTGGTGGAATCCTCCTCCAAGCAGGTATTGGGATTTGCCGCGGTGGTCTACCTGCTGCCGATCGGGCTGTTTTTCCTGGGCTTTTTCCTGGCGGCCGCTTTGGGCGCCGGGCAGGGTCCGGCGGCTGCGGTAGGTGCGGTCTGTTTTCTCCTGTCTCTGGGTATGATGATCGTGGTGGACCGGCGCGCTCGAAAGAGAAGCCGGGATATGTTCACCATTGTCGGTATTTTGTGAGCGCCAACCATGTTTGGATATGTACGTCCACTCAAGGATGAACTGAAGGTAAAAGAGCTGGACCGCTATCAGGGGGCCTATTGCGGACTGTGTCACGCCATTGGGGCAAAGTACGGCTTTTGGGCTCGGATGACGCTGAACTATGATTTCACGCTGCTGGCGATTCTATTTTCTCCCGCCGAACAGAACGTAACGGTCTGTCAGCGTCGCTGTCCCGTCCACCCCTTGAGGAAGAAAGGACCCTGCGTCGCCAATGCCGGCCTGGAGATTGCAGCGGATGAATGCATGATTCTGGCCTGGCAAAAGCTGCGAGACGACTGTATGGACAAGGGCCTGGTTGCCGGGCTGCCTTCCCGGCTGGCTGCGTGTTTTCTGAAGCGGGCCTACCGAAAGGCGGCGCAGGCGCAGCCGGAGTTCGACCGGCAGGTCACGGCCTGCCTGACGCAGCTGCATGCGCTGGAACAGGAAGGCTCCGTCTCCATGGACCAGACGGCGGATACCTTTGCGCGTCTGCTGCAGGCGGCTGCGCCGCCGGAGCCGGATGAGGGGCGGCGGCGCGCCATGGAGCAGCTGCTGTACCATCTGGGCCGCTGGATCTACTTGGTGGATGCCTGGGATGATCTGGAAGAGGACCGGGCGCGAAATGCATACAATCCGCTGTTGGCCCGGTTTGACGGCCGGCCGGAGGAGCAGGCCGACTATGTCCGTACGACGCTGAGTCATTCGGTGAAGTTGGCGATCTCGGCCTTTCAGCTCTTGGATCTGGGCGGATGGTCTCCGATCGTAGAAAATATATTATATCTCGGCCTGCCCACGGTACAGGAAGCCGTTTTGATCGGGCGATGGCGCGAGTTACAGAAACAGACAGGGAGATAACAAATGAGCGATCCGTATAAAGTACTCGGCGTAGACCCCAATGCCAGCGACGAGGAGGTCAAAAAGGCATATCGTGAGTTGGCACGTAAATATCACCCGGACAATTACCAGAACAACCCTCTGGCCGACTTGGCGGAGGAGAAAATGAAAGAGGTCAATGAGGCCTACGACGCAATCACCAAGATGCGGGCAGGAGGCAGCTCGGGCTCTTATTCCAGCGGATATTCCTCTGGCGGCTATCAATACCGCCAGCAGACCTCCGGAAGCGGGTCCTACGCTAGAATCCGGCAGTTGATCAATATGGGGAATCTGGACCAGGCGGAGCAGCTTCTTCAGCAGACGGGCACCCGGAATGCGGAATATTATTTCCTGGCTGGAAGCATTGCCTATCGCCGCGGCTGGCTGGATGAGGCGCGTCAGAATTACAATCTGGCCTGTCAGATGGAACCCAATAACATGGAATACCGGCAGGCGGCGAATATGATGCAGCAGGGCGGTTTTGCCTATGGGCAAAACAATATGGCGAACGGGAGCTGCGATACCTGCGATATTTGCACCGGGCTGATGTGCCTGAACTGTCTGTGCGGCGGAGGGCGCTGCTGAGATGAGAAAGCGCGGCAAGATTCAAGTGGCATATCCGGCGGTGCTTGGCGCAGTCTCGCTGGTGTTTTTGTTTGGCGCGGCAATGGTCCCGACTGGTATGTGGGGCATGGTTGCGGTGGCCGGGCTGGGGCCCTGCGCGGTGGTGGCGTCCATCGGGACGTCGGCCGGCTTTTGGTGCTGGGGCGGCGTCAGCCTGCTGGCGCTCCTTTTGCTGCCGGATAAGTTTTGTGCGCTGCTGTTTACGTTGCTGTTTGGACTGTATCCCATGCTGAAAGCGCTCTCAGAGCGGACGCGCAGGGTGATTGCCTGGATTCTGAAGCTAGGTTTTTTTAATCTCAGCTTTACGGTTCTGCTCTTTCTGATGAGGGCGCTGATGCTGGAATCGCTGCCCAGTTTCCTGACTGAATACGGACTTCCGGTGCTGTATTTGGCGGCCAATGTGGTGTTCTGTCTCTATGATATTGGCTTGACAAAGCTGATTTGTCTCTATTTGGCCCGGATCGACCGGGCGGTGCGGAAATGGACGCGCAGATTCTAATTTGAAAGGGATGGACCTGAACTTGATAAAAAGTATGACTGGTTATGGTCGGGGGGAAAAGAGCTACGAGACCCAGACCCTTACCATCGAATTGCGCGCGGTCAACAACCGCTATCTGGATACCAACATCAAAATGCCGCGCACCTATCTATTTGCCGAGGACGCGATGAAAAGCCGAATCCAGAGCTGCGTGGCTCGGGGAAAGCTGGATGTTTTTGTGACTGTCAATGCAACGGCAGGGGCGGACATTCTGGTCTCCGTCAACGAGAGCCTGGCAGAGGGATATGTCCGAGCCCTGCATAGCCTGCTGGAACGGTTTGGCGGGGACGGAGTAAAGGATGACCTGACGGTGACGGCTCTGGCCCGGTTCCCCGATGTGATCGTGACGGAAAAAGCACCGGAGGATACGGATACCGTCACGGCCCATCTGCTGGAAGTCCTGGACCTGGCGCTGGCGGACTTTAACGCGATGCGGGAACGGGAGGGCCAGCGTCTGGCGGAGGATATTCTGCGCCGTGCGGATACCATAGAAGCTCTGACGGCCCGAATCGAGGCGCGTTCTCCGGAGACCGTGCGGGAGTATCGGGCACGGCTGGAGGCAAGAATGGCGGAGGTGCTCCAAAACACCCAGATCGAGGAGAGCCGCCTGCTGACCGAGGCGGCGATTTTTGCCGACAAGGTGGCTGTGGACGAGGAGACGGTGCGCCTGAGGAGCCACCTCGCACAGCTGCGGGAGCTGATGGCGCAGGAGGGCGCGGTCGGCCGCAAGTTGGATTTTCTCATTCAGGAATTTAACCGGGAGGCGAACACGATCGGTTCAAAGTGCAACGATCTTGCGATTGCCCGCGATGTGGTGGACCTGAAAGCGGAAATCGAAAAGATTCGGGAACAGGTTCAGAATATCGAATAACAGAAGGCAGGATGGTGAGTGGATGAAGCTGGTCAACATAGGCTTTGGAAATTTGGTGTCCGAGGAGCGGGTGATGGCGATTGTCAGTCCGGAGTCCGCCCCAATCAAGCGGATGACCCAGGAGGCCAGAGAGCGCGGCACCTTGATCGACGCGTCCTTTGGCCGAAAAACCAAGGCTGTGCTGGTGATGGACAGCGGACACATCGTACTTTCCGCCCTGCCTCCGGAGGCCGTGGGCGCCCGTTTTTCCACACAGGCGGTCCGGTCCAGCGGGATGGAGGAAGAGGAAGATGAAGAGTAAAAAGAAAGCGCGGGGAGAACTGATCGTGCTCTCCGGTCCGTCAGGCGTGGGAAAGAGCACGGTGATCGCGGAACTGTTAAGCGAACGGCAGGACATTCATTTTTCCGTCTCCTTTACCACGCGGCAGCCCCGCGTGGGAGAAGCGGACGGCGTGAATTACAACTTTGTGGACCGCCGGGAGTTCGAGCGTATGATCGCCAATGATGAACTGCTGGAGTACGCGGAGTATGTGGGAAACTACTATGGCACGTCCCTAAAGGTCATTCGGGACAAGCTGGAGCAGGGCATCGACGTGCTGCTGGATATTGAGGTTCAGGGTGCGGCGAAGGTCAAGGCCAAGTGCCCGGAGGCGGTGTCCATCTTTATCATCCCGCCCTCTCTGGAGGAACTCTCCCGCCGTCTGCACCATCGGAATACCGATGATGAAGATGTGATCGCCAGCCGGCTGCAAACGGCGCGGGCGGAGTATCAGGAGATTCCAAACTATGATTATCTGGTCGTCAATGATAACGTAACGGCGGCGGCCGAAGAGATCATGGCCATTCTGACGGCAGAAAGCTGCCGGGTAAAAAATAGACTGCATCTCATTGAAGGAGTGTAACCAAATGTTATTGTATCCCGCTATGAAAGATTTGCTCAAGCACATCAATAGCCGCTATCTGTTGGTCAATGTGGTGGCGCACCGCGCCCGTGAGATTGCCAATGAGGCGGAAGCGACCCAGACGCCGTTGGATGACAAGCCGGTGACGCTTGCCATTCGCGAGGTGGCGGATGGCACCATCCGCATGGACACATTGGAAGGCTGAGGAACAACAGGAACGAAAGGCAAGTGACGGTTCCGACCGGCGCTTGCCTTTTCCGGTCCCGGATGGAGATGGGGGAGGGACGTGGAACAACATATTGCACAGGTAGTCCTGGCGGCCGCCACCTATGCCATCGACCAGCCCTACCACTATCTCGTCCCGGAGGAGCTGCGGGGGCGTGTGGCGCCGGGGATGCGCGTACTGGTGCCCTTCGGCGCCGGCAACCGCCGGACGGACGGCGTAGTGCTCAGTCTCTCCGGCGAGCCGCCGGCCGGGCGTCTGAAATCGATTCTGACCGTACTGGATGACGAGCCGGTGTTGGATCATGACAGCCTCCAGTTGGCCCTCTGGCTGCGGGAGCGATGCTTCTGCACCGTTTATGAGGCCGCCCGGGTCCTGCTGCCCTCCGGGCTCTGGTTTTCCCTGAAGGACTGCTGGTATTTGGTTGAGGGAGTGGACCGGGAGCAGGCCTATGCTGCGGCTGGCCGCTCGGAGCGGGCGCGGCATCTCGTAGAATTGCTCTATGCCAACGGCGGACGGGCGGAGATGGAGCAGATTCGCACCGCCTTTGGGACCAAGGACCCACAGCCGGCGATTCGACAGCTGGCCGATCAGGGCGTGATCGCCCTGGAGACCAGCGCCTCCCGGGGGATCGGAGACAAAACCGAACAGATTGCGGTTTTGGCGGTCACACCGGAGGAGGCCATGGCGAAGATGTCGGCCGGCCGCGGGCGCGCCAGGCTCCAATTCGCGGTCACGCAGCTGCTGTGCAGCCTGGGCAGCGCCAGCGTCAAGGAGCTGTGCTACTTCACCGGCGCTTCCCGGGCCACAGTCCGTGCACTGGAGAAGAAGGGAATCCTGACCCTGGAGAAGCGGGAGCTTTTGCGGGCGCCGCCAACTCCGCCGAGGACCGCCCCGGCGCCGCTGACCCTCAACCCGGAGCAGGAGGCAGCTTTTCAGGGCCTGGCGGCGCTGAGCGCCACAGGAGAGCCGCAGGCGGCGCTGCTGTACGGCGTGACCGGGAGCGGCAAGACGCTGGTCTATCTCAAGCTGATTTCCTCCGTGCTGGAGCGGGGCAGGACCGCCCTGCTGCTGGTGCCGGAGATCGGTCTGACGCCCCAGTTGATGCACCGCTTCACCTCCTATTTTGGGAATCAAATTGCGGTATTTCACAGCTCTTTGTCCTCCGGTGAGCGCTATGATGCCTGGAAACGGGCCAAGCGCGGGGAGGCGCGGGTGGTCATTGGAACGCGCTCCGCCGTGTTCGCCCCCTTGCCGGATCTGGGGCTCATTATTCTGGACGAGGAGCAGGAGGGAAGCTATCAATCGGAACAGGTGCCGCGCTATCATGCCCGCGATGTGGCAAAATACCGCTGCGTCCGTTCTAAGGCGCTGCTGGTGCTGGGCTCCGCGACGCCAAGCGTCGAGACCATGTATCAGGCCAAGAGCGGACGCTATCATCTGTTCCGCCTGACCCAGCGGTTCAACCAACGGGCGCTGCCGGAGGTCACGATCGTGGACTTGAAGGAGGAGCTCCGGCAGGGGAACGGCGGTAGCATCAGCGCTCCGCTGCGGCAGGCGCTGGAGGAAAACATCCGGCGCGGGGAACAGAGTATTCTCTTCCTCAACCGCCGGGGCAGCAGTAAGCTGGTCACCTGCGGCGAATGCGGCTATGTTCCGGAATGCCCGAACTGCTCGGTCCACCTGACCTATCACTCGGCCAACCATCGCCTGATGTGCCACTACTGCGGCTATTCGGAGCCGTTGCCCCGGGACTGCCCCGTATGCGGAGGACTGTTTACCTTTGTGGGGGCGGGAACGCAGAAGGTGGAGGAGGAGCTGCATGAACTGTTCCCGGGGACGGAGATCCTGCGCATGGATACCGATACTGTGTCGGCAAGCCGCTCCCATGAAAAGCTGCTCTCCAGGTTCCAGCGGCAGAACATCCCCATTCTGGTTGGGACACAGATGGTAGCCAAGGGATTGGATTTTGAAAATGTGACTCTGGTGGGAGTAATTGCCGCGGACCTCTCCCTCTATGTGGACGACTACCGGGCCGGTGAGCGCACCTTTTCGCTGCTGACCCAGGTCGTTGGACGGGCCGGACGAGGCAGTAAGCGGGGAAGAGCCCTGATTCAAACCTGGACGCCGGACAATGAGGTCATTACCTGCGCGGCCCGGCAGGACTACGATTCCTTTTACCAGGAGGAGATCCAATTACGGCAGCTGCGCAGGTATCCGCCCTTTACCAGTCTGTTCCGCCTGACCGCGACCGGGCAGAAGGAGGAAGAGGTCATCCGCTGCTGTGAACGACTGAAGGCGGCTCTGCTCGCCCTGCTGAAGCAGCCGGAGTATGAACCGCTGGGCTGCCGGCTTCTGGGACCGTCCCCGGCGGCGGTGGTCCGGGTCAACCAGCGCTACCGCTACCGGTTGACGCTGTCCGGACCCAACAACCGAACCATGCGGGTGCTGATCGCACACATCGTGCGCACCGCCCAGACCGATAAACGAAATCGGGGAGTCTCGCTCCATGCGGACCTGGACCCCCAAAACCAATCATAGGAGGAAAACAACCATGGCTTTACGAAGAATTTTGACGCAGGGAGACCCGACGCTTCAGAAGGTCTGCCGTCCGGTGGAAAAGTTTGACGAGCGTCTGCATATTCTGATTGACGATATGAAGGAGACTCTGGCGGCGGCAAACGGCGTCGGACTGGCTGCGCCCCAGGTGGGAATCCTGCGGCGGGTCATTGTGGTGCTGGATGAAAAGGACGAGATGCTGGAGCTGGTCAATCCCGTCATCATCCATCAGGAAGGAGAACAGGAGGGCCTGGAGGGCTGCCTGAGCGTGCCCGGGATGTACGGAGACGTCAAGCGCCCCTCCTTTGTAACTGTACGGGCCCAGGACCGGAACGGCAACGTATTCGAAGTATCCGGGCACGATGTGGTGGCCCGCTGCTTCTGCCATGAGACCGAGCATCTGGACGGCCACCTGTTTGTGGAGAAGGTGGAGGACGGCAGGCTTTACACCCTTGAGGAGCTGGAGGCCATGGAGGACGGCGACGCATGAGAATCCTGTTCATGGGCACCCCGGAATTCGCGGTCCCTTCGCTGGAGGCGCTGTATCAGGCCGGCCATACGCTGTGCGGGGTCTTTACCCAGCCGGATAAGCCGAAAAACCGGGGTATGAAGCTCCAGTTCTCCCCTGTAAAGGAATTTGCCGTGACACATGAAATCCCGGTCTATCAACCGCTGAAGCTGAAGGACGGCATGGCGCTGGACTTGGTGAAGGAGCTGGCGCCCGAGCTGATCGTGGTCGCCGCCTACGGCCGGATTCTGCCCAAGGAGATCTTGGAATTTCCGGCCTTCGGCTGCATCAACGTCCACTCCTCGCTGCTGCCGAAGTATCGGGGGGCGGCGCCCATCAACTGGGCGATTCTCCAGGGGGAGCGGGAGACCGGTGTGACCATCATGCACATGGCGGAGGAACTGGACGCCGGCGATGTGATCACCCAGACCGCCACCCCCATTCCGCCGGAGGAAAATGCCCAGTCTTTGTATGCGCGCCTGGCGGCGCTGGGGGCGGAGCTCCTGGTCGAGACGGTGGGGAAGATCGCCGCCGGGACCGCTTCCCGGGTACCGCAGGACGCCGAACAGGCTACCTTTGCCCCTATGCTCTCACGCGCACTGTCTGCCATGGATTGGAGCCGGACCGCGGAGGAGCTGCACAACCAGGTGCGCGGCCTGATTCCCTGGCCCATGGCGGTGCTGGAGCTGGACGGCGTGCGCTGCAAGGTATGGGAGTCGGCGGTGTGCGGCGAGCGCACGGCCAAGGCCCCCGGGACGGTGCTTCAGGCGGATAAAAAAGGATTGAAGCTGGCCTGCGGCGGCGGGACTGTCCTGGAGATCAAGGAGCTCCAGCCGGATGGAAAGAAACGGATGACCGCAGCCGCCTTTTGCATGGGTCACTCCATCAAAGCCCCATAAGATACGGACGGGGAGGAAGAAGGCATGACAACGGCACGGGAGGTCGCGCTGGTGACTCTGGCGGCCTGCGAGCGCCAGGGCGCCTGGTCAGACGGATATTTGAAGAAAGCGATACGCCAGGCCGGGCTGGACCGCCGGGATGCCGCGCTGGCGACGCGCTTGTGCTTCGGTGTGCTGCAAAACCGGCTCCTGCTGGATTTTTATGTGCGGGCCTTCTGCAAGGTAAAGCTGGAGAAGATGGAGCTGAAGGTCCTGTGTGCCCTGCGAATCGCGCTGTATCAGCTGCTTTTTCTGGACAAAGTGCCCGAGCGCGCGGCCGTCTATGAATCCGTGTCTCTGGCCCGGCAGTATAGCCGGAACCCCCGGTCTGCCGGCCTGGTGAACGGAATCCTCAGAGCTTTTCTGCGGGAACAGGGGAACCTGCCCCCGGTCCAGGGCGCGGACGAGCTGGAGACGCTCTCCCTCCGATACAGCCATCCGCGCTGGCTGGTGGAGCTGTTTTGCGCGGAACTGGGCCCGGAGGAGGGAGAACAGCTGCTGCGGGCGGACAACGAACAGCCTCCGACGACCATACAGGTCAATCAACTGCGTACGGATGCGGCGCAGCTGACCAGCCGGCTGACGGCTGTCGGGATGCAGGTGGAGCCCCATCCCTGGCTGGAAGGCTGTCTGCTGCTTACCGGAAGCGGGGATTTAGAGCACGACCCGGCCTATCAGGAGGGGCTGTTCTATGTTCAGGACGCGGCTTCCCGTCTGGCGGTGCTGGCCTCCGGCGCCGCGCCTGGCCAGCGGGTTCTGGACTGCTGTGCCGCGCCGGGTGGAAAGAGCTTTGCCGCCGCGATTCAGATGGAGGGACGGGGCTCTATTCTGGCCTGCGACATCCATCCCCACAAGATTGGCCTGATTGAGGCCGGCCGCGACCGCATGGGTCTGTCCTGCATCACGGCGCGGGAACAAAATGCTCGGGCGCACGTCAAAGAGTGGGAGAAGAGCTTTGACGTGGTTTTGACCGACGTACCCTGCTCCGGCCTGGGAATCATCCGGAAAAAGCCGGATATCCGCTATAAGGACCCCAAGCCGCTGGAACAGTTGCCGGGCGTCCAGCGGTCGATTTTGGAGCAGGCCGGCGCCTACGTCAAACCGGGCGGCGTGCTGCTCTATTCGACCTGTACGCTGTTGGCCCGGGAAAATGAGGAAGTCGTGCAGGCATTTTTGGCGGATCATCCGGAATTTACTCCGGAGGACTTTACACTGCCCGGGCCAGTAGGGGCCTGTGCCGACGGGATGGTCACCCTGTGGCCCCACCGGCATGGCACGGATGGCTTCTTTTTTGCGAAGTTAAGGAGAGACACGCATGATTGATATCAAATCCATGCTGCCGGAGGAGCTGAAAGGGCTGCTGAAGGACCTGGGCCAGCCGGCGTTTCGTGCGGAGCAGCTGTTCCAATGGCTCCAACGGGGCGTGCGCTCTTTTGACGAAATGACCAATCTGCCCAAAGAGCTGCGCGGCAAGCTGGCGGAGACCTGCCGGATCACCGTGCCCACCGTGGAGCGCAAGCAGGAATCTGCTTTGGACGGCACCATCAAATATCTTTGGCGGCTTTCGGACGGAAATTGTATTGAAACGGTTTTGATGCGCTATCATCATGGCAATACTGTCTGTGTATCCTGCCAGGTCGGATGCCGAATGGGCTGCGCGTTCTGCGCCTCCACACTGGGTGGAAAGGTTCGGGACTTGACAGCATCTGAGATTTTGGATCAGGTCCTGTTTGCCCAGCAGGACGCGGGGCTGGAGATATCCAATATCGTTATGATGGGAATCGGCGAGCCGCTGGACAATTTTGAGCAGGTGCTCCGCTTTTTGCAGTTGGTCAATCATCCGAAAGGCCTGAACATCGGGATGCGGCACATCTCCCTGTCCACCTGCGGCCTAGTGAAACAAATTGACAAACTGGCGGAACTTGGGTTACAATTAACACTAAGCGTCTCGCTGCACGCGCCGGACGACGCGACACGCTCGCAGATCATGCCGGTCAATCGAAGCGTGGGCGTGGAGCGCTTGATGGAGACCTGCCGGCATTATTTTGCGGTCACGGGCCGCCGAATCTCCTATGAGTACGCCATGATCGACGGCGTGAACGACAGCGACGCGCAGGCGGACCGCCTGGCGGAGCTACTGGCGGGGCAGCCGGGGCACGTCAATTTGATTCCGCTCAATGACGTGGCCGAGTCGCCCCTGAAGCCAAGCCGCCGGGTGCGGGAGTTTCAGCGGCGTCTGGAGCGACACGGCATTACCGTCACGGTCCGACGCCGCCTGGGCAGCGACATTGACGCCTCCTGTGGCCAGTTACGCCGGAAACAGATGCTGCAAAAATCGGAACATTGAAAGGATCGATCCAGGTATGAACCTATGGGGCATCACCGATCGCGGATCGGTACGAAAAGAGAATCAGGACGCCTATCAGACTGTTTTCCTGCGGGAAGGTCTGGGCCTCGGCGTGGTCTGCGACGGCATGGGAGGCGCTTTGGCCGGCAATGTGGCCAGCACCCTCGCGCTGGAGACCTTTGTGGGAGACCTGACCGCCCAATGTGCGGAAGGCCTGCCGCAAGAACCCATGGACGCGCTGCTTCATGCCGCGGAGCGGGCCAACGAGGTGGTCTACCGCCGGTCCCGGGAGGACTCGGCCTGCCATGGAATGGGGACGACCCTTGTGGCCGCGCTGTCTGACGGTGCCCACGTCTGGGTGCTGAATATCGGAGACAGCCGCTGTTATCAGGCGGATGGTGAGGAAATCCGGCAGGTGACCCGGGACCACTCCCTGGTGGAGGACCTGGTGGCCCGGGGCGACATCACCCCGGAACAGGCCCGCAGCCATCCCCGCAAGAATCTGATCACCCGGGCGCTGGGGGTGGAACCCAGCGTGACGCCGGATCTCTATACGGTAGAGGGACAGCCGGGCAGCTTTCTGCTGCTGTGCTCGGATGGACTGAGCAATACGGTATCCGACCAGGAGCTGCTCTACGAGGTCATACACGGAGGGGCGCCGGACAGCTGTTGTCAAAGACTGCTGGACATTGCCCTGATTCGCGGCGCGCCGGACAACGTGACGGCCGTGCTGTTCCAACTGTAAGGAAGGAGAAGATTTACCATGGATCAATACATAGGTAAATTACTCGATAACCGCTACGAGCTGCTGGAGCGGATCGGAACCGGCGGTATGGCCGTAGTCTATAAGGCCCGCTGTCACCGGCTCAACCGGCTGGTAGCGGTGAAGATTCTGAAGCCGGAGCTGGCAGAGGACGCGGAATTCCGCCGCCGCTTTCACGATGAGTCCCAGGCAGTCGCCATGCTGTCCCACCCCAATATCGTGGCGGTCTACGATGTGAGCAGCTCAGACGATTTGAATTATATTGTCATGGAGCTGATCGACGGCATCACCCTGAAGCAGTATATGCAGAAGCGGGGCACGCCGCTGAACTGGCGCGAGGCGCTGCACTTTATCACGCAGATTATCCGGGCCCTGGGCCATGCCCACAGCCGCGGCATTATTCACCGCGATATTAAGCCCCACAATATCATGGTGCTGCGGGACGGCAGCGTAAAGGTGGCCGACTTCGGAATTGCCCGGCTGACCAGCGGCTCCCAGTCCACGCTGACCCAGGAGGCCCTGGGCTCCGTCCACTATATTTCGCCTGAGCAGGCGCGCGGCAGCCGCATCGACGGCCGATCCGACCTCTATTCTGCGGGCGTTGTTCTGTACGAGATGATCACCGGCCGGCTGCCCTTTGAGGGGGATACGCCGGTCTCCGTGGCCATTCAGCACATCAATTCCATTCCCATTCCGCCCCGGGAACTCAACCCTGATATTCCGGAGGCGCTGGAGGAGATCACCCTCAAGGCAATGGCGCCCAACGTGGACCAGCGCTATGCCTCGGCGGACGAGATGCTGGCGGATTTGGAGGAGTTCCGGAAAAACCCCAACATCAGCTTTGAATATACGCCGGCCGAGTTTCGCGAGATGGAGGACGAGAGCGAGCCGACGCAGATCGTTTCTACTGCACATATCCGTGCAGCCGAGAACGAGGACAGCATCCGCCGCCGGCGTCAGGGCGAGTCCGTCCAGCGCAGACGGGAGGAATCCTACCAGGAAGAGCCATATGACTACGAGGAGCCGCGGCGGCGGCGCGGTGTTTCGCCGGCCCTGATTGCGGTGGGTGTGATTATTCTGTTCGTGGCGGGGATCGTCGCGTTCCTGTGGAACTCTTTCTTCAGTCCGCTGTTCAGCCCGGCGAGCAGCCATGTGGTGCCCAACCTGCTGGACATGACGCTGGAAGAGATCTATGCGGACGATACGATCATGTCAGAGTTCCGAATCGAGACCGGCGATACCGTATTCAGCGAGGAATATGATGCCGGAAAAGTAATGGATCAGAGCCCGGAGGCCAACACGACCGTGACTGGAGAGCGGCCCACCATTACTGTCACCATCAGCGGCGGTCCGGATACGGGAACGCCCACCATGCCGACGCTGACAGGAGCAGATTCGCGCGTGGCTCAGGACACCCTGGAAACGCTAAGCCGGTCCGAGGGCTTGAATCTGGTGATTCAGGTCGAGGAAGAAAACTCGGAGAGCGTCAACGAAGGCTATGTCACGCGCACCGATCCGGCGGCCGGTTCGGAGTTGTCTGAGGGGCAGACCGTGACGATTTACGAGAGCATCGGCAAGGAGACTGAGCCGACCACAGTGCCGCTGCTGGAGGGACAG
The DNA here is from genome assembly GCA_019415645.1 of Clostridiales bacterium. Lineage (GTDB taxonomy): Bacteria > Bacillota > Clostridia > Oscillospirales > Oscillospiraceae > DXYV01. The sequence goes on from DXYV01000006.1 coordinate 73,346, forward strand.
ACCGTGGAGAACGCCCGGCGCATGCTGGAAGAGGCAAACCTGGTACTGGGCGAGACAAGGTCGGTCTCCAGCGAAACGGTCGAAGCGGACCTGATTGTGTTCCAGGACATCCGAGCCGGACAGGAGGTAGAGGCCGGTACGGTCATCAACGTGCAGGTCAGCACCGGTCCGGCCAATCCGGATGCTTCCGAAAGTCCCTCTGACAGCGGAACGACAAACAACCCGGGCGGCGAGGAGCCCTCGCAGAGTGTTGGCCCCACCATGGGCAATGCGACGGTCACCGTAAATCTGTCCGGCTATGAAGGGAACGTCCAGGTACGTATCCTGGTGGGCGGCTCACAGGCTTATAACAAGTCGGTCAGCGCTGCCACCGGGACGCTGGAGGTCACCGTGAGCGGCTCCGGGACACAGCGTGTGGAAGTCTACTGCGATGGGCAGCTGGTCGATAGCTATGACCAGGCCTTTACGGAATAAGCGCAGCATGGATGGAGTGATTCTGAAGGCACTCAGCGGGTTTTATTACGTCCTGACCGGCGAGGCCGGTGAGCCCATCGCCTGCCGTGCCCGCGGAAAACTGCGCCATCAGCGCATGACCCCCCTGGTGGGGGACCGGGTCCGCATCACCAGTCTGGGGGACGGGAGCGGAATGGTGGATGAGATCTACCCCAGGACCAATGAATTTTACCGGCCTGCCGTAGCAAATATCGACCAACTGATCGTGGTGGCCTCCGGGGCGATTCCGGTGACCGATCCATTCCTCATCGACCGGGTGGCCTCCATCGCGGAGAGTCGGGCCTGTCAGCCGGTTATCTGCATCAATAAGTGTGATCTGGAACCGGCAGACAGCCTGTACGAGATCTACCACTCCGCCGGATTCCCGACTCTGCGGGTGAGCGCAGAGACCGGGGAAGGCGTTTCAGAACTGAGAGAGCTTTTGATTGGAAAGGTATCTGCCTTTACAGGGAATAGCGGCGTTGGGAAGTCCAGCCTGCTCAATGCTCTGCAGCCTGGCATCAAGCTCCAGGTGGGAGAGGTCAGTGAAAAGCTGGGCCGCGGCCGCCACACGACCCGTCATGTGGAATTGTTCCAACTGGAGGGTGGGGCCATCGTTGCGGATACGCCGGGCTTCTCATCCTTCGACGTGGATCAGGGGGAGCTGCGCAAAAAAGAAGAGCTGGCCGCCACCTTCCGGGAATTCCGGCCCTATCTGGACCAGTGCCGCTTTGTGGGCTGCGCCCATATCAAGGAAAAGGGCTGCGCTGTTCTTCAGGCGCTGGAGGAGGGAAAAATCGCCCCCAGCCGGCACGCCAGTTATGTGCGGCTCTATGAGCAGGCAAAAGAATACAAAGAGTGGGAATAACGAGGAACCAAACAGCCTCCTTTCGCGTACACTGGAATACAACCAGTACGGGAAGGGAGGCTGTTTTGCATGAAAGTCGTTGTGGTAAAATCCCCGAAATGCTTGCAGGGCATTTTGAAAGCGATCTTCAAGATCAAGTGACATATGCGGCAGACCTTGTACATATAGTGTCCTATCCAGAATAAAAGCAAGGAGAGGACACTGATATGGAGATGGAGTTGCAGCATACCTGTCTGAACGGGTTTCAGACCGTATTGGATCAGATATTGATACAGGAGGAGACGCTGGAGAGCATCGTGCCGGATGCCTGCCCTGACATTCTGCGAATCGTGGACGCGGACGGGGAGGTATGCCTGAAAAACCGCGATTTGTCCGAAGGCAATCTTCGGGTCGGCGGCAGCATCCGGACCACGGTGCTCTATCTGCCGGACGGGGAGGACGGCCCGCGCCATATCGAGGTTCGAATCCCCTTCGTATGCAGCGTGGATCATCCCGGAATCCATACGGATGTACGCATCATAGCGGCGCCCAGACTGTGCAGCGTGGACGCCAGGGCGGTCAATCCTCGCAAGGTGCTGGTGCGCGCGGAGCTGGCCGTTGCGATTCAGGTGTACGCGCCCAGCGAGACGGAACTGTGCTGCGGCGTGTCCGGAGCGGAGGAGCAGGGGCTTCAGCAGCGCTGCGAGGAGCGGCAGACCTATCTGGCAGCGGCCGTAGCGGAGAAGCCCTTTACATTTTCGGACGTGCTTAATTTGCCGCCCTCCAAACCGCGGGCGGAGGAGCTGCTGCGCAGCCGAATCGAACCCCATAGCTTGGATGCCAAGGTGATTGGCAGCAAGCTGATCGTAAAAGGGGAGACCAGCCTTCAGGTGCTTTACCGCACGGCGGAAAACGAGGTCTGCGCCGCCCAGTTTGAGCTTCCCTTTTCTCAGATCATAGAACTCAACAGTGCCCATGAAGAGGCCGACGTGATGGTGGAACCGGTCCTGGTCTCGGCCGACTGCTCGTTGCAGCCGGGCGATCCGGGTTCGCTGGCCGTTTCGCTGGAGCTGTTGGCCCAGGCGGCGATTCGGGAGCAGCAGGCGGTCAGCGTGGTGTCGGACCTCTACTGCACCCAGTGTCCGGTGGAAGTGGACCGCACGGACCTGGCGCTGGATCAGCTGGTGGACGTGGGGACACGCAGGCAGACGGTCCGGCAGTTCTGCGAGTGCGGGATACCGGTCAAATCTGTGATTGCCTGCTCCCTGCGTATCGGCCGCCTGACCCAGAGCAGGACCGAGCACGGCGTAAGCGTCACGGCGGATACCCAGGTCCAGGTCCTGTTTCTCAGTGAGGAGGACGCGCTGTGCGCGGCATCCTTTGCGGTCCCTGCCATCTGTGAGTTGGCCGTGGACGGGGACGCGGCCCTGGCTTGCCGCTGCCTGAACGGGACGGAGCTGAGCGCGACCCCGGTGACCGGCGGACTGGAACTTCGCTTTACGGCGGAATTTTCCTATTTCATCACCGCGCAGACGCACTGCTTGGCGGTGGAAGGGATTCGGCCGCTCCCACAGCCGGAGGGCAGCGGGGCGAAGCGGCCCTCGGTGGTGCTGCGCGTGGTAAGCGAGGGCGAGACGCTCTGGGACATTGCCAAGGCCTGCGGCGCCACCGTGCCCGATATCATGTCCGCCAACCAACTGGAACAGGAAAGCGCGCCGGCCGGAATGCTGCTGCTCATTCCGAAACAGCGCTGAGGAGGGAAACGAAACATGGAGAATCGAACGCTTTATGAGGACATCGCCCTGCGGACGGATGGCGACATCTATATTGGTGTGGTGGGGCCGGTTCGAACGGGAAAATCCACGTTTATCAAGCGCTTTATGGAGACGATGGTCCTGCCCAACATCGAGAACACCTATCGACGGGACCGGGCACGGGATGAACTGCCTCAGAGCGGCTCCGGCCGGACCATCATGACGGCGGAGCCCAAATTTGTACCCGAGGAGGCAGTGGAGATCTCCATGGGCGGCGGGACCGCTTTTTCCGTGCGGCTGATCGACTGCGTCGGCTACATGGTCCCGGGAGCCACCGGGCAGATCGAGGGCGACCTGCCCCGGATGGTGACCACGCCTTGGTTTGATCATGAGATTCCCATGACGGAGGCCGCGGAGATCGGGACCCGGAAGGTAGTTGCCGACCACTCGACCATTGCGGTGGTGGTCACCACCGACGGGACCATCTCGGAGATTCCCCGGGAGGACTACTTGGAAGCGGAGGAGCGGGTGATCGAGGAGCTGAAGGAGCTGGGAAAGCCCTTTCTGGTTCTGTTGAATTCCGCCTATCCCGGCTCCGAACGGGCCCAGACCATTCAGGATGATATTGCGGAGAAATACGACGTCACCTGCCTGGCGGTCAACTGTCTGACCTTGGATGAGGCAGCGGTCACCAATATCATCAAGGGCGTTTTGTTCGAATTCCCCTTAAAAGAGCTGGATCTGTTTCTGCCATCGTGGGTGGATGCGCTCCCCTTTGACCATCCCATCAAAAGCACGCTGTACGGCATGATCCGGAAGGAGACCCATGGGATGCGGCGGATTCGGGACCTGGAAGGCGCGGTAGCCGCCCTCAGCGACCAGGAAGAAGTGGAGGATGCCAGGCTGGTATCGGTGAACCTGGGGAATGGGATGGCCTCTGCGGTCATCGAGCTGCCGCGCGCGCTCTTTTACAGTACGATTTCCCAGCGCTCTGGCTTTGAAATCGCGGATGACGGAGACCTGCTGGCCCTGCTGACGCAGCTGGCGTCTATGAAGCAGGCCTACGACAAGGTGGCGGGCGCGCTGCAGGAGGTCCAGGAGACCGGGTACGGAATCGTGATGCCGACGCCAGAGCAGATGACGCTGGAGGAGCCGGAGATCGTAAAGCAGGGGGGACGCTATGGCGTACGCCTCAAAGCAAGCGCCCCATCCATCCATATGATTCGCGCTGACATTCAGACGGAGATGTCTCCCATTATGGGGAGTGAGAAACAGTCGGAGGAGATGGTCCACTATCTGCTTCAGGAGTTTGAGGGCGACACGGGGAAGATTTGGGATTCCAACATGTTCGGCCGCTCGTTCCACGAACTGATCGCGGAGGATCTGAACGTAAAGCTCAAGCGGATGCCCGCGGATGCGCGCGATAAGCTGCGGGAGACCCTCCAGCGCATCATCAACGAGGGCTCCGGCGGATTGATCTGTATTATTTTGTAAGCCAGAAGGCCCTGTCTGTCCATGCGGCAGACAGGGCCTTCTTATATTCCAAAGAATTTTCAAAATAGGGGTTGACATTTTCATATGTCTGAATATAATAACATATGAGCAATGGTTCATATGATGGAGGCGAGGATATGGAAGACCAGGAGTTGGAACGCTGTGAATTTATTCATGTGCATGAGGATGTCGTGGAGAAGGTCAACCAGGAGATGCCGGAGGATGAAATCCTCTATGACTTGGCGGAACTGTTCAAGCTCTTCGGCGACAGTACACGCATTAAGATTTTGTATGTGCTGTTTGAATCGGAGATGTGTGTGTGCGACATCGCACAGCTGCTGCATATGACGCAGTCGGCTATTTCCCACCAGCTGAGAGCCTTGAAGCAGAGCAAGCTGGTAAAGTACCGCCGGGAAGGGAAAACGGTATTTTATTCCCTGGCGGACGGGCATGTGCGTACCATCATCAACCAGGGCATGGAGCACATCAGTGAATGAGCCGATGTGTTCCCGGCCGGGTTCCATTTGAATTTGAGTTCAATCGGAGGAATTTGACATGAAAAAACAATTCAAGCTGCAGGATCTGGATTGCGCCAACTGCGCGGCGAAGATGGAGACCGCCATTAAAAAGCTGGATGGCGTACATGACGCGACCGTCAGCTTTTTGACGCAAAAGCTGACGCTGGATGCAGAGGACGACCGGTTTGAGGAAATTTTGGACCAGGTGGTCAAGGTCTGCAAAAAGGTGGAGCCGGACTGCGTCATTCAGCGATGAGCGGCGCATTCTGGGACCGTGTTTCCGGACTCTACGACCTGGCGGAGCGGACAAACCGAACCGCTTTGACAGGCATGATCGCGGCGATTCAGCGGCGGGTACGACCGGGATCCAAAATTCTGGAGTGCGCCGCTGGCACGGGCGAGATCTCTCTGGCCCTGGCGGCACACTCCAGCCCCCATGACGTGCTGTGTACGGACCTGTCATCTTCCATGCTGCGGCGGGCGGAGCAAAAGGCCAGAAAACGGCGCCTGAACCGCATCCGGTTCGCGCTGCGGGATCTCTTTCAGCTGGACGATCGGGACGAGAGCTTCGATGTGGTGATTGCGGCCAACGTGCTTCACCTGCTGAAGCGGCCGGAGCAGGCGGTTCGGGAGCTGTGGCGCGTGGTTCGGCCGGGCGGGCTGCTGATTTTGCCGACGTTTCTGACGGGAGAGGCGAGTCTGGGCTATCGCGTGCTGTTGAAAGGATACCAGCTGTTGGGCTATCGGGACTATCATCACTTCCGGAGCGCGGGCTACCGCCGCTTTTTGCACGGGAGCCTTGCGCAGCCGGTAGACTATGAGCGAATCGAGGGCAGACTTCCCATCGGATTGGCGGCGATTCAAAAGCCGGGCCTGCCAGAAGGAGAGAGGTAATGTTCGCATGACCCGTAAACAACGTAATATGCTTACACGCATTTTGTGTGCGGCGGTTCTGCTGATTCTGGCGGCGCTGCTGCCGCTGGAGGGCTGGCGGAGGCTGGTCTGCTTTTTGGTCCCCTATGGAGTCATTGGCTGGGACGTTTTGTGGCGCGCAGTGCGTAACATCGCCCATGGACAGGTGTTTGACGAGAATTTCCTGATGGCGCTGGCTACCGTGGGCGCGTTCTTTACCGGCGAATACCCGGAGGCCGTCTTCGTCATGCTGTTCTATCAGGTGGGCGAGTTGTTTCAGAGCTATGCCGTGGGCAAATCCCGTCAGTCGATCAGCGCCCTGATGGACATCCGGCCGGACTATGCCAACATCGAAGTGGATGGGCAGATTCGCCAGGTGGACCCGGATGAGGTCCGGGTGGGGGACACCATCCTGATCAAGGCAGGGGAGCGGATTCCGCTGGACGGCGTGATTCTGGAGGGCAGCTCTTCCGTGGATACTGCCGCGCTGACCGGAGAGTCGCTGCCCCGGGACGTGCAGCCGGGAGACGACGTGATCTCCGGCTGTGTCAACCAGTCCGGGCTGCTGCGGGTGCGGGTGACCAAGCCCTTTGGGGAATCCACCGTGGCCAAGATCCTGGATCTGGTGGAAAACTCCAGCGCCAAGAAGGCCAAGGCGGAGAATTATATCACTAAATTTGCCCGGTACTATACCCCCACGGTGGTCCTGGCCGCTGTGGTGCTGGCAGTGGTCCCGCCGCTGATTCAGGGCGGCGGCTGGCGGGAGTGGATCTATCAGGCCCTGTCCTTCCTGGTCATCTCCTGCCCCTGTGCGCTGGTTATTTCGGTGCCGCTGTCCTTCTTTGGCGGCATCGGAGGCGCGTCCAAGTGCGGTATTCTGGTCAAGGGGGGCAACTATCTGGAGGTTCTGGCGGAGACGGAGGTCGTGGTCTTTGACAAGACGGGGACGCTGACCAAGGGCGTATTCAATGTTACAGCCATTCATCCGGATACCTGCTCAGAGGGACAGCTGCTGGAGCTGACTGCTCTGGCGGAGAGCTATTCCGACCACCCCATTTCCCGCTCACTGAAAGAGGCCTATGGCAAAGAACTGGACACCAGCCGGGTGGCTGAGGTCGAAGAATTGGCCGGCCGGGGCGTGCGCGCCAAAGTGGATGGGGCCGTTGTCTGCGCGGGCAACGACAAGCTCATGGACGAGATCGGCGTGAGCTGGCACCCCTGCCACCGGGTGGGTACCACGGTCCATGTGGCGTCTGAAGGGACTTATCTGGGCCATATCGTGATCTCCGACGAGGTAAAAGGGGACGCCGCACTGGCTGTCAAAGCCTTGAAAGAGCGCGGAATCCGCACGGTCATGCTGACCGGCGACGCGCAGCCCGTCGGGGAGGCGGTGGCAAAGGAGCTCGGTCTGGATGAGGTGCATGCCCAGCTGCTGCCTGCTGATAAAGTGGCGCAGGTGGAGCGGCTGCTGGCCGAAAAAACACCGAAGGGGAAGCTGGCCTTCGTGGGTGATGGAATCAACGATGCGCCTGTATTGTCCCGGGCGGACTTGGGTATTGCCATGGGGGCGTTAGGATCGGATGCGGCCATCGAGGCGGCAGACATCGTCCTGATGGACGACCAGCCCTCCAAGATCGCCACTGCCATGGATATTGCCCGGCGGACCCTGCGCATCGTGCGGCAGAATATCGTATTTGCCCTGGTGGTCAAGGCGCTGGCGCTGGTTTTGGTGGCGGTCGGCGTAGCCAATATGTGGGAAGCGGTTTTTGCTGACGTGGGTGTGTCGGTCCTGGCGATTTTGAATGCCATGCGTGCCCTGAAGGTGCGGAAAGAATGAGTGTGAAGCAAACTGGGCTCCGATTCCTGGGAATCGGAGCCCGGTCCGTTTTTTGCGTTCCTAACGGGAATGCCTGGACACAGATTCTGCTGAGCGGTCAGGCGTCCTCCGCCAAGGCCGCCAGTGCGGCCGGGTCCAGCAGACGGATGGAGTGGTAGCCGGTGGAGAGAAGCCCCTGCCGGCTGAGCTGGCCCAGAATACGGCTGACCGTAACGCGGCTGACACCCACGGCCGTACCGATCTCCTCGTGGGTACAGCGCAGCTCCCCCTGTTCCGGCGGCAGGGAGAGGAGATAACGGGCGACGCGCTGGTCCGCCCGCAGGAAGGACATGTGATCCACCTGGGCAGACAGCAGACGGACGGTACGGGCCAGGTAGCACAGCATGGGCTGGGCCAGTTCGGGATGGGCCTGAAAGATTCGGTCCAGCCGTTCTCGATTTACGGAGACGATGTCACATTCGGTCACCGCCGCCGCCGAGGAGACCCGGGGGCACTGGTCAAAGAAGGAGGCTTCCCCCATCAGGTCGCCGTCCTGATGGACGGTCAGCAGGCGCTCTTCACCGGTGGAGGAGCTGATATAGCTTCTGGCCTGGCCGCGGACCAGATAATAAAAGCGGTCCGCTTCCGTCCCCTGTAAATAGATCAGTTGGCCCGGCGCATATTTGCGCGGGGCCCGGTGCTCCGCCAGCGGCGCCCAGATGGAAGTTCCTTTTGTGTCCCGCATACAGCCTGCGTTCCCCTTTCGGTGCGATGATTTTTCTATATTGTATCATGCTTTACATTCTTTGCGCAAGAGTCCTGTCATAATGACAACCAGAAATGGAACAAGGAGGCCAATCTTATGGGCATGACGATGACACAGAAAATTCTGGCCCGCAGTGCCGGGCTGGACTCCGTCACAGCCGGACAACTCATCGAGGGCAAGCTGGACCTGGTACTCGGCAACGACATCACCACGCCGGTTGCCATTACGGAATTCGATAAGGCCGGCCTGACACAGGTGTTTGACCGGGACAAGATCGCGATCGTCCTGGACCACTACACCCCCTGCAAGGACATCAAGGCGGCGCAGCTGTGCGCCTCGGCCCGGAACTTTGCGCAGCGCTTCCAGATCACCCACTTCTACGATGTGGGCGACATGGGTGTGGAGCATGCGCTCATTCCGGAAAAGGGCCTGGCCGCGCCGGGCGAGGTCATCATTGGTGCGGACTCCCATACCTGCACCTACGGCGCGCTGGGGGCCTTCTCCACGGGCGTGGGCTCCACGGATATGGCGGCCGGTATGGCGACCGGCATGGCGTGGTTCAAGGTCCCCACTGCGATCAAGGTGACGCTCACGGGAAAGCTGCGTCCTTTTGTCTCGGGTAAGGATGTGATTCTGCACCTGATTGGTGAGATCGGCGTGGACGGCGCCCTCTATCAGTCTTTGGAATTTACCGGCGACGGCGTGGCAGAGCTGGAGATGGACGACCGCTTCACCATCTGCAACATGGCAATCGAGGCCGGCGCGAAGAACGGGATTTTCCCGGTGGATGAAAAGACCAGGGCCTATCTCCAGGGACGGGTCACCCGGGAATGGACGGCCTTCGAGGCTGATCCCGACGCGGAATACAGCCGGGAAGTGGTCATTGACCTGTCGGCCCTCCAGCCCACGGTCGCGCTGCCCCATCTGCCCTCCAACACCAAGCCGGTGGACCAGGTCGCCGGCACAGCCATCCAGCAGGTGGTAATCGGCTCCTGCACCAATGGGCGGCTCAAGGACCTGCGGGAGGCAGCCGCGATTTTGAAGGGCAAGAAAGTCGCCAAGAGCGTGCGCTGCATCGTGATTCCCGCGACCCAGCAGATCATGCTGGAGGCGATGCAGGAGGGACTGATCGCCACCTTTATTGAGGCGGGCTGCGCGGTCTCCACGCCCACCTGCGGCCCCTGCCTGGGCGGACACATGGGCGTTTTGGCCGACGACGAGTGGGCCGTGGCGACCACCAACCGGAACTTTGTGGGCCGGATGGGACCGGTCAGCTCCAAGATCATTCTGGCCAGCCCGGCGGTGGCGGCAGCTTCGGCTATTACCGGTGTCGTGACCGATCCGGCTACTGTATAACGGAGGTGTAAAGGAATGAAGGTTTACAAATATGGCGACAATGTAGATACGGACGTAATCATTCCGGCCCGCTATCTGAATGCACCGGATGAGAAGTCTCTGGCGTCCCACTGCATGGAGGACATTGACGCGCAGTTCGCTTCCACGGTGGAGCCGGGCGACATCATCGTGGCGGGTGCTAACTTTGGATGCGGCTCTTCCCGGGAGCATGCGCCGCTGGCCATCAAGGCCAATGGCGTAAAATGCGTCATTGCCAAGAGCTTTGCCCGCATCTTTTATCGCAACGCCATCAACATCGGATTCCCCATTATGGAGTGTCCTGAGGCGGCCGAGGGAATTTCGGCCGGCGATACGGTCTCGGTAGATTTCAGCACAGGCGTGATCGTCAATGAGACCACCGGGGCGACCTTCCAGGCCGCTCCCTTCCCAGAGTTTGTGAATGGAATCATTCAAAATGGCGGCCTGCTGAATTCTTTGAAGGCGAGGGGACTGGCGAAATGAATTACAAGATCGCGTTGATTCGGGGCGACGGAATCGGCCCGGAGGTCGTGGAGCAGGCCGTGGCCGTTCTGGAGGCTGTGGGCGCAAAATTTGGCCATACCTTCACCTATACGGACGTACTGCTGGGCGGCTGCGCCACCGATGCGGTGGGGAAATCCTATCCCGATGGGACGGCGGAGCTCTGCAAGGCCTGCGATGCGGTGCTGCTGGGTGCTGTGGGCGGCCCCAAGTGGGAGAAGCTTCCGGCTGAGCAGCGGCCGGAGACCGCCCTGCTGGCGATCCGGAAGGACCTGGGCCTGTATGCCAACCTGCGTCCGGCCGCCCTGCGGCCCGCGCTGATCGACGCCTGTCCGCTCAAACGGGAGACCGCGGAGAAGGGCATCGACCTGCTGATGGTCCGGGAACTGACGGGCGGAATCTATTTTGGAAAGCGGGAGCGCTACGAGACGGAGGACCGGGGGACGGAGTGCACCGACCTGATGGCCTACTCCGAGAAGGAGATCGAGCGCATCGGCCGCCGCGCCTTTGAGATGGCCCGCCTGCGCCGGAAGAAGGTCGCCTCCGTGGATAAAGCGAACGTGCTGGAGACCTCCCGGCTGTGGCGCTCGGTCATGCACCGCCTGGCGGAGGAGTATTCCGATGTGGAGTATTCCGATGTGCTGGTGGACAACTGCGCAATGCAGCTGGTCCGTGATCCCGGCCAGTTCGACGTGGTGGTGACCGAAAACATGTTCGGGGATATTCTGTCGGATGAGGCTTCTATGATTACCGGCTCCATCGGTCTGCTGCCCTCCGCCTCCATGGGCGACGGCGCGCCGGCCCTCTATGAGCCGATTCACGGCTCCGCGCCGGATATTGCCGGTCAGGACAAGGCCAACCCCATTGCGACCATTCTGTCCGTGGCGATGATGTTCCGTTACTCCTTCCAGCTGCCTGCGGAGGCAGACGCCATTGAACAGGCAGTGGATAAGGCCCTGGCCGACGGCTGGCGCACGGCCGATATGGCCGGAGACGGCGCATGCATTGGAACCAAGCAGATGGGCCAGATCATCTGCGGCAATATCTGAGATCATTGGATCGTAAGCTGCGCGTTTGCAGGGCCCTCCGAGGCAGGAAATTCCTGTACGGAGGGCCCTGTTTTGCACACAGGTAGGAGTAAAGATGCAGTTTGGACAAAATTTTGCAAGAAATGGCTTGCCAAACTGCAAGTTGGGGCATATAATAAATCACGCTATTTCTGATATGGAGGAAGAAAGATGAAGGAACTTTCCAGAATCGCAGAGGCGGTGCGCGCCTCGACTACCTTGGCGATTGATGCCCTTTATAAAAAAATGAAGGCCGACGGGATCGACGTGATCGGCTTTGGTGCGGGTGAACCGGACTTTGACACGCCGGAGAACATCAAAGAGGCCGGAATTGCGGCCATCCGCGCGAATAAAACCCGCTATACGCCTTCCGCTGGCATTCTGGAGCTGCGTGAGGCGGCCTGTGTCCGCCTGAAAGAGGACTGCGGACTGGAGTATCAGCCCAGCCAGATCGTGGCGGCCAGCGGCGCCAAGCACAACATCTATATAGCCCTGTGCTGCCTGGTCAATCCGGGGGATGAGGTCATTCTGCCCGCGCCCTACTGGGTCAGCTATGAGGAACTGATTCGGATGGCGGGCGGCGTCCCGGTCATCGTGACGGCCACGGAGGAAAACGGCTTTAAGATGACTGCGGAACAGCTGGAGGCGGCCATTACGCCCAAGACAAAGGCACTGATTCTCAACAACCCTTCCAATCCGACCGGAATGATGTACACCGAAGCGGATCTGCGGAAGATCGCGGAGGTCTGTCTCAAGCATGACCTCTATGTCATCGCGGATGAGATCTATTACAGCCTGGTCTATGACGGGGCCCAGTTCACCAGCTTTGCTGCGTTGGGCGAGGAGATCAAAGAGCGCACCATTCTGGTCAACGGCGTTTCCAAATCTTACGCTATGACAGGCTGGCGAATCGGTTATGCCGCCGCCAACGAGCATCTGGCCAAGGTGATGGGCAACTATCTCAGCCACTCCACCGGTGCGCCCAGTTCCATTGCCCAGTGGGCTGCGGTGGACGCGCTGGCCGGTCCCCAGGGGGGAATCAACGATATGCGCGCGGCCTTTGAGGCCCGCCGCAATTATATCGTGGAGCGGATGAACACCATCGAGGGCGTCAGCTGCATCAAGCCCCAGGGCGCGTTCTATGTGATGATGAATTTGGAGCAGCTCATCGGCAAAGAGCTGTACGGTGTGACCATTCGGAATGGGGATGACTTTGCGGACCTGTTCCTGAAGAAGGGCCTGGTCGCGGTGGTGCCCTGTTCCGGCTTCGGAGCTCCGAACTTTGTCCGCTGGTCCTATGCCACGTCCATGGAGAATATCAAGGAAGGACTGGACCGTCTGGAAAAATTCCTGCAAGGCTGAAAAAATAGTTGAAATATGGGCGCAGGATGGGTATAATAGGTCTAGCGTAACGCTATGATTTATATTTGGAGGTCTATTGACATGGCTCAGATCACAAAAGATACCATTATCGGTGATATTCTGGACATCGCGCCCGAGACGGCGCCGATTTTCCTCTCCATTGGGATGCACTGCCTTGGCTGCCCCTCCTCCCGCGGCGAGACTGTGGAGCAGGCCTGCATGGTCCATGGCGTGGAAGTGGAGAAGCTGCTGGAGCAGATCAACAGCGCGATGGCGAAGTAAGAACATTTCCCGGGAAAAGAGCGGCGATAGTCCGCTCTTTTCTTTTTCCGGAAGGAGGAGCCCTATGGAATTGACGCCCCGATTGGCGTGCATCGCACGGCAGGTCCCGGCCGGATGCCGGTTTGTGGATGTGGGGACGGACCACGCCTATTTGCCCGTAAGCCTTCTGCTGGACGGAGTCCTGGAGCGGGCCATAGCAGCCGATCTGCGGTCCGGACCTCTGGAGCGCGCCAGACAGACTGCGCTGCAGTATGGCGTGCAGGACCGCATCTCGTTCCGCCTGTGCGACGGATTATCCGGCGTCTCAACGGAAGAGGCCGACGTCATTGCCATCGCCGGGATGGGAGGGGATACGATTGCCGCTATTCTGGCCGAGGCCCCCTGGACCAGGCAGCCGGGAAAGCTGCTGCTGCTTCAGCCTATGACCGCGACATTTTCGCTGCGCAGCTGGCTGTGGAACCACGCCTACCAAATCGAGAGAGAAGTGATCGCCCGAGAAGGGAAACGACTTTACAGTATCTGGACTGTCAGCGGAGGAGAGTCGCCTCCGTGGTCACTGGGCGAGCTTTGGGCCGGACGGCAGAGCGAAGATCCCCTGCGGGGGGCCTATTTGGCGCAGCGCATCGCAAAAGCGGAAAAAGCGCTCCAGGGGCATCTGGCCGCCGTCCAGCGGGAAGAGAAGACGATTGAAATGCTTCAGGGCATATTAGAGGAACTGTATCCGATGAAGGAGGAACGGATGGCATGACGACCGTATCACAGGTTTACGACTTTCTGGACCGGATGGCTCCATTTTCTACGCAGATGAGTTTTGATAACGCGGGCTTTTTGGTGGGCCGCGGGGACCAGGCGGTTTCCAAAATTCTGGTGACCCTGGACATTACCCTTCCGGTGATCGAAGAGGCGGAGAAAGCAGGGGCTCAACTGATCGTGTCCCATCATCCGGTGATCTTTCATCCGGCCCGGTCGGTGACGGACCAGGATATTCTGGGCCAAAAGCTGCGCGCGCTGGTGCGGGCGGATTTGTCCGCTATCTGCGCCCACACCAATCTGGATCTGGCTCAGGGCGGAGTGAACGATGCGCTGGCTGACGCGCTGGGACTGGAGAACTGTGTGATTTTGCGCAAGGAGCATGAGACTGACTCCTTTGGCCTGGGACGCATCGGGACGCTTACGGTACCGGTGGAGCCGGCCGCTTTTGCGCGGCTGGTGCGGGAGCGGCTGAATTCCCGCTCGCTGCGTGCGACGCTCGGCAATCGTCCGGTCTCCAGAGTCGCGGTAGGCGGCGGTTCCTGCGGTGATCTGCTGTATGACGCGGCGCATCTTGGCTGCGACGCGCTGGTGACCGGAGATGTTAAGTACGATCAGTTCCTGGATGCGGCTGCCCTCGGCGTCACGCTGATTGACGCAGGCCATTTTCCCACGGAGAATGTAATTTGTCCTGTGCTTCGGGCGCGTCTGTCCGCGCAGTTTTCTGAGGTAGAGGTGGTTGCATCCAAGGTACACCGGGAGGTCTGCGCCGCCTGTTCTGAGTTGGAGGAAACGGCGTTTCAAGCTTGAATGTTGCGCAGCGATACGATATAATTACAGGGGCTGTGAATTTGAGACAGAGAGGCGGTCGGGACGCGCGCCCGGCCCAGAACCTTTATTTGAAACATCGGGAGAATGATATGAGTATTCATGAAGAATGCGGCGTATTCGGTATTTACGACCCGTCCGGAGACTGCGCCCGTACCACGTACTACGGCCTGTATGCGCTCCAGCATCGGGGACAGGAGGCCTGCGGCATTGCCACGATCAACGACAGGGAGCTGTCCTTCCACAAGGATGTGGGCTTGGTGGGCGACGTCTTTACAGAGCAGACGCTGGATGAGCTGGCGGGCACCATGGCGGTGGGCCATGTCCGCTACGCGACCACCGGCGGCGGGAAGCGGGAAAACGCTCAGCCGCTGACCATCAAATATGTAAAGGGCACGCTGGCGCTGGTCCACAACGGGAATCTGGTCAATACCACCGCCTTGCGGACGGATTTTGAGTATCGGGGCGGTATTTTTCAGACGACCAGCGATTCGGAGATCATCGCCTATGCGGTGGCCCAGGAGCGGTTGCATACACCTTCGGCGGAGATCGCGGTATGCAATGCGATGAAGCATCTGCGGGGCGCTTATTCCCTGATTGTGATGTCGCCGCGGAAGCTGATTGCGGCCCGGGACCCCTGGGGATTCCGTCCGCTATGCATGGGGCGCAGGGGAGACGCGGTGGTGTTCGCCTCGGAGTCCTGTGCGCTGGAGAGCGTAGACGCGGTATTTGAACGGGAAATCGAGCCGGGTGAGGTCGTCTATGTGGAGGATGGCCAGGTCCATTCCATTCGGGACAACTGCATTGGCCGGTCTCATCTGTGTATCTTTGAATACATCTATTTTGCACGGCCGGATTCCGTGATTGAAGGGCAGTCGGTCCACCAGGCGCGGCGTATGGCCGGTCGCCTGCTGGCCCGGGAGCACGCGGTGGAGGCCGACATTGTGATCGGCGTCCCGGATTCCGGCTTGGATGCCGCTATGGGATATGCCGAAGAATCCGGAATCCCCTATGGCGAGGGCTTCATCAAGAACCGCTACATCGGACGCACCTTTATCACGCCGGACCAGACCAGCCGGGAAAATGCGGTACGGCTCAAGCTCTCGCCCCTGAAGAGCCAGGTGGCGGGCAAACGGGTGGTCATGATCGACGATTCCATTGTACGGGGGACTACCTGCCGGCAGATCATCAACCTGCTGCGGGACGCTGGCGCCAAAGAGGTCCATATGCGGGTATCGGCGCCGCCGTTTATCGCGCCCTGCTATTTTGGTACCGACATCCCGGACAAGGAAAAGCTGATTGCATGCCACCATACCATCGACGAGATCTGTGAGATCGCCGGCGCGGACAGCCTGGGCTATCTGAGCCTGGAGGCCCTGCGCCAGATCGCCCCGGATGCCAGGTGTGGATTCTGCGAGGGCTGCTTTACCGAGCAGTATCCCATTCCCATCGCCTGATGGAGCAGAAAATAGTGAAAATGAATGACGTAAGAGGTCAAATTGCATAAAAGAGGGTTTTGTAGGGGCTGGAACCTAATAAAATGCAATAAAAAATGATTTTCAGACAAAAAAACCTTGACATATGTACCGGGAACGGATATACTCAACCCATAGTTTCGTTGAGAACAACGGCGTTCCAACCCCAGAGGGTCGGAACGCCGTTTTTTGTTCTAGAATACATTCTATTGCTCCAAGTATTGCAGAAAGAAGAAAGGGGATACCATCATGGGCTATACAAAGGAAGATGTTATTCGTATCGTAAAGGAAGAGGATGTAAAATTCATCCGGATGCAGTTTACCGATATTTTCGGTCAGCTGAAAAATGTGGCGATCACGGCTTCCCAGATTGAAAAGGCTGTCAACAACCAGATTATGATCGACGGCTCCTCCATCGAGGGCTTTGTCCGCATCAACGAGTCCGACCAGTATCTGCGTCCGGACCTGAACAGCTTTGTGATCTTCCCCTGGCGGCCTCAGCACGGGAAAGTCGCCCGTCTGATCTGCGACGTCTACAATCCCGACGGAACTCCCTTTGTCGGCGATCCCCGCGGCGTGCTCCAGCGCGTGCTGGCTAAGGCCAAGAGCATGGGCTATGACGACTTCAACGTCGGTCCGGAGGCGGAGTTCTTCCTGTTCCAGACCGATGAGGAGGGAAAGCCCACCACCAAGACCAACGATGAGGCCGGTTACTTCGATCTGGGCCCTCTGGACCACGGTGAGTCTACCCGGCGCGAGATCTGCCTGGCTCTGGAGGAGATGGGCTATGAGATTGAGGCTTCGCACCACGAGGTGGCCCAGGGGCAGCATGAGATCGACTTCAAGTATGCCGACGCTCTGCAGTGCGCGGACAAGATCATGACCTTTAAGCTGACAGTTAAGACGCTGGCTCAGAAAAACGGCCTGCACGCGACCTTTATGCCCAAGCCGATTTTCGGCGTGAACGGCTCCGGTATGCACACCAACATGTCTCTGTTCCGCAACGGCAAGAACGTATTCTATGATGAGAACGGCGACAAGCAGCTGTCCAAGGAGGCCTATTCCTTCATTGCCGGTATTCTGGCCCATATGAGAGGTATGGCCGCCATCACCAATCCCCTTGTGAACTCCTACAAGCGTCTGGTGCCCGGCTACGAGGCACCCTGCTATATGGCCTGGTCCGCCTCCAACCGTTCCGCGCTGATTCGTATCCCCGCGGCCCGCGGCCAGTCCACCCGCGTGGAGCTGCGCTGCCCCGACCCCGCCTGCAACCCCTATCTGGCGCTTGCGGTTTGCCTGGCGGCCGGACTGGACGGCATCGAGAAGGGTATGACTCCGCCGCCTGAGATCACGGACAACATCTTCGCCATGACGCCCGCTGCCCGCCGCCGCAAGGGAATCGAGAGCCTGCCGGGCTCCCTGGAGGAGGCTCTGGTCTGCCTGAAGAAGGATAAGCTGATTATGGATACGCTGGGCGAGCATGTCTCCAGCCAGTACATCGCGGGCAAGGAGGCCGAGTGGGACGAGTACCGCACCCGTGTCTCCAGCTGGGAGCGCGAGAAGTACATTATGAATTATTAACAGAATTGATTCGGACCTATCATTCTCCTTGCAAGGGAGTGACAGCAGATGGAGAGAGTGATCGTTGCGTTTGAAAGCGAGCGCAACGCACAAAAGATTCGGGAAATCATCGAGTCTGCCGGTGTCGCGACCTGTCTGATTTGCCGTTCGGCTGCCGAAGTCAAACGGCTGGTGCATAAGCAGCACATCAATACGGTGATCTGCGGTTTTAAGCTGCCGGATGATTCCTGTGAAAACCTGCGGGGCGATCTGCCCGCCAGCTGCAATATGCTTATGCTGGCGGTGCAGAACCGCTTGGAATTATGTGAGCAGGAAGATATTTTCAAGCTGACCGCTCCGGTCCGAAAAAGCGATCTGCTGGCGTCGGTGCGCATGCTGCTGCAAATGAAGCACAAAAGTCCCACCTACGAAAAGCCGCAGCGCAGCGAAGAAGAGCTGGCGCTGGTGGCGGAGGCCAAGCGGGTCCTGATGGAGCGGCACGGCATGACGGAAGAGCAGGCCCATCGGTTCCTGCAGAAGCAGAGCATGGACAATGGCGCAAAGCTGACCGATACCGCCCGGACGGTTCTGTCCGAGGCATAAGACCCGGCGATTCCACACACGATACTCATAGCGGACAAGGATGTCGAACAAAAGGGCGGCAGTCCCATTCTCGACTGCCGCCCTTTTGTACCTGCAAGGAGGTAGGTCAATTTGCTGAAGTTTACCAAAATGCACGGTCTTGGCAACGACTATGTTTACCTGGACTGTACGCAATCGGCCCCGGAGAAGCTTCCGGAGCTGGCGGTGCGGGTATCCGACCGGCACACCGGAATCGGTTCGGACGGCCTGATCTGCATTTTTCCCTCCGACTGCGCGGACATCCGGATGCGGATGTTCAATGCGGACGGCTCAGAGGGGGAGATGTGCGGCAACGGAATCCGATGTGTGGGGAAATTTGTCTACGACAAGGCTTTGGTGCGCAAGACACAGATGACGGTGGAGACCCTGGGCGGGATCAAGAGGCTGTGGCTGACGGTGTCCGGGGATACGGTCTCGGAGGTCACGGTGGACATGGGGGAGCCCACCTGGGAGGAACCCATTCCGGTCCTGGTTCAGGGGAAAACCTATACCGGACGGCCGGTGTCCATGGGGAATCCCCATCTGGTGGTCTATCAATCCGGAATTGACGCGCTGGACCTGCGGGAGATCGGGCCGGAATTTGAGCGCTGCCCGCATTTCCCCAACAAGACCAATACGGAGTTTGTAGAAGTCCTCGCTTCTGCGACCCTGCGGATGCGGGTCTGGGAGCGGGGCAGCGGAGAGACGATGGCCTGCGGCACGGGTGCCTGTGCCAGTGCGGTCAGCGCCATGCTGGATGGCCGGACGGGACGCGAGGTGACGGTAAAGCTGCTGGGCGGCGATCTGCGCATTCGCTGGGATGAGACTAACGGCCATGTATTTATGACCGGTCCAGCCGTGACCGTATATGAAGGGCAGCTGCCCGACTGACGAAAAGGAGGGGCGACGATGGCCCATATCAATCAAAACTTTCTGAAGCTCCCCGGAGGTTATCTGTTCCCGGAGATCGGACGACGTGTGCGGGCTTTCACGGCGGAACAGCCGCCGATGCCCCTGCTTCGCCTTGGCATTGGCGATGTGACGCAGCCGCTGGCGCCTGCGGTGATTGAAGCTATGCACAAGGCGACGGAGGAGATGGCCCATAAGGAGACCTTCCGCGGCTATTGCGAAGAGACCTGCTATGCCTATGATTTTCTCCGCTACGCCATTCGGGATTCCTATCAGGCCCGCGGCGTGACCCTTGCAGACGATGAGATTTTTGTCTCGGACGGCGCCAAGAGCGACTGCGGCAACATCGGCGACATTTTTTCCGTGGACAATGTGGTGGCGGTCTGCGACCCGGTCTATCCGGTCTATGTGGATACCAACGCCATGGCTGGCCGGGCCGGCGACTTTGACGGGGAGAAGTGGACCAATCTGGTGTATCTGCCCTGCACGGCGGAAAACGGCTTTTTCCCCGCGCTTCCGGAGGGGCGTGTGCCGGATCTGATCTACATCTGCTCCCCCAACAACCCCACCGGTATGGCGGCCTCCAAGGAGCAGCTCAAGGTGTGGGTGGACTACGCCAATGAGCACGGCAGTGTGATTTTGTACGACAGCGCCTACGAGGCCTTTATTACGGAGCCCGGAATCCCGCACAGCATTTTTGAGGTGGAGGGCGCTAAGACCTGCGCCATCGAGTTCCGCTCCTTCTCCAAGACCGCGGGCTTTACGGGCACCCGCTGCGCCTATACGGTGATTCCCAAGGAACTGGTGCGGGAGGGGGCGTCCCTCAATGCCCTCTGGAACCGGCGGCAGGGAACCAAGTTCAACGGTGTGCCCTATGTGGTCCAGCGGGCGGCGGAGGCCGTGTACAGCCCGGAGGGCCAGGCGCAGATTCAGCAGACCATCCGGTATTATCTGGAGAATGCCAAGGTGATCCGGGAGGGGCTGACGGCAGCAGGCCTGACGGTCTATGGCGGCGTCAACGCCCCCTATATCTGGTTCCGGACGCCGGATGGCGTCGGCTCCTGGGACTTTTTCGACCGGCTGTTGCGGGAGGCCTGCGTCGTCACGACACCGGGCGCGGGATTCGGCCCCTCCGGCGAGGGCTATATCCGGCTGACGGCCTTCGGCGATGCGGACGTGACCCGGGAAGCAGTAGAACGTATCAAGAAAATTTTATAAGAAAGCGCGTACAAAGGGGTACGGAGCGTCAGTCGGGTCAAGGACGGGACTGGCGCGCCGTGCCCTGTTTTTTAGGGAGAGTTTCTGGGAAAGAAGGGTTAGATATGCAGGAACAACGAATCGAGGGTTACCGACAGCACGGCCTGTATCATCCGGAGTTTGAGCATGACGCATGTGGAATCGGGGCCGTCATCAACATTAAGGGTATCAAGCGCCACCAGACTGTGGACGACGCCCTAAAAATCGTAGAAAAGCTGGAGCACCGCGCGGGGAAGGACGCGGAGGGCAAGACCGGCGACGGCGTGGGAATCATGCTGCAGATCTCGCACCGCTTTTTCCAGAAAGCTGTAAAGGAATTAGGCTTTTCCCTTGGCGAGGAGCGGGACTATGGCGTGGGTATGTTCTTCTTCCCCCAGAATACGCTGCGCCGCAGCCAGGCCAAGAAGATGTTCGAGATCATCGTGGAGAAAGAGGGCATGGAGTTCCTCGGCTGGCGGACGGTCCCGGTGGCGCCCGACATTCTGGGACACAAAGCGCTGGCCAAGATGCCCTGCATTGAGCAGGCCTTTGTCAAACGGCCGGAGGGCGTTAGCCGCGGCCTGGCGTTTGACCGGAAGCTGTATATTGCCCGCCGGGTGTTCGAACAGTCCAACGACAATACCTATGTCCCGTCGTTGTCCAGCCGGACTATCGTATATAAGGGTATGTTCCTGGTGGGACAGCTGCGCAACTTCTATCTGGACCTGCAAGACCCGGAGTATGAATCCGCCATCGCTCTGGTACACTCCCGGTTCTCCACCAATACCAACCCCTCCTGGGAGCGGGCGCACCCCAACCGCTTTATCCTCCATAACGGCGAGATCAACACCATTCGGGGCAATGTGGACCGTATGCTGGCCCGGGAAGAGACCATGCACGCGGCTGTATGGGACAATGACATCGACAAGGTGCTGCCGGTGGTCAATGTGGCGGGCTCCGACTCCGCCATGCTGGACAATACCTTGGAATTTCTGGTTATGAGCGGAATGGATCTGCCCCTGGCGGTGATGATCACCATTCCGGAGCCCTGGAGCAACAACGAGAATATGAGCCGCACCAAGCGGGATCTGTATCAGTATTATGCAGTCATGATGGAGCCCTGGGACGGACCGGCCTCCATTCTGTTCTCCGACGGCGATCTGGTGGGCGCGGTTCTGGACCGCAACGGTCTGCGGCCTTCCCGGTACTATGTGACGGCTGATGACCAGCTGATTCTGTCTTCCGAGGTGGGCGTTCTGGAGCTGCCGCCGGAGCAGATCGTGAAGAAATCCCGGCTGGAGCCAGGGAAGATGCTCCTGGTGGATACTGTCCAGGGCCGCATCATCGACGACGATGAGATCAAGGAGACCTATGCGGCCAAGCACCCTTACGGAGAGTGGCTGGACCGCAATCTGGTACGGCTGCGTGACCTCCCTATCCCCAACAAGCGGGTGGAGACCTATACGCCGTCGCAGCTCACCCGCCTCCAAAAGGCCTTTGGATATACCTACGAGGATGTGAAAACCACCATTCTGCCCATGGCCAAAACTGGCTCAGAGCCGACGGCCGCCATGGGAATCGACATCCCGCTGGCCGTGCTGTCTGACCACGATCAGCCGCTGTTCAATTACTTCAAGCAGCTCTTCGCCCAGGTAACCAATCCGCCCATTGATGCCATCCGGGAGGAGATCGTCACGGATACCACCGTTTATCTGGGCGACGACGGCAATTTGTTGGAGGAGCAGGCGGAAAACTGCCGGGTCCTCCAGGTCAAGAACCCCATCCTCACCTCGGTGGACCTGATGAAGATCCGGAGCATGAAAAAGCCGGGCTTCCAGGTGGAGACTATTTCGATTCTGCACTACAAGAACACCCCCCTCAAGCGGGCGCTGGATCAGATGATGCTGGCGGCGGACCGGGCGTTCCGCAACGGAGCCAATATCATCATTCTGTCCGACCGGGGCGTGGATGAGAACCATGTGGCGATTCCGTCGCTGCTGGCGGTGTCTGCCATGGAGCAGCACTTGGTGAGGACGAAAAAGCGCACGGCGGTCTCGGTGATTCTGGAGTCCGCCGAGCCCCGGGACGTGCATCACTTTGCCACGTTGCTGGGCTACGGCGCCCGTGCTATCAACCCCTATCTGGTGGAGGCGACCATTGGAAAGCTCATTGACGATGGCCTGTTGGACAAGGATTTCCATGCGGCGGTGGATGACTATAATTCGGCCATTCTCCACGGGATCGTGAAGATTGCCTCCAAAATGGGAATCTCCACCCTCCAGTCCTACCAGTCGGCCCAGATTTTTGAGGCCATTGGAATCGCGAAGAATGTCGTTGACGAGTATTTTACTAACACGGTCTCCCGGGTGGGTGGAATCGGTCTGAAGGAGATCGAGACCCTGATCGACAAAAATCACACCAAAGCCTTTGATCCGCTAGGCCTGGGCACCGACGAGACCCTGGACTCCACCGGAGCGCACAAGGCGCGGGCCGGGGAAGAGGATCATATGTACAATCCTCAGACCATCCATCTGCTCCAGGAGGCCACGCGCCGGGGGGACTACAACCTGTTCAAGCAGTATTCCGCCCTGGTGGACGATGAGACCAAACCTCACACCCTCCGCGGACTGATGGAGATGAAGTACCTGGATATGCCGATTCCGCTGGAGGAGGTGGAGCCGGTAGAGTCCATTGTCAAGCGCTTCAAGACCGGCGCCATGTCTTACGGCTCCATCTCCCAGGAGGCCCACGAGTGCATGGCCCAGGCCATGAACCTGCTGGGCGGCAAATCCAACTCGGGCGAAGGCGGCGAGCGCCCGGAGCGTCTGCACAGCGACCGCTGCTCGGCCATCAAGCAGGTGGCCTCCGGACGGTTCGGCGTGACCAGCGAGTATCTGGTCTCAGCGCAGGAGATTCAAATCAAAATGGCGCAGGGCGCCAAGCCGGGCGAGGGCGGCCACCTGCCGGGAAAGAAGGTCTATCCCTGGATTGCCAAGACCCGCTATTCCACCCCCGGCGTATCGCTGATCTCCCCGCCGCCGCACCATGACATTTACTCCATTGAGGACCTGGCCCAGCTGATTTATGACCTGAAAAACGCCAACCGGCAGGCGCGCATCTCCGTCAAACTGGTTTCGGAGGCGGGCGTGGGCACCATTGCCGCCGGCGTCGCGAAGGCGGGCGCGCAGGTGGTGCTCATCTCCGGCTATGACGGCGGAACAGGCGCGGCGCCCCGGACCTCAATCCACAATGCCGGACTGCCTTGGGAGCTCGGCCTGGCGGAGACCCACCAGACGCTGATCGAAAACGACCTGCGCTCTCGGGTAGTCGTGGAGACTGACGGCAAGCTGATGAGCGGCCGGGATGTGGCCATCGCCTGTATGCTGGGGGCTGAGGAATTCGGCTTTGCCACCGCGCCGCTGATCTCCATGGGCTGCGTGATGATGCGGGTGTGCAACCTGGATACCTGCCCGGTGGGCGTGGCGACTCAGAACCCCGAGCTGCGCAAGCGGTTCCGGGGCAAGCCGGAATATGTGGCCAACTTCATGCGCTTTATTGCCCAGGAGCTGCGGGAGCATATGGCAAAGCTGGGCGTGCGCACGGTGGAGGAGCTGGTGGGCCGGACCGACCTGCTCAAGGTCCGGGAGCACGCGGTCAATGAGCGGGCCGCCACCGTGGACTTGTCCGCAATTCTGAGCAATCCCTATACGGACGGCAGCCGCAAGACCCACTTTGACCCGAAGGACGTCTATGACTTTGCGCTGGAAAAGACACTGGACCTGAGCGTATTGGAGAAAAAGCTGAAGCAGGCGCTGGCCAAGGGCGAAAAGGCGTCGGTCAGCCTTTCAGTCACCTCCACGGACCGTACGCTGGGCACAATTTTGGGCTCGGACATTACCCGCCTGCATGGCGAGAGCCTGGCGGAGGACACCTTCACCGTCCACTGCACCGGCGGCGGCGGACAGTCCTTCGGCGCGTTCATTCCCAAGGGCCTCACTTTGGTGCTGGAAGGCGACTCCAACGACTACTTCGGCAAGGGACTGTCCGGCGGAAAGCTGATCGTCTATCCGCCAAAGCGCTCCACCTTTCAGGCGGAAGAGAACATCATCATCGGAAACGTGGCGCTGTACGGCGCTACCTCCGGCAAGGCCTTTATCAACGGCATGGCCGGTGAACGCTTTGCCGTGCGCAACTCCGGCGCGGTGGCTGTCGTGGAGGGCGTGGGCGACCATGGCTGCGAGTATATGACCGGCGGCCGGGTCGTGGTCCTGGGCCCCACGGGCAAGAACTTCGCCGCCGGTATGAGCGGCGGAATCGCCTATGTCTGGGATGCGGACCGGGACCTCTACCTCCGGGTGAACAAGGAACTGGTGTCCATGGAGCCTCTGACAGAGAAGCACGACATGGAGGAGCTGCGCAGTCTGCTGGAAGAGCATGCGGCGGCGACCGGTTCGCCCCGGGCCAAAGCGGTGCTGGAAGATTTTGAGGGACAGGTCGGGAACTTCAAAAAGATACTGCCCTTTGATTACGACCGGATGCTGCGCACCATCGCCCAATTTGAGGAGCGCGGCATGAGCCGCGATGAAGCGGAAGTCGAGGCCTTCTATGCCATTACGAGAGGAGGGGAGCAGTAATGGGAAAACCAACCGGATTTTTGGATTACCAGCGCTGCGGCAATCCCGCTCAGGAGCCCCTGGAGCGCATCCAGCATTGGAATGAATTTCACCCTCTGCTGCCCGAGGAGGAGCGGCGGAAGCAGGGCGGCCGCTGTATGGAGTGCGGCGTCCCCTTCTGTCAGTCGGGTGTCCAGCTCAACGGGATGTTTACCGGCTGCCCGCTCCATAACCTGGTGCCGGAGTGGAATGATCTGATCTACACCGGCAATTTTGATCTGGCCTATGAGCGGCTGTGCAAAACCAATAATTTTCCCGAGTTTACCGGAAGAGTCTGCCCCGCGCTGTGCGAGGCGGCCTGCACCTGCGGCCTGAACGGAGACCCGGTCACGGTCAAAGAGAATGAGCTGGGCATTGTCGAATGGGCCTACGCCCATGGACAAGTGACGCCGCATATCCCGCAGGTACGCACCGGAAAGCGGGTTGCCGTGGTCGGTTCCGGCCCTGCGGGGTTGGCGGCTGCGGATCAGCTCAACCAGCGCGGTCATCAGGTCACTGTATTTGAGCGGGCGGACCGGGCCGGCGGCCTGCTGATGTACGGAATCCCGAACATGAAGCTGCAAAAGGAAGTGGTCCTTCGGCGGGTGGAACAGATGACCGCTGAGGGCGTAGAGTTCCGAACCGGTGTGGATGTGGGCCGCGATATAAAGGCTAAAGACTTGTTGGCTGAGTATGATGCGGTGATTCTCTGTTGCGGCGCCAAGCAGGCGCGGGATTTGGCGGTCACCAACCGCGATGTAAAGGGAGTCCACTTTGCGGTAGATTTTCTCAGCGCCACCACCAAGAGCCTGCTGGATCACGGCCTGAAAGAGGGAACCTTCTGTTCCGCCAAGGGAAAGCGCGTGATCGTGGTGGGCGGCGGCGATACTGGAAACGACTGCGTGGGCACGGCCATCCGCCAGGGCTGCAAGAGCGTGGTCCAGCTGGAGATGATGCCCAAGTCGCCGGACCGGCGGACCGAGGACAACCCCTGGCCGGAATGGCCCAAGATCTGCAAGACGGATTACGGCCAGGAGGAGGCCATCGCCCTCTTTGGACAGGACCCCAGGCGCTATCAGATGACGCTAAAGGAGCTCAAGGCGGACGGAAAGGGAAATTTGAAATCCGCCGTTGCGGTCCGGCTGGAGCCCAAGGTGGAGCAGGGCCGGATGAGCATGGTAGAGGTGCCCGGCAGCGAGGAGGAGCTCCCCTGCGAGCTGCTGCTGATTGCAGCTGGCTTCCTAGGCAGCGAACGCTATGTCTCCGAGGACTTCGGCGTGACGCTGGACGGACGGAGCAACGTTGCCACGGCTCCGGGCTCTTATACGACCAATGTGGAGAAGGTATTTGCCGCCGGCGATATGCGCCGGGGCCAGTCCCTGGTGGTGTGGGGCATTGCCGAGGGACGCGGCGTGGCGCGCCAGGTAGATGAATACCTGATGGGCTATACCAATCTGCACTGAACGGAAGCCAAGATGAGTCTCACGCCGTTCTGGCAACGAGCAGCCGCTCTTTCCTTTGAAAGAGCGGCTGCTTTTCGTCTACTTTGGGTATTCTATTCTTCGGCGAAATTTGATATAATATTATAATATCTTGATCTTGTAAACGTATGGCGCAGCGTATCCCGCGCCGGTACGAAGAGGAGGAACCCCATGCGTCAACTGGAATGGCTGAAACAACGTCTGCAAGAGATGGCGCCGGATCTGGAGCTGCGGGAGCAGGAGCCCATGAGTGCGCACACTTCGTTCAAAATTGGCGGCCCAGCGGTGCTGATGGCGCTTCCCAAAAGCGAGGCAGAGGCGGCGGCGGCGGTGCGCGCGGCGGCGGAAGCGGGAGTTCAGCCGCTGTTTATCGGGAACGGCTCCAATTTGCTGGTATCCGATGCGGGAATCGACGGATTTGTGATCAAAGCGGCTGGTGGTCTCGCCCAGTATAAACAGGAGGGAAACCGAATCACAGCGGGCAGCGGAATCCTGCTGGCCCGTCTGGCACAAATCGCGCAGAAAAACGGGCTGACCGGCCTGGAATTTGCCCATGGAATTCCGGGCAGCTTGGGCGGCGCCATTACGATGAATGCCGGCGCCTACGGGGGTGAACTGGCCCAGGTCGTGCGCTCGGTCACTTGCCTGAACAGCCGGGGGGAGACAGAGGTTCTGACAGACTGCGGCTTTGCTTACCGGCACAGCTGCTTTGAAACCGGTGAACGGATGATTTTGAGCGCCTGCCTGGAACTCTCGCCCGGCGACCCGGCGGAGATTCAGGCGCAGATGGCCCGGCTGATGGAGCAACGCCGCAGCAAGCAGCCGTTGGAATGGCCCAGCGGAGGCTCCGCATTTAAGCGGCCGGAGGGCCACTTTGCCGCGGCGCTGATCGACCAGTGCGGTCTGAAAGGACGGACCGTAGGCGGCGCGCAGGTATCGGAAAAGCACGCCGGCTTTCTCATCAACCGGGGGGGAGCCACCTGCGCGGACGTGGTGGCCCTGATGGAGCAGGTGCGGGATGAGGTCCTGCGGCAGACTGGTATTACGCTGGAGCCGGAATTAAAACGAATCGGGCGGTGAATCGCGATGGAATTTATTATTGTATCCGGGCTTTCCGGAGCGGGAAAGTCTACTGTGGTCTCCATTATGGAGGACATTGGCTTTTATTGTGTGGACAATTTGCCCGCATCCCTGATTCCGAAATTTGCGGAGCTGTGCATGGCCAACCCGGGGAAATATGACCGGGTGGCGGTGGTCTGCGATATTCGAGGCGGGCAGACCTTCGACGGCCTGTTTGAGGCTCTGGAGGACCTGAACCAGATGGGGTGTGCCCACAAGATCCTGTTTGTGGAGGCCACGCCCGACGTCATTATCAAACGCTATAAGGAGACCCGGCGCAGTCATCCGCTGGCCGCCAATGAGCGGTCTCTGTCTGCGGCGGTGGAAAAGGAGATCACTGCGCTGGAGCCGGTCCGCAAGCGGGCGGAATACATCATCAAGACCACGGCGCTGTCCACGGCAAAGCTGCGGGGCGAGGTACTGCGCATTTTCGGGGGCAGCAAGGATAAGATCGACATGAATATCAATGTCATCTCCTTTGGCTTCAAATATGGTCTGCCGATTGAGGCGGATCTGGTGTTTGACGTGCGCTTTCTGCCCAATCCCTTCTACATTGCAGAGCTTCGGGGGCAGACCGGTCTGGATGAGGGAGTGCGCTCCTTCGTTTTTGGATACCAGCAGACCAAGGATTTCATGGAGCATCTGGAGGATATGATGACATTTCTGCTGCCTCAGTTTGTGGAGGAGGGGAAAACGGCTCTGGTGATAGCCATTGGCTGTACAGGCGGCCAGCACCGCTCGGTCGCGATCACGCGGGCGCTGGCGGAGTTTATCCGGCAGAAGGGCTATAATGCCAGCGAGAGCCACCGCGATATGACGAGGAAGAAGATATGAGAGACGAAAAGCACGGCCCGCGCATTGTCGCCATTGGCGGAGGAAACGGCCTGTCCACCATGCTGCGGGGACTGAAAACCAAGACGGACCATCTGACGGCCATTGTAACCGTGGCGGATGACGGCGGCGGCTCCGGTATGCTGCGCAAGGATTTGGGGATGCCGCCGCCGGGGGACATCCGCAACTGCATGGAGGCTCTGGCCAATACGGAGCCGGTAATGCAGGAGCTGCTGTCCTACCGTTTTAAGGAGGGGAGCCTCTCCGGCCAGGCGTTTGGGAATCTGCTGCTGGCGGCTTTGAACGGCATTTCGGATTCCTTTGATCAGGCGGTGGCCCGTATGAGCGAGGTTCTGGCGATCACAGGACGCATCTTGCCCGTGACCAACGCTAATGTTCAGTTAGAGGCCGTCTTTGAGAACGGGACCCATGTGATTGGGGAATCCAAGATCTTTGCCGTCAAAAAGGAGCAGGACTGCCGAATCGACTATGTCCGGCTGCTGCCTGCCCACCCGCCGGCGCTGCCCGCCGCGCTTCAGGCGATTCGCGATGCGGAGGTCATCGTGCTGGGCCCCGGGAGCCTCTATACCAGCGTCATCCCAAACCTTCTGGTGGAGGGGGTGGCGGAGGCCATCTGCGATTCCAAGGCCCTGAAAATTTATGCGTGCAACATTATGACGCAGGATGGCGAGACCGAGGGCTACACCGCGTCGGACCATGTGGCGGCGCTGCTGGAGCATACGGCGCCCGGCCTGCTGGACATCTGCCTGTGCAACAATGCTCCGGTCCGGCCGGAGCTGCTGGAGCGCTATCGGGAGGAGGATGCGGCGCCCATCCAGATCGACCGAAAGGAAGTAGAAGCCCTCGGCGTGGAGCTGGTCAGCCGGCCGCTGGCCTCAGAGAATCAGGAATTTGCCCGTCATTCCTATACAAAATTGGCCGACGCGATTTTGGAGCTCCATCAGGAGCGGGCCCATACTAAAATTTTTTGAGGAGGTCTGACCGTGTCTTTTTCTGCGCAAGCAAAAAAAGAGCTGTGCAAGCAGGCCATCAGCCGGACCTGCTGTGCGCAGGCGGAGGCATATGGAATCCTGCTCTACTGCAATACCTTTAATCCGCGTGAAATTCGTATCATAACGGAATCCGATTCGCTGAAAAAGCGGCTGGCGCCGCTGTTCCGGAAGGCGTTCCATCTTGACTTCGACTGCGAGCCGGAGGGAAAGGAGGGAAAGGCCTCTTTCTGGATTCGGGATGAGGAGAAGCTGCGCACCATCTTTGAACAGTTTGGTTATGATTTGGATACTGCGGTGGCGCTTCATGTCAATTTTGGGATTTTGGAGGAGAGCCATTGCCGAACCGCTTTTCTGCGCGGAGCTTTCCTGGCTGGCGGTTCGGTCACCGACCCGGAAAAAGGGTATCACCTGGAACTGGCGACCTCCCACTATAATGTCAGCCGGGAGACGCCGGCCCTGATGCAGGAGGCGGGATTTACCATTAAGAGCACGACCCGCAACTCCAACTATATCCTCTATTTCAAACAGAGTGACCATATCGAGGACTTCCTGACCGCCATCGGGGCTCCGGTGGCGGCCATGGAGGTCATGAACGCCAAGGTGGAAAAGAATCTGCGGGGCAGCGTCAACCGTCGGGTCAACTGTGATGCCGCTAATCTGGACAAGGTGGTAGCTGCGGCCCAGGAGCAGATTGAGGCCATCCGAATCCTTCAGGAGCGGGGCAGCTTGACCGGATTGCCGGACAAGCTGCGCGAGGCAGCCAGCCTGCGCACGGATCATCCGGAATTGACGCTGGCTCAGCTGGCGGAGCTGTGTGATCCGCCTGTGACCAAGTCCTGCCTGAACCACCGTCTGCGAAAACTGGTGGAGCTGTCTGAAACGTGATATAGAGCCTTATCTCGATGAGGGAGGGGAAGGGAATGGAACCACAGGAAATCAAAATATTTGAAGCGGAAGGAAGAGAACATAGTTGGTTTCAGGACTTACTGGAGGATGAACAAATTCCCTTCCGCGTCGAATATGAGCCTTATTGGGCGGGAAGCTATAAAGAACCCCTCTATCGAGAGAAGCAGTGCTTTTATGTATCAAGTGTGTATCAAGACTTGCTTCAGGATAAGATTGAGGCTTACCTGAATTTGGAGAATCTCGCACAAGAAGATTTGGAATGGATGGAGCAGCAGCCGAATGAAATGCCGCAGGTCGTCTGTCCGGCCTGTGGGAGAGCCTATGGTTTGGACAAGCCAAAATGCCCCTTTTGTAAATATAAAAGACAGGAAACAGAACATTATTTGAGGTGAACGACATGGCCTTTGCCCATCTACATGTACATACGGAGTTTTCCCTGCTGGACGGCGCATGCCGCATCAAGCAGATCGCGCAGCATGTCAAGCAGCTGGGGCAGACGGCCATTGCCATTACGGACCATGGCGTGATGTATGGAGTGATCGACTTTTACCGGGCCTGTAAGGCCGAAGGAATCAAGCCCATTATCGGCTGTGAGGTCTATGTGGCGCCGCCGAACCGTACCCGCTTTGACAAGGTCCACGAGTTTGATGCGGAGTCCCGTCATCTGGTGCTGCTGTGCCGGAACGAGGAGGGCTACCGGAATCTGAGCTACATGGTGTCCATGGCCTATTTGGAGGGGTTCTACATCAAGCCCCGCATCGACATGGACCTGCTGCGTGCCCACTCCGAGGGACTGATCGCCCTTTCGGCCTGCCTTGCCGGAGAGATTCCGCGCCGCATCCTGCATGGGGATTATGAGGGGGCGAAGGCCTATGCCCTGGAAATGCGCGAGCTGTTTGGGGAGGACGGCTATTACCTGGAAATACAGGACCACGGAATCCAGGCTCAGCAGGAGGTAAATGCGGGGATTCTCCGCCTCCATGAGGAGACCGGGATTCCGCTGCTGGCGACCAATGACGCCCATTATATTGCCAAAGAGGACGCGGAGATGCAAGACGCCCTGATGTGCATTCAGATGGGCAAGACCATGGACGACCCGGACCGTATGCGCTTTGAGACGCAGGAGTTCTACCTCAAGTCCGAAGAGGAGATGCGCCGCCTGTTTCCGGATCATCCGGAGGCCATTGAAAATACGATGCGGGTGGCGGAGCTGTGTAATCTGGAGTTCACCTTCGGCGTCCATCACCTGCCGGAATTCAAGCTGCCGGAGGGGGAGACTGACGGGGACGCCTTTTTTGAGAAGTTGTGCCGGAAGGGCTTTACCCAACGCTATCCCAAGGCCGGGCCCGATTATGAAGCGCGCCTGGAATTTGAGATGAACATGATTCGCCAGATGGGATTTGTGGATTACTTCCTCATCGTTTCGGACTTCATCCATTTTGCCAAGAGCCATGACATTCCGGTGGGGCCGGGGCGTGGCTCAGCTGCAGGCAGTATGGTCTCCTACTGCCTGCATATTACGGATATTGACCCGATGAAGTATAATTTGTACTTCGAGCGATTTCTGAATCCGGAACGGGTAACCATGCCTGATATTGACATCGACTTCTGTATTCACCGCCGCCAGGAGGTCATCGACTACGTCTCAGACAAGTATGGGGCCGACCATGTGGCGCAGATCGTTACCTTTGGCACCATGAAAGCCAAGGCGGCGATTCGCGATGTGGGCCGGGTGCTCAGCTTCCCCTATGCGGAAGTGGACAACATCGCCAAACAGGTGCCGTTCTCTCTGGATATGACGCTGGACAAGGCCCTCAAGCTCTCCAAACCCTTCTCCGATCTGTATCAGAGTGACGAGCGGGTGCGGGCACTGGTGGATCTGGCGCGAAAGCTGGAGGGAATGCCGCGCAACGCATCCACCCACGCGGCTGGAGTCGTCATTACACGTCGGCCGGTCTATGAATATGTCCCGCTGGCCACCAACGACAACCTAACGGTGACCCAATATATCATGACCACTCTGGAAGAGCTCGGCCTGCTGAAAATGGACTTTTTGGGGCTGCGCAATCTGACCATCCTAGACGACGCGCTGAAAATGGTGCAGCAAAAGCACCCGGATTTCAAGCTGTCCGATATTCCGGACGATGATCCGGCGGTGTTCAAGATGCTGTCGGATGGGCGCACCTCCGGCGTGTTCCAGATGGAAAGCGCGGGCATGACAGGGGTGTGTATCGGCTTAAAGCCGCAGAACATTGAGGACATTACCGCTATCATCGCGCTCTATCGGCCGGGGCCCATGGATTCGATACCCCGCTTTATTGAGTGCAAGCAGCATCCGGAGAAAATTACCTACAAGCACCCGGCGTTGGAGCCCATCCTTGCCAATACCTACGGCTGCATCGTCTATCAGGAGCAGGTTATCCAGATTTTTCAGCAGCTGGCAGGCTACTCCCTGGGGCAAGCTGATATGGTGCGCCGGGCCATGAGCAAGAAGAAGGCCAAGGATATCGAGCGGGAACGGGAGGCCTTCGTCCATGGTGACCCGAATCGAAAGATTCCAGGCTGTGAACGCAGCGGAGTACCTGCCGCCGCCGCCGAATCCATCTACGATGAAATCTATGACTTCGCCAACTATGCCTTCAATAAGGCACACGCTGTCAGCTATGCGGTGGTGGCCTATCAGACGGCCTGGTTCAAGTGTCACTATACCAAGGAATATATGGCGGCCCTGCTTACATCGGTCCTGGATTCTCAGGATAAGGTGGCGGAATATATCGCCGAGTGCAAGCAGAACGGTATTCTTCTGCTGCCGCCGGATGTGAACGAATCCGGCGCGACCTTTACCGTATCAGGGGACCACATCCGCTTCGGCCTGGCTGCCCTCAAGGGCGTGGGGCTCGGCTTCACAAACGCCCTGCTCCGGGAACGTGAACAGGGAGGACCCTTTACTTCTTTTGCGGAATTCTGTATGCGTATGTATGACCATGACCTGAACAAGCGCGTGCTGGACAGCTTGATTCGCTCCGGTGCGTTTGACAGTATGGGGTGTTATCGCTCTCAGCTGGTGCAGGTCAGCGAGCAGGTGATGGACTCCATCGCCCAGACCCGGAAAAAGAATCTGGATGGTCAATTCGACCTCTTTGGAGGCGGAGGGGAGAGCGGCGTACCGCCGGAGGTTCGTCTGCCGAACATTCCGGAATTTCAGCGCTGGGAACTGATGTCCATGGAAAAAGAGACCACGGGCCTGTATCTGACCGGACATCCCATGGACGAGTACCGGGCTGAGGCAGACCGCTACCATGCGGTGACCATTGGTTCCATCCAGAGCGACTTCAAGCGGGAGGACGGCCCCCAACGCTATCAGGACGGTCAGAGCGTAGTCATCGCGGGGATGATTTCCTCCGCAAAGACTAAAACCACCAAAAATAATTCGTTGATGGCCTATGTGACACTGGAGGACGACAGCGGCTCTATGGAGCTTTTGGTATTCTCCCGTGTGCTGGGCGAGTGCGGTCCCTATCTGCGGGCCAATACCCCGATTGTGGCCAAGGGAAAGATCTCGGTCCGGGATGAAAAGGAACCACAGATCCTGGTGGATAAGGTCCATGTGATGGGACAGGAAGATGCCAGCCAAGACAGTGCGGCGTTTTCCGAGCGGCAGCCGCCAAGCCGAGCGGCCGAAGCGGCAGGGAAAAAACTGTATGTGCGGCTGCGCCAAACAGCGCAGTTTAATTGGCTGCGTAAACTGTTCCAGATGTTCCCAGGGGAGGAGACGGCCATTATCTATTTTGACGATACCAAGAAGAAGCTGAAGGCTGGCTGTGTACTCCATTCCGCGCTGATTCAGGAGCTCCAGGAAAAATTGGGCGGAGAAAACGTTGTCCTGAAATAGAAAACCTGGGGATCGTGAAGGAGAGGCTGCATGAGTAAAATTGGAAAAATCCTATTTCATCGAATCGCCATTATCGGCACGTTCATCGTCCTGCAGGTATTTCTGTATGTACTGCTGATCCTGAAATTCAGCGAATATATGCTGTATTTCAACTGGCTGTGCATTGGAATCAGCATAGCGGCAGTGCTCTGGATCGTGAACGACCGCAGCAACCCGGGGTATAAGCTTGGGTGGATCATTATTGTGCTGATCGCGCCGGTGGTCGGTGGGCTGCTATACCTTCTGCTGGGCGGAAACCGGCTGTCCCGGCGCAATCAGCGCCGTTTGCGGGTGATGCAGTACAAAATGGACCAGAGCTTGGGGCAGGATTGCCACCGGGCGTCTTTGCTGGCGGAGGTGGCGGGAATGGATGCCGGCCATATGGCACGCTATCTGGAAAGCCGTGCGTCCTGTCCTGTGTACGGCAATACACAAACCAAGTATTATGCCCTGGGGGACGACTGCTTTCCGGATATGCTGGAGGCGCTGGAGCAGGCGGAGCAATTCATCTTTTTGGAGTATTTTATTTTGGAAGAGGGGCAGTTCTGGAACGCGATTCTGGAGGTCCTGGAACGAAAGGTACAGCAGGGCGTGGAGGTCCGGGTGATCTATGACGACATCGGTTCTATTTTCACGCTGCCCGCCACCTTCAACTTTCTGCTGGAGCAGAAGGGAATCAAGTGCCGGGTATTCAATCGTTTGGTGCCAGTGCTCTCTCTGCGCCAGAACAACCGGGATCACCGCAAATACCTGATCGTAGACGGAAAAGTGGCGTTTACCGGCGGCATCAATATTGCCGATGAGTATATCAACGTTAAGAAACGGTTTGGGCACTGGAAGGATACCGCAATCCGCCTGGAGGGCGATGCGGTGTGGAGCATGACGGTCAGTTTTCTGTCCATGTGGGACTTCACGGAAGGAGCCAGTGAGGATTTTCGCCCCTTTCGGGCAAAGCCGGCACCTATACTGGAAGCCGGAAGCTATGTCCAGCCCTATTGTGACTGTCCCTGGGACGAGGAGCCCGTGGGACAGACTGTGTATCTCAACTTGATTCATGGAGCCAAGCGGTATGTCTATATCACCACGCCCTATCTGGTCCTGGACTATTCGATCACCATGGCGCTGACGACGGCGGCAAAGGCCGGTGTGGATGTGCGAATCATCACGCCGCACATTCCGGATAAGAAGCTGGTTTTTGAACTGACCCGCGCCCACTATGAGGAGCTTTTGGAAGCAGGCGTCAAAATCTACGAATATACACCGGGCTTCATCCACGCCAAAAATTTTGTGGTGGACGATATATATGGGACGGTCGGGACGATAAATCTGGATTACCGCAGCATGTTTCTGCATTTCGAGGACGGCGTTCTGCTGTATCATACCAACACCGTGCTTGACATCAAACACGATTTTCTTAAGACCCAGGCAGTCAGCCAGGAAATCACGCTGGAATTCTGCCGGAAGGCCAGATGGTACCGCCGGTTGGGCCGTACGGTTCTGAAGGTATTTGCCCCCCTATTGTAAAAGAAGAGCGCAGAGCCTTACCAATATGAGGCTCTGCGCTCTTTTGCGTTGGTGGCACCAAAGGCAACCCCCGGCTAAGCCGGGGGTAAAAAATAGCTTATAGCGAGGAGG
>DXYV01000060.1 GCA_019415645.1 Clostridiales bacterium
TTGGTCGGTGGGGGGTGGTTGTCAGGAGGGGGAATACGAAATCCCCCTCCTGACTGCGTCTTTGGTGACTTTCTGCGCATTCAGAAAGTCACCCCCCGGAGGGTACTACCTACGGATACACGGCAGGATTGGCGGCGTACCCCTTATGGGTGCCGCACGAACAGAAAAGCCCCTTCAGCAAATACTCAAACAAACCGGAACTGCTCCACGTCAAATACCCCCAAATCGGTGACCCGCAGCGAAGGAATCACCGGCAGAGCCAAAAAGCTCAGGGTGGTAAAGGGGTCCACGCCCTCTGCCACGCCCATGGCCCGGGCCTTGGCCAGCATAGCCTCCAGGGCGGGAAGAAATTCTTCCGTGGGGGCGGTGGACATCAGTCCGGCCGCCGCCAGGGGGAGCACTCCTTCCACCTGGCCGTCCCGGACCAGACAGTAGCCGCCGTGGACCTCTTGAAGGGTGCGGGCGGCCAGCAGCAGGTCGCTGTCGTTGTCGCCCACCAGGATCAGGTTGTGGGAATCGTGGGCCACGGTGGTGCCCACCGCGCCGCGGGTCAGGCCATAGCCCCGGAGCAGGCCCACGCCCAGATGGCCGGAGGCATGGTGGCGCTCCACCACCACCAGCTTGCGCAGGGTGCCGTCGGTCAGGCCGTCCCGGACCTGAGCGGGGGAGAGGTCCACCCGGCGGGTGACAATCTGCCCGGGCACCAGCTCTGCCACCGGATAGGACTCCCGCTCCGGCAGGGCCAGACCGGCGGCAGTCAGGGGCGGCAGATGGACCGAGTCCAGCAGCGCGGCGGGTACCGGCGCTTCCGCGGGCCAGTCCAGCACCTGGCCACGATCCACCCGGAGCACGCCGTCCTGGTAGACCTGGACCACGGACATGGCGTTCAGGTCGTCCAGCACCACCAGGTCGGCCCGATAGCCCGGAGCCACCGCCCCCAGGTCCCGCAGCCCATAGATGCGGGCGGCGTTGAGGGTGGCCAGCTGGATGGCGGTCACCGGGTCCATGCCCAGGGCCACGGCCCGGGCCGCGTTGTGGCGGATACTCCCCTCACGCCGGAGGTCGGCCAGGTGCTTGTCGTCGGTGCAGAAGGCCAGATTGCGGGTGTCCGTGCCGTCGGCCAGAGCTCCGGTGAGCAGGTCGGTCAGGTTGCGGGAGGCGCTGCCCTCCCGCACCAGCACGGCAATGCCGGCCCGCAGCTTTTCCTTTGCCTCCGCCCAGGTGACGCTCTCGTGGTCGGTGGAAATGCCGGCGGCGGCGTAGGCTTGGAGCCCCCGGCCGGTGATGGAGGGGGCGTGACCGTCCAGAGTTTTGCCTGTAAAGGCCTCCAGCTTGTCCAGTACCGCCGGATCACAACCGGCCACGCCGGGGTAGTTCATCATCTCACCCAGGCCCAGCACTCTGGGATGGTCCCGGAAGGGGAGCAGATCGGCGGCCTCCAGCACGGCGCCCGCGTGTTCAAAGGGGGTGGCGGGCACGCAGGAGGGGACCTGGACGTAATAGCGCACCGGCAGGCCCTCCGTGGCCGCCAGCATATAGGCGATGCCCTCCGCTCCGGCCACATTGGCGATCTCATGGGGATCGGTGATCAGCGTAGTCACGCCGTGGCGCAGCTCCTCCCGGCAGTAGGCGCCGGGCAGGACCATGGAGCTCTCCACATGGCAGTGGGCGTTGAGAAAGCCCGGGGCGATATAGCGCCCCCGCACGTCCACCTGGACCGCGCCGTCGTAGTCGCCCACGCCCACGATTCGGCCGCCGTCGATGGCCACGTCGCCGGGGACCAGTTCTCCGGTGAATACGTTGACCACGGTTCCGCCCTTAAGCACCAGGGCGGGGAGACGCACCCCCAGGGCGGTTTGGATGCGCTGCGCCAGATTCATTCCGGCCACTTCCTTTCCAAAGGTTTCTACCTGCATTGTGGAGCACCGGCCGCGGTTTGTCAAGGAAAAGGGGGCCCTTGTGGAAAAAACGGTTGCGGCAAAAAGATTTAATACTTTTGTAACAGTTTCTTGCCTTCTTCTGTAATAACTTTTTCCTACTATAAATCCTGCAAGAAACAGTTTCATTTCATTGTATCCTCTTTTATCCTCAAACAAAAGCCGGACGCTTGGAGCAGCGTCCGGCTTTTGTTTTGCCCAAACGGGAGAAAAGGAAACAGCGGCAGCTTGCGCTGCCGCTGTCCACAAAAGGATGGAGGATAGAATGAAAAAGAAAAAGTAGCTCTTGCAAGAATAATAGTAGGATAGATTCATTACAAAAGTTCGTGTCCAAGTATTACAATTTTGTTAAATGCGGAAAATTTTCAGCGCAATCAACGCAGGTTGTGGAAAAATTCGTGCAGCAGGGCCCGGCTCTCCTCCGCCAGCAGGCCGCCGTAGATGCGGGGCTTGTGGCCGAACCGCTCCTCAAACAGGTTGAGCACCGAGCCGCAGCAGCCGGACAGCTCTTCCTTGGCGCCGTAGCGCACGGCGGCGATTCGCGCGTTGAGGATGGCCCCGGCGCACATGGGGCAGGGCTCCAGGGTGACGTACAGGGTGCAGCCGGACAGCCGCCAGCTGCCCCGGGCGGCGCAGGCGGCGGAGATGGCCTCCACCTCGGCGTGGGCCACGGCGGAGGACGCCTCCTCCCGGCGGTTGCGGCCCTCGCCAAGGATGGCGCCGGACTCATCCACGATCACGCAGCCCACCGGCACGTCGCCGTGGGCCATAGCCTGCCGGGCCAGCTCCAGCGCCCGGCGCATATAGTCCTCATGGGTCATAGAGGTTCCTCCTTCGGCGGCTTGCGTCCGACCCGCCGCTGTGGTATGCTTATTTTATATCATACCAGAGGAACGCGGGGAGGGGAAGTCTTTTGGAGCGATTGATTCTCTGCGGCGGCGGCCACGTGTCGCTGGAGCTGGCTTATATGGCCGCCCGGCTGGAGTTTGATGTCCGTGTGATCGACGACCGGCCGGAATTTGCAAATACAGAGCGTTTTCCTATGGCAAAAGTATACCCGGAGGAATTTGAATCCGCCCTGAACCGGTTGGGAAGCGGCCCGGAGGACTACTTCGCCGTACTCACCCGGGGCCACGCCTGGGACACGGAGTGCGTGGCGCACATCCTGCGCGGCTCCTTTGCCTATCTGGGGATGATCGGCAGCCGGGCCAAGGTGGCGGCGGTGCGGACCAGGCTGACGGAGCTGGGCTTTTCCCCGGAGCAGATCGACCGCATCCACGCGCCCATCGGCCTGAACCTGGGAGGACAGACGCCGGCAGAGATCGCCGTGTCCATCGCCGCCCAGCTGGTGCAGGTGCGGGCGGCCCGGGGCGGGTCCAGAGGGCCCAGCCTGGCCGGCCACGGGATGCGGGTGACCATCGTGGAAAAGCGGGGCTCCGCACCCCGGGGCGTAGGAACGGCCATGCTGGTAACCGCGGACGGGAGCTGCACGGGCACCATCGGCGGCGGCGCGCTGGAGTTTCAGGCCCGCCAGAAAGCGCTGGAGCTGTTAAAGACGGGAGAGGACTATTACAAGGCGAGCTTCGACCTGGGCTCGGCCGCCGACCTGGGAATGGTGTGCGGCGGAACGGTGACCCTGGAGTTTACAAAACAATAGCGGCATGAGCGGCATGAACGCGCGCGGGGCTGCCGCCCCGCGCGCTTTTTTGTGAAACCTTCCGCGGCTGATCGCCGAAAATCGCTGCAAATAGGTTGACATTGTAGACCGCATATGATATATTTGGTCTACAATGTAGAGCAAAGGAGGGAATACCATGGAGCAGCAGAATGTGGAACTGACCGGCAGCGAGTGGAGCGTAATGGAATGTCTTTGGGAACAGGCACCCCGGACGGCGGTGCAGCTGGCCAAAGAGCTCACCGCCCGGGTGGGCTGGGCCAAGAGCACCACCATGACCATGCTCACCCGCATGGAGAAGAAGGGGCTGATTGGCTATGAGGACGGCGGCCGGGCCAAACTTTACTACCCCAAGGTGGAGCGGGAGGCGGCGGCCGCCGCCGAGACCGTCTCCTTCCTGGATCGGGTGTACCGGGGGAGCATCAGCGCCATGATGTCCGCCATGACCGCCCGGGAGGCCCTGTCCCAGGCGGAGATCGAGGAGCTGTACGCCATCCTGCGCCAGGCGGAGGGGAAGGAGGAGCGGCCGTGACGGAGTGGAGCTTGACCGCATCGGTGCTGATCGTGCTGGTGCTTGGGATTCGAGCGGTGCTGAAAAACCGGATCTCCGCCCGGCTGCGGTATGCCCTCTGGGCGCTGGTGCTGGTTCGGCTGCTGGTACCGGTGACCCCCTTTTCCAGCCCGCTGAGCCTGCTCAACGCAGTGGAGGGAGGGACTGCCCCGGCGGCCGTGACCCAGAGCGGAGCGGTTTCCGCCCCAGCGGCAGAGCCTGTTTCCCCTCCGGCGGCACAATCCGCCGGGCCGGAACCGTCCGCCGCCCCGGCGGCTCCGGCGCCTTCCTCCGAGGCAGCGCCGTCCGGAGCGCAGAGCGAGAATCCAGCGCCGCGCGCGGCCCGGTCCTGGACGGCGGCCCAGGTATTGACCGCCCTGTGGCTGGCGGGGGTGGGTATATCCGCCGCCGTGCTGCTGGGGGCCAACCTCAGCTTTGCCCGCCGGCTGCGCCGGGCCCGGAAGCCCCTGGCGGCGGACTGCCCTCTGCCCGTGTATGAGGCGGCGGTGCCCGCGCCCTGCCTGTTTGGACTGCTCCGCCCGGCGATTTATGTGACGGAAGGGCTGTCCGGGGAAGAACTGGCCCACGTCCTGGCCCATGAGTACACCCACTTCCGCCAGGGCGACCACATCTGGTCCCTGCTGCGGTCGGTCTGCGTGGCCCTCCACTGGTACAATCCCCTGGTGTGGTGGGCGGCCGCCCTGTCCCGGCGGGACGGAGAGCTGGCCTGTGACGAGGGGGCGGTGCGCCGGCTGGGCGAGGCCCGGCGGGCGGCCTATGGGCGCACCCTCATCCGCCTGAGCACCGCCAGGACCCGGCCGGGCGACCTGCTGTGTCTGGCCACCTCGCTGAGCGGGAGCCGAAGTGCGCTGCGGGAGCGGGTGATTCGACTGGCCAAGGCGCCCAGGACCCGCCTGCCGGCGGCCATCGCCCTGTGTTTGGCCTGTTTCCTGGCCGCCGGCGCCGCCTGCACCGGGGCGGAGGAGCCGTCCGCGGACCCGGCTGCGGCGGAGGCCCTGACGGTGGCGCCCCTGGAGGAGACGGTCACCAGCCGGGGCCTGACGCTGGAGCTGCGCAACGAGACCGACCGGGAATACCTGGGGGAGCGCACGGCGATCCTTCAGCGGCTGGAGGACGAGGCGTGGGTCAATCTGGCGCTGGGGGAGGGAGAACTGGATGTGCTTCCCAAGTCCGAGCCCCTGCCGGAGCTGGCTCCGGGCGAGACCATGACCATCGACGTGGACTGGTCGGACTACTTCGGCCCCCTGGCCGGGGGGACCTACCGCATCGTCCTGAATCTGAGCAGCCGGCCGGCCGCGGATTCGGAGGGGACGTGGACGGCGGAGACCTGTTCCGGCACCTTCACCGTGGGCAGCGGCGCGGACACCGGGATGGACCGGACGCCCACGGCCTGCCAGACCCAGTGGTATGCCCTGGAGCTTCCAACAGACATCGAGGTCAGCGCGGGTGAGCGCGGCGCATCCTTCCTGTATAATGGTCAGGTGGTGGGCGGCGTGGACTATTTCACCTGCGTGGGAATCCAAGCGGCGGCGGAGCGCGGAGAAGCGGTGGACCTGGCGGTGCAGACGGTGGTGGACAACCTGTTCGACCCCAGCGCCTGGTCTGTGACCGGCAGCGCCCCGGCGGTGGAAGGGGCCATGTGCCAGATGGAGGCGGTGGGGGAGACCCTCACCTATGAGGCCTACGGGTTTTGCTCCGCGCCCCACGGCTTTTACCGGCTGTGGCTGGATGAGAGCGTGTTTGACGCGGCAGAGCGCCTGGCCATTGCCGCCACGTTCACGGTGCTGGCCGACCCCTATGAGGACGACCTGGAGGGCTATGTGACCGCCACGGCGGAGGAAGCTGCGGCCATCCGGGCCCAGGGACCCGAGACCGGCGGCGCGCCCCAGGAGGTGATGGACCTGGTTGAGGCCTACTGGAACGCGGCCCCCCTGGTGGAGCGCCTCCACTTCGAATCGCGTGAAGTGGAAGCGGCCTGGGAGGTGCCCACGGAAACCACAGACTGGCTGATTCGCCGGGTGGAGGCGGTCAACGACAGGCTGTGGGCGGTGACGCTGCTGCATGAGACGCCCCACACCGCCGGATTTTATAAGGAGATCTACCAGTTTGTGGGCTGGATCGACGGGGCCTGGCAGTTGATGATCAACGTGGAACAGGTGCCCGACGACCTGCGGGATCAGCTGGATGTATCCCGGTACGATTACCACAACGTCCCCGGCGTCTTATAAAGCGTCAGTAGGTATAAAGCAGACCAGGGCCGGACGGCAATGCCGTCCGGCCCTGGTCTGGTACACCCCTTGGTATGGTGGGCGGCCGACCCGTCCCGGCGGGACGGAGAGCTGGCCTGCGATAAGGGGGCAGTGCGCCGGCCGGGATGTTTAATTATTGTCTTCATATACAAAATTTTCAAAATATATTGCATTACACCCCAAATGTGATATAATCCGTTCACATGGAACGAAAACGCATTGTTCCCTTATTATATTGGGGGAGAACTATGGCCGAATGATACTTACCCGCAGGTGAAAAGTTATACCGAAACAGCGAGGTTTCTACTCAAGATGAAGTGCCCTTATTGTGAAGCGGAAATGAAGCTAGGTACTATTTCGACAGCAGGCGGACAGGCAATCTATTGGTTTCCTAACGATGGCGATAGAGAGCAAATCAGTTTCAGGTTATCAAAATCCAGAATTGAACGCGGGGGAGGTTTTGTTTTGGATGATAGCACAAAAATTGGACTTTTTGCCAAGCAACGGCCAGAGTGCTATTATTGCCAAAATTGTCACATCCTCCTTGTCGGCCTGAAACAATGGAGTTAAAAAGAAAACAGCGTCAAAATTTTGAATCGAGTTTTCAGTACGACCTGCGGGATCAGCTGGATGTATCCCGGTATGATTACCACAACGTTCCCGGCGTCTTATAAAGCACCGGTACCAAGCAGACCAGGGCCGGACGGCATTGCCGTCCGGCCCTGGTCTGCTTTCCGTTGACGGGCCGGGCCCGGCGGTGGTATAATAGCCGCGTAGCGGCTATTATACCGGGATTTTAAGTCCTTTTTCCCGCCCCGGCCGGGGCAACCGAAAAAGCTGACCTATGATACCATGACGGCGCAGCCGGAATGGTATCCTGTCAATATCTATACACAGAGAAAAGAGCTGACGCGCCATGCGCACGCTGGTCATTGAAAAAAGCGCGCTGAAAAACAACATCACCGTGGTGAAAGAGGCCGTGGGCAGCGCCTATATCTACGCCAATCTGTCCTCGGACGCCTACGGCGCGGGGGCGGTGCAGGTGGCCAAGCTCCTGCGGGAGGAGGGCATCGGCCGCTTTGCCGTGGACGACCCTGCCACCGCCGTGGCCCTGCGCAAGGCCGGGCTGGTGGACGAGGAGATTCTGATGCTCCGCTCCCTGTCCGACAAGGCGGACCTGGAGACCCTGCTGGACCACAACGTGGTGTGCTCCGTGGGCAATCTGGAGGCCGGCGTGGCCCTCAACGCCCTGGCGGCCAGCCGGGCCACCGTGGCCGAGGCCCACATCCAGGTGGACTGCGGCATGGGCTTCGGCGGTTTTGCGGCGGAGGAGCCGGAAAAGATTCATTCCATCTATGACAGCCTGCAAAGCATCGCCGTCTCGGGTATCTACACCCAGCTGCGCAGCCGCTCCCACCGGGGCCACAGCATCACCGAGCAGCTCCAGCTGTTCGCCCAGACGGTGGAGGAGCTCCAGGAGGCGGGCTATGAGACGGGCACCGTCCACGCCGCCGGGTCTTACG
Source organism: Clostridiales bacterium (assembly GCA_019415645.1). Classification (GTDB taxonomy): domain Bacteria; phylum Bacillota; class Clostridia; order Oscillospirales; family Oscillospiraceae; genus DXYV01. The sequence goes on from DXYV01000060.1 coordinate 7,956, forward strand.
CCCTGCTTCACTACGACATGTCCCACCTGGACGCGGTGCGGGCGGGGTCGGTGCTGCTGGGCCGCTGCCGGCGGGAGAAGAACGACGGGCTCCAGACCGTGGGCCACGGCGAGACGTCCGTGGACGCCATCCGCTGGCTGCCCAAGGGCCACACCGTGGGCGGGGACCGGCTCATCACCCTCAAGCGGCCCACCCGGGTGGCCATTCTCCCCGTGGGCTATCAGTGCGGCTTTGGGGTGTCGCCGCCGGTCTATTCTCTGTGGGACGCGCTCCGCCGCCTGTTCCGGAACCGCCGGCGTACCGTGCGCCTCAACGACCAGAAGGTCCGGGTGCTGGGGGCCATCGGCGGCATGGAGACCCTGCTGGATGTGACGGAACTGAAATGTGCCGAAGGGGATGTGGCGGTCTTTGACATAGACCCGCTGTTTGCCCGGGGCTTTACAAAGGAGTATCGCTGATGCGCGCCGTGGTGACAAGAGTGAAACAGGCCCGGGTGGAGATCGACGGGAGCGTCGTGGGCTCCATCGGACAGGGCTTTCTGGTGCTGCTGGGGGTGGCGCCCTCGGATACGGAGGCCCAGGCGGTGCGGCTGGCCGACAAGGTGTGCGGCCTGCGGGTATTCGAGGACGAGCAGGGCAAAATGAATTTGAATCTGGCCGCCGTGGGAGGCTCCCTGCTGGTGGTCAGCCAGTTCACCCTGTACGCCGACTGCAAGAGCCGCCGCCCCGGGTTTACCGGCGCGGCCCGGCCGGAGGTGGCGACGCCCCTGTATGAGAAATTCATGGCCGAATGCCGGGACCGGGGCTTCCCCGTGGAGCACGGCACGTTCGGCGCAGATATGCAGGTATTTTCGCAGAACGACGGGCCGGTGACGATTTTGTTGGATACTGATACGGTATAGCCCGCCGAACGTGCCGTCTGGGCCGGAAGGCGCGTACAAGCTTCCGCCGAAGGCGGAGGCTTGGCGCAGGGGCAATTCAGTTGCCCCGAGCAAGTTGAAACACGGGGTCCCCGCGGGACTGGTCCCGTGGGGGAGACGTTCGGCGCGGACATGCAGGTATTTTCGCAGAACGACGGGCCGGTGACCATTCTGCTGGACACCGACAATTAGCAATTGACAATTGTTAATTGTCAATTGTCAATTAAGAATGAGTTGACGCCCGAGGCCGGATGATTTAAGGACCACTTCCAGAAACGAGGAGATTTTTATGCAGATCAAAGCCATGCAGCTGGGCCAGATCGGCACCAACTGCTACCTTTTGGCCGACGAGGCCGCCAAGCTGTGCGCAGTCATCGACCCCGGCGACAGCGGGGAATTTGTGGCCCAGGTCATCCAGCGGGAGGGCTGGACGCCGGTGGCCATCCTGCTGACCCACAGCCATTTTGACCACATTCTGGGCATTCCCGGCCTGCGCAAGACCTGGCCCGACCTGCCGGTCTACTGCCACCCCGAGGACATGGCCGACCACGCCGCGACGGAGGTCATTTTCGGCATGCAGGTCCCCACGGTCTGGTCTTTCGGCAACCTGCGCCCCTATGACGAGGGGGATACGGTGGCCGTGGGGGCCCTGACGGTGAAGGTGCTCCACACGCCGGGCCACTCCCGGGGCTCCGTCACCCTGATGGTGGAGGATGTGCTCTTTACCGGCGACACCCTCTTCCGGGGCTCCATGGGCCGCACCGACCTGGCCGGCGGCAGCTTTGACGCAATCATGACCTCCCTGGCCCGGCTGGGCCGTCTGGAGGGCGACTGGAAGGTCTATCCCGGACACGAGGGCTCCTCCACCCTGGAGCGGGAGCGCAAAACCAACTACTGCCTCCTGGAGGCGCTGGAGCGCACCTGAGCCGGCCCGACCGTTCCGTCCGGAACCTTGGAAGGAAGTCTGCCATGAAGCTCTATTTTATCAATCATTCCTGCTTGTTTGCAGTGGAACAAATGATGATGACGCTGTTCCCCGGGGAGCGGCCGGTCTATCCCGAAGAGCCCCCGGAACCGGAGGACCTGGCCGCCACGGTGTCCGTGCTCTATGGGATGAAGGAGGTCACGGCGGACACCCTTCTGCAAAAGGACGGCGTCATGTACCGGGGGCGCCGTCAGGCGCCTGCCGCGGAGTTCTCCGACCAGCTGACGAGCAAGCGGGCCCTTCAGCGCATCGTCCGTCTGTCCTTTTACGACGCGGGCGTGCAGGCTTTGGGCCAGGAGCCTCCCTGGGGAGCGCTGACCGGCGTGCGGCCGGTGAAGCTGCCCACCCGGGTGCTCTGGGAGGGGGGCACGCCGGAGGAGGCCGCCGCCCAGCTGCGGGAGCTATACCATGTCTCTCCCCGCCGGGTGGAGCTGGCCATGGCCTGCGCCCAGGCCGCTCTTGCGGTGAAGCGCGCCCTGAAGCCCGACGAGGTCTCCCTCTATGTGGGCATTCCCTTCTGTCCCACCCGCTGCGCCTACTGCTCCTTTATCTCCGCGGACGTGAAGCGTTCTCTGGCGCTGGTGGAGCCCTATCTGGATGGCCTGTGCGCGGAGATCGACGCCGCCGGTGCCGCGCTGGCCCGGACGGGCCGCTTTGTGCGTACCATTTACATCGGCGGAGGCACGCCCACCACGCTGTCCGCCGGCCAGCTGGCCCGGCTGATGGAGCGCATTTCCACCGCCCTGGACCTGAGCCGCTGTACGGAGTACACGGTGGAGGCCGGCCGGCCGGATACCATCACGGCGGAGAAGCTGGCCGTTCTGCGGGACCACGGGGCCACCCGGGTGTCGGTCAACCCCCAGACCATGGAGGACCATGTTCTGGCCGCCATGGGCCGGGCCCATACCTCGGCCCAGATTTTGGAGGCCTATGAGCTGGTGCGGCAGAGCGGGCTGGAGCAGGTCAACATGGACCTGATCGCCGGCCTGCCCAAGGACACGCCGGAGGGATTCCGCCGCACGCTGGACACGGTGGCCGCCCTGGCCCCGGCCAACATCACCGTCCATACTCTGGCCCTGAAAAAGAGCGCGGCGCTGTTCCAGCACCAGGAAAACCTGCCGTCGCCCGAGACCGTGGCCGGGATGCTGGAATACGCCTGGGACCGGCTGGAGGCCCTGGGCTATGTGCCCTATTATCTCTACCGCCAGAAATATATGTCCGGCTCCTTTGAAAATGTGGGCTGGTGTAAACCGGGCACGGAAAATGTATATAATATCTGTATGATGGAGGAGCTCCACCCGGTGCTCTCCCTGGGGGCGGGCGGCGTGACCAAGCTGACTGACGGCAGCGGCCAGCTTACCCGCCTGTGCAACCCGAAATACGCCGCCGACTATCTGGAGAACCTGCCCCGGGTGCTGGCGGACAAGGAGAAGGCAGCCGACTACTTTTCGGAGGCGGCGGAGCCGTCCGCCTGACGTGTTGTATTCTGGAGGTATTCATGTCCTATCAGCTGTTTGACATCAACGCCCGAATCCGGGCCGACGCGGCCGGCTTTATGCAGGACTGCGACGGCGCTTATGCCCAGCGGGTGGCCCATGCCGCGGATTTTATTCTGGGCAATCTCAAGCACAGCCCTATCGTGCTGGTCTCCGGGCCTTCGGGCTCCGGCAAGACCACCACGGCCCTGAAGATCGAGGAGGAGCTGGAGCGCCGCGGCGTGCGCAGCCACACCGTGTCCATGGACAACTACTTCAAGACCATGGACCCCAAAAGAGCGCCCCGCACCGAGGACGGCGCCATTGATTTCGAGTCCCCCGAGATGCTGGATCTGGACCTGCTGGACCAGCATTTTACCGCCCTGTCCAAGGGGGAGGAGGTGATGGTGCCCAAGTTCGAGTTCGCCCGGCAGATGCGCAACGACAGCCGGGGCACGCCCCTGCGCCTGAAGGAGAATGAAATCGCCATTTTCGAGGGCATCCACGCCCTGTCCGACAACATCGCCGGCCGCCATCCCGAGGCCACCCGCCTGTATATCTCCGCCCGCAGCAATGTGATGGACGGCGACATCCTCCGCTTCAAGGGGACGTGGATGCGCCTGACCCGCCGGGCGGTGCGGGACTACGCCTTCCGGGGCACCGGCGTGGAGACCACCCTGGATATGTGGGCCAACGTGCGCCGGGGGGAGAAGCTGTATATCTCCCCCTATAAGAACAAGGCCCACATCATGCTGGATTCCTCGCTGCCCTATGAGGTGTCGGTGATGAAGAACTACGCCCGGCCCCTGCTGGCGGCGGTGCCCGAGGAGAACCAGCGCCGCCATGAGCTGCTGGATCTGATCGCCGCCTTTGAGTGGTTCGAGCCCATCGACCCGGCGGCGGTCCCCGCCGACTCCCTGCTGCGGGAGTTCATTGGCGGCGGCAGCTACCACTATTAAGTCAATCCCAACGCATCCCAGCGTTGTACAAAGGAGTTTTTACACTATGTCCGAAGCCTGTAGCCATGATTGTTCCTCCTGCGGCGAGAGCTGCGGAGAACGCACCGCGCCCCAGGACCTGCGCAAGCCCTGCAACGAGCTCTCCCACGTCAAAAAGGTCATTGCCGTGATGAGCGGCAAGGGCGGCGTAGGGAAGAGCCTGGTCACCTGCTCGCTGGCCGCGGCCACGGCCGCCCGGGGCAAGTCCGTGGGCGTGCTGGATGCCGACATCACCGGCCCCTCCGTGCCCACCGCCTTCAACCTTCACGAGCATGCCACGGGCAGCGAGCTGGGCATCGACCCCGCCGTCTCCAAGACCGGCGTGAAGGTCATGTCCCTCAACCTGCTCACCCAGAACGAGACCGATCCCGTGGTGTGGCGCGGGCCCATCATCGCCGGCACCGTCACCCAGTTCTGGACCGACGTGATCTGGGGCGATCTGGACTATCTGTTCGTGGATATGCCGCCCGGAACGGGCGACGTGCCCCTGACCGTGTTCCAGTCCCTGCCGGTGGACGGGGTCATCGTGGTCACCTCGCCCCAGGACCTGGTCTCCATGATCGTCACCAAGGCGGTGAACATGGCCAACCTGATGCACGTTCCCGTGCTGGGCCTGATCGAGAATTACAGCTATTATCAGTGCCCCGACTGCGGCGCCCGCCACTCCATCTTCGGCAACGAGGGCGCGCTGGATACCCTCAGCGGCCAGCTGGGAATCCCCGTGCTGGCCAAGCTGCCCATCGACCCCGGCGTGGCCGAGGCCGTGGACAACGGGACGCTGGAGGATTACACGCCCAACTATCTGGCGGAGGTCGCCGCCAAGCTGGACGCCTGAATCAGAACAAAACAGCCCGGACCGCTTTTGCGGTCCGGGCTGTTTTCTGGTTGGTATAGCTTTAGCGAACAGAACCACCAGCTCTGCTGGTGAGGATAAAAAAGC
>DXYV01000061.1 GCA_019415645.1 Clostridiales bacterium
CCGCTCTCCCATTTAGAGACCGCCTGGCGGGATACCCCCGCCGCCTCGGCCACCTCCTCCAAAGACATCCGGTGGACGCGGCGCAGGTAGACCAGGTTCTTTCGCAGCACTTCGGTCAGCTCGGTATGATGTTTCATATTTTTCCTACCTCCCATGCCCCTATTCTAGCATATTCCGGTCCCGCCGCAACCAACCGAAGCTTCCATTTCGCGTTTGTTTTGGTTGCGGACCTTAGGATAGGAGCTTATCGAGGAAAACAGTGTTTATTTGGTCTGTGTAGTTACAATTAACGCAAAAAAGGCCGTGTGACGGTTGGTCACACGGCCTTTCGGTTGCACATTAGTCGGTCACGTAGGGCAGCAGAGCGATCTGACGGGCGCGCTTGATGGCCTCGGTCAGCTGACGCTGATGCATGGCGCAGGTGCCGGTGGTACGACGGGGCAGGATCTTGGAGCGCTCGGACATGTAGCGCTTGAGCTTCGCCGCGTCCTTGTAATCGATGTGCTCGATCTTGTCCACGCAGAACGCGCAGACCTTACGGCGCTTCCGGCCGCCGCGGCGGCCGCTGTTTTCCATAGCCATGGTACAATTCCTCCTTATCAGAATGGTTCCCCAGCGGGGAAACACCGCGTCACACGCGGAAGGGTTCAAACTCAGAACGGCAGCTCGCCGTCATCGTCGGCCAGTTCCGAGAACTGGTCGTCCGCGGCCGGCATACCGTAGTCGGGCGCGGGGGCAGGGGCCGGCGCGGGGCGGCTGTATCCGCCGCCGTAGGTGCCGGAGGCCTCGGCGTCCCGCTTGGAGTCGCCGAAGTAGACGTTGTCCGCCACAACTTCAGCGCTGCGGCGCTTGTTGCCGTCCCGGTCGGTCCAGTCGCGAATCTGGAGCCGACCCTCCACCACAGCCAGACGGCCCTTGGTGAAGTAGCGGGAGACAAATTCGCCCGTCTGGCGCCAGGCCACGACATCAATGAAATCTGTGGCCTTTTCGCCGGTGGCTTTGTCCTTGAAGTCGCGGTCCACCGCCAGGCTGAAAGACGCCACAGCGGTGCCGGACTGGGTGTGCCGCAGTTCAGGGTCGCGGGTCAGGCGGCCCATGAGGATGATACGATTGAGCATCTTCGGTCCCTCTTCTTCCTCAGTCTTCGTTGCAGGTGATGAGGGAACGCATTACGCTGGTGTTAATACGCATCTGACGGTCCAGCTCGGCGGGCAGTTCGGGTGCCGCGGAGAAGGTCATCAGAACGTAGTAGCCCTCCTCGATGTCGTTGATGGGGTAGGCCAGCTTGCGCTTGCCCCACTCGTCGATCTCATTGACGGTGCCCTTGGTCTCCACCAGAGCCTTGAACTTGGCCACCAGCTCGGCGGTAGCCTCCTCGCTCAGGGAGGGGTCGATGATATAGAGGACCTCGTAGTTTGCATTCAGTTTCGCCATGTTGCTTTTGCACCTCCTTATGGACTATGGCGCCCGCTCGCAGGCGGGCGCAAGGATCTGCCTGTCAAAAATCCAGACAAGCTATATTATTATACAGGTTTCCAGGAATTTGTCAAGTAAAACCGCGGAATTTTTCATTCTTTCGTGCTACGAGGATTACTTCCAATAAAGTAGACCCGTAGGCACGTCCTCACAAACTCCGGTCCGCTCCGTCCGCCTGTTCGGCGAACATCCGCTCCCCTTCGTTGCTTGCACCCCAGGGTGGCCTCTCTTGCCGCTTTGCGGCAATTCGCCTTCTCCTCCCCCAACGGAAACGGCTGTTTCCGTTGGGAAAGGAGCCGCAGCGGAGGGAACGAGTTTTTGCGCTTGCGCGGGAACGAGCGATCTGCAGCTTGTGGCGACGATGCCGCTGCTCACGACGCCTCAGTCGCTTGGCGGCATCACGCCTCGCCTGCGCACGACGCGGTTCTAAGCCGCTCCGACTGCGCAGCCGTCGGCGGCTCTGCCGCCTTACGGATGCGGCGTGCCCCTCGCGGGCGCTGCACAAGCCGGCCTGCGGCCCTTACGGGCCTCCGGTCCGTTTGTTCCGCTCCGCGTCTTAGCCCGCTGTGCGCGACGGCTCGGACGCTTGGATGTACCGCATGAACATGGCCGCCACCTGAACGCGGGTGGCGCCGTTGGCCGGCATCAGCATACCGTCCGAGCCGGTCAAAATACCTTGCTCCACCGCCCAGGCCAGCGCGTCCAGCGCATATTCCTCCGCCCGGTCCAGGTCCGTAAAGCCGGTCAGCGCGCTCCGGTCCGCCGTCGGCGATCCGGCGTAGCGGTAAAGCATCACGGCCAGATCCTGCCGGGTGACCGCCCGGGTGGGATAAAAGTTCCCGTTGGAACCGGCGATGATGTCCTCCTCCGCGGCCCAGTCCACCGCGTCAGTGTACCACTGGCCCAGCCGCACATCGGAGAACGTACCGGTAATGTTGCCGATGGGCTCTCCCTCCAGCCGCCAGATGATGGTGGCGACGGTGGCGCGGTCCGTAAAATCGTTGGGGCTAAACGTAGTGGCGCTGGTACCGTTCATGATTCCGTTGGCAGAGACATAGTCCACCGCCTCCTGCGCCCAGGACTGAAGGCCGGCCGTATCCGTAAAGGACGCCGCCGAAGCCCCGACCGTCAGCGTAAGCGCCAGTGCGCCGGCCAGCAGCGCTGCTTTCCAGGTTCGTTTCACAGAGGGTCCCTCCTTCTTAAACATATGGACTTTATTATATACCAAAACCACCGCGCTGGAAAGTCAAAAAAATACCCAATCCCGCAGAATTTGCGGAATTGGGCATTTTTCTCCCGGTCAGGTCAGGGCCTCCAGCAGGGCGGCGCCCCGGCCGCGCACCAGCCGGATGCATACTCCGGCCGCCGCCAGCTCCACCAGCGCAAAGGCCAGCAGGGTCCCGGTCACGCCCAGCCAGCCGTGGAGCAGCAGATAGAACACGAACGCTGCCCCCAGAAGCAGCATGGGGACCAGCGTGCCCAGCAGTGCGGCGGCCGACTGCTTGACCACCACCGTATCGTTGGGCGCGTCCAGCTTTGGAAAGCACAGGTTGATATACAGTCCGAAGGGGGCGTGGAACAGGGCGAAAGCCGCGCTCACCAGCAGCAGCGCCCCCGCCTGGTCCAGGGGGAGCTGGCAGCCCACGGTCACGGCCGCGATACACACCAGCGTGCAGGGCAGCGTCACCAGGAGCTGAAAGCCCCACTTGACATCCAGCACCGTCCGGCTGTCCACCGGGGCCTCCCGCAGAATCCAGAGATAGCGTCCCTCCAGGCTGATGGAGGAGGCGGAGATGGCTGCCGTGGACAGGCAGAACAGAATGGCCAGCGCCAGAAGCGGCGTCAGAGGCAGCGCGTCCCCCAGCAGCGCCAGAAGCGTGGTCAGCTCCCGACCCTTGATCAGCGCCGCGCCGCCAAGCAGCAGCATCAGAATCAGACCGCAGCCCGTATTGAACAGATACATGGTCGAGTTGAAAAACCGCCGCGCCTCCTTGTTCAGCAGCGCCCGGCGCTGGCTGGAGCCGCTCTGGCGGACCAGCTTGTAGTCCGCCCGGGAAGCGCGGGCGGTGAGGGAGGTCACCAGATGCTGGTAGCGCTGGCCGAACAGCCACACCGCCAGCAGGAAGGGCAGCAGGCACAGAGCCGCCATGACCAGAAAGGCCAGGCCGTCACCGCAGACGCCCCGCTGGAACAGCAGGAAGGGCAGGCCCCAGCCCGCGAATCCGGCCTGAATGCCCGCCGCATGCTCCGCCAGGGTGCCGATCAGCGTGCCGGACTGGAAGGCCAGCACCAGGACCGCACCGAAAAAGACCAGATAGAGCAGATTGCGCAGCAGGGCCTTGCCCCGGCCGAATTTGCCGGACAGCCAGGTGAGCAGGAAGCCCAGCACCAGCGCCAGCGTGGTAGGCAGAAGGGAGAGCACCGCCGCCCCCGCCAGCAGACGCAGCCAGAATCCGGGCCCCGCCGCGCCGCCGAACACCGCGTAGGCCACGCCGGCCGGAAGAAGGATCACATAGGAAAACACCAGATTTTCCAGCACCAATACCAGCACCCGGGCCAGCATCAGCTGGAAGGCTGGAATGGGCAGGGAGAGCATCAGGTCGTTGTCCTTGCCGCCAAAGACCACCCCCTGCACGGCCATCACCGTGTAGAAGACCCCCATCGCCGTCACCAGCACCGGCATCATCATCAGCAGCAGGTCCAGCATCCCCACCGGGGCCAGCTGGAGCGCGAAGGCAAAGGAGTAGGTCCCGGACAGGTACAGCCCCAGAAAAGCGATCAGAATCAGCATCCCCACGCCGCTCATCCGCCTCCGGCCCCGGCCCCGGGAGTTGCTGGTGCTGAGCAGCATGGCCTTGAGATTGACGCTCAGCAGGGCCCGGAATTTACGCATGGGAGCCGCCCTCCTTTTCCCGGTCCAGCTCCAGGAATACGTCCTCCAGCGAGGAATCGCCCACCAGGTCGGCGGTGACCCCCTGCTTGACCAGGCGGCCGTTCTGAATGATGGCGATGCGGTGGCACAGCTTTTCCGCTACCTCCAGCACATGGGTGGAGAAGAACACCGCGCCCCCCTGGGCGCACAGCTCGGCCAGCAGGCCCTTGAGGGTATGGGAGGCCGTGGGGTCCAGGCCCACAAAGGGCTCGTCCAGGACCAGCAGCCGGGGCTGCCGGAGAAAGGCCGAGATCAGCGCCAGCTTCTGACGCATCCCGTGGGAGTAGCTGCCGATGGCGGAGCCCAGGCTGCCCGTCAGTTCGAAGGCGTCGCCGTACTGGGCGATGCGCGCCGTGCGCACGTCGCCCGGAATCTCGTAGAGGTCGGCAATAAAATTCAGGTACTGGATACCGGTGAGGAAGTCATAGAGGTCGGGGTTGTCGGGCAGGAAGGCGGTGACCCGCTTCGCCGCCACCGGCTCCCTGCGGATGTCATGCCCGTCGATGGTGATGGTCCCCTGGTCGAACTCCAGCACGCCGGCCACCGCCCGCAGGGTGGTGGTCTTGCCCGCGCCGTTGTGACCGATGAAACCGAAGATCTCCCCGTCCTCCACGGTCAGGGAGAGGTCGTCCACCGCCCGTTTCCCGCCGGGATAGGTCTTGGAATAGTGGGATATGGTCAGCATAGCCGGATCACTCCTTGTATTTCACGGCGGTGCCATAGGCCGTGATCTCCGCCGCGCTCTGCATGATGGAGGCGCTGGCGAAACGGATGTTCACCACCGCGTCCGCGCCCAGGGCCTCCGCCTCGTCCACCATGCGCTTGGTGGCGATCTGGCGGGCCTCGTTGAGCATATCGGTGTAGCTCTCGATCTCGCCGCCCACCAGGGTCTTCATGCCGGCCATGAAATCCTTGCCGAAGTTCTTGGACTGGACCACCGAGCCCTTGACCAGGCCCAGAGCCTCGATCTCCCGGCCGGGCACATATTCAATATTTAGAAGCAGCATCTTCTTCTCCTCCTCTGATTTGTTTGATGCGCTGGAACAGCGCTCCCAGCACGCCGAAAATAATGACCACCGGTATGGCGATCAGGAAGATGATCAGCCCCAGCGGCGGGGCGTCCTCCACATCCACGGAAAAGCCCCACAGGATCAGCCCGATCAGGCCGCCCATCAGGGCGATCATCACCAGGGTGACCACGACGGGCGCCACATATTTGATCCGGGCATCCTGCTTTTTGATGTTCATGAACCGGGTTCCCTCCTGTTCCTGCTCCTCCATGCGCCGGAGGTAGCGGTCGGTGTCCATGGCGTCCAGCACCGGCCGGTCGTCGGCCAGCTCCTGGCACAGGGCCGCCATTCCGGCCAGATTGGCCCGCTCCCGCTCCAGTTGGATGATATGGCGGCTCATGGCATCCTCCACGTTGAGCGTCCCCGCCTGGAGCCGCCGGATTTCCTCCAGGGGAAGGTCCAGCTTGCGGAACAGCTTCACCTGTTTCAGGGTTTCCACATCGGCCTCGCTGTAATCCCGGTAGCCGTTTTCACTGCTGCGTCCGGGAGACAGCAGGCCCTCCTTTTCGTAGAAGCGGATGTTGCGCTTGGTGATTCCCACCAGCCGCTCCACCTCATTGATTCGCATGGGGCTTCCTCCTCTCACAGGTCCATGCTACACCTTTCACCGGGTGAAAAGTCAAGTCAGAATGTTCAAAACAGCAGCAGAACACGCGCTGTCAGCCGCCGCGTATTTTCCCGGATTCAAGCGGTCGGAGCCCTGGTCCGGCGGAGCAGGCAGAGCAGCAAAATCCAGTTGGCCGCCGGAAGCAGAGCCAGCACCAGGTGGAACCACCGAAGTTTTCCCCCCTTCCGGGCCAGCCGGACCGCGGCATGAACGCAGACTGCGGTCGATGCCGTACACAAGGTCCCGCACACCGCGGCGGCCGCCCCCAGCGCTACGGAAACAATGATCGCAGCCCCCCAAATGGGAAGCGCGATGAGGAAACCGAATGGGCAGAGCATCAACAGCAGGAACAGGCCCAGGCCCAGCGTCCCGATGGTCTGAACCAGCGCGTTCAGGAAGGGCGCCGAGGCCGTCAGTGCCGCGGCCAGGACCAGAGCGCTGACCCCCTGGAACCAGACCGCCATACCAACGCTGTACCAACCCAGACGGCGGACCGGGTCCTGTCCGCCGGGTACAGATTGAGCTTACCGTAGATGACCAGAAACAACAGCAGGGGAAGCAGAGACAGCAGCCCCTGCACCAGCAGGGACAGAAGGGCCGTCCAGCCGCCCGTCAGCAGATCCAGCAGCCCTGCTCCGAAGGTGTAAAGGGCCAACCCCAGCCAGAAGGGGAACAGTGCGATGGCCGGCCACACCACGCCGGGCGCGGACAGGGAGACGCGGCGCACGGCCTGAAGGACCAGCAGAAGGAGGCTCAATAAGGCCAGTACCAGCAGCAGCGCATGGAGCATATACCATTCCTCCCGGTTCTCATTTGCCCTCATTCTACCACACCCAGTGGCAGAAAAAAACCATCAAGTGTTCCATGTCCGCTGCTTCTTTTTTCATAACGGCAGTTCTTCTTTCCTTGACCGTATCGCAGCGTTCCGTTATAATTGTTTTGTAAGGATTCGTTTCCTTTTCTTGAGGGGGGCCGAACCATATGAAACACCGGAAGCAAAAGAACTGGCTCCCCCATACCCCGGAACAGCTCCTCGGCCTGTGTAATCTCCTGTTCGTGCTCGCCTTTCTGGTGAACTGGATCTGTCCCTGGTTCATGTTCGTGCCGTTGGTCGTATGGATCTCCAGCCTGGTCATCCTGATCCGGCGGGATCTCTTGGCCCGCAACGTCTCTGCCGCTACCATTACATACCTGATCCTCTCTGTGCTGCTGGCCGGCTTCACGCTCTACACGCTTGTTTACTCGATCCTGCATTGATACAGAAGAACCGCCGCGGAAGCACTGCTTCCGCGGCGGTTCTTTTGGTTCCCCTTACAGCTTTTTTGCCTTGTCCCGCAGGAACTCCCTGAGCCAGGTTCCGGTCTCCGGATGCTCCAGCGAGAAGTCGATGGTGGCCTCCAGGAATCCCTTCAGGTTGCCGGTATCATACCGCTTGCCCTCGAAGTCCACGGCGATCATCTTATGGTCCCGGCACAGCCGCCTCAGCCCGTCGGTGAGCTGAATCTCCCCGCCGTAGCCCGGGTCCAGATGCTCCAGGATGTCGAAGATCTCCGGCGTGAGCACATACCGGCCCAGAATGGCGTAGTTGGACAGCATCTGCTGGGGAGTGGGCTTCTCGTTCATGTCAGACACCGCGAACACCCGGTCCTCCAGCGGCGCCACCTTCACCGAGGAATACTTGGAGATGGCCTCCGTGGGCACATACTGCACCCCCACGGCGGCGGCCTGGTGCTTCTCCGAGGCTTCGATCAGCTGACCGATGACCGGCCGCTTGGCCTTCATGATGTCGTCGCCCAGCAAAACGGCAAAGGGCTCGTCTCCCACAAAACGCTTGGCCCGCCAGATGGCGTGGCCCAGTCCCTTGGTCTCCTTCTGCCGAACGTAAAAGATGTTGGCCAGGTCGGCGGCCCGCCGCACCTCGGTCAGCTCGTGGTCCTTGCCCGCCTGAATCAGGCGGGTCTCCAGTTCGGGGTAATAGTCAAAATAGTCGTCCATGGCCGATTTGGCCCGGTTGGTGACGATCAGGATGTCCTCAATTCCTGCGGCCACCGCCTCTTCGATGATATACTGAATCACCGGCTTGTCCACCAGGGGAAGCATCTCCTTGGGCACGGTCTTGGTGGCGGGCAGCATACGGGTCCCCAGCCCGGCGGCCGGGATGACGGCTTTTTTGACCTTCATCGGTAGTACCTCCTGAAGTATTCAGGCGAGACGGTGCCGGGGCATCATCCCGCGCAGGTATTTGATTTTCGGCAGGGCCTTCAGCAGGACGGTGCCCAGCACATAGCAGGCCACGGCCTCGCCCACCACGAAGGTCCACATATTAAAGCCATAAGCCGCCCAGAAGGCGCCGTTCAGGGCGCCCGCCTCCGCCCAGGCCCACATGGGGGGCAGCAGCAGGGCGTTCATCACAATGGGGGGCAGGGCTGCCAGATACCACCGGGGCATCTTCATGGTCAGGAAGGCGGCAATGGCGGTGGCCAGGGTGCCCACGATCATGTCGATGGGGCCGTAGGGGGAGAGGATGTTGGTCAGCAGGCAGCCCAGAGCCAGCCCCGGCGCGGTGGCCGGGAAGAGGAAGGGCAGCACGGTAAGCGCCTCCCCCAGACGAATCTGGACCGGTCCGAAGGTGAGCTGAAAGATGTTGCCGAAGTAGCACAGAACAAAGTAGATAGCGGCCACCATAGCGGCCAGGGCGATGTCGCGGGCAGAATATTTGCGCATGAAAAAGATACCTCCGTTTTCGTATTTAGAGTGCGCGCGCCGGCGCACAGCGATACGGGTCCCTTACCCCGGCGGCCTGGCGCAGCGCGCCGCCGGACGGCTCTCTCCGTATCGGTTGGACCGGACGTGGGAAACCGGTCGCCGTCATTGTACCATACAAATTTCAAAAAAGCAATGGAGTGCCGTTCTCTCCTTTCGCCGCCCGACCCGCCCCAACGAATTTTGGAATACCATTGCGCTTTCTCCGGCCGGATGATATAATTCAGAAAACCAGACTGCTTTACGACAAAGGAAATCATGGCATGGAGACTATTCGACTTTATACCGAACGATTGGTGATTCGACCGTTTTGTGAACAGGATACGGACCGGTATTTTCAGCTTCTGGCTGCTCCTGCGGTGCATTGTTTTGTCCCAGAAAAAGTGGAGCATATCGAGCAGGTCAAAGCTAAAATCCGAACCAATCAAACGCAGACGGACGGTTCGGAATTGGCCGTATGCCTGAAAGAAACCGATGAATTTATTGGCACACTGTTTGGGCTTTGGGAAGGGGACACATTCAGCGTATGTTGGAACTTTCTTCCTGATTTTTGTGGGAAAGGCTTTGCTTACGAAGCGGCAAACGCATATCTGGACTTTCTGTTTCATCAGATGAATGCCAGGCGTATCTACGCTTATGTTGAAGATTATAATATAAGCTCCCAGCGGCTCTGCAAAAAATTGGGCATGCGGCAGGAGGGCCTGTTTCAGGAGTATATTTCCTTCATCAACAATCCCGACGGCACCCCGCTTTACGAAAATACGATGCAATTTGCCATTCTAAAAAAAGAATGGGAGCAATAAGCTCCCTGGTTTTGAGCAGCCGCCGGTCCTCCGGCGGCTGCTTTCTTTTCGTCCCGGCGCAGGCGTCTGAAAACGGGCGTTGCGCGGCCGCTTCTGTGCAGGCAAGCGGGCGGAGCGCCATATACGCTCCGCCCGCTTCGCCCCTTCTCAACCCTCCGGCCGCCGCCGGGTCAGCTTGAGGGCCACCACCGTCTTGTCGTCCTGACCGGTCTCCCGGTGGGCGCACCCCTCCAGCAGCTGCTGAGCCAGAACGCGGGGGCTGTCCCCCTCCCATTCCTCCAGCGCCTGGGCCACCCAGTCGTCCTCCGCCCCCGTGACCCCGTCGCTGGCCATCACCAGCCAATCCCCCGCGGTCAGCTCCAGGGGCAGCACGTCCGGCTTTACCCCCTGCCCCACTGCCAGGCCGGCGGGCAGGGTCTGGCCGGTGAGCTTGCGGGTCCTGCCCTCGTGCCGCACATAGGTCGGGGCCGCGCCCAGCTTGAACAGGGCGCCCTTTCCCGTGAAGAGGTCCACCCGCAGCAGGTCGATGGTGGTAAAGCCGCCCCGCTCCTCACCCCGGAGGGCCAGCGCGCCGTTGAGGGTGACCAGCGCCTGGGTAGGTTCCAGCCCCGCCCGGAGAAATTTTTCCAGCAGGCCGATGGCCCCGGCGCTGTCGGCGTGGGCCTCCGGGCCGCTGCCCATCCCGTCGCACAGGAAAATATGCAGCCGGCCGGCCTCGTCCTTGAACCACGCTCCCGCGTCTCCGCTGACCGTCTGCCCCTCCTTCTGCCTGGCCGCAATGCCTGCCACGGCCATCAGGGGCTCGCTCTCCACCAGCTTGAGGGTACCCTCGCCGCTGTCCTCCTCAGGGCGCAGGCTTACGCCCAGCAGCTCGGACAGGTGCTTGAGCTCCTCCGGGGTGTTCAGCTCGGACAGCCCGGTCCCGGAGATCTCCACCCGCAGGTGCCCATTCTCGTCGTAATAGACCGCGCTCTCTCCCTCCAGGCCCAGGGCCGCCAGCCGCTGCTGGACCCGCCGCTGGCGGGCCACGTCCACGGCCAGCTCCTGACTCAGTTCTGCCGATGCCTGCTGGAGCACGGCGGCCAGCTGGCCGTATTGTTCGCACACCGCTCCCCGGCTCTCCCGCACCTTGGCCCGGTACTGCTGCCGAATCAGGTGGGCGGCCAGCTCCTCGTTGACGGCGGAGACAAAGCTGGTCATATTGACGCAGCGGCCGGAAAAATAAGCGGGGTAATCCGCCGCTGTGCCCCGGCCCTTATCCAGCAGGATGGGCAGCGTGTCGTTGAGGGCGGTGCTGGTGGACTGATACTCCCGGTGCCAGCACAGCTCCCGCAGGGCGCACTTGGCGCACACCCGGTCGGCGGCCCGGCTGAAGATCTTGCTGCTGTCCCCCGTATTGGGCGGCAGGGGACGAAAGGCGTCCCGCAGGCCTGCGGCCAGCTCCCGAAAGGCGGCCGCGGTCCGCTCCAGATGGCGGGCGGCGTAATCCCTGGCCCGCTGGGCCCCATCCTCGACGCCGTCCTGCCGAATCAGATTTCCCAGCCGCCGCACCAGCTTGTCCGGCAGGATCAGAAAGACCACCGACGCGGCGAATACCTCATACAGCAGGGAGATCTGCGCGCCGGCCTCCCAGGTCCACAGCACGGCGGCGGCGTTGGCGATCACATAGGCCACCACGGTAAACAGCTTTCCCTGCTTCCAGAATACGCCGGCCATCAGCCCGGCGAAGGCGTAGGTCATGGTATAGTAGGGCGGACTGCCCGCGGCCAGATCCATGGCCAGTCCTGCCGTGATGCCCACGGCGGAGCCCGCGCCCACGCCGCCCTTCCAGCCGGCCAGCATCACCAGCAGCGCGGCCAGGATGCGGCCCAGGGAGAGCTCCTCCATTACCTGGATCCGGGCCAGGGTCATCAGCACGGTGCAGCCCAGGACCAGCACGCCCACGGTCTGGCGGACGGTCAGACCGCTCTCCTCCCGCACGTCCTCCCATACGGAGAAGGCCAGCCGGTAGAAGTACACCAGTGCCCCGGTCAGGAGCACCTCGGTGAAAAAGAAAATGACCTGGGCCGTGGACCAGCCGCTCTCCGATAAGTAGATGAAGCCCACCAGCCCGTTGATCAGCGAGGCGGTCGCCGGAATAAACCAGCTGCGGCGGCAGAAGGGCACATCCCAGAAGGCAAAGCCCACCGCGAACACCAGTACCGAGGCCGCCACATAGCGCAGGCCCTCCACAAAGCCCCGGAAGCACAGATACCCGAAGCAGGCCCCCAGCAGCGCCGCAAAGCCCTCCGTCCCCGGCCCCGAGGCTCCCACCATGGCCACGCCGCACATGGCGAATCCGCCGAACATCTCCGCCCCCG
>DXYV01000062.1 GCA_019415645.1 Clostridiales bacterium
CGAGAGCGGCATCGTGGTGGAGGGCCTGGACAACTGTCTGGTCAAATTCTCCAAGTGCTGTTCCCCCGTCCCCGGCGACCCGGTCATCGGCTTCATCACCCGGGGCTACGGCGTGTCTGTCCACCGCACCGACTGCCCCAACGCCGCCCCCGAGAAGCGCAAGCCCGAGGAGGCCGGCCGCTGGGTCAACGTCAGCTGGGTGGAGGGCGACCTGAACGGCTACCGCACCTCCCTGGAGCTGTCCGCCAAGGACCGGGACGGCCTTACCCTGGACATCGCCATGGCCCTGTCCACCCTGAAGGTCAAGGTCAATTCCCTCTCCGCCAAGGGCCAGCCCGACGGTTACGCCATCGTGTCTGTGGAGCTGACCGTCAAGGACCGGGACGAACTCAACTCGGTCATCAACAAGCTGGGCCAGATTCAGGGCGTATTCCTGGTCCAGCGGGCCACCGGCTGAGCCTGCCGGTTTGAATCCTGTTTGGATGGTCCATCATACTTTAGAACAAGGGTGATTGCCCATGAGCAGTGAGATCCGCAAAGCGATCCGGGCCTCTGACACGGCCCGGGCCGCCGGCCGGCCCGCCAATCCGGAGGGGGACTGCCCCGAGCAGCTGGCCCCCCTCCTTCTGGGCCAGGGCCTGCCCGTCTATTCCCTGGCCCGGGCCTTTCAGGAGCAATACCGCCTCTATGCCACCGTGCTGGGCTCAGCCCAGGACCCCGTCTGCTCCGGCAGCCGCCTGTGCGCCTGTCTGGACTGGGACGAGGGCGACCCGCTGGCCCAGGTGCGGCGGTTTGCCGACCTGGCCGAGGGAATGCCCGTTCTGGTGGTCCCGGCGGAGGATTCCGCCGCCCGCCGGCTGGCGGCGGGCCGGGACTCCCTGCCGCCGGAGGTGCTGGTCTGCGCCCCCACGGCGGAAGCGCTGGCCCGGCGGGACGACCCGGCCGCGCTGGCCGATGCCTGCACGCAGGCCGGCCTGACCCTGGGCGGCGGGGAGCCCACCCACTGCGTCCTGGGTTACTGCAGCCGGGAGAGGCGGGTGCGCCTGCTCTGCTGTGCCCAGCTGCTGCTGCGGGCCGGGAACACCGCCCTGGTGGCCCACGCGGTTTTTCTGGATGAGGTCACCGCCCGGGTGGCACGGCTGATGGATGCCCTGGGCTGGACCGGCTTCTTCCTGGTCCGCCTGGCCCTGGGCGATGAGGGCGAGCCCCGGCTGATCGACCTGGAGGCCGCCCCCGGCGACCTCTCCCATATGCTCACCGCTATGGGCCAGTCCCCCGCCTGGTGGGCGGTGGAGGACCTGTATTACCGCCACGAGCTGCCCTACACGGTCACTTCCGGCCACTGCCTCTGGCGGGTGATCAGCCACGGCGCCTGCAAAAAGCGCCTGGACCGCCAAGGTATGGCCATCGTGCGGGGGATGCTGGGCTTCGGCGCGGTCTGCAACCCCTTTTATACCCCCGGCGACGGCGGTCCCGGCCGCCGTCTGGCCCTGCGCAGGGTGTGGAAAGCGCTGGACACCCTGGAATGACCCGTCCCTTCCATTTTCCTTCAGGAGGTTCTTATGAAGCTATCCCAACTGCTGACCGGTCTGGACGTCCGGACCGCCCCTGCCGCCGATCCTGACATCACCGACGTGGTGTGTGACTCCCGCAAGGTCACGCCGGGCTGCCTGTTCGTGGCCCTGTCCGGGGCCCGGGCCGACGGCCACCGCTTTGCCGCCGCCGCCCTGGCCGACGGGGCCGCCGCGGTCCTGCTGGAGCGGCCGGTGGACGGCCTGCCTCCGGAGGCTCCGGCCGTCCAGGTGGCCGATACCCGCAAGGCCCTGGCGCTGGTCTCCGCCGCCTTCTTCGGCCATCCGGCGGAACAGCTCACCCTCATCGGCGTCACCGGCACCAAGGGCAAGACCACCACGGCCCACATCCTCAAGGCCATTCTGGAGGCCGCCGGCCATAAGACCGCCATGGTGGGTACGGTGGGCTATTTCCTGGGCCCGGAGAAGATCGCCGACGCGCTGAACACTACGCCGGAGTCCCTGGACCTGCACCGCTTTTTTGCCCAGGCGGTGGCGGCCGGCTGCACCCATCTGGTCATGGAGGTCTCCTCCCAGGCCCTGAAGCTGGACCGCACCTATGGTATCACCTACGACGCGGCGGTGTTCCTCAACCTCTCCCCGGACCACATCGGCGGGGCGGAACACAAGGATTTCGCGGAATACCTGGCCTGCAAGGCTAAGCTGTTCACCCAGTGCCGTCAGGCGGTGGCCAGCGCCGACGACCCCCACACGCCGGAGATTCTCGCCCACTGCACCGCCCCGGTCACCACCTTCGGCTTCTCGGAAGGGGCCGAGATCCGCGGCGGCGCGGTGACCCCCCTGCGGGGCGCCGGCCTGCTGGGCAGCCAGTTCTCGGTCACCGGATACGACCGGCCCGTGCAGTTCAATATGCCCGGTGTGTTCAACGCCAGCGACGCGCTGGCCGCCATCGCCGCCGCCCGGGTGCTGGGCGTGCCGGAGGAGGCGGTCCGCCGCGGCCTGCTGACCACCACCGTCCGGGGGCGTACGGAGGTCTATCCCCATGAGGGGGACTATATCGTGCTCATCGACTACGCCCACAACGACGTGTCCTTTGCCAGCCTGCTGTCCACGCTGCGCACTTACGACCACAACCGAATCCTGGTGGTGTTCGGCGCGGGCGGCGACCGGCCCCGGATGCGCCGCACCGACATGGCCCGGGAGGCCGCCAAGTATGCCGATTTCGCCGTTATCACCGCTGACAACCCCCGCACGGAGCGGGTGGAGGACATCTGCGCCGACATCACCGCCGGGCTGGAGGGCAAGATCCCCTCAGTGGAGATCTACGACCGGGCCCAGGCCATCCGCTACGCCCTGGATATGGCGCAGCCCGGCGACATCGTGGCGCTGCTGGGCAAGGGCCACGAGGAGTATATCGAGGTCAACGGCGTGCGCTCCCACTTCTCGGAGAAGGAAGTGCTGGACGCCTATTTTCACCAGTAATGCAAAAACGAGCGGCTGACGGTGGCGTCAGCCGCTCGCTTTTGTTTCCGCTTCTGACCTCTTGCTTTCTCCTCTTCCATGGGCTACAATTTTGCTGTACCGGTTTGCTTCTTTCCCCGCTTCGCTTCGGAAGGAGGACTGCTTATGGCCGCACCCCGCACAAAGCGCGTGCTTCTGGCCGTGCTGCTCATGTCAACCCTGGCCGTTTTATTCCTTTTTGGGGTTCCCCTCCTCACAACACCGTTAGGCGAACCGGAATATGAGAATGCCGTCACCTTTCGGGCGGAGTTGATCGAGGCCGAAATGACCACTTCCTTTCCGGTCCTTACGATTTTAGAGGACGGCGCGCAGCGCAGGCAGCTCTGGCTGCAATCGGATACTCTGATCCACGCTTCGGACGGAACCGTTCTCCCGCCCAGCCAAGCCGCCCGGCTCATCCCCGGCACACAGCTGGACGTCACGGCGGAGAAGACCGTAATCTATGAGCCGGAAACTGCCTATATCCGTTGCTACGAGATTCAAGTTCTCGAGTGACTCCGCTTCTCATTTGGCTTTGTACCGAACAAGGATAAAATTTTGAATCAAAAGGCCCAGAGAGCGCGGTTCTTCCGCCTCCTCCGGGCCCGTGCATCACAGCATGCTTACCTCAATATTTGTCTTTCTCCGCGGCCAAAGCCCTTGGCGCACCGGCAGAACTCCCCCGGCCGCTTGTTTCCGTTCAATGAAGCGATTCAGAGTTACGTCGTCCCGTAAATGCCATAATGAATCAACGGCGAAAGCATCACGAATAGGGCAAAGCCCGCAATCGTTCCAACCAAAGCGTATGGTTTTTCCTGAAGCGCCAGACGGATCGCCTCGATCAACGCAAACACAAAAATAAACGGGAGCAGAATCGAAATGGGGAAAATAGCGTTGACAAGTCGAAAGAAATCCACAAGAAACTGAGTTGGCCTAATCGTAATCCACATTAAACTTCACCTCTCAGAGCAGCCCGCGGCCATTGTCCGGAACTCCGCAAAAGCGGAAACATTTCATTCCATATTCATGATAGCAAATTTCACAATCACTTTCAATGATATTTCCGATTTTTGGGGGGGAGGGACAAACTCAAGCGAACAATGGGAATGAATTCTTTGTTTCAGCTCTTTACAATGAACAGAGGGCATGAATACATTATTCTTTATTTTACTGCAAGAAAAGAAATTGTAATCATTGGAACGGTAAAAGATGTATTCCGCAAACCCTGCGGAGCGCCGTACACATTGAATCCTCCCTATACGTATGAAGAGCTAGGAAAAAAGATATTGAAGATGGTAGAGCAGGTTCAGACATTAACAGCGCAGGATATTCCAAAATATCCAGAACCATATCAAGCGGCTACTGGGATTAAAAGTTGGAGTAAGTTTTGCAGAGATAGAAGCATGATTGGAATCAAATGGTCCTATACAGAACAATGTATTGAATTTTCATACTGGAAAAGGATCAGTTCTGCTGGATATACCTCCGCAGACAATATCATACAGCCAAAAATATTGAGTTTTGAATCCAGCCCCGAAAAAATCGGAAGTGTGGTTGAAGAGATGATGGAAGAAGCTCTCTTGAAAGCGTGAGAGACCAAAGCACGTCCATTTCTCCGAGGCCACCATAATTGTCCCCGAAGGATTGGAAAGGTTATTTCCCTCCGTATTCGGATTCCGCAGCATTCGAGTAATAACACCGATATTCCACTCTGTCAACATCTGATTTCCTACATAATTGCAAAATCCCCGTGGAGGCGGAAAATTCCGTCTCCACGGGGATTTTTTTCTTTTCTTACGCCCGCTTGAACTGCTTCTCCAGCTGCTTGCGGGTCAGCTCGATGGCCACCGGCCGGCCGTGGGGGCAGTATTTCACCTGCCCGCTCATGACCGCCCGGGCCACCACCTCCAGCTCCTCCTGGGCGCTCTTCCAGCCGCCCTTGATGGCCGCCTTGCAGGCCATGGTATGCAGCAGCTCGTCCCGGGCGCCGGCCGGGTCGGCGGTCCCTGTGGTCAGCAGCCGCTGGGCCAGGGTGAGCAGGGTGTCCTCGATGTCCCCCACGTCCACGTCGTCGGGGGCCTGACGGACCACCAGCGCACCGCCGCCGAAGTCCTCCACCGAGAACCCGAACTCCTCCAGCAGCGGCCCATGGGCCAGCAGGACCGCCTTCTCCTCCGGCGCGGGGGTGAAGGTCACCGGGGCCAGCAGCTGCTGGAGCATGGGCTTCCACCCCGCCGCCTTCAGCCGGTCGAAGTTCATCCGCTCGTGGGCGGCATGCTTGTCGATGAACAGGGCGGTCTCCCCCTGCTCCACCACCACATAGGTGTGGAACAGCTCCCCCCGAATGACCCAGGGGACCTCCGGCTCCTCCGCCGGCAGCTCCGGAGCCGGGGCCAGGGCGGGCGGTGCCTCCGGCAAGGGAACTTCCACAGCCGACTCTAATTTTGTGGAAAACGCCGCGGTTTTTGCCGGTTCCCCGGCGGTTTGGGCGGTCTGTGCCGGCGATTTTTCCACCGGATGGGACAGTGCGGTGGAACTCTCCGGCTCGTCGAAATCCTCCTCCGGCGGCGTGATGTTCACCCCCTGGGCGGCGGGTACGAACTTGGGCTTGGGCGGCTCTCCCGCCGGCTTCATCACCCGGCGCACCGGCGGGGCCGGGGTAAAGGCCGGCTCCGCCTTCGCCCCCCGCTGGGAAAAGGGCGAGGGCTGGGGGTCATGGAGGGTCAGGGTCTGTCCCTCCCCCTTCCGGAACTCCGCCGCCGGCATGGTGCGGAAGGCGGTCTGGTTGGGGGTCACCGTGTCGTGGGCCCTGGGCCTCTCGATGGCGGCCGCGGGGTGGCTGCGGTCCGCGTCCAGGGCGGCCAGCACCGCATGATAGACCGTGGAAAACACCTGCTGCTCGCTGGTGAACTTCACCTCGGTCTTGGTGGGATGTACGTTCACGTCCACCGCGTTGAGCCTGGTGGTCAGGTGGAGCACGCAGCCGGGGAATTTGCCCACCATCTTCTGGTTTTTGTAGGCCTCCTCCACCGCCGCCTGCATGGTGCGGCTTTTGACATAGCGGCCGTTGACGAAAAAGTGCTGGTAGCTGCGGCTGCCCCGGCAGCAGGCGGGCAGCGAGGTAAAACCCTCCACGGACATGGCCTCCCCGGAGCCCTTCACCGGCGTGAAGCCCAGGGCGATGTCCCGGCCCAGCACGGCGTACATGGCCGATTTGAGCTGTCCGTCGCCGGGGGTGAGCATCTCCTGCCGGCCGTCCCGGAGAAAGCGCACCGACACCTCCGGATGGGCCAGAGTCTCCCGCTGGACCACGCCGAACACTGCCGCGCCCTCCGCCTGGTCCCGCTTCATGAATTTCAGCCGGGCGGGGGTGTTGAAGAACAGGTCGCGCACCACCATCGTAGTGCCCGCGGGGCAGCCCGCCTCCTCTTCCTCCACCACCACGCCCCCCTCCAGGGTCAGGGAGGCGCCCAGGGCGGCGTCCGCCACCCGGGTGAGCACCTCTACCCGGGCCACGGAGGCGATGGCGGCCAGGGCCTCTCCCCGGAAGCCCAGGGTGCCGATGGCCTCCAGGTCAAATTCCGTGGCGATCTTGGAGGTGGCGTGACGCAGGAACGCGGTGCGCACCTGGTCGGCAGCGATGCCGCAGCCGTCGTCGGTCACCCGAACCAGAGACATACCCCCGTGGGCGATCTCCACCGTGACCTTGCGGGCCCCCGCGTCGATGGCGTTTTCCAGCAGCTCCTTGACCACGCTGGCCGGCCGCTCCACTACCTCGCCGGCAGCGATCAGGTCGGCCACATGGGGGTCTAATTGTCGAATGGTTGGCATGGCGTTTCTCCTTTAATGGACCGCGGAAACGAGAGTAAACCCGTTGATGGCCATGTGCAGCAGCACGGCGGACCACACGGAGCCGCCCCGGTCATAGCACCAGGTCAGGGCGGCGGACATAGGGACATACTGGATGGCCAGCAGCAGATAGCGGGGGTCGATCCCCGCCGAGGAAAATACAAACTGCCACACGCAGTAAAAGCAGTAGGCCAGGATGGATACCACCCAGGCCAAAATCCGGCTGTACCCCCGCAGGGCGCCGAACAGCAGGCCCCGGAACAGGACCTCTTCCACGATGGGCATGAGCACTACCAGAATGGCCACCGTAGCCGCCGGCGCAAGGAGGTATTCTTCCGCATAGTTGTAGGGATTGGGGTTCTCCACCGGATAAGGGATGCGCATGACCAGCAGATGGAGCACCCCCGCACCCACCAGCCCGGTGGCAAAGGCAAACAGATTTTCCGGCAGGCGGTCCAGCAGACAGTCGAAGCTGGTCCGCAGGTAGCTCCAGAACACCAGTACCACCAGAGTCACCGACAGCAAATAGTAGATGACGTTGGCCTCCGCCACCGGCAGCTCCCCGCCGATGGAGCGCTGGATGGCTCCCATAACCGGCGGGAACACCAGCACGAACAACGCAAAAAAGACCCATCCCCGGTTGCGCTCGTGGGCGCTCATCTGCCGGTCCTGCTGTTTTCCTCGGTAATGCACCGCCTGGTCCCCCTCTCTGGTTTTCTGCTTCCATTCGTACCGCAAATTCATCGCTTCGATCGGCGTCAGGGTCCGCCGGGACCCCCATTTCCCCTTTTTCCGGACGAAGTGAATTCGTCCGGAACCAGGATTTCCTGCGGAAATCCGGAACGGCTGCCGCCGCCCGTTGCGCGGGTCCCCGTGGAAACCCACGATCGTCTGTACCGGTCACAGCTTCTGCTTCCATTCATACAGCAAATTCATCGCTTCAATCGGCGTCAGGGTCTCCACGGCAGTCCTGCGGAGCGCGTCGGCCACCTGGGCGGCCCCCACGTCCAGCAGGGACATCTGCCCCTGTTCTGCCGCGGTCTGGGCCGCAGGCGCGCTGTGGCCCTCCGCCTCCAGCTCGGCCAGGATGTCCCGGGCCCGCTCGATGACCCGGCTGGGCACGCCGGCCAGCTTGGCCACCTCGATTCCGTAGCTCTGGTCCGCGCCGCCGGGCACGATCTTGCGCAGGAACACGATGTCGTCCTTGCGCTTCTTGGCGGCGATGTTGTAATTTTTCACCCCGTCGATCTGCCCCTCCAGTGCGGTCAGCTCGTGGTAATGGGTGGCGAAGAGGGTCTTGGCTCCCAGCCGCTTTTTGTCGGCGCAGTATTCCAGCACCGCCCGGGCGATGGCCATTCCGTCGTAAGTCGAGGTGCCCCGGCCGATCTCGTCCAGGATGAGCAGGCTCTTGCTGGTGGCGTTTTTCAGCAGCTCGGCCACCTCGCTCATCTCCACCATGAAGGTGGACTGCCCGGCGGAGAGGTCGTCGCTGGCCCCGATGCGGGTAAAGATGCGGTCCACCACGCCGATGTGAGCCGACCGGGCGGGCACAAAGCTGCCCATCTGGGCCATCAGGGTGATCAGCGCCACCTGGCGCATATAGGTAGACTTGCCCGCCATGTTGGGGCCGGTGATGATGGCCAGGCGGTTCTCTCCGCCGTCCATGGCGGTGTCGTTGGGCACGAACAGGCTGCCCTTGAGCACCTTCTCCACCACCGGGTGTCGTCCGTCCCGAATCTCCAGCCGGTCGGACAGGTCCACCACCGGCCGGCAGTAGTTCCCCTCGGCGGCCAGCACCGCGAAGGCGCACAGCACGTCCAGCTGGGCCACGGCGGCGGCGGACGCCTGGATGTCGGCCACCCGGTCGGCGGCGGCCTGGCGCACCTGGGTGAACAGCTCGTATTCCAGGGCCGTGATCTTGTCCTGGGCGGAGAGGATGTCGTGCTCCAGGTCCTTGAGCTCCTGGGTGATGTAGCGCTCGCAGTTGACCAGGGTCTGCTTGCGGATGTAGTGGTCGGGCACCAGGTCGTAATTGGACTTGGACACCTCGATGTAATAGCCAAATACCTTGTTGTAGCCCACCTTCAGGGACTTGATCCCGGTCTTTTCCTTCTCCCGGGCCTCAATGGCGGCCACCATGGAGGCGCCGTTCTCGATGATGTCCCGCAGATGGTCCACCTGCTGGTCATAGCCCCTGCGGATAAAGCCGCCCTCCCGCACGGAGAAGGGGGGCTCGTCCACAATGGCCCGGCTGATGAGCTCACACAGCTCGGGCAGGTCGTCCAGCTCCCGCTCCAGGTCCTCCAGCAGCGGGGCGGACAGCGGGGCGATCAGGGCGCGCAGTCCGGGCAGCCTGCCCAAGCCGGAGGCCAGGGCCACCAGATCCCGCCCGCCGGCGGTGCCGTAGACGATGCGGCCGATGAGCCGCTCCAGGTCGGTGACCTCCTTCAGAGCCAGGGTCAGCTCCTCCCGGGCGATGGAATCCCCAACCAGGGCCTCCACCGCCGCCAGCCGCCGCTCGATGAGCACCGGCGAGAGCAGGGGCCGCTGAATCCAGGCCCGCAGCATCCGCGCGCCCATGGCGGTGCGGGTCCGGTCCAGCACCCACAGCAGCGAGCCCTTCTTCTCCTTGCCCCGCAGGGTCTCGGTCAGCTCCAGGGTCTGCCGGGCGGTCAGGTCCAGCTCCATGAACTGTCCCCCAGTGTACCAGCTCAGGGCGGTGATGTGGGACAGGTCGGTCTTTTGGGTCTCCACCAGATAGGACAGCAGGGCGGCCGCCGCCTGAAGCGGCGCGTCGTTCCCCGGCGGCAGGTCCTCCAGTCCGGTGCGGAACTGGGCCTCCAGCGCCGCCCGGGCCCCCTCGGCCCGGAAGCGGTACTCCCCGCCCTGCTCGCAGAAGCACTCCAGCCGGTCCCGCAGCAGGCTGAGCAGCTCAGCGCAGCTCCATGCCCCGTCCGAGAGCACCGCCTGCCGGGGGGCGAACCGGCCCAGCTCGTTCATCAGGTGGATCAGCTTGGAGGCCCCCTGGAAGGCCGTCACTCGGAACTCGCCGGTGGTCAGGTCGCAGAAGGCCACGGAGGCGGCAGCCGAGTCCAGATAGACGGCGCAGATGTAGTTGTTTTTCTCCTCCTCCAGCATCGCGGTCTCCATGACCGTGCCGGGGGTGACGATGCGGATGATGTCCCGGTCCACCAGGCCCTTGGCGGTGGCCGGGTCCTCCATCTGCTCGCAGATGGCCACCTTATAGCCCCGCTTCATCAGCCGGGCGATGTAGCTGTCCACCGCGTGATAGGGCACGCCGCACATGGGGGTGCGCTCCTCCGGCGGCTTGTTGCGGTCCCGGGTGGTCAGGGTGAGGTTGAGCTCCTCCGCGCCGATCTTGGCGTCCTCGTGGAACATCTCGTAAAAATCGCCCAGCCGAAAAAACAGCAGGCAGTCCGGATGCTCCGCCTTGATCTGAACATATTGCTTCATCATGGGTGTGAGCTCAGCCATGAAAGGGCCTCCTTCGTTCTTTCTCTCTAAAAATAAACCAGTTAGTCGATTTGTTCCCCAAACAGGGCCCAGGTGGAGGCGTCCGCAATGCGCACGTTCACAAACCGGCCCACCAGAGCGGGATCGCCGCTCAAATGCACCAGCCGGCCGCCGGCGGTACGGGCGTTGAGGTTGTTGCGGGGATCGTCGCTCTCCCCATCCACCAGGCAGCGCTGGACGGTGCCCACATAGGCCTGGTGTTTCTCGTGGGAGATCTGGTCCTGCACGGCCACCAAACGGTTGAAGTTGGCGGCTTTCTCCTCCTTGGACATGGGATCGGGCAGCTGGGCCGCCGGGGTCCCCTTCCGGGGGGAATAGATAAAGGTGAACAGCGCGTCGAAGCGCACCTGCTCCACCAGGGAGAGGGTCTCCTCAAATTCCGGCGTGGTCTCGCCGGGGAAGCCCACGATCACGTCGGAGGTGAGCACGATGTCCGGGATTCGCGCGCGCAGCGCGGCCACCTTTTCCAGGTAGGTCTCCCGGGTGTAGCGGCGGTTCATCTCTTTCAGCACGCGGTTATTGCCCGCCTGGAAGGGCAGATGGATGTGGGGCGCCACCTTTTCGCAGTCCCGCATGACGTCGAACAGCCGCTCGGTGGCGTCCTTGGGATGGGAGGTCATGAACCGCAGTAAAAACTCCCCCGGAATGGCATTGGCTCGCTCCAGCAGCGTGGGGAAGTCCATGGGCTCAGCCAGGTCCTTGCCGTAGGAGTTCACGTTCTGGCCCAACAGGGTGATGTCCTTGTAGCCCGTCTCCACCAGCTCCTGAATTTCCTTCAGAATCCGCTCGGGCTCCCGGCTGCGCTCCCGGCCGCGCACATAGGGCACGATGCAGTAGGAGCAGAAGTTGTTGCATCCATACATGATGGACACCCAGGCCTTGACCTTCCCCGTGCGCTGCACGGGCAGGCCCTCAGCGATGGCGCCGTCGGAGTCCGCGTGCTCGAAAATGCGCCCCCGGCGGGTGTAGACCCGGCAGAGAAATTCCGGGAACCGCCACAGCACATGGGGCCCGAATACCACATCCACATGGCGGTAGGACTGCTTGATCTTCTCCGCCACATGGGCCTCCTGGGCCATGCAGCCGCACACGCAGATGATCTGCTC
>DXYV01000063.1 GCA_019415645.1 Clostridiales bacterium
CCGTGCCGAAAAAGTACAGCTTCTGAAGGTACAAAGCCGGATTAATCCCTCAGATTTCATCATTACTGTTGATGGTGATATCATTCAGCAAGTAGATGAGATCCTGGATTTTGATCCGTTTTACCGTTTTCTGCGAACAGGAAAAAAGGCCCTTACATACCCAAAAGGCCAAGTGGAACTCCAGGAAAACTGCCTGACGAACCAGAAGCAAGCGGACATTTTTGAATACTTCAAAGAAACAGCAGCGGCGGTCAGCCTGATAGCCGAAGGTGGTCTCAACATCCTGAGTGCCCAGTATGAGCGGATCAAAAGTGTCAGCGACGTAACCGTGCTGTCCCGTTATTTAGATTCTTCCAAGAAACCCGCAGTGCGGGTGCTCCCTGAGGCAGTCATCTACCCCTTTGGTCTAAACCAAAGCCAGAAAACAGCGGTGGAAAAAGCCCTTTCCTCCCAGGTCAGCATCATCCAGGGACCTCCCGGTACCGGAAAGACACAGACCATTCTGAATATCATCTCCAATGCGGTTCGGAATGGTCAGACGGTAGCTGTTGTCTCCAACAATAACTCCGCCACCTTGAATGTGGCGGAAAAATTGGAGAAGAAAGGGCTCTCGTTTCTGACTGCTTTTCTGGGGAGTCGTGCCAATAAGGAGCATTTTCTGGAGGCACAGACCGCCCAATACCCCGATATGTCGGCTTGGGTTCTGGAACGGGAGGAGAAGTCACAGCTGGATCAAGAGGTGACCGTTCTCTCCAAAGAACTCAGTGAGATGCTCAATGCGAAAAACCGCATTGCCGCCATCGAACAGGAACTCCTCCAGCTGACGCCGGAACAACACTATTTTAGTGAGTACTACAACACCTATGCCCAGGCACCAAAGGATGAGGTGAAGGGCCTCTCCTCCCAAAAGATCTTAGCCCTGTGGTTAGAGTACGAGCAGCATGCCCAGCAGGAGAGTAAATTGGGTCTGCTCCAAAAGATATCCATTCTCTTTCGCTTCAATCGCAGTGCGCTGAAAGTGTTCCTCCAGACGCCAGAACTGGTGATTCCATACCTCCAGCGGCAATTCTATGTGGTACGCCGACAAGAACTGGCGGAAGAGCAGGCTCAACTGGAGAAGAAACTTGAGCAATATGCATTTGACGAAAAGATGGCGGAACTGACGGAAAAGTCTCTGCGGTTGTTCCGGGCGGAGCTGAGTGAAAAATTCCATTGGCAGGAGCCACGTCGTCGCTTTGAGATGCGGGATTTTCGTGGGAAGTCTGGGGAATTTAACCGGGAGTATCCAGTAATCTTAAGTACGACCTACTCCATTAAAGGCACGCTAAGCTTTGAACATATTTATGACTACTTGATCGTGGACGAGGCCTCCCAAGTAGATTTAGCCACAGGTGTACTCGCCTTTGCAAGTGCTCGTAATATCGTCATTGTGGGAGATCTCCAGCAGCTTCCCAATGTGCTGGACAGCAAAAACTTCCAGGACAGCGAGGCAGTCTGGGCGCGGTATTCTCTCCCGGAGATCTACCATTTCTCTTCCCACAGTCTGCTCTCCTCCGCCATTGCCACATGGCCGGAGGCTCCCACTGTTCTCCTGCGGGAACACTATCGCTGCCATCCCAAGATCATCAATTTCTGCAATCAGAAATTCTACGGTGGGAAGCTCATCGTCATGACAGAGGACCATGAAGAGCCGGATGTCCTGACCATGTATCGGACAGCGCCTGGCAACCATGCCCGAGGTCACCTGAATCAAAGACAGATCGACGTGATTCGGCAGGAGGTACTCCCAAATCTGACAAGACAGGGGTATGAGAGCATCGGGATCATTACACCATATAGGGACCAAGTGGCAGCAATCCAAACTCAGCTGGGCAAGGGCCTGGAAGTGGCGACCGTCCATAAATTCCAAGGCCGGGAAAAGGACGCCATCATTCTCGCCTCGGTGGATAATGTTATTACCGACTTTGTGGATGACCCCAGAATGCTGAATGTAGCGGTATCCCGGGCTGTCAAATCTCTAACTGTTATCACCTCTCAGGATCCACAAAATGATCGGACTAACTACGGTGATCTGGCCCGCTATATCGAGTACAACAACTGTGCGGTGATCGAGAGTTCGGTCTACTCCGTTTTTGACTTGCTCTATCAGGGGTACGCCGAGCAGCGGCGGGCTTTTCTAAAAAAGCATGGGCGAGTTTCGGAATATGACTCGGAAAATCTTCTCTATGCTGTGATCCAGGATGTTCTCCAGAAGGAAGAGTTTTCTTTTGTGGACTGTGCAGTCCATGTGTCGTTGGTCAATCTGGTGAAAGACTACTCCATGTTGACAGAGGAGGAAACCGCATACGCCCGCAATCCCCTGACCCATGTGGACTTTCTCTTGTTCCGCAGGATGGACAAGTCTCCTCTGCTGGCAGTAGAGGTAGATGGAGTCGCGTTTCACGCTGCAGGAAGCACCCAGGCAGACAGAGATGAAAAGAAAAACCGGATTTTTGAACTATGCGGTATTCCGCTACTGCGGCTCCGGACAGATGAAAGCGGAGAGAAAGAACGGCTTGAACGGGAGCTGAGAGCAACGATCTCCATAGGGCAATGAGTCTATCGAAGCTCCCCCGATATCACGCAGAGAAGAGGAAATACCAAATGAATGTCATCTGTTTTGGCGACTCCAACACCTACGGTTACGACCCTCACGGCTATTTCGGCGGGCGCTATGACGGGGACAGCCGGTGGGTGGACATCCTGGCTTCGGAGACCGGATGGACGGTCTCCAACATGGGAGAGAACGGCCGGGAAATCCCATCTGCCGCTCCTGTTTTACCAGAAGACACCGATCTGCTGATTATCATGCTGGGAACCAACGACCTGCTCCAGGGCAGAAGTCCGGAGCAGGCCGCTGAGAAGCTGAATCGGTTCCTCTCAGGCATCTCCTTGGATCGAAATAAAATCCTGCTGATTGCCCCACCACCAGTACAGCTGGGCGCGTGGGTGCCGAACCAACAACTCATTGACGATTCCCGCACCTTTGCTCAACTCTGTCAGACCCTGGCAGAGCATCTGGGCATCCGCTTTGCCGACGCCGGAAAGTGGGACATCCCCTTGGCCTACGACGGCGTCCACTTTACGGAGCAGGGGCACAAAACCTTTGCAGCCGAACTTCTGGAGGAACTCAAATGAAACGAATCCTGCCTATACTGTTATCTCTTCTGCTGTTGACCGGGTGCGGCGGAAACTCTGCGGATGGCTACCAGCAGATCACCCAGGAGGAGGCCAAAGAGATGATGGACGCCCAGGAAGTCATCATCCTGGATGTGCGGGAGCAGGATGAGTACGACAGCGGCCACATCCCCGGCGCCGTCCTGTTGCCGGTGGGAACCATCGACGAGGATACCGCCGCCGAAGTGATCCCCGAAATGGATTCCACAGTTCTGGTGTACTGCCGCAGCGGGAACCGCAGCAAGACGGCATCCTCTGCTTTGGCAGAACTGGGCTACACCAACATCTACGAATTCGGCGGCATCAACACCTGGCCCTATGAGACGGAGTCATAGCCCCGGAAATAGGGAGCCTAAGCACATGTGGCCCTTGCAAAAACTGCATCGCCGATACAAAGAATACACGGGACGCGCCTAAAGGCGCGTCCCGTTGTTCATTTTCTGCCGATTCATCCTCACGGCTTCCCCAGCCAGTCCTTGAACTCGTCCAGGGTGATGACCTCCCGGTCGCATTTCTTTTTCATCTCTCTGGCCTGTTCACTCCAGGCATAGAACTGCTCGTCGGTAATTCGGCCTGCCTTGATCCAGGCAAAGCGTTTCTTGTACTCCTTGCGGTAGGCCTTGAACACCGGATCGTCGGACTGCTTCTTGGTCCACTGCTGGAAGGCCCCGGCCTCCCGGCAGGTCTGCTGGCCGGAGGCCGCCGGGCGCTCACAGTACTCCGCGCTGACCCGGCCGGTCTGGGGGAACCACCGTCCGCAGTTTTTGCACCGCCGGACGGTGATCCCACGCTCCACGCAGCTGCGCAGGGAGTAGTCGATCATGTCCGAAATGTGGAGGGGATACAGGACCGGCGAGCACCGGCCCGGTTCCACCGACTCAAAGCTGAGGGGGATGGGCCGGAAGGAGAACAGAGACGGATCCTTGGGGGCATCGTAGAGATAGTAGGCCGATGCCTGCTGTTGGGGATCACGCCCCGCCTTGTCCACATCCAGAACGAGATCAAAGAAACGCTGTACCTGCTGCTGATACAGCGGGAGCTGTTCCGGGAGGCCCTGTAGCTCCTCCAGCATCTGCTGATCCTCCCTGCTTCCCCGGTCCTGGGTGATCCCCATGCGTCCAGACCGCTCAAACCAGCGCACATACAGAAGATGCAGGTAGATGTGTCGGCTCCCGAGGTCACCCAGGTCCATCAAGGTACGGCCCCCAGCCTCTTTATCATCCCTATCGATCAGAAGGGACCAATTCTCATAAGCCCGCCGCAGCAGGGGCTCCAGCTCCTTACAGTCCGCCTCCAGAAAAGACAGCAGGCTCTCCAGGAACGGGAATTCCTCGTAGGTCGAGGGAACGCCCTGAACCCCGTGGCTATCAAATTGGAAAACCTCTTTTTTCTCAGAGAAGTACATCTTGGCATACCACATGTCGGCGTCCTCCGAAATAGACAATCGTAAATTATTTTTAAGATAGTCTTGACAGCGGCTGGAAATCATGTTACGATACAGTTGAAAAGGAGCTGTCAAAATAATCTTACAATAGTCTAACACCCGCAAATCCGATTGTCAACGGGGAATTGGTCCCAAACATTCGGAACGGCACCTTGAAAACCGAATACCCATCATCAGAGACGATACTCCCCAGAGAAGTAATGCCAGGACGCCGTCATAGAAGGAGCGGTCGAGCATACCAAGGGGAAGAAAACGCTGTGTTGGTCAAACAAGGCCGCAGGGCAGGAACGGGTATGGTGCATGGCCAGACAGATCTAAAAAGACAGCTCCTGTAAAAAAGACCGCCGAACTGCTGCAACAGTTCAGCGGCCTGCCGCGTTTCGGAAAACACAGCCTGATCTGTGTCCCAGTTTAACAGAGAGACCTCCGAAACGCAAGAAATTTTTTCTCTGAATTTGAAACACCGGAGGTACTAAGCATTGAAACTGTCTGTCTACAAATCCTACGACGACCTGCCCCTGTTCCTCAACGCCAAGATGGTGGCGCAGGTACTGGGCGTGTCCATCTCCACTGCCTACGAGCTGCTCAACGGCCCCGGCTTCCCCACGCTGCGTGTGGGAAGCCGCATGGTAGTTCCGAAAGAGAAATTCATCCAGTGGGCGGAGGGACAGTCGGGAGGTGCCAAATGAGAAAACAGCACTGGCCCAAGCGGGACCCTATCAAGAACTACTTCCCCCTCCCCAACGAGATCTTCTCTCTGGGACTGTCTGCTGGGGCGATCGCAGTCTACGGATTTCTCCTCCACCGGGAGGACCGGAGGACCTACCAGTGCGTGGCCAGCTACCGAACCATCGGAGAGGCGATGGGGATGAGCGTCAACACGGTGCGCAAGTATGTGACCGAACTGGAGGATCGCGGTCTGATCCGGACGGAGCGCACCACCGTCACCACCCGGGACGGCCGCACCCTCAACGGCTGTCTGCGTTACTACATCCTGCCCATCCAGATGTCCATCGAACAGTTCTATGAGCGACAGCTCCACGCAGCTGACCTGGCGCTGGAACGACAGAGAGCGGAGCAGCGCATGGCGGCGCTGAAGAGAAAGGAGTGTGCATCCGGATGCTGATGCAGATGATCGACTGCCTGATTGAGCAGGATCCGTCTATGTCAGCACGGCGCACCATAGACATGCGGCGGTACATTGTCAACCGGTGGAACCGTACGCACGAGGAGTCTATCGACGAAGACGGGGTGGCCCTGTTCCTCTGCGATGAGAACCGCGGAAACCTAACAGATGAACAAAGAATTTTTGCGAGAGAGTGCCGTGAGGAGATCAAGGCCTGCTATCGAAATGCGGTGTTCCAGATGTTTCAGTGCGGCGAGATGATGCGCCGGCATCTGGTGTCCGGCCCGGAGGAATACTGCCGGATCTTTCTGCCGCAGCACGCCGTTCCCTGCAGCAAGCAACTCTCCCCGTGTAACGGCCTGTGAGGGGCTGTGTGCCCTCTTTGGGGACAGGGCAGAGTCCCTGCCCCACCGGGGGCTTTCAGGGCGGATTGGGCCCGATTTCGAGGGGCTTCGGGAGAGGGCAAAATGGGGCCCCCGGCAAAGCCCAGCGCAGCGGGTTCGCTGGGGAGAGGTGGAGCAGTGGAACGAGCGAGTTTTCGCCCCTATGAGGCGGAAACGAGGGAGAAGGTGAATTGCTCCGCAGGAGCAAGAGAAGCCGCCCTGGGGCGTATGGAGCTTGCGACGACGAGGAGCAGGAGAAAGCCTTGGCGCTTTTATGGCGCCTGTGCAGTCACTTCCGCCCGCAGTGCGGGCGGTTTCCGGGGACGGGGGCTGACGCTTTTCCGGGTCGCCAAAACTGCGATTGACGCTGTTTTCGGAAAAACCGGCGAATATCCCCGCCGTTGAGGGATACTCGCTGACGCTACGATAGAGTTTGGAGGGATTTGACAATGGATGAAAATAGACACCGGCACACCGTTTGGATAGATGACGATGTGTGGGATCAGGTAGAGTCACACTACCAGAAGGACAACTGTGCGAAAAGAAACGAATTTATCGCGAAGGCCATTCGGTTCTACTCCGGCTACCTGGACACCGAGCACGCCGACGAATACCTGCCCCGGGTCCTGGCCGACGTGCTGGAAGGCAAGCTTGGTGCCCTGGGAAACCGGATGGGACACCTGCTGTTCAAGCTGGCGGTGGACCAAAATCTCATGGGGAATATTCTGGCCGCCGACATAGAGATCGACCCGGATCAGCTGCGGAAAGCTCGCGTCCGCTGTGTCAAAGAGGTAAAGGAGACCAACGGTGAGATCAGCTTCGAAGACACGGTCCGTTACCAAAAGGGGGCAGAGTGATGCCGGGACTAATCCAAAAGTCGGGCTACATCAAGCCGGGAAACGGCGGCAGTCACTACGCCGAGTACATCGCCACCCGGGAGGGTGTGGAGCTGATCGAGGCTCCATCCCCCTCCCACGACGGCGGCGGCTACCTGGAATATATGGCGGAGCGCCCCCGCTCCCACGGTCTGTTCTCTGCCGACGGTCCCGCCGATCTGGAGAAAACCACGGAGGAGATCAACGGGCACACCGGGCCGGTGTGGACCTTCGTCTACTCCCTGAAACGGGAGGACGCACACCGGCTGGGCTACGAAAACAGCGAGAGCTGGCGCAGGTTATTGCTGGCCCATCAGACGGAACTGGCTCAGGCCATGAAAATTTCGCCCAACAGCTTCCGATGGCGGGCCGCCTTCCACGACGAAAAGCACCACCCCCACATCCACATGATGGTCTGGTCAGCGGACCTCAAGCAGGGATTTTTAACGGAAAAGGGTATCGAGAACATGCGCTCCCAACTGTCCAATGAGATCTTCCGAGACGAGCTGCTGTCTCTCTACCAGAAAAAAGATCTGTCCTACAGCCAAGTGCGGGATGCGGCGACGGAGGCCATGGGGCGGCTCATCCGGGAGATGGAGACAGGCCTGTGCCATAGTCCAGTCATCGCAGAGCAGATGGAGACGCTGGCCGGAATGCTGGAGGGGCACAAGGGCAAAAAGGTCTACAGCTACCTGAAAAAGCCGGTGAAGGTGCAGGTGGACGCCATCGTGGACGAACTGGCCAAGGTCCCGGAGGTGGCAGAGTGCTATGAGCAGTGGAACCAGCTTCGGGACGAACTGGAGCGTTACTACAAGGACACGCCCAGAGAACACCTGCCCATCTCCCAACAGAAGGAGTTCAAAGTCATCAAGAACATGGTCATCCGGGAGGCGGAGCAACTCCGGCTCGGTACGTTTACCTTCGAGGATGCCTGTGTGAGAGATGAAGTGGATGAGGACCAGGATGCGGTGTATTTCGCCTGGAACTTCAACTGGCGGATGGCCGAGATCTACCAGAGCGCCAAGGAGGTGCTGGAGGAGTACGAAAATCCAGAGGAAGAAAAAGCGGAGCAGGTGCAGGTACTGGAACGGCTCTGGCAGAGAGGGTTCTCCCTGGCAGCCTATCAGCTGGGCAAGTGCTGGCGGGACGGGCGGGGCGTTCTCCCTGATGACCAGCAGGCGGAGCTGTGGTTCCGGCGGGCGGCTGATGCGGGATATGACTTCGCTCAGTACGCGCTGGGGAAGCTTCTGCAAAGCCAAAAGAGAACGGAGGAGGCGGTATCCTGGCACGGAAAAGCGGCGGCCCAGGGGAACTCCTGGGCCGCCTACCGCCTGGGAAAGCTGTATCTGGATGGAAAAGATGTCCCGAAAGACGTGCAAAAGGCGGTGGCCTATCTCACCGACTCCGCCGAACATGGAAACCAGTACGCCCAGTACACTCTTGGAAAACTGTACCTCACTGGGCAGGGCGTCAAACAGGATCGGGAGCGGGCCTGGGCGTATTTCTATGAATCGGCGGAACAGGGAAATGAGTACGCCGACTTCTTTCTGGAGCACTTCGATCAGGTGCGCAGGCCCAATGTGTTCCTGGCGGCCACCCGACTGCTCCACCATCTGAGTCAGATCTTTCGTGACAACTCGGTGCCGCCCGCCGCCCCGGTGGGACAGCGGGTGGACCGAAAGCTGCGGCGGAAGATCCAGGAAAAGAAGATCGCCATGGGCCACAAGCCGGATGACCATGAGGAAACTCCCCGGCAGGACATGGGCGGCATGACCATGGGGTGGTAGCAATCACCAACGAAACCGCAGTAAAAAATGCCGTTGAATTTTACAGCAGATCGAGGTATACTAAGGGCAAGAAAGGGGCTGAATACCATGCCGAACATCAAACCCATCTCCGATCTGCGTAATTACACGGAGGTCCTGCGTGACGTGGCAGTGGGCGCTCCGGTTTTTCTGACGAAGAATGGCCGGGGCCGCTACGCCATCGTGGACATGCAGGACTATGAGCGGACACAGGCCACCCTCCGGCTGATGAACGAGCTGGCCAAGGGCCGCAAGTCCGGGGAGGAAAAGGGCTGGTTGACGCTGGAGGCCGTAGAGAAACATCTCGGAATCGCAGATGAATAACCTGCATTTATCCGACGAGGCGCAGGCTGATTTGGCCGGGATCAAGTCCTATATCGCAAAGAATTTGGAAAGTCCCAGCGCGGCGATCTCCACGGTACGGAACATCACAAAGGACATCCGCAGGTTGCGGGAGCACAGTCTGATTGGTGCGTCCCTGTCTTCGATTGCCGATGTCGAGAGTGACTATCGTTTCCTGGTGACCGGCAGTTACCTCACTTTTTACCGAGTTCTTGACAACGATGTCTATGTGGATCGTGTGCTCTACGGCCGCCGGGATTATCTTCGCATTCTCTTTGGAGATGTGCAGGACGACGAAACAAACGAATAGAGACAATCTTCTCCATAGGGAGAAACGATTTGTCACCGGAACCGTCTGCAGAGATGCAGGCGGTTTTTTCTATGACAGGCATATCAAAATCTGGACCGCAATACAAAGATAAAATCCTGCCCGCAGATGATAACTTTCTGAAAATAGTTGCCGTTGGGGGTGGCTATTGGGAGGAAGTTCGGGTATTGTGTGTTGCTGACAAAGGAGGCGGCACACATGCGCGACACACTGGAAAATCTGTACTTTGGAAACATCACCCCCAATGATCAAATTGTCAAATCGGGGACTGCCCTGAAAAAGGCTATGGAACAGTCAGCAGAGTGCGAGGAGAAACTCACCGCCCTGCTGGAGGACAAAGAAAAAGCAATGCTGCTCCGGCTTATCAACGCGGAGAATGAGATCGGCAGCACCATGGCCCTGGAGAACTTCATCCTGGGTTTCCGCCTGGGGGTGCGCATGATCCTGGAGGCCCTGGATGAGGACGACGGCAGTCTGCTCGATCCAAACAAGGAGGGATAGCCTATGGCAAAACGCAGGCCGTCCGGCGACGGCATGGTCCGAAAGCGGGAGGACGGCCGCTGGGAGGGCCGCATCGTGGTGGGCCACAAGCAAAACGGCGAGCCTATCTTCCGGTATGTACTGGCCAAAACCCAGAAGGAACTGCTGGACAAGCTCCACCGGGATCTGGATGCCTTTCAGGACGTGGAGCTCACCGAGGACAGCCGTATGACCCTTGGCGAGTGGCTGGACCGGTGGATGGAGGACTACGGCGCGGCCACCCTGCGGCCCAACACCCTGCGGAGCTACGAGCAGTTCATCCGGTGCTACATCAAGCCCTATCTGGGAAACAAGATCGTCTCCCGGGTGACCCGCATGGACATCCAGAAGCTGTACCGAAAACTGAAACACGAGGGCCGTGTCCGCGAGCACCCGGAACACGGCCATGAACTGTCGGACACTATGGTGCTCCGCATCCACGCCATGCTTCACCGGTGCCTGAAGGACGCGGAGGCGGCCCATGTGATCGCCCGGAACCCCACCG
>DXYV01000064.1 GCA_019415645.1 Clostridiales bacterium
CCATGTGCCTGGCCCTGCGGCGCGGCCTGCTGCCCGACCCGCCCGCTTGCCTGGATTCCAAACAGCTGACCCGCCTGCCCGTCCCCCTGCTGGTCCCCAGCCTGGACAGCTTTCAGGAGAGCCAGTACCCGGAGCTCTGCGCGCTGATGGACCGGGGCCGGCTGGAGCGGCAGGAATACGATTTCTCCTCCATCGCGCCTATGGTCTCCGCCGGGCTGGCCTGTACCATCGCCAACCGGAGCCACTGTCTTTCCGTGGATCAGTCGGTGATTCTGATTCCGGTGTCAAACATCCCCCCGGTGGGAAAATGCGTGTTCTGGCTGACGGAAGGACGCAATCCCATGGTAGAAACCTTTTTGTCCGGATTGGACGCGGCCCCCGCGTCATAGCCGTCCGCCCCTTCTGCGATGCAAAATCGGGCAGGGGGGCTGCGCGCCGCGCCGCCCCCCGATTCATGCAGCAGGCCCCGCCGTGTCGTTCGACACGGCGGGGCCGGTTCGTTTCGTTTTCATGGGGCCGTTTCTTCCGAAAAAACCCACTCTGGAACCATATCCTTTGTGATAAAGCTATCGCCAATTTGGAATAAAACAAACTCCTCGATTCTAGCCGCATATTCCGGAACAATCGTAAAACTGGCACACGTTGCGTCGCTGTTTCGGTCTTTTTGCAGCACCGAATTGATCTGGCAGGATACACCGTTGATGCGTCCTTCTCCCTTTAGGACGCCGAAATAAATCGAAAGCTCTTCGTTGCTTTCCGGTGAAAGCGTACCGCTGAGCCGAATCGGGTCGGCGGAAGAACCGGTATGAAATTCCAGTTCATATTCTGCCAGCATTTCGTCCGATCCCTCGATCGGCGTGAGCTCCAGGGATTCTTGTACGCCCACGTCTGACATATTATCAACCGAAAACAGGCGGTCAAATGGTTCCTGGTCAAGAATCCAGGTGATCTCACTCGTATCCGGGAAAAAAGCCGGTTTGATTGCGTAATGAATTATCATTACCGCCAAAATCAGCAGGAGTCCCACAACAGCGCACCAAATGACAGGTGTTCTGAATCTTTCTCTCATAAGGTTCCTCCAATCCGTATAACCGGAAACTGTTTGCTCACCAGGAGCCGTGCATAAAAATTGTTATCTTATTATATAACGTTGGAACCCCCGCTTTTCTTACGTGTTTTTCTATAAGATTTTTGTTATAGCAACTAAAAAAGCCCGGAATTTGCGCTCCACGCAAATTCCGGGCTTACATATTTCAATCTTCTTGGCCTGGCTCCTCCAAACCCTGAAAAAAGTCGTTGTATTCCACGTCGAAAATCTGACGCAGCCCGACCAGCTCGCTCACCTTCAGGTTCATGCGGTTGGTCTCGATCTTGGCGTAGGTGCTCTTGGATATTTTCAGGCCCTTCAGCTGTAATTTTGCCACGACCTGCTCCTGCGTCAGCCCGGCGTCTCTGCGCAGGGCTTGAATGTTGCGCCCCAGGTCTAAATCCGGTCTCAGCTTCTGCACGGCGTTCCTCCACAAAAATTTCGTCATAGGGAAATCTTTGTCTTGAGTTTATCCATTTCCTACGTTATAATGTTTCGTAATAAAGAATTTTTGAAGGAAGTGCCCCTGCTATGGCAGAAAACAGCTCTATCCTCCCCGATTGGCCCGACGATCTGGACCCTCTGGCACAGCCTGCAAAAAGCAGCGTTATGCTGTATCAGATCACCCTGCGTCTGCTGACTGAAAACGCCCGGCTCCAGCGGAAAAAAAATCGCCTGGTCCGCACATCCGGTCGCTATCTGATGCAAATTGCAAATTTGGCGGAACAGTGTTCCTCCCTGAAAAAATCGGTTTCTGTTCTGGAAGCAGAGATTCAGGCGCTCCGTTCAACCCAGGCAAACGACCAGGGGCCCGGTTCATAGCCGGGCCCCTGGTCGTTTGCCGCACTTCTTTTCAAATTCTTAAGAAATTCCCTCCCTGTTTCTCAATCTCCGGCTGGTATTCTGTGCCTACCAAAGCAAAGGAGGCACTTCCATGGAACCCATTTTACAGATTGAGGGCCTGAAAAAGAGCTACGGCGCCGGCGCGGCCCGGACCGAGGCCCTGAAAGGGGTCCACCTGACTCTGGAGGCCGGAGAATTCACCGGAATCATGGGCGCGTCGGGCAGCGGCAAGACCACCCTGCTCAACTGCGTGTCCACCATCGACCGCCCCACCGAGGGACGCATCACCGTGGAAGGCCGGGACGTCACCGCCCTGAAATCCCGGGAGCTCTCCCGCTTCCGCCGGGAGAAGCTGGGCTTCATCTTCCAGGACTGCAACCTGCTGGACACCCTCACCGCCTTTGAAAACATCGCCCTGGCCCTGACCATTCTGGGCGTGCCCTCCGGCGAGATCCGCCCCCGGGTGGAGGAGACCGCCCGCCTGCTGGGCATCGAGGGGGTCCTGTCCAAATTCCCGTACCAGATCTCCG
This sequence comes from Clostridiales bacterium, assembly GCA_019415645.1. GTDB lineage: Bacteria > Bacillota > Clostridia > Oscillospirales > Oscillospiraceae > DXYV01. The sequence goes on from DXYV01000064.1 coordinate 2,461, forward strand.
GCGGCGAGAAGCAGCGGGCGGCGGCGGCCCGGGCCATAGTCACCCGCCCCGCCCTGATCCTGGCCGACGAGCCCACCGGCGCGCTGGACTCCCGCTCCGCCGGCCTGCTGCTGGAGCGGCTGGATTCCCTCAACCGGGAGCAGGGGGCCACCATTCTCATGGTCACCCACGACGCCTTTACCGCCAGCTGGTGCCGGCGCATCTTCTTTTTGAAGGACGGCGTGCAGTACGCCATCCTGGACCGGGACCACGACAGCCGGACGGAATTTTTCCGCCGCATCATGGCGGTGGTGGAGGAGCTGGGGGAGGGCGACGCCCATGTTTGCTAAGCTGGCTGTGCGCAACGTCCGCCGCAGCGTGAGGGATTACTCCATCTACTTTCTCACCCTGCTGTTCGGCGTGTGCGTGTTCTACGTGTTCAACTCCCTCCAGGGGCAGCCGGTGATTCAGATTCTCCGGGTCTCTCAGGGGGCTATTGTGGAGGGCATTCTCATCTACATGGGGCTCTTCTCCGTCTTTGTGGCCGTGGTGCTGGCCGGGCTCATCCTCTACGCCAACCACTTCATGCTCAAGCGGCGCAAAAAGGAGCTGGCCACCTATCTGCTCCTAGGCCTGCCCCAGAGCAAGCTCTCCCTGATGCTCTTTCTGGAGACGCTGGTCATCGGCCTGCTGGCGCTGGCCGCCGGCGTGGGGCTGGGCGTACTGGCCGCCCACGGCCTGTCCCAGCTGATGATCCGTCTCTTCGGCCTGCCCTACCCCAACCTCGCCTTCCAGTTTCAGTGGGACGCGGTGGGCAAGACCGCCCTGTGCTTCGGGGCCATGTTCCTGGTGGTCATGGTATTCAACCAGGTCTCCGTGGCCCGGCAGCGGCTGGCGGAGCTGATGAGCGCCGGCCGGAAAAATGAGGTGCTGAAGCAGCGCCCCCTGTGGTTCTCCGTGCTGGTGTTCCTGCTGGGGCTGGTCCTGATCGGCGCGGCCTATTTCCTGCTGCTCACCCGGGGCCTGCTTCGCTTCGACGCGCTGTGGCTGCTGATGCTGGCTCTGGGCAGCGTGGGCACGGTGTTCTTCTTCCGGGGCTTTTCCGGCTTTGTGCTCCAGCTGTGCCAGAAGAACGAGAAGCTCTACTTCAAGGGACTGAACATGTTTGTCCTGCGCCAGTGGAGCGGGCGCATCCACTCCACCTACCTGTCCATGACCGTGGTGTGCCTGCTGCTTCTGCTGGCCATCGGCGCCACCGCCTGCACCATCGGCATGAACGACGCCATCAGCAAGTCCACCGACGGCTCCGCGCCCTACGACATGACCGTGACCAACTACCAGTGGGAGGAGGACGGGCTGCAGCCCGCCAATCTGACCGGCCTGCTGCACGGCGGCGGCCTTGACGTGGATGGACTGGCCGGCTTTGCGGAATTCACCGTCTACCAGGCGGACAACGGTGACGCGGTGATCCGCCGGTCGGACTACAACGCGCTGATGGCCCTCCAGGGCGGCCCCGGACTGGAGGAGACAAGCGTACCCTCCATTCAGGACGACCAGCTCTTCAACACCTGGGGCTCCGGCTACATCGTCCAGACCGCTCCGGACGTCTACGAGCCGGGCTACTGGGTGGTGGAGGACTCCGCCGTGGAGGGGCTGCCCCTTCTGGGCCAGTATTTCGTGGGCAATTACCCCGCCGGGGCCGATGTGCTGGCCTGGGACCAGGCGGTGAACGCCGCCCTGGAGGCCGTTGTCTCCGGCGATCTCTCCCTGGGCGCCGACCTGCGGCAGGACTACTATCTGGAGGAACTGGGCACCAAGGTGCTGGTCCTCTTCATCGGGGTCTACCTGGGCATCGTCTTTCTCATCACCGCCGCGGCGATTCTGGCCCTTCAGCAGCTGTCCCAGGCGGCGGACAACGTGGTCCAGTACGGCATTCTGCTCCGGCTGGGCGCGGAGGAGCGTATGCGCTCCCGGGCGGTGCTGTTCCAGGTGTTTCTGGCCTTCTTCCTGCCCCTAGTCCTGGCGGTGGTCCACGCTGTCGTGGGCATGACGGCCGCCAACGCCGTTATCTTCGAGGTCAGCCGCGGCCAGCTGGACACGGTGGCCAGCTCCTTCGTCACCGCCGGCCTCATCCTGCTGATCTACGGGGCCTATTTCCTGCTCACCTTCTTCTCCAGCCGCCGCATCCTGCGGGAGCGGCTGTGACACTCATACGAAAGGAAGTTATCTCATGAAGCGTATCTCAAAGCTGCTGTGCGTGCTCTGCGCCGCCGGGGCGGCGGCCCTCCTGCTGGGCTGCCTGACCCGCCGGGACTAAGCGCACAAGGCCCCGGGGAGACCCGGGGGCCTTTTTTGTCCATGTTTCCTCTAGGCCCGCCGGCCGGTCTTGTGGTAAACTGGAGGTATTCCGAACCTGACCAGAGAGGTGTCACACCATGCAAGCACGGCTTTTGCCCTTACAGACCGCCTATTTACAGCTCATCGCCCGGCAGGAGGGCGTCCTGGACCACCGGGACGAGACCCTGGACTGGGAGCGGATGCACATGGCCTCCTCCGCCCGGCTGGCCTACCTCATGGCCCAGGAGCGGGGCGTGGACCCCGACCTGGCCGCCTGCGCCGCCGCCATCCACGACATTGGCCGGGTGCTCACCGGCCGGCAGGCCGGCCACGCCGAGGCCGGCGAGGAACCCGCCCGGGCCTTCCTGCGGGAGACCGGGCTCTTCTCCTCGCAGGAGATCGAGCTGTTGGCTGCGGCGGTGCGCAACCACAGCAAAAAATCCGAGGTGGGCCACCCCATTGAGGAAATCGTCAAGGACAGCGACGTGGTGGACTGCTATCAGTACGGTCTGCCCTTCGCCCGGGAGGAGCAGCGCGCCCGCTACCAGGCCTGGCTGGCGCAGCGTCCTAAGGGCTGAATCGAACCGGCCGGCGGGAAGACTCCGCCGGCCGGTTCTGATTCTCTCATTCCGGACAGACCGGGGCAGCTTCCTCCGCCCCCACGGCGCGGATGCGCCGCTTGAGCCATTTGCCCCGCAGGTAGTAGATCAGATAGCATACCGAGGTGGTGGTCCAGGTGATGGGATAGCTGACCAGGACCATCTGCACCGTGGGCCGGAAGGGCACAGCGAACCAGACCCAGGCCACCCGCAGCACGCATACGCCCAGACAGGTCATGACCGTGGGCATCACCGAATCGCCGCAGCCCCGCAGCGCGCCGGAGAATACCTCGATGCACAGATAAGTGAAGTAGCAGGGCACCAGGAAGCGGACCATGGCCATGCCCTCCCGCACCACAGCCGGGTCGTTGTTGAACAGCAGGAAAATGGGCTCGCCGAAGGCCAGGAACAGGACGGAGCACAGCAGGGTGATCACGGCGCTCATGCCCACCGATACCGCCAGTCCCCGGTGGATGCGCCCATACTGCCGCGCGCCGAAGTTCTGTCCCGCAAAGGTGGTGATGGCCAGACCCATGGAGGACAGGGCCATCCAGAAGATGCTGTCGATCTTGCCGTAGACCGTCCAGGCGGCGATGACGTCGGTGCCGAACTTGTTGATGGCGGCTTGGATGATTAGGTTGGACACCGTGTACATCACCGACTGAAAGCCCGCCGGCAGACCCACCCGCAGCATGGGCGGCAGCACATCGCCGTGGATGCGGATGGCCCGCAGCTGCAAATAATAGGGCGTCCCGGCCGAACGGCACAGGCACAGCGCCACCAGCACCGCGGCCAGCACCTGGGAGAGCACCGTGCCCCAGGCGGCGCCCACCACGCCCATGTCAAAGCCCAGCACGAACAGGAAGTCCAGCACGACGTTCAGCAGGGAGGCCGCGATCAGGAAGTACAGCGGCCGCTTGGAATCGCCCACCGAGCGCAGGATGGCGGTGCCCATGTTGTAGATCAGGGTGGGAATCATGCCCGCAAAATAGACCTGGAGGTAGGCGATGGACTGGTCCAGCACCTCCGCCGGTGTGTTCATCAGGACCAGCATCCCGGGGGCGAGCAGGATGCCCAGCACGGTGAACACCGCGCCCAGGACCACGGACAGGGCCAGGGCAGTGTGGACGCCCCGGCTTACCCGCTCGTTCTCCCGCCCGCCGAAGGCCTGGGAGATGACCACGCCGGCGCCGCTGGCCAGCCCGGTGAAGAATCCCACCAGCAGATTGACCAGCGGTCCGGTCACGCCGATGGCGGCCAGGGCGTTTTTGCCCACATAGCGGCCCACGATGATGGTGTCCACGGTGGAATAGAATTGTTGGAAAAAAGTCCCCAGCAAAATGGGGAAAAAGAACAGCAGGAGCTGCTTCCAGATCACGCCCTCCGTAATGCCGTTGATACGTCCTTCCCGCGCCATACCGCGCCGCCTCCTCTTCTTCGCTTGCGTCAGCAGAGGCCATTCTACACGGTGCGCCAGGAAAATACAAGTCCCCCCAGTCTCTTTCTCCGTCCCAGCCAAAAACAGCCCGCGGAATCGGTTTTCCTTGTGTTTTTTCCCAGATGGCTTATAATAGGGATGGTGCAAGTTTTTTTGCGCGAAATCGCTCAAAAAACTTACACTTGAACAAAGCCATTTGGCCTTGAAAGCTTTGGTGCCCAAGGCGTTCGGCTTTGCTCCGCACGCATGATAACAGGCCCAGATGAATCACTCTCTACGGAAAGGTTGTGTGTGCCATGTTGGACGCTCGTCTGTTTCAGCCCATCACCATCAACGGCATGACCCTGAAAAACCGCATCTTCATGCCCGCCATGCACCATCTCTACACGGAAAACGGCTTTTGCACCAGCCGCTTTTCCCAGTATTACTTCCGCCGGGCCGAGGGGGGCGCGGGCCTGATTATTGTGGGCTCCTGCCGCTTCGACGACTACGGTGCCAAGCTCAACTCCATGTCCCTGCGCTCGGACGACACCATTCCCGGCTGGAAGGAATTCACCGACGGGATGCACCAGCGGGACTGCAAGGTGGCGGTCCAGCTCTACCACGCGGGCCGCTACGTCCCCAAAAAGGACGTGCCCTGCGGCGGAGATGCGCTGGCCCCCTCCCCGGTCTACTGCCCCTACACCAAGGAGACCCCGCCGGAGATGACCAAGGCCCAGATCGACGAGGTCATCGCCAACTGGGCCGCCGGCGCGGTGCGGGCCCAGAAGGCCGGCTTTGACGCGGTGGAGATCATCGCCTCCGCCGGCTACCTCATTCCCCAGTTCCTCTCCCCCGTCACCAACCGGCGCACCGACGAATACGGCGGCAGCTGGGAGAAGCGCTGCCGCTTCCCCCTGGAGGTCATCCGGGCGGTGCGGGCGGCCGTCGGCCCGGACTATCCCATTTTCCTGCGGCTGGGGGGCAGCGACTTCATCCCCGGCGGCAACACCAACCAGGAGATGGCCACCTTCGCTCCCCTGGCTCAGCAGGCCGGCGTGGACCTGCTCAACGTCACCGTGGGCTGGCATGAGAGCCGGGTTCCCATGATTACCGGCGACGTGGCGCCCGGCGGCCTGGCCTGGATGGGCAAGGCCATCAAGCAGGCGGTCTCCATTCCGGTGGCCATCGGCGGGCGCATCAACGACCCTCTGGTGGCCGAGCAGGCCCTGGCCCTGGGCTACGGAGACCTGGTGGCCCTGGGCCGTCCCATGCTGGCGGACCCGGATTTCCCCAACAAGGCAAAGGAGGGTGCCCTCATCCGCCCCTGTATGGGCTGCAATCAGGGCTGCCTGGCGGGCACCTTCTTTGACAAGCCCGTCCAGTGCCTGGTCAACCCGGTCTGCGGCCGGGAGGAGACCCTGAAGTTCCCCCGCACAGCCGAGCCCAAGCGGATTCTGGTGGTGGGCGGCGGTCCGGCGGGTCTGGAGACCGCCCTGCGCGCCGCCTGGCGGGGCCACCAAGTCACCCTGTGGGAGAAGGACCACACCCTGGGCGGACAGCTGAAGCTGGCTGCCCGGGTACCGGCCAAGGGCGACTTTGCCAAGCTCATCGCCTACTATGAGAAGGCCCTGTTCCGGGCGGGAGTCACGGTCTGCCTGGACCGCACCGCTTCCCCCCTGACCATCTCCGCCGCCGGCTTTGATACGGTGGTGCTGGCCACCGGCGGAGCCTCCAATCCCACCGAGCTTCCCGTTCAGCCCGGCGCGGTGCCGGTCTATACCTCCGCCCAGGTGCTGGCGGGCGACGCGGTGACGGGTGTGCGCACCGTGGTCATTGGCGGTAGCTACATCGGCTGCCTGACCGCCCAGTCCTTGGCCCGTCAGGGCGCCCTCTCTCCGGAGCAGCTGTTCCATCTCACTGTCTACCATGCGGAGTCCCCGGAGCACATCGACGCCATGCTCAACCACTCCGACCGGGCGGTGACCATCGTGGAGCGCAGGTCCAAGATCGGCTTCGGCTTCGAGCCGGGCACCGGCTGGCCCTGTCTGGGGGATCTGGCCCGGCTGGGCGTGGAGAAGCTCCCCGGCACCGAGGTCATTGCCGTCACCGCCCAGGGTGTGACCTGCCGCCACCCGCGGGAGGACGGCACCCAGGAGGAGTGGACTATTCCCTGCGACACCGTGGTGGTGGCCTCCGGCGTCCACCCGGACGACAGTCTGGCCAAAGCCCTGGCGGAGCGGGGCATCCAGGCCCATGTGGTGGGCAACGCCGCGCAGCTGGGCAAGGCCATGGAGGCCATCCGGGCCGGCGCGCAGCTGGCCGCCGCGCTGTAAAGGGGTGCCGCCGTCATGTCCAAACCGGAAGGCCACTACCAGTATTTCGCCCACCGGGACTGTGAATACTTCCCCTGCCACCCTAACGCGGACCCCGAGGATTTCAACTGTCTGTTCTGTTACTGTCCGCTCTATGCCCTGGGCCCCGACTGCGGCGGGAATTTCCGCTACACAGACAAGGGGATCAAGGACTGCACCCACTGCCTGCTGCCCCACCGGCGGGCCAACTACCGCTATGTGACCGGGAAATTTCAGGACATCGTAAGGGCCATGAAGCAGCGGGAGCCCTGATCCCGCCAGACAGCAAAAACGGCCCCGGGCCTGCTTCAGCAGGCCCGGGGCCGTTGATTTTCTCCCTTACCGCTGGAGAATCCCGCTGGTCCGGATTCCCTCCAGCGCCTGGGCCATCTCCTCCTCCGTGCGCACCAGCGCCATGCGCACATAGCCCTCGCCGGAGGGGCCGAAGGCGCTGCCCGGGGTCACCAGCATCCCCGCCCGGCGCAGCAGTTCCTCGCAGAAGGTCTGGGAATCGGCAAAGTGCTCCGGAATCCTGGCCCACACAAACATGGTGGAGGGGCAGCGGGGCACGTCCCAGCCCAGGGCGGTCAGGCCGTCGCACAGGAAATTGCGCCGCAGCTCATAGGCCCTGCGGGTGGAGGCCACGCAGCTCTGGTCGCCGGTGATGGCGGCAATAGCGGCTTTCTGGATGGGCAGGAACATGCCGTAGTCCAGATTGGATTTCAGCCGGGCCAGCATACCCACCAGCTCGGGGTTGCCCACACAGAATCCGATTCGCGCCCCCGCCAGGGCGTAGGTCTTGGACAGGGAGTTGAACTCCACGCCCACGTCCGCCGCGCCGTCAAAGCGCAGGAAGCTGCCGCACTGGGCCCCGTCATATACCAGCTCGCTGTATGCGTTGTCGTGGAGCACCCAGATATCGTATTCCTTTGCAAAGGCGATCAGATCCCGGTAGAAGCGGTCAGGGGCCATGACCGTGGTGGGATTGTTGGGGTAGGAGACGATCATCAGCTTGGCCCGTTTGGCCACCTCCGCCGGAATATCCCGCAGGTCGATGACAAAGCCGTTCTCCGGCTTCTGGGGCATGTAGTGCAGCTCGGCGCCCGCCAGCTTGGGTCCGTCGGCAAACACCGGATAGCAGGGATCGGGCACCAGCACCACGTCCCCCTCGTCAGCCACCGTCAGGGCGATGTGGGCCAGACCCTCCTGGGAGCCCAGCAGGGAGGTGATCTGCCGCTCCGGGTCCAGGGTCACGCCGTAGCGCCGCTGGTACCACCCGGCCACCGCCTGGTGGAGCTCCGGCAGGTCCTGAATGGCGTAGACGTAGTTGGCCGGGTCCAGCGCCGCGTCGGCCAGGGCCTGCATGATGG
>DXYV01000065.1 GCA_019415645.1 Clostridiales bacterium
ATGCGGGCGATCTCCTCCTCGGTGACCTTGTCCCGCAGCAGGGAGCGCTCCCTGCCCTCGTTGGCCACGGCCTCCTCAGCCTCCAGCTGCTTTTTCAGCTCGGGGATGCGGCCGTACTGGAGCTGGGCGGCCTTCTCCAGGTCGTACTGGCGCTGGGCGCGCTCCAGGTCGGCGTTGGCCTGCTCCAGGTCGGAGCGCAGCTGCTGCACCTTGCCGATGGCGCCCTTCTCGTTCTCCCACTGGGCCTTTTTGGCGTTGAACTCGTCCCGCATCTCGGCCAGCTCCTTCTGGATGTCGGCCAGGCGCTCCTGGGAGAGCTTGTCGGTCTCCTTCTTCAGGGCGGCCTCCTCGATCTCGTGCTGGATGATCTTGCGCTGGATCACGTCCAGCTCGGTGGGCATGGAGTCGATCTCGGTGCGGATCATGGCGCAGGCCTCGTCCACCAGGTCGATGGCCTTGTCGGGGAGGAACCGATCGGTGATATAGCGGTTGGACAGTGTGGCGGCGGCGATGATGGCGTTGTCGGTGATCTTCACGCCGTGGAACACCTCGTACCGCTCCTTCAGACCCCGGAGTATGGCGATGGTGTCCTCCACGCTGGGCTCGTTGACTATGACGGGCTGGAAGCGGCGCTCCAGGGCGGCGTCCTTTTCGATATACTGGCGGTACTCGTTGAGGGTGGTGGCGCCGATGCAGTGCAGCTCCCCCCGGGCCAGCATGGGCTTGAGCAGGTTGCCCGCATCCATGGAGCCCTCGGTCTTGCCCGCGCCCACGATGGTGTGCAGCTCGTCGATGAACAGGATAATGCGCCCTTCGGACTTCTTGACCTCGTTGAGCACGGCCTTCAGCCGCTCCTCAAACTCGCCCCGGTACTTGGCCCCTGCGATCAGGGAACCCATATCCAGGGCGAAGATGGTCTTGTCCTTCAGGGAGTTGGGCACGTCGCCCTTGACGATTCGCTGGGCCAGGCCCTCGGCAATGGCGGTCTTGCCCACGCCGGGCTCACCGATCAGGACCGGGTTGTTTTTGGACTTCCGGCTCAGAATCCGGACCACGTTTCGAATCTCGTCGTCCCGGCCGATGACCGGGTCCAGCTTGTTCTGCCGGGCCTGCTCCACCAGGTCGGTGCCGTATTTCTTCAGCGCGTCGTAGGTCTCCTCCGGGTTATCCGAGGTCACCCGCTGGTTGCCCCGGACGCTGGACAGGGCCTGCATGACCCGCTCCTTGGTGATGTTGTAGGTCTGGTACAGCTTCGCCATGTCCCGGTTGGCCGTATCCAGCAGCGCCAGGAACAGGTGCTCCACGGACACATACTCGTCCTTCATGCCCGCGGCGATGGACTCGGCGGCGTTCAGGGCCCGGTCCACATCCTGGGCGATATAGATCTTATCGGCCTCCCGGCCGCCCATGGTCACCTTGGGCAGCTTTTCCACTTCGGCCTTCACAGCCGCCCGGAAGGAGGCCGCCGTCAGCCCCATATGCTCGATCAGCTGGGGAATCAGGCCGTTCTCCTGCTCAAGCAGCGCGGCCATCAGATGGGCCTGCTCGATCTGCTGGTTTCCATATTCCTGGGTCATAGTCTGGGCGGCCTGGACGGCCTCCAGAGATTTTTGGGTAAATTTGTTGGCGTTCATAACAGACACGCTCCCTTCCAAGTTGGGTATTTCTTTTTATGGTGATAGGGTACCACGGGATTGTGAACAGGGTACCGCTTTTTTGTGACTACATTGTAAATCTTAGCACTCTCGCTCGTCAAGTGCTAATTTCAAAAAATATGATCTTTTATGATCTTTGGGTTCCCTCTTTACCTTTTCCGCAAAAGGCGTTATAATACCACCCTGACGTTTTCTTTGATTTTGGCATAAAGGCGTTGATCCAACTATGAAGCGAACCAACGATCTGGGCCGGGATTCCATCTGGAGCCTGGTGCTGCGGCTGTGTATCCCCACCATGCTGGCCCAGCTGGTCAGTGTGCTGTACAGCATCGTGGACCGTATGTACATCGGGGCCGGCGTGGGCGATCTGGCCCTGGCCGGTGTGGGTGTGTGCGCCCCTATCGTCACCCTGCTGTCCTCCTTCGCCACGCTGGTGGGACTGGGCGGCTCGCCCATCCTGGCTATGCGCATGGGCGAGGGAAAGCGGGACCAGGCCCAGCGCATCCTGAACAACTGCTTCCTGCTGCTCCTGGTGCTGTCTGCGGTTCTCACCCTGCTCTTTCTGCTGACCAAGGACTACCTGCTCATGTGGTTCGGCGCCAGCGAGGCCACCTTCGGCTATGCAGACACCTATCTGACTATCTACACCTGCGGCACCTTCTTTGCCCTGCTGTCCACCGGCATGAACAGCTTTCTGATCTGCCAGGGCTTCTCCGGCCTGGGCATGGCCACCGTCGTGCTGGGGGCGGCGCTGAATATCGTGCTGGACCCCCTCTTCATTTTCGTGTTCCATCTGGATGTGGCGGGCGCGGCCTGGGCCACGGTGATCTCCCAGGCGGCCTCCTGTCTGTTCGTGCTGCTCTCCCTGCTGCGCAAAAAAGTCCCCATCCGGCTTGGCTGGGGCGGATTCGACCGCGGCATTATGAAGCGGGTGCTTCTGTTCGGTCTGTCTCCCTTCCTGACCATCGCCACCGACAGCATCCTGCTGATCGTGCTGAACACGGTGCTTCAGCGATTCGGCGGTCCGGGGGAGGGCGACATCCTCATTACCTGCGCCACCATCGTCCAGAGCTTTATGCTCATCATCACTATGCCCATGGGCGGCATCACCCTGGGCGGCCAGCCGGTGGTGAGCTTCAACTACGGCGCGGGCCAGATCGACCGGATCAAGCGGGCGGTGCGGGCCATCGTCACCCTCTGTCTGGCCTTCTGTGCCCTGATGCTGGTGGTCACCCACACCATTTCCCCGCTGTTTGTCCGGCTGTTCACCAGCGACCCGGTCATTCTGGAACGCTCCGTGCGCTACATCAAGGTCTTTACCTGTATGATTCTCCCCCTGGCCATTCAATATCCGCTGGTGGACGAGACCATCGCCATGGGCCACCTGCGGCTGGCTCTGTTCTGCTCCATGTTCCGAAAGAGCGTTTTCCTGGTCTGCCTCGTTCTGCTGCCCATGCTGGTCAGCGCTGAGGCCACCTTCTGGTCCGAGCCCATCGCCGACGTGATCGCAGCCCTCGTGACCGGCACGCTGTTCCTGCGGCTCATTCCCCGCTCCCTGGTGGATCGGGCCAACGCCGTGGCCCAGCAGACCATGTCCGGCCCGGCGGGCCACACCTGACCTCGAAATTTGCGCAAAAATGGGGGCCGGTCGTCAGACCGGCCCCCTTCTCAATCCAGGTCTCATTCGATGGCGATCCGCCGGCTCTCAGGCAGCACCGGCTTGGCCTTGGGTAAGGTCAGCTCCAGTACGCCGTTGTTGTACGCGGCGGTAATGCCGTTCTCATCAATGCCGGAGATGTCGAAGCTGCGCTGGAAGGAGCCGTAGCGGCGCTCCCGGCGGATATAGTTGCCCTTGTCATCCTTCTCATCGTTGGAGGTCTTGTGCTCCGCGCTGATGGTCAGGATTCCGTCCTTCACGTCCAGATGGATGTCCTCTTTGTTGAAGCCGGGCAATTCGGATTCTAATACAAAGGAGTCGCCGTTGTCCTTGATGTCCGTCCGGAAATCGGGCAGCGTCGCGTTGCTGTTGCCAAAGAAGCTGCGCTCAAAATTATCAAACAAATCAAACAAATTGTCGTTACGATGTTCAAAGGGAAGCATACCAAACATAAGTCATTTCTCCTTTTTCAAAGATTTTTTCCATATAAATCAGTTTGTTCTTTTCTCGTTTAGCAATCATTATCTCTGATTGCTAATTCTCTGGGAGTTCCATAACCCTCATCTTCCTTCCGGGGCCGGGGCTCTCGCGCTTTTCCGGTTCCCCTGTCTCATTTCTTGCTTTTAGTATAGGTCTTTCCTGTGAACAAATATACTGCATTTTATGTCCTGTTTGTAAACATTAGCACTCAATCTATATGAGTGCTAATGTTGCTTTTTCCGCTTTACTGTGCTAAAATTAAACCATTCCCGTTTCAGTTTACCACGAAGGAGCGATTGTTATGCTGCCAGAATACCCTCTCAACCTGGGCACCGCCCGTTCCGCCATCCGCGAGCTCTTTGAGTACGGCAAACAGCGGGCCGCAGTCGTGGGTGCGGACCATGTGTTTGACTTTTCCATCGGCAACCCCAGCGTTCCGGCTCCGCCGGAGGTCAACGCCACGGCGGTGGAGCTGCTGGAGCACAGTGACAGCGTCACCCTGCACGGCTATACCAGCGCCCAGGGCGACCAGGAGGCCCGCGACCTGCTGGCCGCCAATCTGAACGCCCGCTTTGGCACCTGCTACTCCGGCAATGACCTCTACCTGACGGTGGGCGCCGCCGCCGCGCTGTGCTGCGTGTTCCACGGCCTGATCTGCCCGGGGGACGAATTTATCCTGTTCGCCCCCTATTTCCCGGAGTATCAGGTCTTTTTGAAGGGCGCGGGTGCGGAGGTCAAGGTCATTCCCGCGGAGATCGAGGCCTTCCAGATCGACTTTGAGGCTCTGGAGCGCACCCTCTCCCCCAAGACCAAGGGCTTGGTCATCAACTCCCCCAACAACCCCTCCGGCGCGGTGTACTCCGCCGAGACCCTCCGCAAGCTGGGCGAGCTGCTGCGGGTGAAATCCGCCGAGTACGGCCACCCCATCTATCTGGTCACCGACGAGCCCTACCGGGAGATCGTGTTCGGCGCCCCCGCCCCCTGGGTGCCCGATTTCTATGAGAACACTCTGGTGTGCTACTCCTTCTCCAAATCCCTCTCCCTGCCCGGCGAGCGCATCGGCTATGTACTGGTGCCCGGCAGCGTCACCGAGCACGACCTGGTCTACGCCTGCGTGGCCGGAGCCGGACGGATGCTGGGCTATGTCAACGCGCCCTCCCTGTTCCAGCGGGTGGCCGCCCGCTGCTGCGGCCTGACGGCGGACATCTCGGTCTACCGGGAAAACTGCCGCATTCTCACCGACAGCCTGCGCTCCTTCGGTTTCCATGTGGTGGAGCCGGACGGCACCTTCTACGTCTTCCCCCGCTCCCTGGAGCCCGACGCGGTGGCCTTCTGCCGAAAGGCCCAGGCGCTGGACCTGCTGCTGGTGCCCGGCGACGGCTTTGGCTGCCCCGGCCACTTCCGGCTGTCCTACTGCGTACCCACGGAGATGGTGCGCCGCTCCCTGCCCGTGTTCCAGAAGCTGGCCGAGCGGTACCGCGTCTGAGCGGCCCCGCCCCTTTTCCGCCAGTTCCGTCGTTCCCTGCGGTTTCTCGCCGCAGGGAACGACTTTTTCTTGCTTTTTTTGCCAGTCCAGCATACAATAAGGATAATCCCAGCGTCCCCTGTCCGCCCTGTAAGCCTTTTGCCTTGACTGCTTGGAGGTGTCGCTATGGCCGCACGCTTTTTCTCCCATCTTCTGGACCTTCTGTTTCCGCCCCGCTGCGTATTCTGCGGCGGGTTGCTCCGGCGGGGCGAGGATGGAATCTGCGCCCGCTGCCAGACCTCCCTGCCCTGGGCGCTGGAGGAGGCGGGGGAGCAGACGCGGGAATTTGTCTCCCTGTGCGTCTCGCCCCTGTGGTACCGGGACCCGGTGCCCGCCTCCTTCCACCGCTACAAGTTCGGCGGGCGCACCGGCTACGCCAAGGTCTACGGGCGGCTGATGGCCCAGTGCGTCCAGGATCATCTGCGCGGCCGCTATGATCTGATCACCTGGGTCCCGCTGTCCGACCGGCGGCGGAAGGACCGGGGCTATGACCAGGCCTTCCTGCTGGCCCAGGCCGCTGCGCTGGAGCTGGGCGACGTGGCCGCGGAGACCCTGCACAAGGAACAGGATGTGGCGGCCCAGTCCTCCCTGGAGGACGACGCGCGCCGCCGGGCCAACGTGCTGGGGGTCTACGAGGTGCCCGACCCGGAGCTGGTGGCCGGGAAACGCATCCTGCTGGTGGACGACGTGGTGACCACCGGCGCGACGCTCTCCGAATGTGCCAGGACCCTCCGCGCCGCCGGCGCCGCGGACGTGGTAGCGGTCACCCTGGCCCGGGCCAGAGGCTGAATCCCCTTCGACACAAAGCGACCGGACCCGAAAAAAGCCTTGCAAATCCCGCCTTTCCTCTATATAATAAGAGGGATAAAAAACCATACATCGGTTAGAATGGATTTGACATACTAAAAGAAATAATTTGAGGTGCGCAATATGTTTGGTTTCAGCAAGGATATCGGTATCGACCTGGGTACCGCCTCCATTCTGGTCTACATCAAGGACAAGGGCGTGGTGCTGCGGGAGCCCTCCGTGGTCGCCATTGATAAAAATACCGGCAAGCTGCTCAAAGTGGGCACGGACGCCCAGCAGATGCTGGGCCGCACCCCCGGCAATATCATCGCCATCCGCCCCCTGCGCGAGGGCGTGATCTCCGACTACGACATGACCGAGCGCATGCTGCGGGAGTTCATCCGCAAGGTCACCTCGGTGCGGCTGTTCAAGCCCCGGGTGGTCATCTGCGTCCCCTCCGGCATCACCGAGGTGGAGGAGCGCGCGGTCATCGACGCAGGCATCCAAGCCGGCGCCCGCCGGGTCTACCTGATCGAGGAGCCCCTGGCCGCCGCCATCGGCGCGGGCATCGACATTACCAAGCCCGATGGACACATGGTGGTGGACATCGGCGGCGGCACCTCCGATGTGGCGGTCATCTCCCTGTCCGGCATCGTGGAATCCGCCTCCATCAAGGTGGCGGGCGACCAGTTCGACGAGGCCGTGGTCAAGTATATCCGCAAAAAGCACAACGTGCTCATCGGCGACCGCACCGCCGAGGAGCTGAAAATGTCCATCGGGTGCGTCTATCCCCGGGATGAGGAGGTCTCCATGGAGATCAAGGGCCGCTGCCTGATGACCGGCCTGCCCCGGGTGTTCACCGTCACCTCTTCGGAGATGATCGAGGCCTTTGAGGAGCCCGCCGCCCGGATTCTGGAGGCCATCCACTCCGTGCTGGAGCGCACGCCCCCCGAGCTGGTGGCCGACATCTCCACCAACGGCATCGTCATGACCGGCGGCGGCAGTCTGGTCTGGGGCTTTGACCGCCTGATCGAGTCCCACACGGGCATCGAGACCCATGTGGCGGACGACGCCATCTCCTGCGTGGCCTATGGCACCGGCAAGAGCCTGGACTGGATCGCCGATATGCAGGATGGCACCATGAACATCTCCCGCAGCAAGCAGATGAACTGATCAACATCTCAATTTGCGCAATCGAGTCTGCGGTCCTGAGTTCTTCCACCGTCCAGAAGGAGGCGAACAACACGGACCTCAAAACGTTGTTTCTTCTGATCGCCTGTCTGTCAGCCGCGCTTCCATTCTCCGCTCTCCTGATTCCTCCGCTGGTATCGAAGCGGTCTATGAGCCCCGGCAATGGCTTGTACGCCGTCTTTCTCGGCCTGGGCGCGGCGCTGCTTTTCCTCGCATGGTTGCAACGCTCGGACACCTCCGACTGGCTTGGGGTGACCAGTCTGTTGTTTACCTTCATATCTCTCCCTATGTTGGGTGGAGCGACTGCAGGTTTTCTGCTCCGTCAGTTTTTGCTTTACCTGAAAAGGCGTTCATGATAATAAAGGACCTGCTGCTCAGCAGCAGGTCCTTTGTTCATTTGACTGTCAAGCGTGGCTCTGTCGGGGCCTTCAGGCGTTGAATCTGCCGCCCGTTTGGGCCATATCCAGGTTGGTTCAGGCCTCTTCCTCGGCCAGTTCCTTTCCCACGGTATAAATATCGCCGGCGCCGACGGTGAGAATCAGATCGCCCGGCTGGGCCAGTTCCTTCAGCCGCGCCTTGACCTCCGCCAGGGTGGGGTAAAACTCCGCGCCCGGCACCTGGCCGGCCACATCCTTGGCCGAAATGCCGATGGTATTCTTCTCCCGGGCCGCGTAGATCTCCGCTAAGATCGTCACGTCCGGCTTTTTCAGCACCTCCACGAAGTCCTGGAACAGGGCCTTGGTGCGGGAATAGGTATGGGGCTGGAACGCGCAGATCACCCGGCGATAGCCCAGCGTCCGGGCCGTGTCCAGCAGCGCCCGCACCTCGCTGGGGTGGTGGGCGTAGTCGTCATACAGATCCGCGCCGTGATAGGTCCCCTGGTACTCAAAGCGGCGGCCCGCCCCGCGGAAGGCGGCCAGGCCCCGCTCCACGGCGGCGGCAGGCACGCCCAGGGCAATAGCGGCGGAGGCCGCCGCCAGGGCGTTTTTCACATTGTGCAGGCCGGGCACCGCCAGGGTCACATGGGCAAACTTCTCTCCCCGGAAGATCACGTCAAAGGAGGGCCGCCCCTTCTCCCAGACCAGATTGGCCCCATGTACGTCGCCCTGCTCCACACCGAAGGTCAGCACGGGCCGGGTCTCCCCCTCCAGGGTATGCATGGTGTTGGCGTCCTCGCAGTTGGCCACGATGGTCCCACGCTCCGGCACCAGGTCCGCAAAGGTGCGGAAGGAGTGCTCAATGTCCTCCAGATCCTTGAAAAAGTCCAGATGGTCGGCCTCGATGTTCAAGATCACCGCCACCGTGGGAAAGAAGGAGAGGAACGAATTGCAGTATTCGCAGGACTCCAGGATGATCGTATCGCCCTTGCCCACCCGGTGGCCCGCGCCCAGCAGGGGCAGCGTGCCGCCGATCATCACCGTGGGGTCCTGGTCCGCCGCCATGATGATGTGGGTGCACATGGAGGTGGTGGTGGTCTTGCCATGGGTCCCCGCGATGCACAGGGCGTTGCGGTAGGATCGCATGATGGCGCCCCAGGCCTGGGCCCGCTCGAAGATGGGAATCCCCGCGGCCCGCGCCCCCGCGATCTCCGGATTGTCGTCGTGGACGGCCGCGGTGCGGATGACGCAGTCGGCCCGGTTGTTCACCGCCGTATCCCCAAAGTGCCCGATGGTCACCGGAATGCCCAGCGACCGCAGATGGGCCACGGATTCGCTTTCGTGCAGGTCGGAGCCGGTGATCTCCATGCCGCCGCCCCGCAGCACCTCGGCCAGGGGAGACATGGACACGCCGCCAATTCCCACCAGATGGGCCCGGCGGCCGGGCTGGATATAGTCGTGAATGTTATTGACTGCCATAGGGAGCCTCCACTATAATGATGTCGATCCGGCACGCCGGGCCGGAGCCTGTCAGTCGATTTTACGCGAACTTGATTATTATATACCGCCTTCCACCGATTGGCAAGATATCTCTTTCCCTATTATAAGCATTTCACGGAAAAATGAGACACAGGAGGGCTGTTTTATGAGACAATACGCGTCTCCCCCGGATGTGGCCGCCCTGTGCGCACGGCTGCGGGAGGCCGGATTTCCCGCCTATCCGGTGGGCGGAGCCGTGCGGGACCTGGTGCTGGGCCGGGTTCCCCGGGACTGGGACGTGGCCACCGCCGCCCGGCCGGAGGAGGTGACCGCCCTCTTTCCCGCCGCCCGCCCCACGGGCCTCTCCCACGGCACCGTCACGCTGGCCACGTGCAGCCGGGAGGTGGAAGTCACCACCTTCCGACGGGACGGCCCCTACTCCGACGGCCGGCGGCCGGACTATGTGGTGTTCGTGCCCGACCTGACCACCGACCTGGCCCGGCGGGATTTCACCTGCAACGCCATGGCGCTGGACCAGAACGGCGGGCTGATCGACCCCTTCGGCGGCGCGGCGGACATCGCCCGGCGGCAGCTGCGCTGTGTGGGAGACCCCTCCGTCCGGCTGCAGGAGGACGTCCTGCGGATGCTGCGGGCCGTCCGCTTCTGCGCGCAGCTGGACTTTGACCTGGGCCCGGCGGAACAGGCGGTGCTCGCCGCCCATCCCCAGTGGGTCCGGCGGGTCTCTGTGGAGCGGCTGCGGGCGGAGCTGGAGCAGGCCCTCCTGGGCGCCGCGCCCGGGCGGTCCGCCGCCTTTTTCCGGCTCGGCTTTCTGGATCATCTGCCGGTCCGCCCCTGTGCGCCCGACCTGAGCGGCCTCGCCGCCCTCC
>DXYV01000066.1 GCA_019415645.1 Clostridiales bacterium
ACTGCGTGGACCCCACCCAGCTGCTGCCCACCCTGGAGTGCAAGGCGGTGCCCGGCCTGTACGGCGCGGGCCAGTTCAACGGCTCCTCCGGGTATGAGGAGGCCGCCGCCCAGGGCCTGGTGGCGGGAATCAACGCCGCCCGGAAGGTGCTGGGCCGTCCGCCCATGGTGCTGGACCGCTCCCAGGGCTACATCGGGGTGCTCATTGACGATCTGGTGACCAAGGGCACCAACGAGCCCTACCGCATGATGACCTCCCGCACCGAGTACCGCCTCATCCACCGGCAGGACAACGCCGACCAGCGGCTCACGCCGGTGGGCTATGCGGTGGGGCTGGTGGACCGGGCCCGGTATGAGGCGGTGGAGGCCAAATACCAGGCTGTGGAGCGGGAGAAGGACCGCCTGGAACACACCGGCGCAGCCCCCTCGCCGGAGCTGGACGCCTACCTGACCGGGCTGGGCGAGAGCGCCGCCCCCCACGGGGCGCGCCTGTCCGACCTGCTGCGCCGGCCCAGGGTGACCTATGCCGGGCTGGCTCCCTTCGACCCGGAGCGCCCGGACCTGGACCGCACAGTGACCGAGCAGGTGGAGATCACCCTGAAATACGCCGGGTACATCGAGCGGCAGAACCGTCAGGTGGCGGAGATGAAAAAGCTGGAGGAGCGGACCCTGCCGCCGGAGCTGGACTACGCCTCCATTCAGGGCCTGCGGCTGGAGGCCCGGCAGAAGCTGGCGCAGATCCGGCCCCTGAATCTGGGCCAGGCCAGCCGCATCTCCGGGGTCAGCCCGGCGGACGTGGCGGCGCTGATGGTCTATTTGAAGAACTGACCGGGAAGAACGAACTTTGGATGCGGCGGGCCCCGGGGCCCGCGTCCGTAGGGAAGGAGGCCGCGTAATGCAGCAGCTGAGCTTGATCGCGCCAACGCTGGCGTGGGAGGACGAGATCGTGGCCTACCGGCAGAAGACCCTGGCGCGGGACGGACATATCAACGGCGGGGGCAGGCTGGACCAATACGAGCGGGTATCCGACTGGCTGGCCTGGCTGGAGCAGATGTCCAGCGCCGCCACCTGCGGAGCGGGCCTGGTGCCCAGCACCACCCTGCTGTGTGTGGACCGGGCCGCCCGGCGGGTGGTGGGCACGGTGGACATCCGCCATGTGCTCAACGACTATCTGCGCCGGTTCGGGGGCCACATCGGCTACGCCATCCGTCCGGCGGAGCGGGGCAAGGGCTATGGGACCGTCCAGCTGCGGCTGGCTCTGGACTATGCCGCGTCCCGCCTGGGGCTGGCGCGGGTGCTCATCACCTGTGACCGGACCAACGAGGCCTCCCGCCGCACCATCCTGTCCTGCGGCGGCGTGCTGGAAAACGAGGTCTGGGACGAACAGGACGGCAAGGTCACCCAGCGCTACTGGGTGGAGACCGCCCGGCCCCCGGAGCGGGCATAACAAGACCTGTTTCGCAACCTTCCATACAGGCTGCGCCGCCCGGTGCGGCGGAAAGGAGCGCGTGATGAAAGAGACCGTAGTGCTGGGCCTGTCCGGCGGGGTGGATTCCGCCGTGGCGGCGGCCCGGCTGATGGAGCAGGGCTATGAGGTCTATGGAGTATATCTGGACATCGGCCAGGGGGGCGTACCCGCCGCCCGGCAGGCGGCGGAGGAGCTGGGCATCCCCTTTGAGGCGGTGGACATCCGGGATGCGCTGGAGACCCACGTCTGCGCCCCCTTTGCCGCCGACTATCTGGCCGGGCGGACCCCCCTGCCCTGCGCCCGGTGCAACCCCACGGTGAAGTTCCCCGCCCTGGCGGCGGCGGCCGACCGCATCGGGGCCAAGTGGATCGCCACCGGCCACTACGCCCGCACCGGACGGGGCGCGGACGGCCGGGCGCTGCTGCTGCGGGGACGGCCCGCCAACGACCAGTCCTATATGCTGGCCCGGCTGACCCAGGCGCTGCTGGGCCGGGTCCTTTTCCCCCTGGGCGGGGACGAGAAAACCGCCACCCGGGACCGGGCGGCGGCGCGTGGGCTGTCTGTGGCGGACAAGCCGGACAGCATGGAAATCTGTTTTATTCCCGACCAGGACTACGCCGCCTGGCTGGACCGCCGGGGGGCCACCCCGCCGCCGGGGGATTTTGTGGACAAGGAGGGCCGGGTGCTGGGCCGCCACAAGGGCATCCACCACTACACCCTGGGCCAGCGCCGGGGACTGGGGGTGCCGGCGGCCAGCCGGCTGTTCGTCTCGGCCATCCGGCCGGAGACCAATCAGGTGGTCCTCTCCACCGGAGAGGACCTGTATGTGGACCGGGCCTGGTGCGTCCAGCCCAACTGGATCGCCATTCCGGAGCTGACCGGGCCGCTGGAGGTGGGAGTGCGCTTCCGCCACTCCCGCAGCGAGACCCCGGCGACCATCTCGCCCCGGGCCGGCGGCGTGGAGATCGTTACCCAGACCCCCGCCCGGGCGCCCACGCCGGGTCAGCTGGCGGTGTTCTACCAGGGCGACGTGGTGGTGGGCAGCGGCTGGATCGCGGCCGGCCCCTGAGCGAGCCGCAGACGGCGCGGATGCGGGGGCGAAGCGCCTGGGCTGTAAATGGGACCAAAAGAGGGCGGCCGCCGGAGATCCGGCGGCCGCCCTCTTTCTGCTGTCAGCTCCGCGCGTTCCACGGGAGCCCGAAGGTCAGGCCCAGGTGAAGGAGTCTGCGCCCGCGCCCAGCTCAAAATGGCATTTGACGATGCCCAGGTCTACGTTGGAGTAGAATCCGCCGGTGGAGACCGCCTTCACCTGCGTGCCGCTCCAGGTGAGGCGGAATTTCTGCTGGTTCATGGCCGTGGGAGCCAGCAGAGCGGCCCGCTCCCGTAATAGCCCAGCTTTTCCTCCAGATCGGGGGTCTTGGGGCCGATCAGGGCGATGTAGTGGCGCACGCCGCGGAACTTGCCGTAGTGGGCCAGCAGGCCGTCAAAGGCGGCCGGATCGTCGGTGACCAGCTGCATATGCAGGCCGCCGGCCTGGTTGCCGGCCTGCAGCTCGGCCCGGAGCTGCTCCGCCGCCTCAGGCGGAATGGGCCGGTCGGTGTAGGCGCGCACAGAGTGGCGCGCCGGAATCGCGTCCAAAAGGGTCATATGGGGTCGTCCTCCTTAAAATTGGGGTATCCGCTGCGGCAGGCCGCCCGGACCACCAGGTCCACATGGTCCACCAGGTCCTTCAGGCCGCGCCAGCAGCTCTCGTTGGCGTCTACGTAGTAATAATTCCGGGTGCCCGTCCGGTGCATGGCGATCAGGCCGGATTCCTTGAGAATCTGCAAGTGGTGGGACACCGCCGGCCGGGGAAGGTGGATACGCGCCGTCAGCTCGGGCACCCGCATTCCCACCGCGTCGTGCTCCAGCAGGGTGAGAAAGATCTGCTGCCGGGTCTCGTCGCCCAGAGCGAGAAAGACCTTCCGGTATGCGTCAAATTCTTCGGACAGCAATTTGCGCCGCCGTGCACATTCTTCCACAGAACTGCGTGCCTCCTTTGGTCGATTGGTTTCGTCCATTATACCAAGGAACCGGGAGAATGGAGCATTGGGAAAGAAAATCGAGACCGATTTTTTTCCGCCGGGTGAAAAAAGCGCAGGCAGATTGTCTTTTTGCGGCCTGGCCTTCGTCTAACAAACAGAACAGGATACTTTGCGGCGGGAGATGGTGGCATGACCGCGTTTGAGGAGCAGTACCGTGCGGTGGAGAAAAATTTATATCTGGTGGCCATCGGCTATCTGCGCAACACGGAGGATGCCCGGGACGCGGTGCAGGAGGCGGCGCTGGCCGCCTATCGGGCCTATCCGGGCCTGCGGGAGAAGCGGCGGTTCCGCAGCTGGATCACCAGAATCCTGGTGAACAAATGCCTGGACATGCTCCGGCAGACGCGGGCCCGGGACCAGCTGACCGAGCGGGCGGCGGACCCCCTGGGCCTGTTGGCGGAGGTCCCCGTTCAGGAGCTGGAGCTGATGGACCTGATCGGCCGCCTGCCGGTGGAGCAGCGGGCGTGTATCCTGCTGCGGTTCTACCAGGACCTGACCTACCGGGAGACGGCGCGGGTGCTGGGAATCCCGGAAAGCACCGTCAAGGCTCGGACAAAAGCCGCCCTGGGGCGGCTGGCGGAATGGATGAAGGAGGTGTGAGGGTATGAACGATCCCTTGGAGCGCAGGCTCCGGGCCCATGCGGCGGCCCTTCGGACCGCCCTTCTGGCGGAGCCCGTGGAGCTTCCGGCCGGGCGCGGCCCTGTCCGGAAGAAGCGGTGGAAGAGGACCGTGCTGCTGGCGGCGGCCCTGGCGGCGCTGCTGGGAGTGAGCAGCCTGACCGTGGCCGGCTGGACGGGCTTTGACTTTGCCGCCTGGATCACCGGCGCGGCCGGGGAATCGCTGGATCAGGAAATTCTGGCCGGCGAGCTGGAACGGGGCCAGTGGGTGGACCTGAACGGCCGTCAGATCGCCGTGGTCCTGCCCGATTCCCCGACCCGAATCCTGCTGAGCCACGACGGCGGGAACACCTGGCGGGAGTCCGTGGTGGAAGGGAGCGACGTGGGCTATCACCTGGGCCAGATGTGGACCGATGTGCACTATGCCGACGGCTTCATCTGCCTCAACGAGGACGGCACCGGCGCCCTGGTGCTGGCCACCGGGGTGACCATGAGCCAGCAGGACGCGCGCTGCTTCCTGACCGAGGACGGCGGAGAGACCTGGCGGGAGATCGCGCCCGATACGGAGGAGCGCTTCGTGGTCACGGGAGTGGGCTATTCCTCTGCCGGGGTCCTGACGGTGGGCCATATCTACTATGTAGATTCCGGCCCCACCCTGCGCTACACCGACGACGAGGGGGCCACCTGGCATACAGCGGAGGTGTATTTGCCGGCGGAGTACGCTCAGTACCACTATACGCCGCGCACCATCGTTTTTGACGGGCAGGACGGTGTCTGTTCCGTCACGGCGCTGTGCGACGGAGCGGAGCGCACCCTGCGCCTGACCACGGACGACGGCGGATACACCTGGACTCTGGACCCCTGAACGGTGCGCTCACGGCGCGCCCTCCCGGCCCAGCAGCAGCCGGATTCCGGTGCGCACCAGGGCCAGCTCAGGCTGGCGGCCGTCGTAGGGGAGCACCAGCTCCTGCCGCTCCACCACGCCGCCGTCCAGACGAATCAGCTCCCGCTGCACGGCCACGCAGATGTGGGCATCGTCCAGGCTGGAAGGGGTCAGGGTGTCCCGGGGATTCAGGCCGTAGCTCACCGCCCGGTCGGCGCGCAGGGAGCGGGCCAGAGGTCCCGCCGCGCCGGGCAGCAGCACCGTGCGGCAGTAGAGCACGGCCGCCCCCGCCCACCCTATGGAGTGGGGCGAGACCACCAGCAGGTCGTAGGACTCGCCCGCCAGCAGGGCGGGGTGCTCCCCCCGGGCGACGCGGGCCCGGTCCCCCGCCAGCTCCCGCACCAGCTCATACAGCCCCTCCCGCTGCTCCCAAACACCGATCTGCCACACCGCGCACCACTCCTTTCCCCTAGTTTGCGGAATGAGAGGGAAATTATACGGCCCGGGGACCCGGCGGCGCTGGCCGTAATCAAAAAAAGCTTGCTCGTGACGCGGCGTCATGTGATACCGTAGAGAGGAAAGGAGGGGTGCGGATGCAACGCGACCGGGCCATCCCCGCCGGGTATCAGACGGTGGGCGAGGTGGCGGAGAAAATGGGCATCTCCGTGCGCACCTTACAGTATTACGACAAGGTGGGCCTGCTGACCCCTTCCGCGGTAAGCGGAGGCGGGCGCAGGCTCTATACGGACAAGGACGTGGTGAAGCTCCACCAGATCCTGTCGCTGAAGCACCTGGGCTTTTCCCTGGACGACATCAAAAATCGCCTCATTCCGCTGGATACGCCGGAAGAGGTGGCGGCGGCGCTGGCCGAGCAGGCCGCCGCCGTGCGGGAGAAGCTTGCGGGCCTGACCGAGTCCCTTCGGGAGCTGGAGCTCCTGCGGGCCGAGGTGCTCCAGATGCAGACGGTGGATTTCAAAAAATACGCGGACATTATTGTCAATCTTCAGATGAAAAATGAGTTTTACTGGCTCATCAAGCATTTTGACGACCAGACCCTGGATCACATCCGCAGCCGCTTCGACCGGGACAGCGGGTCCGCGTTTCTGCACAATTTCCTGCGGCTGCAGGAGGAGGCGGTCCGCCTCCGGCAGGTGGGGGTCGCGCCCGACAGCGATCGGGGCCAGGCCTTCGCGGAGGAGTACTGGGCCATGCTCATGGAGTTTACCAGCGGGAATCTGGAGATGCTCCCCCGGCTGGTGGAGCTGGGCCGGTTCGAGGGGCTGGACTCGGAGTGGAAGGCCAGGCAGGAGCAGGCCAACGGGTTCCTGGAGCCCGCTTTGGACGCCTATTTCGCCCGCCTGGGCATGGCCCCCTTTCCGGAGGAAATGCCATGAACGACGCCATTGTGGTCAGGGGACTGACCAAACGCTACGGGGCGCGCACTGTGCTCCGGGGACTGGACCTTCAGGTGCGCCAGGGCGAGCTATTCGCCCTGCTGGGGATGAACGGCGCGGGCAAGACCACGGCGCTGGAGTGCATCGAGGGCCTGCGGCGCTACGACGCCGGCACGATTACGGTAGATGGCAGGCTGGGAATCCAGCTGCAGTCGGCCTCCCTGCCCGAGCATATCCGCCCCATGGAGGCGGTGCGCCTGGTGGCGGGCTGGAACCGGACGGAGATCGACGAGACCATGCTGGAGGACCTGGGAATCCCGGCCCTGGGGAAAAAGACCTATGCCCAGCTGTCCACCGGGCAGAAGCGGCGGCTCCATCTGGCCCTCGCCCTGCTTCGGAACCCGGACATCCTGGTGCTGGACGAACCCACCGCGGGGCTGGACGTGGAGGCCCGGCTGGCTCTCCACGTGCAGATCGAGGGACTCCGGGCCCAGGGCAGGACCATTCTGCTGGCCAGCCACGATATGGCGGAGGTGGAGCGCCTGTGCGACCGCCTGGCCATTTTGAGCGGAGGAAAGCTGGTTTTCGTGGGTACGGTAGCGGAGCTGCGGGGGACCACGGGAAAGCGGTATCGCATCTCCATCCGAACCAGCGCCGGGGAGGAACAGCTGGAGACCGACGACATCGGCGCGGCTCTGCTGGAGCGGCTGGAGCAGTACCGGACCAGCGGCACGGCCCTTTTGGACCTCCAGGTAGACCACGGCAGCCTGGAGCGGCGCTTTCTGGAACTGGCAAAGGGGGAGGAGTAGAGCATGGGCGCGTTTTTCTACGGCGTATCCCTGCAGTGGCGGCTGGACCTGCGCAGCAAGACGCTGCTGATCACCTGCTACTTGGTGCCACTGCTGTTTTTTGCGGTCATGGGCGGAATTTTTACCGCAATCCAGCCGGGGGCCCGGGACACGCTCCTGCCCTCCATGACCGTATTCGGAGTGACCATGGGGGCGATGATCGGCCTGCCGCCTTCCCTGGTGGAGGTGTACGGAAGCGACGTAAAGAAGCTCTATCAGGCCAACGGCGTACCCCTGTCCCTGGGCCTCGTGCTGTCCAATCTGTCCGCCTTCCTGCATCTGTTCCTGATGAGCGGCCTGCTCTATCTCGCCGCGCCCCTGGCGTTTGATGCGCGCCTCCCGGCGAATCCGGCGGCCCATTTCGGCGGCACAGCCCTTCTGATCGCCGCGTCTCTGGGCGTCGCCAGCGTGATCGGTCTGGCGGTCAAGGACCAGGCCAAAACCTCCATGGCTTCCATTCTGGTTTTTCTGCCCTCTATCCTGTTTTCGGGTATCCTGTTCCCGGCGGAGCTGCTGCCCGAGGCCTTCGCGCTGGTGGGAAATCTGTTCCCCGCCACCTGGGGCTACCGGCTGCTGACGGGAAAAGCGGCGGGCCTGTCCGGCCTTTGGCCGCTGCTGGTCCTTCTGCTGGCCTCCGCGATGCTGTGCATACTTCTGCTGCGCCGGGCGCGCAGCGGGTAGCGGGGAGAGCGGTCCCGGCGGAGAAAATACGGCGCCCGGGCAGTCCAAACGTGGACTGCCCGGGCGCCGCTGTTATATGCCTTGATGGAGCTCCGTGCCGTAGTGCTCGGAGGAAAAGGCGTTGTCCAGAAAAATGGAGAAAAAAGGGGTCTGCTTGTCGTAGACTTCCCGGTCGGCGGGGGTGGGCAGGGACAGCAGCATGTGCGTAAAGGCCGGGGTCACCTCGCCGGCGATCACGGTGCCGTAGGGCCAGCCGATCTCCTTCCGCTGCCCATAGCGCAGAGCCAGAGCAATCCACTGGGGCTCGTCCGACCAGCAGTGGATCTCAAACCGGCGGGCCGAGGCCAGCTGTTCCGACATGATCTCCTTCCAGGGGCGGCCGGCGGGGTCAAATGGGACGTATTCCATGGCGCGGACTCCTTTCCAAGCGGGATGGAATCCAGTATAGCACAGAAGGAAGAACGGAGCAAGCCTGCGCGCCGGGATTCTGCCCCGCTTCCCTTGACTTTTTGCCCGCCAGAACATACAATAGGGGTTCAAGAGACGACTCTGCGCAAGAGATCAGAAAGTAAGGATGGAAACACACAATGGCTAACGAGAAAAACAAACAGGTCAACGCCATCACCGACATGGAGGTGGACTTCGCCCAGTGGTACACCGACGTATGTACCAAGGCGGAGCTGATCGGCTATACCAACGTAAAGGGCATGTTTATTCTGCGGCCCTATGGCTATGCCATCTGGGAGAACATCCAGCAGGAGCTGGATCGCCGCTTCAAGGAGACGGGGCACACCAACGTGTCCATGCCCATGCTCATCCCCGAGTCCCTGCTCCAGAAGGAGAAGGACCATGTGGAGGGCTT
>DXYV01000067.1:0-7112 GCA_019415645.1 Clostridiales bacterium
GGCCTGCCGCCGCTGCTCCCGGGCCTTGCGGGCGTTCTCCTTGCCCTCCCGGCGGGCCTGGGTCATGGGGTCCACGCCGGTGGGCGCCTCGGTCATGGGATAGGGATGGTCCTCCACCACGGGCAGGGGCTTGCCCAGCAGCTTCTCGATCTGCTTGAGGTAATCCTTCTCGTCCGCCCGGCAGAAGGAGAGGGCGGTGCCGTCCCGGCCGGCCCGGCCCGTGCGGCCGATTCGGTGAACGTAGGTTTCAGGCACCTCGGGCAGGTCGTAGTTGACCACCCACTTCAGCTCGTCGATGTCGATGCCCCGGGCGGCGATGTCCGTGGCCACCAGGGCGGTGACCCGCCCGGCCTTGAAGTCGGCCAGAGCCTGCTGGCGGGCGGTCTGAGACTTATTCCCATGGATGGCGGCGGCGGGGATGCCCCGCTTCACCAGATCCTGGGCGATGCGGTTGGCCCCGTGCTTGGTGCGGGAGAACACCAGCACGCTGTCCATGCCCTTCTCCTGGATGAGGTGGGCCAGCAGCTTGGTCTTGTTGGACTTGTCCACGTAGTACAGCGCCTGCTGGATGACCTCCACCGGGGAGGAGATGGGGTCCACCGCCACCCGGGCGTAATCGTGGAGCAGGCCGTTGACCAGGTCCATGACCTCCGGCGGCATGGTGGCGGAGAAAAAGAGGGTCTGCTTGTGCTCGGGCAGCACCTTGAGCACCCGGCGCACGTCGTGGATAAAGCCCATGTCCAGCATACGGTCGGCCTCGTCCAGCACGAAGATCTCCACCTGGGACAGGTCCAGCAGCTTCTGTCCGTGGAGATCCAGCAGGCGGCCGGGAGTGGCCACCAGAATGTCGATGCCCTTTTTCAGGCGGTCCACCTGAGGCTGCTGGCCCACGCCGCCGAAGATGACCGCCGAGCGCAGGGAGAGATATTTGCCGTAGGCCACAAAGCACTCCTGAATCTGAAGGGCCAGCTCCCGGGTGGGAGTGAGCACCAGGGCGCGGATGCGGCGGGGATTGCCGTTGCGGCCGTTGAGCCGCTGGAGGATGGGCGCGGCGAAGGCGCAGGTCTTGCCCGTGCCCGTCTGGGCGCAGCCCAGCACGTCCCGGCCCGCCAGCGCGGGGGGAATGGCCTGGCGCTGAATGGGCGTGGGGGATTGGTAGCCCTGCTCGTCCAGGGCCTTGAGGATGGGGTCGATGAGACCCAGTTGAGAAAATTTCATGGATGGTTCCGTTCCTTCGGTTGATATACGGCCAGCGCTTGCTTTACAGCCTCCACCGTGTCCGTCAGGGTCTGGCCGTCGGCCCGGACAGTGAGATGGGCGTACCGCTCGTAGAGCGGGACCCGATAGGCATATACGTCGGCAATGGTCTGGCCGGGGGAGAGGGCGATGCCCCGGGTGGCCAGATTGTGGATGCGGCTCTCTACCT
This sequence comes from Clostridiales bacterium, assembly GCA_019415645.1. Taxonomy (GTDB): domain Bacteria; phylum Bacillota; class Clostridia; order Oscillospirales; family Oscillospiraceae; genus DXYV01. The sequence goes on from DXYV01000067.1 coordinate 1,427, forward strand.
CTTCCAGAGAGAGCTGAAGATAGACCACGGTGCCCAGGCGGCGCAGGTGCTCCATGGCGGCGGCGCGGCATACGCAGGAGCCGCCTGGGGCAATGACGGTGCGGCGGCAGTCCACCGAACCAATGACCTCCCCCTCCAGATCCAGGAAGGCCTCCACGCCCCGGGCGTTCAAAATGTCCTGAAGCAGCGCGCCCGCCCGCTCCTGAATGAGCAGGTCCACGTCCAGAAAGCCGTAGCCCAACGCCTTGGCCAGCACCACGCCTACGCTGCTTTTGCCCGAGCCGGGCATGCCGATGAGAATCAAATTATCCACAATGGTTACCTCGGTATCAAAGTTAGCATTTTATTATATCGGATTCCCCGGCCGCGCGCAAGCCGTCCCGGTCGAAATCCCGCAGAAATTTCCCGGGAAACGCAAAAAACTTCCACAGAAGCAGCATCTTCTGTGGAAGTTTTCCCGTTTTAATCGTTCAAATACCGCATACTGGGGTAATAGGTCTGGAGCCGTTCGTCCGGATAGGTCCGGTCCAGAAAGACCTCCACCCTGTTGGATGGAGGCATGCCCTGCCGCCGGGCGTGCATCCGCCCCAGGGCGGCGGCGGACACCGCGATGTTGCACACCATGAACACCGTAAGGATCAGCGCGCTCACCCGCAGGGCACGTGGGGCCACCTTCTCCAGGCCCCGGCCCAGGGCGGGCCAGAGCAGCTCCATCCACACCACGGCGGCTATGCCCCAGAACACGGCAAACAGGGGATCTATCCGGCCGCCGATGTTCAGGGGCAGGTGGCTATAATCCCAGAAGCGCATTCCGAAACAGACCTCCTGCATCCAGGAGCACAGGAATTCAAAGCTGCTGCCCAGCAGCGCGCCGCCGAGGAAAACCCACCAGCCGCTGCGGCGGGCGGCGGGCCGCAGCGCCACCGAAAACAGCACCGCGCCCAGGCCCCAGACCAGGGAGAAGGTCCCCCAGAGCACGCCGCTGCGGTTTTGCAGCTCTCCCCAGACCAGCAGCATAAAGACCGTCTCGGTCACCGCCCCCAGAAAGGAGGCGGACAAAAAGGCGAAAAACAGGTTGCAGTAGGTCAGCTTCGGCTGGGTGGGCAGCGCCCGGCGCCGGCTCCGTTCCCGTACCAGTTCCGTCATGCATGGTTCATCCTCTCATACTTGGATGGAACTATCCTAGCAGAGAATTCTTAAGATTTGAGGGGGTGGAAGATTAAAAGTTGAAAAAGAGCGGAGAGGCGCAGCGCCGCAAACTACATCATGTTTGCTTCACTCCGTGGGGTGACTTTCTGGATACGCGCCAATCTGCTGCGCATCCGTAGGGGCCGATCTCCGCGCTAAGTGCCGCCGCTGTGCGGCGGTTGCGCTGCGAAAGGCGGCCTGCGGGCCGCACTGTCCTCATCGGCCCGGTGCGCCTCCTCGGAGTTGAAATATCCCCGGCAATCCGCCCGCAGACGGGAGAGAACCAAACGAAGGCGCGGGAGGTTTTTCCCTCCCGCGCCTTCTGCGCCTCGGAACAAGCTCCGCCTGTTATTCCTTCAGCTTCTCCACGTCCTCCAGATACAGAGAGACCTCCCCGCAGTTGGGGCACACAGCCACCCTGGGCTGTCCGATTCGGTTGGGAAACAGCTTGCGGTCGTCGGTGGCCAGCACGATTCCGTAGCCCGCGCCCTCCACCTTGACGGCGCAGTGCTCCACCATTTCGCTGTGACAGCGCAGACAGGTACGCATTTGACCTCACTCCTTATTATTTTGAATGGTTACTTCACCCGGAAGGTACGCGGCGCCCGGCTGCGCACGATGGCCAGGGCCACGGCGGTATAGACCACCGTCACCCCCATCACCAGCAGGGCAAACCCCGCCGGCGGCTGATCGAGAAACACGCAGGCATAGCACACCGCGTACATCGCCCAGTTCAGGGTGGAGAAGAAGGGATTTTTCACGTTCAGATCCGACGTATAGGGCTGAAAGACATAGTACAAAAACAGGGGATGGACGGCGAACACCACCGCCAGCAGCTGGAGGGAGACCACATAGGCGGCCAGCGTACCGCCGTAGGTCCCCAGCGGCAGCCGGGCCAGCAGGGCCATGCCCACCAGACCGGCGCCCAGAATCAGGGACACCGACAGGTTGAGGGCCAGCAGGCGGCTCAGCCGAATGGTGAAGTTTTTCAGCACCACGGCGGGGGTCCGGTACCAGGAGTAGCGCAGCAGGGACAGGTCGCAGTTGTAGAACATGGCCTTGCAGATACGCATACCCAGGGTATTAAACAGAAAATAGGCCAGAAACACCAGATAGGGCAGGGTATGGGTGAGAATCTGGATCAGAATCTCCGACCCCAGCTCCGGCGCCAGCAGGCATGCTACCAGCCCCGCCGCGCACAGCGCGCCCAGAATCCCGTCCGCGATTCGGGTGGGCCGGGCCAGCAGCCGCCGGTGACGGCGGAAAAACAGGTCGTTCAGGTAGTACCAGCCAGTGCGCTTGCTGTCTCCCTCCGCCTCGACGGTCAGGTCCTTGGTCTTGAGCTGCACATCCCGGAAGCTGTTCTGTCCCGCCTTCGCTTTGGCATAGGTGTAGGAGATGTTCTCCGGCTTGGAGCACTTCTTTACCAGGGCATACCAGTCCCGGAAGCGGCGCAGGCCGACCAGGGACAGAAGCCCGGCCAGCACCACCACCGCGATCACCACAGGATGAAGGGCCAGCCCCGGCACATTCGTCCACTCCCCCAGCACGGGCCAATAGCCCAAGATCAGAAAGGCCATCAGGGCGAACACAATGTAATAGGGATTGGCGGAGGGGGTCACGCCCCACCGGCGGTAGAGGGCCACATGCAGGCCGTCCCCCGCCGCATTGGCCAGGCCCAGCACCGCCGTGAGGACCACGCCCAGCCACCAGGGCCGGCCAAAGGCCAGCGCCGCCAGAATCAGGGCGGGGAGGAAGGTGATCAGCTTGCGCGCATAGCGCCGGCAGCAGTCGATTCGGATAAAGTCCCGGGCGGGCAGGCGCAGCTGGAGCACGCAGACATATTTCAGGGCCGTGGCCTCCAGCGCCGGAGGCTGGAGCACCGAGCCGCATACCAGGCTCAGCCAGAAAAACTCCCACAGGAATACCGGCCAGAGGGCGGACAGGTCCTCCGCACCAAAGACGAGCACCAGGGGGACCGCCAGGGCGATCAGCAGATAGACGCATTTCCCCGCCAGGGAATACAGCCACTTGAACACCCGCACCACGTTCATCAGGGTGTTTTTGGCCGGGCCGGCGGCGTACAGGGAGGGGGGAAACAGCCGCCGGAGCAGGGGAATGCGCCCCAGCCAGTAGAGAAAGCGGTTGCACCCCAGGGCGGCCTCCACATGGGAAATGGCGGCGGACAGGTCAGTCATGGTCCCCCTCCTTCAGCAGCTCCACCACCCGCTCCTCAAACTGGGGCGTGTGGATGAGGGCGGCGTCCACTTCCTCCAGCAGACCATGGTTCAGCAGCACGATGTCGTCGCACAGGTCGGCGGCCAGCTCCAGGATATGGGTGGAGAAAATGATGATATGGTCCTGCTTCATGCCCCGCAGCAGGTCCTTCATCTCGGCCGCCGCTACCACGTCGAAGGAGGTCAGCGGCTCGTCCAGCAGAATGACCGGCGGGCGGGCGATGAGGAAGCAGAGCATCTGCATCTTGTTCTTCATGCCGTGGGAGTAGTCCTTCATCAGCCGGTGGCGGTCCTCCGCCGCGATGCCCACCAGGTCCAGCCAGTCGTCGGCGGAGCGCCGGGAGCCGCTGTGGTCGCTGATCTCCAGGAAGAACTTGACGAACTCATAGCCCGTGAGAAAATCGGGCACAAAAGGGGTGGAGAGCACATAGCCCACGTCGTCCTGGGTCAGGGGCCGGGGCCCGCCGCCCGAATCCAGGGCGATGGTCCCCGTGTCAGCGGGGAACTCGCCGGAGATGCAGTTGAACAGGGTGGTCTTGCCCGCGCCGTTGCGGCCCAGCAGGCCGTAGATCCGGCCCTGCTCGAAGGTATAGCCCGCGCCCTTCAGCACCGATTTGGGGCCGAAGGACTTGGTGATCTGTTCCAAAATCAGTTTCATATCCAGGCTCCTTTGCTCTTACATTTGGTTTTGCAGCTTCAGCACATGGTAGAGATAGCATCCAAAGTTGGCCAGGTAGGCCGCGGCCACCAGCAGGTAGATCCATGCGGGGACGTCCAGGACCAGCAGCACCAGCCACTCGGCCAGAAAAACCGCGGAGCTGTTGAGCAGGGCGCGGTAGGCGGCCTCTCCCCGGATAGCCCGGTTGCGCTCGTCCTTCTCGCCGATCTCCTGAGCCCGCCGGGCCTTGGGTCGGAACCGGAAGTACAGCTCCGTCAGAAAATGGGTCAGGCAGAAGGCCCAGCCCCCGGCCCCGATTCCGGTCAGCGCGCCGCCCAGCTGGTCTGTGAGGGACACCCCGGCCCGCTCCAGCAGCACCGCCGAAAGGGCCAGCAGGAAAAAGACCGCAGTCAGTACGCCCCAAAGGACCGCCTTACTCCTCTTCATACAAAAAGACCTCCTCAATGGTGGTGTGGAACAGCCGGGCGATCTTGAAGGCCAGCAGAATAGAGGGATTGTACCGGCCGTTCTCCAGGGAACCCACGGTCTGCCGGGAGACCTCCAGTGCTTCGGCCAGCTCTTCCTGCGTCATCCCCGCCTGCCTGCGCAGCTCTTCCAGTCTGTTCTTCACGGTCACCGCCTCCTGTTTTTTGGAAAGCTTCCTTTCCATTCAGAGCATAGCACAGAGTCCATGTCATGTCAAGTTAACTTTCCATTAAAATACGAGAAAAACGCCCTCCATACGGAGGGCGTTCTCATGCGCCTTTCTGCAGCGGGGCGGGGACGATGAAATATCGTCCCCGCCCCGCGATTCGGATGTCCGGTCTAAGCGCCCGGCGTCTGCTTTCCGTTCCCTTCCGGCTCCACAAAATGCTCGGGCCAGCGGTCCCAATAGCCCCGATAGGTTCGGTCCGCACCGCCGTCCAGCGTGAGCTGGTACATGCGGAAGGTCACCGGAATGTTCTTGGGCTGCCACTGTTCCACATAGGAGTAGCGATACGTCATGCCCAGCTTGCGCATCACCGCGCCGCTGGCCGGATTGTTCCTGTCGTGGGTGGCGGTGAGGTAGGGCAGTCCGGCCGCCCGGGCCGCTTCCACCACCGCCCGGCCGGCCTCGGTGACGATGCCCTGCCCCCACAGGTCCCGCCGCAGCCCGTAGCCCAGGTCGCGGCTCTCCCCGCTGTCCACATGGATATAGCCCACCGGGAAGCCTTCCTCCCGCCGGCACACCGCCCAGTGCAGGCTGCCGGCTCTCTGTGCGTCCAGCAGCTCCTCCAGATACGCCTCCGCCTGGGGCAAATTCTCCAGCGGGAACATGGGGAGAAAGCGGTTGACCTCCCGGTCGCCCAAAATTTCCAGCAGGGCAGGGGCATCCCCGGGCCGGAAGGGACGCAGCAGCAGCCGCGCTGTCTTCAGAATGGGGGTGGACTCCATATGCGATCACGCTCCTTTGGCGGCTTTATCCTACCACGGAACCGACCAGGACGCAAGGCGCACCCTTGCATTCTCCCCGGAGGAATCGTATAATGACAGCAACTTCCTGACTTGGAACATCCCCTATGGTTTTCCGGCTTGCGCCGCCCGCTTCGCGGGTAGGCCGTGG
>DXYV01000067.1:7212-8814 GCA_019415645.1 Clostridiales bacterium
GCCCGCTGCCACGACGCAACGGAGGCGATCTTATGTCTGACAAACCCAATATCCTCGTCATCTGCGGGCCCGGCCCCATGGGCGCTCCCGCCCCCATGGGGTCCCCGTTTCTCTTTTTTGCGCCATGCCAGTGAATGGCATGTGCGCCAAGGTTTTCCCTCGGAAAACGCTTGTACGGCTTGCGCCGCCCGCTTCGCGGGTAGGCCGTGGGCCCGCTGCCACGACGCAACGGAGGCGATCTTATGTCTGACAAACCCAATATCCTTGTTATCTGCGGGCCCACGGCATCGGGCAAGACTGCGCTGGCCGTGGAGCTGGCCCTGCGGCTGAACGGAGAGGTGGTATCCGCCGACTCCATGCAGGTCTACCGGGGTATGGACATCGGCACGGCCAAGCCTACCCAGGCGGAACGCCGGGGGGTGCCCCACCACATGCTGGACGTGGCTGACCCCTGGGAAAATTACTCAGTAGCCCGGTACGTCCAGGACGCGGTCCCCATCGTGGACGCCATACTGGCCCGGGGGCGGCTGCCCATCGTGGCCGGCGGCACCGGGCTGTATCTGGACGCGCTGGTGGCGGGGCGGGAATTTGCCCCCTTTACGCCGGCCGCCGGCCTGCGGGAGGAGTTACAGGCGCGGGCCCAAAGCCAGGGGCTGCCCGTCCTGCGGGCGGAGCTGGAGCGCATCGACCCGGAGGCCGCCGGGCGCATCCACCCCAACGATGAAAAGCGCACCATCCGGGCCCTGGAGGTCTGGTATTCCACGGGCAAGACCATTTCTCAGCACAACGCCGAGACCCGGGCCCTGCCCAACCGCTACGCCCCGCTGACCATCGGTCTGAATTTTGCCGACCGGCGTGATCTGTGGGCGCGTATTGACCGCCGGGTGGACCAGATGATGGAGCAGGGCCTGGTCCAGGAGGTCTCCGGCCTGCTGGCGGCCGGGATTCCCGCCCGCTGCACCGCCATGCAGGCCATTGGCTATAAGGAGATGGCCGCCGCCCTGCTGGAGGGCCGTCCGCCGGAGGAGGGAGCGGAGGAGATCAAGCTGCGCTCCCGGCAGTATGCCAAGCGGCAGCTGACCTGGTTCCGCCGGAATCCGGCCGTAGAGTGGCATCTCTGGGAACATGAACCAGATTTTTCCTCCGCTGTCGCCCATTCGACAGCATTTGTCCAGGAACATGGGTTAGTATAATGCAGAAGCGCTGAGGCGTCGCGTACAGCGGGCTAAGCCGCGGAGCGGAACAAACGGACCGGAGGCCCGGAAGGGCCGCAGGCCGGCTTGTGCAGTCGGAGCGGCTTAGAACCGCGTTGTGCGCAGCCGAAGCGTGACAATGCAGAAGCGCTGAGCCGTCGTGAGCAGCGGCAGAAGGGCTTGCGCAGACGGCGAGCAGCACAGGGCCCGCAGGCCCGAGCAGCAAGCCGCGGAGCAATTCCCTTCTGAACCGCGTCGCGAACAGACGAAGCGTGACATCGCAGAAGCGCTGAGGCGCGATGCGCAGCGCGGATGGACCGGAGCGAGGGCGAGCGCAGGGCCGCACAGCGGGCCGAGACCAGCCCGAGTCGGAGGGAAGCCGCGTGTTGCGCATAGACGAAGCGTGACA
>DXYV01000068.1 GCA_019415645.1 Clostridiales bacterium
GACCCCACCGGCGCGCACCAGCGGAATGCTCCCCCGCCCCGGCCCCCTGGACGTAGTCTATGAGGACCGGGACCTTATTGTGGTCAACAAGGCAGCCGGCGTCCCGGTCCACCCCGGTCCCGGCCACTATGACGATACCCTGGGCAATTACCTGATCTGGCACTATGACCAGACCGGCGAGCCCGCCGATTTTCACCCGGTCCACCGACTGGACCGGGGCACCTCCGGCCTGATGGTCCTGGCCAAGCACCCTCATGCCCAGGAGCTGCTGCGGCAGCAGCTCCACACTGGGGATTTCCGCCGAATCTATCTGGCGGTCTGTGACCGGGCGCCCGACCCGCCCTCCGGCGTAATCGACGCCCCCATCGGGCCGAGAGAGGGGTCGCTGATTCAGCGGGAGATTCGGCCGGACGGTCAACCCGCCCGCACCCATTACCAGCTACGCTGTGTCCGTCAGGGCCGCGCTCTGGTAGAGTTAGCGCTGGAGACCGGACGCACCCATCAGATTCGGGTCCACATGGCCTCCATCGGCTGTCCCCTGACCGGCGATTTCCTCTACGGGACAGAGCAGCCCGGCCTGATTCCCCGCCCGGCCCTCCACTCCTGGACACTCCACCTCACCCATCCCATCACCGGGATCCAGCTCACGCTGACCGCGCCCCTTCCGGACGATCTGCGTGCGCTTCTGTAACCAAGGAGGGGCTCCGCCGTACGGCGGAGCCCCTCCTTGTGTTCTTTATGCTCCTGTGATTCGCGTGCCGGTCCTTCCGGCGATTCCGTCTCTGGCCTTCTCCAATAGGGTAATCAAGGCGGAGCGGCCGGACTTGCTCTCGGCAAACTGGACGGCGGCCTGGACCTTGGGCAGCATGGAACCGGGAGCGAACTGGCCCTCCTCCATATAGGTCCGGGCCTCATCCGGAGTCATGGAATCCAGCCACCTCTGGTCCGGCTTTCCGAAGTTGACCGCCACCTTCTCCACGGCGGTCAAAATCACCAGATAGTCGGCGTCCAGCTGTTGTGCCAGCACGCAGGAGGCGAAGTCCTTGTCAATGACCGCCGCCGCGCCCTTCAGGTGATGGCCCTCGGTCTTGAACACCGGAATCCCGCCGCCGCCGCAAGCCACCACCACCAGGCCGGCCTGCACCATATCGCGGATGGACTCGATCTCCACAATGGACACCGGCTTCGGGGATGCCACCACCCGGCGGTAGCCCCGCCCGGCGTCCTCGATCACGTCATAGCCCCGCTCGGCCACCATCTTGTCGGCCTCTTCCTTGGTCATAAAGGCCCCGATGGGCTTGGTGGGGTGCTGGAACGCCGGATCGGCGGGGTCCACCTCCACCTGGGTGAGCACCGTGGAGACCCCCTTGGAGATTCCGCGGTCCAGCAGCTCCTCCCGCAAAGCATTCTGTAAATCGTAGCCAATGTAGCCCTGACTCATGGCCACGCAGACCGAGAGGGGGCATGGAATGTATTTTTCCGGGTCGGAGCGGGTCAGCTCAGTCATAGCGGCCTGGATCATTCCAACCTGGGGACCGTTTCCATGGGCCACCACCACCTCGTGTCCCTCCTCGATCAGGTCGGCAATGGCTTTCGCCGTCTGCTTGACCGCGATCATCTGCTCCGGCAGATTATTGCCCAGAGCGTTGCCGCCCAGGGCGATCACAATGCGTTTTCCCATAGATCATACCTCATTCTTTTTTCACAGCACAGTTCCCGGAAGCCGGCGGAGCGCTCTGCGTTGCGCCCTGCCGGAACAGAATTTTCTCTCTTCAGGAATGGAACGGCCCGCCTGTCTGCGGAGGTTCCGTATCCAGGCGGGCCGGGTCAGGTCTGTCTTGCTTATTCTGCGAAGGCGCGCTTGGCGGCGCGCTCCTCCAGAGCCTTCAGGGTGCCCTGGGGGTCCTTGCACTTGGCCAGGAAGATCATAGCCGCGATGATGTAGGGCTTGAAGGAGGCCTCCTTATACAGCGGCGTGCGGTAGCGGTCGAACACGGAGGCGTCCACCTCGCCGCTCTCGCAGGACACGCCGGTGATGTCGGCGGGCAGGCAGTGGAGGTACAGGGCCTTTCCGTCGCGGGTCTTGGCCATCATCTCCTCGGTGCAGCACCAATCCTTGTGGTTGGCGTTCTGGGCCAGCAGCTCCTTCTCCAGAGCCTTGATACCCTCGCTGTCGCCCTTGGCATACAGGTCGGTGCGCTTCTCCATGGCGGCGAAGGGAGCCCAGCTCTTGGGATAGACGATGTCGGCGTCCTTGAAGGCCTCAGCCATGGAGTTGGTCTTGGTGAAGGTGCCGCCGGACTTGGCGGCGTTGGCCCTGGCCACCTCCTCCACCTCGGGCATGACCTCGTAGCCCTCGGGATGGGCCAGCACCACGTCCATGCCGAAGCGGGTCATCAGGCCGATGACGCCCTGGGGAACGGAGAGGGGCTTGCCGTAGGAGGGAGAGTAGGCCCAGGTCATGGCCACCTTCTTGCCCTTCAGGTTCTCCACACCGCCGAACTCATGGATGATGTGCAGCATGTCGGCCATGCACTGGGTGGGGTGGTCGATGTCGCACTGCAGGTTGACCAGGGTGGGCTTCTGCTCCAGCACGCCGTCCTTGTGGCCCTGGGTGACGGAATCCACCACCTCGTGCATGTAGGCGTTGCCCTTGCCGATGTACATGTCGTCCCGGATGCCGATGACGTCGGCCATGAAGGAGATCATGTTGGCCGTCTCGCGGACGGTCTCGCCATGGGCGATCTGGCTCTTGCCCTCGTCCAGGTCCTGCACCTCCAGGCCCAGCAGGTTGCAGGCGGAGGCGAAGGAGAAGCGGGTGCGGGTGGAGTTGTCACGGAACAGGGAGATGCCCAGTCCGGACTCGAAGATCTTGGTGGAGATGTTGTTCTCCCGCATGTAGCGCAGGGCGTCGGCCACGGTGAAGACGGCCTCGATCTCGTCGTCGGTCTTCTCCCAGGTCAGGAAGAAGTCGCCCTCGTACATCTCTTTGAAGTTCAGCGCGTTCAGCTTGTCGATATAGCCCTGCAGTTTGGCGTCCATGTTCATCTTCTCCTTTTCAAATTCCAGATTTGCGGCGGAACGGGACGGGGATCAGCGAATAACATTATCGGTCAGGCCGGCGCGGAACTGGGCGGCGTCGCCGGTCTTGTTCTCCTCCTTGTACAGGCCGGGCACGGCGGCGTACAGGGCGGCGCAGCGGACCAGATCGTCCTTCCAGGTGATCTCGTTGGGGGCATGGGCCTGGGACTCGGCGCCGGGGCCGAAGCCCACGCAGGGGATGCCGTAACGGCCCTGGATGGCCACGCCGTTGGTGGAGAAGGTCCACTTGTCGGTCAGCGGACGGTTGCGCAGATGCATGGCGCCCTCGGGGCCTACGCGCTTGTCGCCGAACAGGGCATGGTGGGCGTCCACCAGAGCCTGGACGTGGGCGGCGCTCTCCTTGTTGATCCAGGTGGGGAAGTAGCACTCGGTCTCATAGACCTCGCCGGTCCAGGAGGGACGGTCGTACATGTACATGGACACGGTCACGTCGTCGCCGTACTTCTTCACGGCGGGCAGGTCGCGGATCTCCTGCAGGCAGGAATCCCAGGTCTCGCCGGCGGTCATGCGGCGGTCGATGGAGATGGAGCAGGAGTCGGCCACGGCGCAGCGGCTGGGGGAGGTGTAGAAGATCTGGCTGGTGGTGCAGGTGCCCCGGCCCAGGAAACGGGCGTCCTCATAGTGCTCGGGGTTGTACTTGGGGTCCAGCATCTTCACCAGGCCCTTGATCTCCACGCTGTCGTCGGCGGGGTTCTCATTGAGGGCGCGCACGTCCTGGAGAATATCGGCCATCTTGTAGATGGCGTTGTCGCCCCGCTCGGGGGCGGAGCCATGACAGGACACGCCCTTTACGTCCACGCGGATCTCCATGCGGCCCCGGTGGCCCCGGTAGATTCCGCCGTCGGTGGGCTCGGTGGAGATGACGAACTCCACCTGCTCCTTCCGGATTCCCTTGGCGGGGAAGAACTTGTTGACGATGTACTGCCAGCACATGCCGTCGCAGTCCTCCTCCTGGACAGAGCCCACCACCATGATCTTGTAGCCGGCGGGGATCAGGCCCAGCTCCTTCATGATTTTGGCGCCGTAGACCGCGGAGGCCATGCCGCCCTCCTGATCGGAGCCGCCGCGGCCATAGATGATGGCGTCGTCCTCCCAGCCTTCATAGGGGTCGGCGGTCCAGTTGTCCCGGTTGCCGATGCCCACGGTGTCGATGTGGGAGTCGATGGCGATGATCTTATCGCCCTGGCCCATCCAGCCAATGACGTTGCCCAGGCCGTCCACTTCCACCGCATCGTAACCCAGCTTCTCCATCTCGGCCTTGATGCAGGCGACGACCTCCTTTTCCTCACAGCTCTCGCTGGGGTGGGAGATCATGGCCCGCAGAAAGCGGCTCATGTCGGCGCGATACTGCTCGGCTGCTGCTTTGATCTTCTCAAAATCCATGACAATGCCCTCCATATCATCATTATATAAAATCCGGAAATGGTTCTCGCATATTATCCGCGCTCGTAAGCGTTCTGCGGGGTCTCTGTGGTAGGATACTCACCGTCCCAAATGACCCGGCGGAACTTCATGGGGTCGGTGTTGCCCTCGGTGGAGAGCATCAGCACGCTGCTGAAGCGGTCCAGCTCCAGCGCCTGCCGCAGTTCCCGGTAGCGGTCGTCCACCAGAATGGCGTCCAAGCAGCCCATACCCACGGCGCCGGACTCACCTGAGATCACGGTGGGATCGCCCTTGACCGGCACGCCCAGCATCCGCATTCCCTTGGCGGAGACCCAGTCGGGACAGGAGAGGAATGCCGTCACGTGGTTGCGCAGAATGTCCCAGGAGAGGGTATTGGGCTCACCGCAGGCCAGACCGGCCATAATGGTGTTCAGCTCACCGGACACGATCCGGGGGGACCCATCGCCCGCCAGCGCTCCCTGATAGAGGCAGTCGGCCGCCTGAGCCTCCATGACCACAAACTTGGGCGGGTCGTTGGGGAACAGATTGGTAAAGTAGCCCACCACCGCTCCGGCCAGGGAGCCCACACCCGCCTGGACAAATACATGGGTGGGGCGGTTGACCCCGGCCTGCCGCAACTGCTCCGCCGCTTCCGAGGCCATGGTGCCGTAGCCCTGCATGATCCAGGAGGGGATCTCCTCATAGCCCTCCCAGGCCGTGTCCTGCACGATCACGCCGTGCTCAGTCTGCTCGGCCTCGGCGGCGGCCATGCGCACGCAGTCGTCGTAGTTGACCTCTTCAATGGTGACCTGGGCACCCTCTTTCGCGATGTTGTCGAACCGGGACTTGGAGCTGCCCTTTGGCATATGGACCACCGCCCTCTGCCCCAGCCGGTTGGCCGCCCACGCCACGCCGCGGCCGTGGTTGCCGTCGGTGGCGGTAAAGAAGGTGGCCTGGCCGAATTCCCGGCGGAACGCCTCGCTGGTCAGGTAGTCATAGGTCATCTCCGACACGTCCCGGCCCATCTGCTGCGCGATGTACTGCGCCATGGCAAAGGAGCCGCCCAGCACTTTGAAGGCGTTCAGACCGAACCGATAGCTCTCGTCCTTGACAAACAGATTGCCCAGGCCCAGGTATTTTGCCATACCATCCAGCCGAGCTAGCGGGGTGATGGAATACTGAGGAAAGCTGCGGTGGAACGCGTGAGCCTTGGCCACATGATCCAGGGACATGATGGAAAGCCGGCGATCGTCGCTCTTAGGCATCTGATTGAGGACCCATTTAATCGGTTCCATGGTCAAACCCTCCAAAAATTTGTTTCAAACTTCCTTCGTTCTTTCTGGTTCTGCCATCATCATAACACAAATTGGGCCCGTGTCAATAGATTTTCTGAAAAATTTTTATATTTGCTGAAAAATTTTTAGCTTTTCATTTTTCCAAAATCAAATTACGCACATCCGCCTTCTTTCTACTATAACTAAAACGGTATAGCATTTGCGTAAAATAAATGTTAATTTTTTAACATTGGGGTTGACTTTTCTCTGAATTCCTGTATGATAAGAGCGAAATTTTGTTAAGGAGGAGCTTAATGTGAAAAAACCGGAAAAGGTTTCATCTAATTCCACTCTTAAATCATCCACCCGGCTCTCACGCAAGCCGCCCCTTTCCAAGGACGAGCTCAACCGCCTGGACGCATGGTGGCGCGCCTCCAACTACCTGGCGGTGGGCCAGCTCTACCTCTGGGACAATCCCCTGCTGCGGGAGCCGCTGAAGCGGGAGCACATCAAGCGGACTATTGTAGGCCACTGGGGCACGGTCCCCGGCCAGAACTTCATCTATACGCACCTCAACCGGGCCATCAACAAATATGATCTGAACATGATCTATCTCTCTGGTCCCGGACACGGCGGCAATGCCATGGTCGCCCAGGACTGGCTGGACGGCTCTTACAGCGAAGTCTACCCCAACGTCAGCCAGGATGCCGAGGGGATGAAGAAGCTGTTCAAGCAGTTCTCCTTCCCCGGCGGCATCTCCAGCCATGTGGCGCCCGAGACCCCCGGTTCCATCAACGAGGGCGGCGAGCTGGGCTATTCCCTGGCCCATGCCTTTGGCGCGGTCATGGACAACCCCGACCTGATCGCCGCCTGCGTGGTGGGTGACGGCGAGGCCGAGACCGGTCCCCTGGCCACCGCCTGGCACTCCAACAAGTTTCTGAATCCCATTACCGACGGTGTGGTCCTGCCCATTCTTCACCTCAACGGCTACAAGATTGCCAATCCCACTATCTTCTCCCGCATCTCCCACGACGAGGTGGAGATGTTCTTCAAGGGCTGCGGCTGGGAGCCCCGCTTCGTAGAGGGCGACGAACCCTCCGACATGCACCAGAAGCTGGCGGCCGCGATGGACTGGGCCATACGGGAGATCAAGCGCATTCAGGAATACGCCCGCACCACCGGCGATGCCACCCGCCCCCGCTGGCCCATGATCGTGTTCCGCTCCCCCAAGGGCTGGACCGGCCCCAAAGAGGTGGACGGCAAGCCGGTAGAGGGCTCCTTCCGGGCCCACCAGGTGCCGCTGTCCATGGACGAGGCCCACCCCGAGCACGTGAAGCTGCTGGAGCAGTGGATGCGCTCCTACCGGCCCGACGAGCTGTTCGATGAGGAGGGCCGTCCCTCCGCTCTGCTGGCCTCCGTGGCCCCCAAGGGCAACCGCCGCATGGGCGCCAATCCCCATGCCAACGGCGGCCTGCTGCTGCGCGACCTGCGCCGGCCCGATTTCCGGCACTACGCCGTTCAAATTCCCGCCCCCGGCGAAGTGCAGGCGCAGGACATGATCGTATTGGGGCAATACGTGCGTGACGTCATTAAGCTCAACAAGGAGTCCCGCAACTTCCGCGTCTTTGGCCCGGATGAGACCCAATCCAACCGGCTGGGTGCGGTGTTCGAGGCCACCGGCCGCCGCTGGAACGACGGGCCGCCCAATCCGCCCTATGACGAAAATCTGGACCTGGACGGCCGGGTCATGGACTCCATGCTCTCCGAGCACATGTGCCAGGGCTGGCTGGAGGGCTACCTGCTCACCGGCCGTCACGGCTTCTTCAACAGCTACGAGGCCTTTATCCGAATCGTGGACTCCATGTTCTCCCAGCACGCCAAATGGCTCAAGGTCACCCGGGAGCTTCCCTGGCGGCAGGACATCGCCTCGCTGAACTACGTCCTCTCCTCCAACGTCTGGCAGCAGGACCACAACGGCTTTACCCATCAGGACCCCGGGTTCCTGGACCATGTGGCCAACAAGAAGGCCGATGTGGTGCGTCTCTACCTCCCCCCCGACGCCAACTGCCTGCTGTCGGTGTTCGACCACTGCATCCAGAGCCGCAACTACGTCAACGTCATGGTAACCTCCAAGCATCCCCGGCCCCAGTGGCTGACCATGGAGCAGGCGGTCAAGCACTGCACCCAGGGCATCGGCATCTGGCAGTGGGCCTCCAACGACCAGGGCTATGAGCCCGACGCGATTCTGGCCTGCTGCGGCGAGACGCCCACCCTGGAGACGCTGGCCGCCGTGACCATTCTGCGCAAGTATCTGCCCGAGCTGAAGTTCCGGGTCATCAATGTGGTGGACCTGATGCGCCTCCAGCCCCGCAGCGAACACCCCCACGGCCTGACCGACGACGATTACGACATGCTCTTCACCCGGGATAAGCCCATCATCTTCGCCTTCCACGGCTATCCCACTCTGGTCCACGAGCTGACCTACCGCCGCC
>DXYV01000069.1 GCA_019415645.1 Clostridiales bacterium
GGGCCAGTGAGATCGAACCGTTCCCTATGGAAGTGACAAAGCGGCGTTTCCCCAGTATGGTCCACAAGGGGGATATCACCAAGCTGAGCGGGAAATTGCTGTTCCCCGTGGATATCATCTGCGGAGGCAGCCCATGTCAAGACCTCTCTGTCGCCGGAGCGAGGGCCGGATTATCCGGCGCCCGCTCCGGCCTTTTTATGGAGCAGATCCGCATCATCAAGGAGATGCGCACGGCAGAGCGGGAACGCGGCCGCACCGGAGTACAGATCCGCCCCCGGTATATGGCATGGGAGAACGTGCCTGGTGCTTTCAGCAGCGGATCACCCAAAGGTGAGGATTTCCGCATCGTACTGGAGGAGATCCTGCGGGTCTATGACGGAAGCGCGACGATCCCCAGGCCATTTCCTTATCCATGGCATGACGCGGGAGAGATCCGGGTGGAGGGCACCTTCTCACTGGCTTGGCGCTGTCTGGACGCTCAATTCTGGGGCGTCGCACAGCGGCGTAAGCGCATTTATCTGATCGCTGATTTTGCGGGAATGACCGCGCCGAAGATCCTGTTCGATCTCCTAAATAGCTCGAATAGGACAGAGAAAACGCCGGAAAAGGAGGAGATGATCTTGGCGTGAAGTATCACCTTGGATCGGAAGATCAGTTGACTTTGCCCGGACTGGCCGATCAGGAGGAGAGCAACCAAGCTGTGCCGTCTCTCAAGAGAAAGGCGCCGGCAAAACCGGCGTCAGAGCTGGCCGCGATCCCGTATTTGGTTTTAGACCTGTCTTGCGGCCATGTGGATCTGTTCGGCAGTCACTATTGGGAACTTCGCTCCCCCTATCGGGAGGGGGAGCTGTTCCTCAATACCGGCCCCGCGCCTCGTGAGCCGGTCCGCACATCCCTGTCTGATATTCTGGAGCCCACTCCGGCACAAAAATATTACCTGTCGCAGACGGCCTGCCTGGGGATCCTGCGCCGGGCGAAGGAGCGCGGCAAAGAGCTGCCGCACCAGTTGAAGGTGGCGCTGACGGCACAGGCGGGATTAGCCAGACAGGTTAAGAAACTGGAATTTACCCCTGGAGAACTCGCTGTTGCTTTTGCCGCAAATCAAAGAGATGAGGTGCGAGACCTCCATGATGTGGCGGGAGCCCTCAGCGCCCAGCCAGGGATGAAGCAGCAGACCTTTGTAGCTGGGTTTTCCGCAGGGGCAGGGGCAAGCGCCGGCAGCATCGCTTATTCAGAGCAGATAGCCCCAACGCTGAAGGGCAGTGCCAGCGGCAACTGTATGCCCTCCATCCTCTGCCTCAACGACCAGGGCGGAAACGTCATGGATTGTTCAGAGGACGTGTCCGGCACCCTTCGGGCCCAGGAGCACGGCCACCAGCCGCTTGTCTTTGACAACCACGGCCAGGATACTCGCTTTTGTGGACCTGTGGACTGTGCCCAGACCATATCCGCCAGCTTTGGGGAGGGCGGTAACAATCAGCCCCTTGTCTATGAAAACCACGGTATCGACGCCCGATACACCGGGCCGCATCCCGTGGTGCCCACACTGTCTGCCCGTGCCGGTACCGGCGGGAATAACCTGCCCTTAGTGGAACAGGAACCGGCGGAGACTTTCTGCATCACCGGCAATGCCATTGACCGCCAGCCCCAAAACGGCGGCAACGGGATCGGCTATCAGGAGGACGTCTCCTACACTCTGACCGCCACGGATCACCATGCGGTATTTTCCCGGCAGCGTGCAGACAAGTTTTCCCCCAGTGATGTGGCATCCACAGAGAGTGCGCGCCAGTACAAGGACGCAACAGACCTGATCCATCAGGCCGCAGGAACAGGACCGCCTCAGCTGATCCGCCGCCTCACGCCGCTGGAGTGTGAACGCCTCCAAGGTTTTCCGGATGGGTGGACGGATCTCCCCGGCGCCTCTGACTCCGCCCGGTATCGGGCTCTGGGCAACAGCGTGGCCATTCCGTGTGTGGAATTCATCATGCGGGGCGTCATCATTGCCGCAGGCTACTCTGCGTGACTGGGATGGCAGAAACAGGCCAGCTCATGGTCATTCACCACGCCCACCGCCTGCAGAAAAGAATAAATGATGGTCGTTCCCACGAACTTCATCCCCCGGCGTTTCAGATCCTTGGAGATTTTGTCGGACAGATCGGTGCTGGTGTGAAAAACATCATCCGTATTCAAAATGACTTTCCCATCCGTAAAGCCCCAGAGATAGCGGTCAAAGGAGCCGAACTCCTTTTGGATGGCAAGGAACACCCCGGCGTTTTGGATGGCGGCCTGGATCTTGGCCCGGTTGCGGACGATCCCGGCGTCGGACATCAGCGCCGCCACCTTCTCCGGGCCGTATCCGGCCACCACTGCCGGTTCAAAGCTGTCAAAGGCGGTACGAAACGCCTTCCGTTTTTTCAAAATGGTGAGCCAGGAGAGGCCCGCCTGGAACCCTTCCAGGGTCAGCATCTCAAAGAGTTTTCGGTCATCATGCTCCGGACGGCCCCACTCTCTGTCATGGTAAGCAAGATAGATCTCTGAATTGGGATCTGCCCAGCGGCACCGCACCATATCCTCCGCCTCCCCTTAAAATGTTACCCTGATTATACCTGACCTGCCGGCGGATGGCCACCAAAAGTTTTGCGGTGGGGCTTGTCCATTACGCTTGCGTTTACACAATTTCTTTGTTGCTTTCTGTGAATAGCTATTCCATAGAGCTTTCGATATACTTGCCTTGCCATCCAGAAAGGGGGAGTCACCATGGCGGAAGAAAAACGAAACCTCTGTGCGCAAATACCCATCAGTCTGCACAGCCGTGTCCGACAGGAGCAGGAGGCGTCCGGCCAGACCCTGAGCGAGTACATGACCCAGCTCATCACAGAATTTTTTCAAATGAAAGAGGGAAATCAAAACATGAATCATAATATGAAAACAATCGCCTTCCAGGTGCCGGCGGAGCTGTTCGAGGAGTTCAAAACCTATCTCCAGCGGAACAACTTCAAACAAAAGGAATTCTTCCTGGGCTGTATCCAGAGTGCCTTGGCGGAGGAGCGAGACGCAGATGAGGCGTCCGGCTCTGAACCGGAACCGCAGGAGACGGATCAAACGGAATAATAGCACAAAGATGCGCCGCCGGTCCTCCGGCGGCGTATGCTTTTTCAGATAGAAATGAGGTCATCTATGTTTATCTATCCAGACAATCTGAAGGCCAAAGCCACCCTGTGGCTGTGGGAACTGCGGGACGTGGCCATCATCGGAGTGGGATTTCTCTTCTCTGTCTTGGCCATCGCGCAGACGGGCATCCTGCTTCCCTTGGTGGTCACCGTCCTCTACGCCTTTCTGAGCATCCGGCTGGAGGGCTCCAGTATTCTGGACTTTCTCCGCTATGCTGTATGCTTTTTGATTTTGAAACAGCAGTATTACGAATGGGGGGAAACCATTGAATAGACAACAGAAGAAGGAACTGCGGCAGAGGCAAACCTCTCGGCAGCTCATGGGGATCCGCCAGCTCACCGACCACGGCGCCAAAACCGCCGGCGGGGAGCTGGTCTTTTTTATGATCAAGCCGGATAATCTGTCCGTCCTGTCCGGCGAGGGAATCCGCAGCCGGGTCAAAAATCTGACGGATCTCCTGTGCGGCACCCAGGAGGTCCGCCTGCTGGCCCTGGACTCCCGTGAGTCCTTCCAGCGCAACAAGGACTGGTACCGCCAGCGGCTGGAGACAGAGGAGCTCCCGGCCATCCGGGAACTCCTGCGGCAGGACGCCGCCCACCTGGACGAGATCCAGGCCGCCACCGCCTCGGCCCGGGAGTTTGCCCTGGTCTATCGCCTGGATCAGCAGGAGTCCGGCGAGGACATCAGCCGCCTGCGGCAGATGGAGCAGGCACTCCGGGATCTGGGATTCCATGCACGTCTTGCCTCGGAGCAGGACATCAAGCGCCTGCTGGCGGTATATTATCAGCAGGACGTGACCACGGAATGGTTTGAGAACTGCGACGGAGAGAGGTGGGTGACGGAAAATGCCTAAGAAAGTACAGAAGAAAAAGAAGGGCAAAACTGCGCCGCAAGCCCAGGAGGTCCGGCCCAAGGATTTCCTGGATCTCATCGCTCCCGCTGCCGTGAAGTTCAACACGGATCACTATATCTGTGGCAGCATGTACCACTGCACCCTGGCCCTGCGCAGCTACCCCGCCACCACGGAGGAGCTGGCCCTGCTACGCCATCTGGGGGAGAAAAGCGGCGTCACCCTGAGCATCTATACCAGACAGGTGACCGCCGCCGAGGAAAATGGCATCCTCCACAACGCGGAGAACAAGAACCGCATGGCCCGGAGCAGTACCAACAGCATGAAAGCGGCCGTCACCGCCGAGGGCAACCTCCAGGATGTGGCGGAGCTCATCGCCGCCATGCGGAAGAACCGGGAGCCTCTGGTCCACTGCGCGGTGTACATCGACCTGGCAGCCCGTGACCCGGAGAGCCTGCGTCGGCTCCGGGAGGAGGTGACGGCGGAGCTGGTGCGGAGCAAGCTGGGGACAGACCAGCTCCTGCTGCGCCAACAGGACGGATTCCTCTCATCCAACCCCATGGGCCGCAACACTTTCAGGAGCCAGTATGAGCGTGTCATGCCCGCCAGCTCGGTGGCCAATCTATACCCCTTCAACTACTCCGGCAAGACCGATCCCCACGGATTCTACATCGGGCGGGACCGCTACGGCTCCAACATTATCGTGGATCTGGACCGGCGGGCGGAGGACAAGACCACCGCCAGCGCCCTCATCCTGGGCAACTCCGGCCAGGGCAAGAGCTATCTCCTGAAACTCCTGCTGTGCAGTATCCTGGAGGCCGGGAAGTCCGCCATCTGCCTGGACCCGGAGCATGAGCTCATTGATCTCTGTTCCCACCTGGGCGGATGCTTTATCGACCTGATGAGCGGCCAGTACCGCATCAATCCCCTGGAGCCTAAGGTGTGGGATGTGGGCGGCGAGGGGGAACCGGAGCCGGACACCCCCCTTGCCTTCCGCCAGAAGACCCGCCTGAGCCAGCACATCTCCTTCCTGAAAGACTTTTTCCGCTCCTACAAGGATTTCGCGGACCGGCACATCGACACCATCGAGCTGATGCTGGAGCGGCTGTACCGGAGCTTTGGGCTGAACGACCACACAGACTTCTCCACCCTGACACCAACGGACTATCCCATCCTCTCCGACCTCTATGACGTCATCGAGGACGCATACCAGCACTACGACCGGGAGGAAAACCCGCTATACCCCAAAGAACTGCTGCGGGAGATCCTGCTGGGCCTCCACTCCATGTGCCGGGGGGCGGAGAGCAAGTTCTTCAACGGGCCGACAAATATCACCAGTTTCCGTTTCCTGGTCTTCGGCGTGAAGGGGCTGCTCCAGGCCAACAGCAGTGTGAAGAACGCCATGCTGTTTAACGTGCTCTCCTTCTTCAGCGACAAGCTGCTCACCGAGGGGAACACCGTGGCTACGCTGGACGAGCTGTACATCTGGCTGAGCAATCTCACCGCCGTGGAGTATATCCGCAACAGCCTGAAACGAGTGCGGAAAAAGGAGTCTGCCCTGATTCTGGCATCGCAGAATCTGGAGGACTTCGACCAACCGGGCATCCGGGAGCTGACTCGCCCCCTCTTCGCCATCCCCACCCACCAGTTTCTCTTCAACGCAGGCAGTGTGGACAAGAGGTTCTACATGGAGAATCTCCAGCTGGAGCCTTCGGAGTTCGAGCTGATCCGATATCCCCAGCGGGGTGTCTGCCTCTACAAGTGCGGCAATGAGCGGTATTTGCTGGAGGTTCACTCTCCGCCCTATAAGAAAAAGCTGTTTGGAACGGCGGGAGGACGGTAACAGGCAGCAGGTACCAACTATAAGAAAAAGGCCGATGCCAGGTGTGGCATCGGCCCTATCTATCTGATGTAGGATCACATCTCAAGCCCCAGCTTCTCCGCGATCTCTTCCGCGGTGAGGCCAGCTGCTTTTGCTTTTTCCATGACGGCGCGCATGGTGACGGGATGGAGGATCTTCTGCTTTTGCGCTTCCAAAGCCTTGATCTCCTCCTTCTTTTTTGCGATCTTCGCATCGATCAGCGCGATGCGTTCTTCGGCGGTACGAGCAGCCATTCAGGGCACATCCTTTCAAAATTATGATGTAACTATGATAAATGACAGACTATAGCTTGTCAATCGGCTTTTGTCGAATTGTTATCCGCACTCTTCTGCGGCAGCACAGCATCTTCGGGAGCGCGGATGGATACAGGAAACGAAAGGAGCGCGAAATGAAACCAATCGAATTAGAATGCTGGAAGCCCTTCCCGGACGATCCTCGGAGGAAGGTGTATGCCGGCCAGCGCACCGCGCAGGAGGTTTTCGAGGAGCTGAAGTATCGGCTGGAGGGCATGGGGTACCTGCCGGACGAGTATTTTCTCATGGACCGCGAGTGGGAGAACGGCCAGGAGATCCCCAAAGACGCGGATATCTTCTGCACTGCCGACTACGGCGGCAGCGAGGGCGTCTATTTGGATGTGTACCTGAAGTGGTACGAGAAAGGCCGGCCGGTCATTCGGAGCTTTATCACCGGGAAGACATTGGGCGAGAGCGGCTCGGATCTGGACCGGATATTTCTCATCTCATCCGCCATCACCAAGGCATTTCACGGGGATCGGGGGACCTACGCCCGGTACCTGCGCCGGGATGAGCAGCCGGAGCCGGAGGACATGATCCTCCACTTAGATCCTGCGGAGCAGCGCACCCTGATCCAGGCGCTGGTAGAACAGCGGGAGCGGCAGGAGCAGGCGATGTCTCAGACAGAACAGATCCTGCGGAGGATGACCGGAAGTATCACCGCCTACATGGACGAGGTAGGCCGGCGGCCCCTCCATCTCAGCGACTATGACAAAGCAGTGCTTGCGATCCGCGACGGAGAATTTGAGGCGTTCTCTTCGCTCTATCCCAGAGTACCGGACCGGGCGGATGACCTGCTGATCGAAGTGTCTGGACGCCCCGGAAGAATGGGAGGAAACATGGTCCTGATGCTTCTGTCGGCTGTGGAACGTTTCTCACCGGAGGCGTATCTGACCGCCTGTAAACGGGCGGTAGAAACGGGAGACAGCTGGCGGGTGCAGACGCTGGTGGCCGAGGCAAAGGTCCACCTCGCGGAGCCGTTCCCGTCCCTCGCCGGTGAAACCATGTCCTATGCCTACACAAATAACTGTCAGAATATGGTCAGAGACCTGCTCAACCAATGCACGCCGGATCAGATTGTCGCCGCGCCCCCGATCCTGCTCCGCCAGGCTGCGGAAAGATTAGACCTCCAGACCGCAATGACGCTGGTAGACAAAGGCATCCAGCCGGGCAATTATGCAGCTGACGTCCTTCATACCCTCACAGGTCAGCATCAGGATTGGATGGCAGAACAGCTGTTGGAGCATGGAATGCCGGTGGCGCCGGACAACTATGCCGCCATTTATGTCTGCCTCAATCAAAAATCGGCTGGCATCGCAAAGCTCCTATTGGACCGGGGAATCGATCTGGATCAGTATCGGACATGGGCAGAAAAATACCCCAAAAACGAGGGGTATGAGGAGGCCATGGAGGAACTGACCTCATACTGGGAGAAACAGCAAA
>DXYV01000007.1 GCA_019415645.1 Clostridiales bacterium
GAAAGTTACTGGTTATATCAAGCTGCAAATCCCCGCCGGCAAGGCAACTCCCGCCCCCCCTGTCGGCCCCGCTCTGGGCCAGCACGGCGTGAACATCGCCGCCTTCACCAAGGAATTCAACGAGCGTACCAAGAATCAGGACGGCATGACCATCCCCGTGGTAATCACGGTCTATGCCGACCGTTCCTTCACCTTCATCACCAAGACCCCTCCCGCGGCCGTGCTTATCAAGAAGGCCTGCAAGATCGAGTCTGGCTCCGGCGTCCCCAACAAGACCAAGGTCGCCACCATCAGCAAGGAAGACGTACGTAAGATCGCAGAGACCAAGATGCCCGATCTGAACGCCGCTTCTGTTGAGGCCGCTATGAGCATGATCGCCGGCACCGCCCGCTCCATGGGCGTCGTGGTCGAGGAATAAGGGAAGGAGGAAGTAACCATGGCTAAAAAAGGAAAGAAGTATATCGACGGCGCGAAGCAGATCGATAAATCCGTCCAGTATGATACCGCCGAGGCGATGGATCTCATCGTCAAGACCGCTCCCGCCAAGTTCGACGAGACCGTCGAGCTGCACGTGAAGCTGGGTGTGGACTCCCGTCACGCTGACCAGCAGGTCCGCGGCGCCATCGTCCTCCCCCACGGCACCGGCAAGACCGCCCGTGTGCTGGTCTTCGCCAAGGGCGACAAGGCTGAGGAGGCCAAGGCCGCCGGCGCCGATTTCGTCGGCGAGATGGACATGGTCCAGAAGATTCAGCAGGAGAACTGGTTCGACTACGACGTGGTCGTGGCCACCCCCGATATGATGGGCGTTGTGGGCCGTCTGGGTAAGGTCCTGGGCCCCAAGGGCCTGATGCCCTCCCCCAAGGCCGGCACCGTGACCCCCAACGTGGCCCAGGCCATCGCCGAGATCAAGGCCGGTAAAGTGGAGTACCGTCTGGACAAGACCAACATCATCCACTGCCCCATCGGCAAGGTCTCCTTCGGTCCCGAGAAGCTGACCGAGAACTTCAACGCTCTGATGGGCGCCATCGTCAAGGCGAAGCCCGCCGCCGCCAAGGGCCAGTATGTGAAGAGCTGCGTGTGCGCCTCCACCATGGGCCCCGGCGTGAAGATCAACGCCGCGAAGTTCGTATAACAGCGTCCGAGCCGTCGTTCGCAGCGGCCTAAGACGCGAAGCGGAACAAACGGACCGGAGGTCCGGATGGGCCGCAGGCCGGCTTGTGCAGTCGCAGCGGCTTAGGCCCGCGTTGCGAACAGGCGAGGCGTGAGTAACCCACAGCGTCCGAGCCGTCGTTCGCAGCGGACTAAGACGCATATCGTTTCCCAAAATTATCATTCCCGGACAGGTTTTGCTTGACAAAGCCTGTCCGGGCTGATATACTATTTGTCGTGTTCAAAGACAGTGGGTGGCTCTGCCATAAATCCCGCCGAGAATGCAGCCAAATTTCTCAGGTATATTTGCGCTGTTTTCGCTTTGAATGCGAAAGCAGCTTTTTTGTTGCCAGAAAAGCTGCCCGCTATTTATTTCTGGAGGTGAATCCCACTATGCCTAACGCAAAGGTTCTCAGTGAGAAGCAGGCCATCGTCGCCGCCCTGAGCGAGACCCTCAAGGAGGCCGCTTCCGGTGTGCTGGTCGATTACAAGGGCATCACTGTGGCCGAGGACACCGCGCTGCGTAACGAGCTGCGTGAGAACAACGTCGAGTATTCTGTCGTGAAGAACACTCTGACCCGCTTCGCCATCAAGAACGTCGGTCTGGACGAGCTGGAGCCCGTTCTCAACGGCACCACTTCCCTGGCCACCTGCAAGGAGGATCCCATCGCTCCGATGCGGATCATCAACAAGTACGCCAAGCAGCTGGGCGACAAGTTCAACATTAAGGCCGGCTTTATGGACGGCAAGGTCATCCCCCTGGAGGACATCACCGCTCTGGCCGAGTTGCCCTCCAAGGACGTGCTGCTGGCTCAGACCCTCGGCATGATGCTGGCTCCCATCACCAGCTTCGCCATCGTCATCAAGGCCATCGCCGAAAAGCTGGGCGACGGCGCCCCCGCCGAGGAGGCCCCGGCCGCCGAGGCTCCCGCTGCGGAGGAAGCTCCTGCCGCTGAGTAAGATCCCCCGCACTCCCTTTGTGGAGTACACAACATCTGAAACAAACAACCATTTAGGAGGTATATCATTATGGCTAGCGAAAAGATCACCGCTATGATCGAAGAAGTGAAGTCCCTGACCGTTCTGGAGCTCAACGAACTGGTGAAGGCTCTGGAGGAAGAGTTCGGCGTTTCCGCCGCTGCTATGGCCGCTCCCGCCGCTGGCGGCGCTGCTGCTCCCGCCGCTGAGGAGAAGACCGAGTTTGACGTGGTTCTGGCTGAGATCGGCTCCGAGAAGATCAAGGTCATCAAGGCCGTCCGTGAGATCACCGGCCTGGGCCTGGCCGAGGCTAAGGCTGCCGTCGAGGCTGCTCCCAAGGCCATCAAGGAGGGCGTCTCCAAGGAGGAGGCCGAGGAGCTGAAGAAGAAGCTGGAGGACGTCGGCGCCAAGGTCGAGCTGAAGTAATCCACTTCTCCCTGCTTCAACCAAAACGTCCGGTATGGCAAATTGCCATACCGGACGTTTTTTTGATTCTACTGCCGTTTCCTTTTCTTTGCCTTACTTATCCCCTGTCTTGCGAAACGCAAACATGATTCCTGCTATTCCGAACAATACGCCCAGGAATGAAAAAGGGAAATCAGACCAACTGGCTAATAGCGTGGAGTTTATCCCTTTGTCCGCACAGCACAACAATATACCAAAAAGCACTAATACGATTCCCTTTAACGATTCTTTCATCACGGAATACCTCCAAAGTTTCTTTCTCACGGCAGGAATCTGTTTTATCCCGCTCTCTTCGCTCTGCCCGGTCTGTTCAGTTCAGCGGAAACCGCTTTTGCAGGAACCGGCGGTAAAGTCCTACCGCCAGCAGGCCGCACAGCGTCCCAATCACCGCCCCCGCCAGCACATCGCTGGGAAAGTGGACGCCCACATAGAGGCGGGACCACCCCATCAGCGCCGCTGCAGCCACCGCCAGCACCTTGGGCCAGGTCCGGTCCAGCGTTCCGCACAGAGCGGAGGCAAAGGCAAACGCCGCGCTGGTATGGCCGGAGGGGAAGGAGTTGGGGTCATTGCTGCGCAGCAGCGTTTGCAGCCCCTCCACCACCAGCCAGGGCCGTGTCCGGGAGACCAGGTGCTTCAAAATCCCATTGACAAAAAGCAGGCTGAACAGCATCCCGCCCAGAGCCACGGCTCCCGCTCGTCTGGTTTTCCGGAAACACAGCAGGATCACTGCGGCTGCAATCCAAATTAGCCCCGCATTGCCCAGATTGCTCCAGACGGGCAGCAACAGATCGCCCAGGGCCGTGCGCAGGTGCTCTTGAATCAGCAGCAGGAGATTGGCGTCCCATGCCGCGATCACTTCCATTCCGTTCACTCCCTTTCCAAAAAACAGGGCGGCGGATCGATCCGCCGCCCTGTTTCTTCTGCATTTCCATTATTCCTGATAGCTCCACTCCACGCTCAGCACCGTGCCATTTTGAAGCTCAAAGTGGGCGGTCTTGACCACCTGCGGCATTCCCGCGCGAACCTCCTGGCTGCCCACTGCGTTGGTCACCGTGTTGGTGATGGTCGCCTCCAGCGTAAAAATCAGATCCAGCCGGGTGTCCTCTCCCGAGGACTCCACGGGGATCACTTGGCCGTCCGCCGTCTCCACATAGGTCACATGGGGCGTAGCGACACAATCGGTCACATAGCCGTTGGCCAGAGAGCTGCCCGTCAGGAGCTGATCCTTCTTGCCGCTCTCCTTGTCCACAAAGGCCTGTACGACCTCGTAGGTCGCCGGGTCCACCTCCGTGACCTTAACCGTGTAGACCATGGTGACGGGGTCATCACTGGAGGTAATTCCGCCGCTGCTGCTGGTCAGCTTTGACACCAGAAAAACAGCTGCCACAATCACGATCAGCAGGACCAGCAGGTCAATGATGCTCAGCTTTCCAAACAGCCGGCCCTTTTCATCCATTAGTTTCATCTTGGGTATCATTCCTTCCGCCTATTCCATGGAAAATAATTTGTTTGTCCGGGACCGGTCGCTTGACCGGTGCAAATACAGCGTATATAATTGTAATATATTTTTTGATTGAGTACAAGCCTTTTTTCGGTTTCTTGGCTTTTGGAGGCATATCCATGAAAGTTCTTCATCTGATCAGCGGCGGCGATACCGGCGGTGCCAAGACCCATGTCCACTCCCTGCTCCAGGGGCTTGGCCGCCAGATCGACGTATCTATGGTCTGCTTTACCGACGGTCCCTTCGCCCAGGAGGCCCGGGAGCTGGGCATCGACACCCAGATCGTCAGCGGACACAATATTTTCAAAGCTCTTCGGGTCCTGCAGGAGAAAGTCCGGACGGAGGGCTACCAGCTGCTCCACTGTCACGGTGCCCGGGGAAATCTGATGGGCTGGCTGCTCAAGCGAGCTACCGGCCTGCCCGTCATCTCCACCGTGCATTCCGACTACAAGCTGGACTATATGGGCCGGCCCTTCTCCCGCCTGACCTACGGCACCATCAATGCCATCGCCCTGCGCCAGATGGACTATCACATCGGCGTGTCTGACGCCACGGTGGATATGCTCATCGACCGGGGCTTCCATCCGGACAAGATCTATCCCATCTACAACGGCCTGGATTTCTCCGAGCGTCCGGTCCAGCAGGAGCGGGACGCCTTTTTTGCCGCCCACGGGTTGAAAGCCGATGCGGACAGCGTGGTGGTGGGCATCGCCGCCCGCCTCAATCCCGTTAAGGACATCCCCACGCTGATTCGCGGCTTTGCCAAGGCCTATGCCCAGTGCCCCAAACTCCGGCTAGTCATCGCCGGAGACGGCCAGCAGAAGGACGAGCTGGTCCAGCTGGCCGCCGAGCTGGGCGTGGCCGATGTGGTGTGCTTTGCCGGCTGGCTGACCGACGTGGACTCCTTCTATCATGCCATCGACATCAACACCCTCACCTCGCTCTCCGAGACCTTCCCCTACTCCCTGACCGAGGGCGCCCGGGCGCACCTCCCCACCGTGGCCACACGGGTGGGCGGCGTACCCTATCTGATCGAGCATGGCGTCACGGGCCTGCTCTTTACCCCGGGCGACACCGATCAGCTGGCCCGCCATCTGGTCCAGCTGGCCACCAATGCCGACCTGCGCCGCCGCATGGGACAGTTGCTGTATGAGAAAGCCAAGCAGGACTTCTCTCTGGAGAGCACCATCTCCCGTCAAATCGAAATCTATGAGACCATCCTCCGGCGGGAGACCCGCCCCAAGACCAAGCGGGATGGCGTGATCATCTGCGGGGCCTACGGCCGGGGCAACGCCGGCGACGACGCCATTCTGGAGGCAATCATCGCCGAAATGCGCGCGCTGGACCCGGATATGCCCCTCTGGGTGCTCTCCCGCAGTCCCAAAAATACCCGCCGCACTTACCGGGTCAATGCGGTCTATACCTTCAATGTGCCGGGCTTCCGCCGCCATATGCGCCACTCCAAGCTGTATATCAACGGCGGCGGCTCCCTGATGCAGGATGTGACCAGTCACCGCTCGCTGTGGTTCTACCTCTATACGATCTCCGCGGCAAAGCGGCTGGGCTGTCAGGTCATGATGTACGGCTGCGGAATCGGCCCCATCCACCATCCGGACAACCGCCGCCGGGCCGCCCGCATCATGAACCGGTACGCAGACGTAATCACCCTGCGGGATTTCCATTCCAGCACCGAGCTGGCGTCCATGGGCGTCACTAAGCCGGAGATCGTGGTCTCCGCCGATCCCACGGTCATCCTCCCCGCCTCGCCCAGGACGGTGGCTGACGGTATTTTGGAGACCTTCGGCCTGGACCCTTCCAACCATTTTATCGGCTTCACCGTCCGTCCCTGGCCCGGTTTTAAGGAGAAGGCCCCGATTTTTGCGGCCGCTGCCGATTACGCCTATGAGCGCTACGGGTTTGTGCCCGTTTTTCTCCCCATCGAGGCCCGGCTGGACACCGACGCGGCCAGGCTGGTAGCCAAGTCCATCCACTCTGCCCCTTACAAAATTCTTCCCGAGTGCTCCTGCTCCGCCCATACCATCGGCCTGTTTGCCCGTATGGATGTGGTCGTTTCCATGCGCCTGCATGCGCTGGTCTTTGCCGCCGGCCACAGCGTGCCTCTGGTCGGCGTGGTCTATGACCAGAAGGTCAGCTCCTTTCTGGATGCGGTGGGCCAGGATCTCTACACCGACCTGGACGCGCTCACTGCCGAAGGTCTGACCGCGCAGATCGACGCCGCGGTGGCCCGAATCGGGGATACCGCGCTTCTCAACGCCGGCGTGGAGCGCCTGCGCCAGGCCGAGCACCACAACAGCGAATGCGCCCAGGCGCTGCTGAAACTTTGACCTGGAGGTTCCCCCCTTGAAGCAACTGGTCTGTCTGTCCTATACGCCGTGGCAGAAATCCCCGACCCGGACCCAGCAGCTGCTCACCCGGCTGCGGGACGCGGACATTCTGTTTATCGAGCCTCCGGCCACCGGAGCCAACAAAGCCTACCGCCGGCCCGGGCGGAAGGTCCGTCCCAATGTGACGGTTTATACCCTGCCGCCGCTGTTGGGCGGTCAGAGCGAATGGCGCTTTTTCCGCCGCCGCAACCAGGCCCGGCTCAGCGCCTTTCTCCTCAAGATTTTGGCCAAGCACCGCTTTCGGGAACCGGTCCTCTGGACCACTACGCCGGAAAATCTGTTTCTGGTGGAGTCTCTCCCCCACCGCGGTCTGGTCTATGACTGCGACCGGGAATGGGACGAGCTGCCGCTGGAGTGGGAGAGCGAGCTGGCCGCCCTGGCGGATGTGACGTTTGCCGTCTCCTCCGGACTGGCCGAACGCCTCGCCCCCTGCTGCGACAACATCGCCCTTCTCCCCAACGGCGTCAATCATCTGATGTTTTCCCGTCCGGATCTGGAGCCGCCCGCTCTGCTCAAAACCTGTCCGGGCCCGGTTCTGGGCCGGGTGGGACGAATCGCCGAGGACACGGATCTGGAGCCGCTGCTCTACGCCGCCGCCGCCCGGCCGGACTGGACCTTTCTGCTGATTGGCCCCATCTCCTCCGGCGCGTCCAGGCGTCTGTCCCGGCTGCCCAATCTGTTATGTACCGGTACCCTTCCAGC
The DNA here is from genome assembly GCA_019415645.1 of Clostridiales bacterium. Taxonomy (GTDB): domain Bacteria; phylum Bacillota; class Clostridia; order Oscillospirales; family Oscillospiraceae; genus DXYV01. The sequence continues at coordinate 7,201 of DXYV01000007.1, forward strand.
CTCCGATGTGCCTGACTACCTGGCCGGCTGTCAGGTCTGCTTTGACCTGCTGGCCCGCAACAGCCGGGGCAGCGACATCCTGCCCCCCCATTTTTATGAGTACCTCTCCACCGGAAAGCCGGTGGTGCTCATGCTGGACCACGACCAGGTGGAGCCCTACCCCGATGTAATCTACACGGCCCATACGCCGTCGGGCTTCCTCAAGCGCTGTCAGCGCGCGCTGGAGGAGGACCCCACCTGGGTCAGCGGCCGCCGGCGGGAATATGCCGTAAACGCGCAGTGGAGCTTCCGCGCCCGGGAGATCGACCGTATTCTGGAAACCACCGGGCTGATCTGACGGGGTCCCTTATTCATCATTTTGCCCTGAATACGGCCTTTTTTCCCTCCGGATTGTGGAACCATACGAAATTGCGTTCGCACTCTTGCAATGCGATTTTCTTTCCATTAAAATGGATAACAGCATAAGCGGAAAAGGGGTGCGCGGTATGGAAACCTCAGGGATTCTCTCTGGACATCTCGGTCAGAACCAGGGTACCGTTGCGCCTACTTGCCCCCGATAACGGCACAGGCTATCTGTACGATTCGCAGATAGCCTGTTTCTTTTTCTTTTCCCGTAAAATTCCCGTAAATTTTCATACAATGGAGGTCTCACATGAAAAAAGTTGCCGTTGTTATGGGTTCCGACAGCGATCTGCCCACCATGCAGCCCTGCATGGACCGGCTGGACGCGTTCGGAATCCCCTACCAGGTCCGCATCATCTCTGCCCACCGGACCCCCGGCGCGGCTGAGGAATTCGCTTCCACCGCCAAGGACGAGGGCTTTGGCGTGATCATCGCCGCAGCCGGTAAGGCCGCCCACCTGGCCGGCGTGCTGGCCGCCTACACGGTCCTGCCCATCATCGGCGTGCCCATCAAGACCTCCCTCATGGGCGGTTTGGATTCCCTGCTTTCCATGGTCCAAATGCCCAAGGGCGTACCCGTGGCTTGCGTGGCCGTGGACGGCGCGGAAAACGCCGCCATCCTGGCCGCCCAGATTCTGGCGCTGTCCGACCCCGCCCTCACCATGGAGCTGGGCAAGCACAAGCAGACCATGGAGCAGAGCGTTATGGAGAAGGACGCCAATCTGCAGGGGCAGGCCTGATTCGTACACAAAAAGAAAAAATTGCCGCGCAGCGGCGGAATGGAGTTTGAACATGGCTTACGAGAAGAAAGAACAGCTTTACGAAGGAAAGGCCAAGAAGGTCTACGCCACCGACGACCCCAACGTGATCATCGTCTCCTACAAGGATGACGCCACCGCCTTCAACGGTCTGAAAAAGGGCACGATCACCGGCAAGGGCGCCATCAACAACCGCATGACCAACAACCTGATGCGCCGCCTGGAGGAGAAGGGCGTGCCTACCCACTATGTGGAGGAGCTCAGCGACCGGGAGACCGCCGTAAAAAAGGTGTCCATCGTCCCCCTGGAGGTCATCATCCGCAACATCTCCGCCGGCTCCTTCGCCAAGCGCTTCGGCGTGGAGGAGGGCATCGTGTTCGACGCGCCCACCATCGAGTTCTCCTACAAGAATGACGACCTGGGCGATCCCCTCATGAACAGCTATCACGCCCTGGCCCTCAAGCTGGCCACCCAGGAGGAGATCGACCTGATCAAGAAGTACGCCTTTGCGGTCAACGACCTGCTGCGGGGCTTCATGAAGGAGATCGGCATTGATCTGGTGGACTTCAAGCTGGAGTTCGGCAAGACCGCTGACGGCACCATCGTGCTGGCCGACGAGATCTCCCCCGACACCTGCCGTCTGTGGGACGAGACCACCCACGAAAAGCTGGACAAGGATCGCTTCCGTCGGGATCTGGGCGGCGCGGAGGAGGCCTACGAGGAGGTCATGCGCCGCCTGATGGGGCTCTGAGCGGGTGATGGAGGTCCCCATGGAACGTCAATGTCAATGCGCTAAGCCCCACGAGGCCTGCGGCATATTTGGAATCGCCGTGTCCGGCGACGACCGCCGGGACCCGGCGGCCGCCGCCTATAACGCTCTGTTCGCGCTTCAGCACCGGGGACAGGAATCCGCCGGGATCGCGGTGCGCACCGACCGCGGCCTGCTGCTGCACAAGCACGCGGGCCTGGTGCCGGAGGTCTTTTCCGCCCAGATTCTGGAGTCCTTCCGGGGGGGCAGCGCCGCCATCGGCCATGTCCGCTACACCTGGGAGGGCGTGGACCAGAGCCCCCTCAACGCCCAGCCCCTGATGGTCCGCCACGCCTCCGGCTCCATGGCCCTGTGCTACAACGGCCGGCTGGTCAACGGCGCCCAGCTGCGCATGGAGACCGAGACCCGCGGCGGCATCTTCCAAACCAACAACGACGCGGAGATCATCTCCTACATCATCGTCCGGGAGCACCTGCGCACCAACACCACGGAGGACGCTATTCTCAACGCCATGCAGTACATGATCGGCGCCTACTCCCTGGTGGTCATGGACGACACCAAGCTCATCGCCGCCCGGGACCCCAACGGCTTCCGCCCCCTGTCCATCGGCAAGGTGGGGGACAGCTGGATGTTTGCCTCCGAGTCCTGCGCGTTTACCGCCCTGGGCGGTCAGCTGGTCCGGGAGGTGGAGCCCGGCGAGGTGGTCGTGGTGGAAAACGGTGTCCTCACCTCCCACCGCTGCGGCATTATCGCCAAGAGCGCCCTGTGCATGTTTGAATTCATCTACTTTGCCCGGCCGGATTCCGTGCTGGACGGCGTCTCCGTGGACCTGGCCCGCCGGGCCGCCGGGCGCTGCCTGGCCCGGCGCAGCACGGTGGAGGCCGACCTGGTCATGGGCGTCCCGGACTCTGGTATGGCCGCCGCCATGGGCTTCGCCGAAGAGAGCGGGATTCCCTATGCCGTGGGCTTGATGAAAAACCGCTATATCGCCCGCACCTTTATCCAGCCCGACCAGAGCGCGCGGGAAAAGGCCGTGCGCATCAAGCTCAACCCCATCTCCTCCGTCATCCGCGGCAAGCGCATCATTCTGGTGGATGACTCCATCGTGCGAGGCACCACCAGCCAGCGCATCGTCCGTATGCTGCGGGAGGCGGGCGCCCGGGAGGTCCACCTCAAGGTGTCCTCCCCGCCCTTCCTGTATCCCTGTTATTTCGGCACCGCCATTCCAGACAGCAGCGAGCTGGCTGCCCACGGCCGCACGCTGGAGGAGGTACGCGCCAGGATCGGTGCGGATTCCCTGCAATATCTCCCGGTGGAGGATCTTCCGCAGATGACCGCCGGCCTGCGGCATGGCTTTTGTGACGCCTGTTTCACTGGAAACTATGTGGTTCCCGTTCCCAAGGAACCGTGAATCCCCCTGTATTTCGCATTGGAGGTTTTTTCATGTCTACGATTTCCAAATCTGATTCTTACGCCGCCGCGGGCGTGGACGTCACCGCCGGTTATGAGTCTGTCAACCGCATCAAGCCCCTGGTGGAGTCCACCTATATTGACGGTGTCCTGGGCACTCTGGGCGGCTTTGGCGGCATGTTCGCTCCCAACGTGTCCGAAATGGAAAAGCCCATTCTGGTGTCGGGCACCGACGGCGTGGGAACCAAGCTCAAGCTGGCCTTTCTGATGGACAAGCACGACACCATCGGCATCGACTGTGTGGCCATGTGCGTCAACGACATCATCTGCTCTGGCGCGCGGCCCCTGTTCTTCCTGGACTACCTGGCCGTGGGTAAAAATGTCCCGGAGCGAATCGAGCGAATCGTCTCCGGCATCACCGAGGGCTGCCGCCAGGCGGGCTGCGCTCTGGTGGGCGGCGAGACCGCCGAGCACCCCGGCATGATGCCCGAGGAGGAGTACGACCTGGCCGGCTTCTCCGTCGGCCTGGTGGATGAGAAGAACATCATCGACGGCCGCGACCTGTGCGAGGGCGATTTCCTGCTGGGCCTGGCCTCCTCCGGCGTCCACTCCAACGGCTTCTCCCTGGTGCGCAAGGTGCTGGGCATCACCAGCCGTGAGGTTTTGGATGAGAATATCCCCGAGCTGGGCTGCACCCTGGGCGAGGAGCTGCTCAAGCCCACCCGCATCTACGTCAAGGCCATTCAGCGCCTGCTGCGCCGTGGTATCCACGTCAAGGCGATCAGCCACATCACCGGCGGCGGCCTGTATGAGAATGTGCCCCGGATGATGAAGCCCGGCCTCACCGCCGCCATCAAGACCGGCAGCATTCCCACTCAGCCTATTTTTGATCTTATCGCCCAGCGCGGCTCCATTCCGGAGCGCGACATGTTCAACACCTTCAACATGGGCGTCGGTATGGTCCTGGCCATTCCCAAGGATGAGGTGGGTCAGGCCCTGGAGCTGCTGGTACAGGGCGGCGAGCGCGCCTATATCATCGGCGCGGTGGTCAAAGGCGACGCCGGCGTGGAGCTGCTGTGATGAAGCGAATCGCAGTGCTGGTCTCTGGCGGCGGGACCAATCTCCAGGCGCTGATCGACGCCCAGGCCCGCGGCGAGCTGACCAACGGCCAGATCGTCGCTGTGCTCTCCTCCAGAGAAGGGGCTTACGCTCTGGAGCGGGCCAAGGCGGCCGGAATCCCCGGCTATGTGGTGCCCCGGAAGGCATTTCCCTCCAACCAGGCCATGACGCTGGCTTTGGTGGACAAGCTGCGGGAGCTGAACATCGACCTGGTGGTTCTGGCCGGCTTCCTGCACATTCTGACGGAGGAGATGGTGCAGGCCTATCCCAACGCCATCCTCAACGTCCACCCCGCCCTGATTCCCTCCTTCTGCGGCGCCGGCTTTTACGGGCTTCACGTCCATGAAAAGGCGCTGGAATATGGGGTCAAGGTATCCGGCGCCACGGTCCACTTTGTGACCGAGGAGCCTGACGGCGGCCCCATCGTCCTGCAACAGGCAGTGGAAGTCCGGGAGGGCGACACGCCCGAGGTCCTGCAAAAGCGAATCATGGAGCAGGCGGAGTGGAAGATTCTCCCGCAGGCTGTGGCGCTCTTCTGTCAGGACCGGTTGAAGGTAGAGGGGCGGATCGTCCGCATTTTGGAAGCATAACCCCTTTGAAAGGGACAGATGTTTATGAAGCGAATGGATTCGATTCTCCAATTCCGGTAAACGGTTTTCTGTTCCTGGGTGGGATTCTTCTGTCCGCGATCGGAAATTTCCTCGGTTCCGGGAATAACTGGCTTCTCGTGCGCTCCTTACCCTTACGGGGCTGATTCCCCTTCCGATACGCTGGTCTTCCGCGCTTCTGCATACCAATTTCTCCTCTTTTATCCCCTGAGTACGGAAAGGAGCATGTGTCATGAAATCGCCCCATACTTTTCTGATCTCCTCCGGGTTTCTGTTTCTTGGCGGCGGGCAACTGACTATCGCCGGTCTGCTCAATTCCTCTGCTCTGCTTCTGGCGCTGGGCAGCCTTCTAATGCTTCTGATGGGCATTGCCCTGTTGTGCCTCTGGTGGAAAAGCCTCCCTTCCGCCCCCCCGGAAGATCCGAACACTACACATATTTCTGATAATTCGAACAAGGAGGATACGGATGAAAACACTTGATCTTTCCGCGCTTCTGCGCGCCAATTCCTACCCCGGCCGGGGCATCGTGCTGGGTAAGTCCCCGGACGGCAAAAAGGCCGTCATGGCCTACTTCATCATGGGCCGCAGCGAGAATTCCCGCAACCGTATCTTTGTGGAGACCGAGGACGGAATCCGCACGCAGGCCTTTGATCCGGCCAAGATGACCGACCCCTCCCTGATCATCTACCACCCGGTCCGCCAAGTAGGCCGGGGCACAGTGGTCACCAATGGCGACCAGACCGACACCATTCGGGATGCGCTTTTGGCGGGCCAGAGCTTCGCCGCAGGCCTGCGCACCCGGGAATTCGAGCCGGACGCCCCGAATTATACCCCCCGCATTTCTGGTCTGTTGGCACCGGATGGCAGCTACAAGCTGTCCATTTTGAAATCGGCCAATGGAGACCCGACCCGTTGCCAACGCTTCTTCTTTGAGTACAATGCGCCCCTGGCCGGCCAGGGCCACTTTATCCACACCTACATGGGCGACGGCGATCCCCTCCCCTCCTTTGAAGGAGAGCCGGAACAGATAGCCATCCCCGCCGCCTCTGCCCAGGAATTCGCCGGCCTGATCTGGGAAAGCCTGAACGCCGACAATAAGGTCTCTCTGTTTGTGCGCTATCTGGACATCGCCACCGGCGAAACGGAAACCGTCATTCGAAACAAACATCAGGAGGGTTGAATCATGACTGAGCTGGAACTGAAATATGGCTGTAATCCCAACCAGAAGCCTGCCCGGCTTTTCATGGAGGAGGGCGAACTGCCCGTCACGGTGCTCAACGGAAAGCCCGGCTACATCAATTTTATGGATGCCCTCAACTCCTGGCAGCTGGTCAAGGCCCTGAAAAAGGCCACCGGCCTGCCTGCCGCCGCCTCCTTCAAGCACGTCTCCCCCGCCGGCGCGGCGCTGGGCACCCCCCTCTCTGCGGTGGAAAAGCAGATGTACTTTGTGGAGGGCATGGAGCTGACCCCCATTGCCTGCGCCTACGCCAAGGCCCGGGGCGCCGACCGGCTGTGCTCCTATGGCGATTGGGCGGCCCTGTCCGATGAGTGCGACGCGGCTACCGCCCGCCTGCTGGCGCTGGAGGTCTCCGACGGCATCATCGCCCCCTCCTACACGCCGGAGGCCCTGGAAATTCTCAAAACCAAGCGCAAGGGCGGCTACAACGTGGTGCAGATCGACCCGGATTATGAGCCCTCCCCCATTGAGCGCCGCTCCATCTACGGCGTGATCTTTGAGCAGGGCTACAACAACTACACCATCGACAAGTCCCTGCTCAACGAGCTGCCCACCCAGAACAAGACGCTGCCCGAGGCGGCCAAAAACGATCTGGTCCTGGCCCTCATTACCCTGAAATACACCCAGTCCAACTCGGTCTGCTACGTCAAGGACGGCCAGACCATCGGCGTGGGCGCGGGCCAGCAGTCCCGCATCCACTGCACCCGTCTGGCGGGCAATAAGGCGGACATCTGGTGGCTGCGCCAGCACCCCAAGGTCCTGGCCCTGGACTTTGTGGACGGCATCCGCCGGCCCGACCGGGACAACGCCATTGACCTGTACATCTCCGACGAGTATGAGGATCTTCTGGCCGACGGCGTCTGGCAGAACACCTTCCGCACCAAGCCCGAGGTGCTCACCGCCCAGGAGAAGAAGGAGTGGGGTGCGAAGCTCACCGGCGTCTCCCTGGGCTCTGACGCCTTCTTCCCCTTCGGCGACAACGTGGAGCGGGCCCGCAAGAGCGGCGTGTGCTACATCGCCCAGCCCGGCGGCTCCATCCGGGACGACCATGTGATCGCCACCTGCGACAAATACGGAATCGCCATGGCGTTTACGGGAGTGAGACTGTTCCACCATTAAGGACCTTCCAGGGGGTATCCAATACCCCCTGGATACGGGCTGCGTGCCGGCAAAGCCGGCGACTTGGCCCGATACCCCCGGTTTCGCGCCGCGGGGCGCGGGTCGTGGTGTTTTTGGGGAAAGTGAATTCCCCCAAAAACAGATTAAATTGCTTTCCGCCGGCGGCGGAAATGATTGAAACGAGGTGCCTGTATGAAAGTGCTCGTTGTGGGCGGAGGCGGGCGGGAGCACGCCATCTGCTGGAAGCTGGCTCAGAGTCCGGCCGTCACCGCCCTTTACTGCGCGCCCGGCAACGCCGGAATCGCCCAAGTCGCCCAGTGCGTGGCCATCCAGGCCACCGATGTGGACGCTATGGTGGCTTGGGCTCAGGAGCATAAAATGGATTTCGTGGTCGTGGCCCCCGACGATCCCCTGGCCCTGGGCATGGTGGACGCGCTGGAGGCGGCGGGCATTCCCGCCTTTGGTCCCCGGCAGAACGCCGCCATCATCGAGGCCAGCAAGATCTTCTCCAAACATCTGATGGAGATGTATCACATTCCAACTGCCAAGTATCAAACCTTTACAGAGCTTGCGCCTGCGTTAGATTACATCCAGACTCAGGGCGCTCCCATCGTGGTCAAGGCCGACGGCCTGGCCTTGGGCAAGGGGGTGGTAGTGGCGCAGACCGTGGAGGAGGCTCAGCAGGCGGCCCGGGACATGATGGAGGGCGGCAAGTTTGGCGCCTCCGGCGCCAAAGTGGTCATCGAAGAGTGCATGACCGGCCCGGAGGTCACAGTGCTGGCCTTTGCCGACGGAGAGCACATCGCCCCCATGCCCTCTTCCCAGGACCACAAGCGGGCCTTTGACGGCAATCAGGGCCCCAACACCGGCGGCATGGGCGCCATCTCCCCCTCCCCCAACTATACCCCGGAGGTGGCCAAGCGCTGCATGGAGGAAATTTTTCTGCCCACCATGGCCGCCCTTAAAGCTGAAGGCCGTCCCTTCCACGGCGTGCTCTACTTCGGCCTGATGCTCACCCCGGAGGGCCCCAAGGTGGTGGAGTACAACGCCCGCTTCGGCGACCCCGAATGTCAGGCGGTCCTCTCCCTGCTGGACTCCGACCTGCTGGACATTTTCCAGGCCTGCCGGGCCGGTACGCTGGACCAGTTGGACATCCGCTGGAAGGACGGCGCGGCCTGCTGTCTGGTGCTGGCCTCCGGCGGCTATCCCGTGGCCTATCAGAGCGGCTATCCCATCACCGGAATCGACCGGGCCGAGCAGCTGGACCAGGTCAAGGTCTTTCATGCGGGCACCGCGCTGGATGCGGAGGGCCGTCTGGTCACCAAGGGCGGCCGCGTGCTGGGCGTGACCGCCGTGGCCGGAGATCTGGAGCAGGCCATTGACCGCGCCTATCTGGCGGCCAAAGAGATCACCTTCGAACGGATGCATTTCCGGACGGACATTGGGCGGGTGTAAGATGTATCGGCATTATGTATTTGACATTGACGGCACGCTGATCGACAGTGAGGCCGCCGCGATTCCCTCTCTGCACCAGGTGGCGGTGGACCTGCTGGGCCAGGACCTGCCGGCGGAGCATCTCTATCAGGCCTTCGGTATGAGCGCGGACGATACCATGCGCTGGCTCGGCATCGCGGATGTGGAGCGCGGGCACAAGCTCTGGAACCACTATTTTGCCGACTACCGGCACCTGATCACCGTATTCGATGGTATTCTCCCGGTTTTGGACGCGCTGAAGGCCAAAGGCGCCTCTCTCGGTCTGCTGACCTCCAAAAACCGCTACGAGTACGAACACGATTTCCTGCCCCTCGGTCTGGAGCCCCGGTTCGACACCGTCATTCTGGCGGACGACAGCGAGACGCACAAGCCCCAGGCGGGCCCCATGCTGGCCTATCTGGCCAAATCCGGGGCCAAACCGGAGGAGGTTCTCTTCATTGGCGACAGCGTCCACGACATGGGCTGCGGCAAAAACGCCGGTGTGGACCACGCGCTGGCGCTCTGGGGCCGGCGCAGCGACGATCCCTCCATTGAGGCCACCTATCGCCTGCATACCCCCGCAGAGCTGCCTTCCCTCTGAGCCCTGTAAAAAAGGAGCCGGTTTCTCTGAGAGAAACCGGCTCTCAGCGTGTCGACTTTGTCGACACGCTTCTCAAAAATGCAAGCATTTTTGAGAGAAGATACAGCCTGCTGCGACGCACTCGCTACGCTCGCACGCTTACAGGCTGAGAAGTCAAAATTCCGAGGCACATGTCCTCGTAATTTTGGAATTTCATCTTATTTTGCCGCCTTCGGGTCGGCAAAACTCTGCCGAGGGCTTTTGTCAATGCAAGAAAGTCATCGCTTCTTGCATTGCCTTTGCCTTTTTCGACAGACTAAGAGCCGGTTTCTCTGAGAGAAACCGGCTCCTTTTTATACGCCGCCTGGGACAGCATATTCTTTTTTACCCATTTGATAAAGGTTATTCCCCTGCGCGTCGATAGCCACCGTTACGGCGAAATCACGCACCGTCATCCGCTTGATGGACTCGCAGCCCAGGTCGTCGAACGCGATGACGTCCGCCGTTTCAATGCACTTGGCAATCAGCGCCCCCGCCCCGCCCACGGCGGCAAAATAGACCGCGCCGTTGCGGACAATGGCCTCTTGCACCGCCGGGGCGCGGTCGCCCTTTCCAATCATCGCGGTCAGGCCCAGGTCCAGCAGCCGGGGCGCGAACCCATCCATGCGGCTGGATGTGGTGGGGCCGCAGGCCCCCACCGCCATACCCTGCTGGCCCGGCGTGGGACCCGCATAATAGATGACCGCTCCCTTCAGGTCAAAGGGCAGAGGTTTTCCCTCGTCCAAGAGCTGAAACAGGCGCTTGTGGGCCGCGTCCCGGGCGGTATAGATGGTTCCGGTCAGCACAACGCGGTCTCCGGCCCGCAGAGCGGCCACCTTCGCCGGGAGCTCCTGGGTAGTCAAGTGGTAGGTCTGGCTCATTGGGCGCCCACCCCGCTCTCCTGCTTCGTTTCCTCGGTGACCCGGCGCCGGAGAGACTGGTAATCCTCTTCCGCCGCCTCAAAGGCGTGGCAGGCCGCCTCGGCCGTCTGAGCGCAGGCCTTCACCTGGTCCCGGATGGCCTCGTAGCTGCCGGACAGCTGCGCCACCCACTGGGCGGCGTCCTGCCGGAGCTGGGCGACCTGGCTCTCCGCCTCGTCCAGCGTGGCCTGGGCTTTCCGGTGCGCATCCAGCTCCACCGTCGCCACCCGGTCCTTCAGCGCCTCGTATCGCTGCGCCATAGGCTCCAGCTGGGCCACCTTGGCCTGGAGATCGGCCAGCTCCTTTTTGGCCACCGTCAGCTGACCCTGGGCCACCTGAAGCTCGCCCCGCACCCGGGTCAGCGTGCGGGTGCTCTCCTCCAGGGACGCCCGCACCTTAGCCTCCTGCTCGGCCAGATCGCCGCTCTGGGAACGCAGGCCCGACAGGGCCGCGGCCAGTTCCTCTTTCTCCCGGCTTGTCTCCTCCAGCTGCTGGGTCAGCGCGGCGATCTTCTGACTGCTCTCCCGCGCGGTCTGTTCAATGTAGTTCAGCACATCTCTGCGGTTGAAGCCGCCCAGGACCGCGCCGCGGAATTTCTGAATCACGGGTTCCATACTCGATTCCCCCATCTTTCCTTCTCTGGTTGTTTTGGTCGTATTTTATCACATTTTCTCCCCGGGTACAATGGGAAATAAATCGTATCCGTTTCCCTGCAAAAAGGGGGTTGACATTCCCATCGTCCTGTGGTATCATCTGCAACAGTCCGAATTCATATAGTATGAAATCGGATAAAAAAAGGGGGGGGAAGCAAATGCCGCCTGATTCAGAAGCGAACCCTTGGCTGGACGCCTTTCGGGAGGCCTCTATGGAGTTTGACGCGGTATACAGTCTGCTGGCGAAATCCTGCGGCCTGTCCTATCCGGAGTTTTGGTCCCTGGTCCTTATTCAGGACGGAGTTCGGACACAGCGGGAAATCAGTGAACAACTCAGCATCAGCCGCCAGACGCTGAATTCCGCGTTCAAGCTATTGGTGCGAAAAGGTCTGATTTGCCTGATTCCCATGGAACGTGACCAGCGCAGTAAGCAGGCTGTGCTCACACATCAGGGAGAACGATTTGTCCAGGCGCGTATTCTGCCCGCTCTAAGTCTGGAGGAGCAGGCCTGGTCCCTCCTGACCGTCAAGGAGCAGGAGGCGCTAACTCAGCTGACCCATAAGTTCAGCACCACCTTACTCCAGCTTTTACGCGATTCCACACAATTCAATGCTGACTCATCGGAGGACCTGTGATCGCAATCACACGGGTCGGAGAAGATGTCGAGTGCGCTCGGTTACACAGTGACCGGGCGCATTTTTTCTTCGTTCCGCACAGAAAGGAGCCTTTTTACCATGAAGCTGATCTTACGTTTTCTCAAGCCGCATTGGAAACTCTGCCTTGCGACCATCATCCTGCTGATCATGGACGTGGCGGGTGCACTGTTTATCCCCACCCTGGTGGCGGAGATGCTCAATGCCGGAACCTCTGGCGCAACCTTTGACGCTATCGTGCGCACCGGCGTGCAGATGGCGGTCGTATCCGTTCTGGCTGGCGCCTGCGCCATTTTGGGCGGCTACGCCTGCGCCACGCTGTCTGCCCGGGTGGGTAAGGATATGCGGGAGGCCATCTATGCCAAATCCCTGAAGCTGTCGGTCTACGACTTCCGGCAGTTCGGCACCGCCTCCATCACCACCCGCACCATCTCGGACATCACGACGATTCAGTTCGCCCTGACCAGCACCATCCAAATGATCATTCCCGTCCCTGTCATCTGTATCATCGCCCTGGCCCTGACTTTTGGCCTGGACGTGCAGATGGGGCTGATCCTGCTGGCGGTGGTAGCCGTGGTCCTGCTGCTGGCTCTGGGCATTATGCGCAGCGCTTCCCCCCTGTTCCGCCGGCTGCAAAAGCTGCTGGACCGCATGAGCACCGTTCTGCTGGAAAACATCACCGGCGTGCGGGTGGTCCGTGCGTTCAACAATGAGGAGCGGGAAATCGGCCGCATGACCACCGCGTTCTCCGGCTATGCCAGCACCTCGATCAAGGCCAACCGGCTGTTTGCCAACCTGGACGGTCTCTCCTTCTTCTGCATCAACTTCTTTGTAGTCATCGTCTACTGGCTCAGCGGCGGGCATATCAGTGCCGGCACCTTCCAGATCGGCGACATCACCGCCGTGATTGAGTATGCCATGCTGGTGCTGTTCTTCCTGATGATGGCTCAAATGGTCATTCTTACCCTGCCCCGCGCGCTGGAATGCTGCGAGCGCGTCCGCCTGGTGCTGGACCATTCCCCCGAGATCACCGACCTGGTGGACCGGGACCCCGCGGAGGATTCCTCTACTCAGGAAGTGCTGGCCTTCCGGGACGTCTCTTTCCGGTTCCACGACGCGGAGAACGACACTCTGGGCCACCTGAATTTCGTCTGCCGCCGGGGCCAGACCACCGCCATCATCGGCGGCACCGGCAGCGGCAAGTCCACCGTGGCGTCCCTGATTCTTCGTTTCCACGATGTGACCGGCGGCTCCATTGCGCTCAACGGGACCGATATTCGCCAGATGACCCAGCAATACCTCCGGGATCATCTGGGTTATGTCCAGCAGAAAGCCTGGCTGTTCTCCGGCACCATCGCCGATAACCTGCGGTACAGCCGCAAAGACGCCACCGAAGCCGAGCTGATGCACGCCGCCGACGTGGCCCAGGCCGGGGACTTCATCCGCTCTCTGCCCGATGGGCTCAATTCCCACGTGGCCCAGGGCGGCACCAACTTTTCCGGCGGTCAGAAGCAGCGGTTGTCCATTGCCCGGGCCCTGGTGAAAAAGCCCGAGCTATACATCTTCGACGACAGCTTCTCCGCCCTGGACTTTAAGACCGACGCCGCCCTGCGCCACGCCCTGGCGGCGGAGACGAAGGACGCGGCGGTGCTGATCATCGCCCAGCGGGTCAGCTCGATCCGTCACGCCGATCAGATCGTGGTCCTCCACGAGGGCCGCATGGCGGGCATCGGCACCCATGAGGAACTTCTGGCGACCTGCAAGGTCTATCAGGAAATCTATGAATCCCAGACAAAGGAGGCTCAGGAGGCATGAGTCCGAACAAGAAATTTGCCGGAATCGAGCATGAAGTCCCTCAGAATACCCGCAGCACGGTGGTCCGGCTGTTCCGCCAGCTTCACGGCCAGCGGGTCCGTCTGACGGTCGTGGCCGTATCCATTGTCATCTATGTGATTCTGAGCATCTGGAACCCCATGTACAGCGCCGTGGTCATCGACCACCTGTGGCAGAGCGTCCAGGCCGCCTGGAGCGCCGGAACGCCCTTTTCCGTCCTCGGGACCATGGGGCGGGAGCTCATTCAGCTCACCATCATGTATCTTTTTACCTGGCTGTTCTACTACCTCCAGTCCTATCTGATGGCCAACGTGGCAGAAAGCCTGGTGCTGGAGCTGCGCACCCAGGTTGCCAAAAAACTCAACCGGCTGCCCCTGCGCTTCTTTGACCAGAACAAGGCCGGCGAGATCCTCAGCCGGGTCACCAATGACCTGGATAAGATCTCCGAGACCCTCCAGACCGGTCTGCTCAAGCTCATCGTGGCCATCGGCACCATCATTGGTTCTCTCATCGTCATGTTCTATTACAGTGTGCCTCTGACCCTGCTGTTCCTGGTGTTCATGGTCATCGGCGTGGTAGTCACGAATTACGTAGCCCGGAAAAACCTGCGCTGTGCTGCGGAGCGCCAGGAGACCATCGGCGTGCTCACCGGTATCGTGGAGGAATACTACAACGGCCGCAACGTCATCAAGGCGTACAACCACGAGGCTGAGAGCATTCAGAAGGTATCCGAGGCCGCCGAGGCCAACCGGGCCGCCAACCAGAAGGCCGACTTCCTGACCAACTGCGTCAACCCCCTGATTCGTCTGCTGACCCATCTGGCCCAGGTGGTCATCGCCATCATCGCCGGTAAGGCCATGCTGGACGGCACGATGACCGTGGGCGTGGTCCAGGCTTTCTTCCAGTACGTCAACCAGACGGCGGAGCCTCTGACCGAGGCCTCCTACATGATCAACTCCCTCCAGGCCGCCCTGGCCTCCGCGGAGCGGACCTTCGAGCTGCTGGATGAGGAGGAGGAGCGTCCCGACCCCGTCCATCCTGCCGTGCTGGAGCGGGCCGAAGGCCGTATCGCTTTCGAGCACGTCAGCTTTGGCTATGACCCGTCCCGCCTGCTGATGCAGGACATCAGCTTCACCGCCCAGCCCGGTCAGAAGATCGCCGTCGTGGGTTCTACCGGCGCCGGCAAGACCACGTTGATCAACCTGCTGATGCGCTTCTATGAGGTCAACGGCGGCCGGATCACCGTGGACGGAGTCCCCACCGCGGACATGAGCCGTTCCGGCCTGCGCCGCAACTTCGGCATGGTGCTTCAGGATACCTGGCTGTTTGGCGGGACCGTGGCCGAGAACATCGCCTACGGCAAACCGAATGCCAGCCGCGAGGAGATCGTGGCCGCGGCCAAAGCCGCCAAGGTGGACTACTTTATCCGCACCATGCCGCAGGGCTACGACACGGTGCTGGACAACGAGGCCTCCAACCTCTCCGCCGGCCAGCGGCAGCTGCTGACCATCGCCCGCGTGTTCCTGTGCAATCCCCCCATCCTGATTTTGGATGAGGCCACCTCCAGCGTGGATACCCGTACCGAGGTGGAGATCGGCAAGGCCATGAAGGAGCTGATGAACGGACGTACCAGCTTCGTCATCGCCCACCGCCTGTCCACCATCCGGGACGCGGACAACATTCTGTTTATGGCCAACGGCAACATCATCGAGCAGGGCGACCACAAGACCCTGCTGGCCAAGAAGGGTGCTTACACCTCCCTCTATTACAGCCAGTTTGAATAAGAGTGTATTCCAAACAGCCAGCCGCCCGGCGCACAATGCGCCAGGCGGCTGCCGAGGCTGTCGAAAAAGTATTTTCGACAGCTTTTGCCGAAAGCAAAGGTCGCTTTCGGCGAGTATGCAGCCCGCTGCGCGCATAATTTGTCCACGAGGGAGGGACAAATTCCACACTTGCGGGCCGAGAAGTGTTTTCGCCCACGCACATGTCACGGGCGAAAACAGATTTGAATTTCTTCGCACCTGATGGCGCGAACTCTGCGAGTTTTTTTGACACGCTTAACCAGCCGCCCGGCGCAATGCGCCGGGCGGCTGGATTTTGGGATTCGATTGTTGTTTTTCCGGGACGCTCAGACCGAGGGCGTCTCCTCCGTTTTGGGTTCAGCTGCCTGGGCCAGCTGCCGCCGTTTTTTCCGGGTCAGCAGGATACCGGAGGTCAAAGCTGTCAGCGGAGCCACCGTCACCAGGCCAAAGGAACCGACTACGGTATGGATGATCTCAGAGGCGACATATTTATAATTGAGGATGTTATACAGCGGCGTGCCCTGGGCCATGAATACCATCAGCAGCGCCACATAGCCGCCGGAATAGGCCAGCAGCAGTGTGGTGGTCATGGTGCCCATGGCGGCCCGGCCCACGTTCATACCGGAGCCCACCGCCTCTCGCCAGCTGATGTCCGGCCGCTTCTCCACTACCTCGTTGACCGCCGAGCTGATATCCACGGCCAGATCCATCACCGCGCCAGAGGACCCGATAAAGATGGAGGCCATGAAGATCTGTGTCAGGTTCAGGTCCTGATAGCCCGCATAGAGCAGGCTCTCGGAATAGGACATGACCGCGCCGTGAATCTGGAACAGATCGGTAAAAATCATTCCCAACACGCAGGTGACCAAAATCCCCAGGAAAGCGCCGGACACCGCGGCAAAGCAGCGCTGATCAAAGCCATAGACCAGCGCGATGATCATCAGGGTCAGGGCCAGTGTCACCAGCAGGCCGACGTAGATGGGATTGTACCCCTTGAGGTAGACCGGCACCAGCACCTTCCACAGGGTGAGCACCGTCAGGACAAAGGAGAGAATGGCGCGCACGCCGGTCCGGCCCGCAAAGAGGATGAGAAATACCGCGAACAGGACTGCCAGCACCAGTTCCAGATTCAAGCGGTAATGGTCGGTCATGGTGACAGAGAGAATCGTATCCCCCTGATAGCTGACCACCACCATGGCCTTGTCGCCGGGGGCGAAGATTTTATCCTGCTCCAGGGAGCCGTTGAGCATATTGACGCCGGTGGCGGTCTGCCCCTGGAAGCGGCCCCCCAGGAGCTCCAGCTCACACAGCTGTTCGCCGGAACGGACCAGCCCCGTGTCGATAATGGCGGAATTGTCCACCGACAGCACCCGGGCCGCGCACCGGTCGGCGTCCTGGTACTGGATGGCGCCCTCATAGCCGGTGGGCAGAATCAAGAGCACGACAATCAAAAGAAGGCAGACCAGCACCGGAGCCTGGTAGCGCAGGTCCAGCTTGGCTTGCAGGGATTTGAGCATAACAGCGGTTTCCTTTCTGTGACGATTTACAAGGGGTGGAGCAACGCTCCACCCCTTGCGGGCGATATGACGTTTCCGGGCCGCTTACTTCACGTCCAGCAGATCCGCCAGCTTGTTATAAATCTCGGTGTTGTCGTAGTATCCGTTGAACACCTCAGAGCCCACGCCCTGGGCCAGCACGGCAACGGGCAGGCCGGTGTGGCTGTAAGAGGTGAAGGAGATACCGGACTTGTTGTTGATGATGTGGGTGATGGTAACGCTCAGCGGCTCATAGGTGCCGTAGAGCACGTACTCCTCCTGCTCATACTCGCTGGCGGCCGTGCCGTTGATGCTCTTTTCATAAGCGGCGCGCAGCTGCTCCAGCTCATACTCGGTGAGGACCAGCTTATCGCCTTCCTCGCCCTCGGTCTTGAGGCCAAACAGCTCCTCGATGTCGGCCAGCACGTCCTCGAAGGAGGTCTTGTTTTCCTTGTAGGCGGCCACATAGTCGCTGTCGTACTTGGCATAGGAGATCTTCTGGCTCTCCAGCAGGGTCAGATAGGTGTCGTAGTCGGTGCCGGCAAAGCCGATGGTCAGGCCGCCGGTCTCGTGGTCGCCGGTGACCAGGATCAGGGTCTCGTCGGGGTGCTCGGCGGCGAAGTCGATGGCTACCTGCACCGCGTCGGCCAGGGCGATGGTGTCATGGATGGTGGAAGCGGCGTCGTTGGCGTGGCAGGCCCAGTCGATCTTGCCGCCCTCGCACATCATGAAGAAGCCGTTCTCGTTGTCCAGGACCTCGATGCCCGTCTCCACATAGTCGGCCAGAGACCACATATCGTCGGTGCGGTCCAGCTCATAGGCCATGGCATCGGAGTCAGCCAGGTGCTCATCCACGATGATCACCGGGCCATCGGTGACCTGCTCAGCCTCGGCCTGAGTGCGGACCACGTTATAACCGGCCTGCTCCGCCAGCTGATAGAGGTCGGTCTGATTTCCGTCGGAGCCCGTGGGGCTGAGCAGCGCGCCGCCGGCGAAGTAATCAAAGTCGGACTCGATCATTTCCAGGCCAATCTCGTAATAGCTGGAACGGCTGGCCTGATGGGCGTAGAAGGCGGCGGGGGTGGCGTGGTTGAGGTTGACCGAGGTGATCACGCCGATCTTCCAGTCATGCTGGTCCTTCAGCTTTTCGCTGATGGTCTCGTACTCAATGGTGCCAGTCTCGTCCACGTTGATGGAGCCGGAGTAGGTCTTGTGGCCGGTGGAGATGGACGTGGCCGTGGAGGCGGAGTCGGGCGCAAAGCTGTTGGAGTCGTAGGTCACGGCGGAGCCCACGGACTCAAAATTCATGAAGTTGAGGTAGGAGGGGCCGTCCAAAATCGCGCCCTCGTTATCGTCCAGACTGGGCTGGGCCTGGAAATAGTCCTCATCCTCCAGCGCGCCCAGATAGTCGGCGGTGGACTGAATCTGGGGATAGCTCATGCCGTCGCCGATAAACAGGAATACATACTTCGGCGCCGCGCTCTGGTCGCCGGAGGCGGACGTCAGCGCCACCGTGCCGCTGGTCTGCGTGCCGGAGGTATCGCCGCCGGCCGCCTGCGTCGAGCAGCCGGCCAGAGCGCCGGCCAGGGTAGCGCCGGCCAGGAGCAGAGAAAGCTTTTTCTTCAGGTTCATGGGTATTCGTTCCTCCATCTTGTCAGTTTTCTGAGTTCGCGTTGAATCTGAACCTCGTTTATTGTAGCGTTCCCCATTCCGGCGTGCTATCATCCTTGCGTAAAAAACAATAAAAACCCTGTAAGATTTGTAAAGAGACGGATTCCAGCCCTGTTACGCAACTCGGTCTCGCTGTGCTGCCAGTCTTTTCTATACTTAATTTATATAGTTTTCTATCTATTATATGCATTTGATATTTTATAACTCATGTTTTATACTTAAGATGTGAAAAAGTGAATGCACGTGCCGCCAATCGCCCCGCAAACCCCGACCGGCGGCGCACTGCGGCGCAAAACCGTCTGACGGCTATACAGCGTAGCAGCAGGCCGGTGGCAGACTCCATCTCAGAATCGAGGTACCACAGCAATGGGTTACGAAGACATCGAAGCAAAGGCAAATGCCCTGGGAATCCCCACTTACCAGTATCAGCGCATTGCGGTCCAGCGCGCGATGAAGCTGACGGCGGAGTTAAATTACCGCTACCATGAGCCAGAGGAGGTCGTCCGTCTCTTCTCCGAATTGATTGGAAAGCCAGTGGGCGAAGGCTTCTGCCTCTTTCCTCCCTTTTACACAGACTACGGTCAGAACATTACCATCGGAGCAAACGTTTTTATCAATGCCGGCTGCCACTTTCAGGACCAGGGCGGCATCGTCATCGGAGACGGAGCTCTGCTGGGCCACAGCGTCGTACTGGCGACCTTGAATCACGACGAGGACACGACCAACCGCAATGAGACGATTCCTGGCCCCATCGTCATCGGGAAACACGTCTGGATCGGCTCCCACGCCACCATAACGCCGGGCGTGACCATCGGGGATGGAGCCATTGTAGCCGCCGGCGCGGTGGTCACAAAAGACGTGCCCCCCAATACGGTGGTAGGCGGCGTACCGGCCCGTGTGATTCGGCCTATTCGGTCCCACGCGGTATAAAGAGTCAATCCATAGAAAGGATGAGAATTTGTATGGCATATTTGGAAGCATTGAAGCTGACGCAGGAATGGGATAAGACCTTTCCCCGGAGCGACAAAGCGGAGCACAGCAAGGTGACCTTCCACAACCGCTACGGCATCACCCTGGCGGCGGACCTCTACAAGCCCAAGGACGTGTCGGGGCGGCTGGCCGCCATCGCGGTGTGCGGTCCCTTCGGTGCGGTTAAGGAGCAGGCCTCCGGCCTCTATGCCCAGACCATGGCGGAACGGGGCTTCCTCACCCTGGCTTTCGACCCCTCTTTTACCGGCGAGAGCGGCGGTCAGCCCCGGTATATGGCCTCCCCCGACATCAATACCGAGGACTTCCAGGCGGCTGTGGACTACCTCTCCCTGCGGGAGGATGTGGACCCGGACAAACTCGGCATCATCGGTATCTGCGGCTGGGGCGGCATGGCCCTGAACACGGCGGCCCTGGACACCCGAATCAAGGCTACCGTGGCCTCCACTATGTACGATATGACCCGGGTCAACGCCAAAGGCTACTTTGATTCCGAGAACAGTGAGGCGGCCCGTTATGAGAAGAAGCGGGCCCTGAATGCCCAGCGGATCGAGGACTACAAAAACGGCTCCTATGCCCTGGGCGGCGGCGTGGTGGATCCCCTGCCGGAGGATGCGCCCTTCTTCGTGAAGGACTATCACGACTACTACAAGACCCAGCGCGGCTACCATCCCCGCTCCCTGAACTCCAATGGCGGCTGGAACGTGACCGGCTGCATGTCCTTCCTCAACCAGCCCATTCTCCAGTACAGCAATGAGATTCGCTCCGCCGTTCTGGTGATGCACGGGGAGAAGGCCCACTCCTGCTACTTCAGCCGGGACGCCTATGCCGCCATGGTGAAGGATAACCCCTATGCCGCCAACAAGGAGCTGCTCATAATCCCCGATGCGGTGCATACCGATCTGTACGACGGCGGCGGCAAGAACGCCATCCCCTTTGACAAGCTGGAGTCCTTCTTCCGGATGTATCTGAACTGATTCCAGCCTTCCCTCTTTCTGACCGCGAACAGGCCCCCTCCAGATTTGATCTGGAGGGGGCCTGTTTCATGTTCTATTTACCGGAATGTCTGCAAAAAGGGCGGGGCCTTTCGGCCCCGCCTCTGATTACATTTCCCCGCTGAATACGTCGCGGTTCTTGATAAAATATTCCGCGCCGGAATAGACCGTGGTGATCACGATGACCGCTACGCATACCCAGACCAGCACGTCCGGAATGGGCAGGAACATCAGGCATAGGCACACCATCGTGGAGGCGGTCTTGACCTTGCCGGACCAGCCGGCGGCGATGACCCGTCCCTTCTCCACAGCGATCAGCCGCATCCCGGAGACCGCGAACTCCCGGAAAATCACGATGGCCACCGCCCAGGCGGGCATCCGCCCGGTCTGGGTGAACCACAGCATGGCGGTCACCACCAGCACCTTATCCGCCAGCGGGTCCATGAATTTGCCGAAATCCGTGACCAGATTGCGGCTGCGGGCCAGATAGCCGTCCAGAAAGTCCGTCAGGCTGGCCAGGATAAAGATTCCAAGGCCCACATAGGTACTGTATGGGAAGCCCCAATAGAGCACAATGAGGAACACGGGAATCAAAACGACCCGGAACATGGTAATTTTATTGGCAATATTCATGGGTTACGCTCCTTTTCTCCTCAGTCCTCGATCTCTCCGGTCAGGTCGCCGTCGCTGACGCCCGTGATGCGCACCGGAACGAAGCTGCCGGCCGGTACCAGCCCCGCGGCAGTAAAATACACATGGCCGTCCACATCGGGGGAGTCGGCGAAGGTCCGCCCCGCGTAACAGCCCATATTGGAATCAAAGCCCTCGCAGAGCACCTCCATGACGGTGCCCAGGCGGCTCTCATTCCAGCGGTCCATGACCCGGGACTGCACATCAATGAGCAGCTCGGCCCGGCGAAGGGCCACGTCCCGGTCCACCTGATTCTCCATTTCCGCGGCGGGGGTGCCCTCCTCCGGCGAGAAGGGGAACACGCCGGCCCGCTGGAACTCGTGCTCCGCCATGAACTGGCACAGCTCCTCGAACTCCGCCTCGCCCTCTCCGGGCAGGCCCACGATGATAGAGGTCCGCAGCACCAGGTCGGGCATCTTCTCCCGCATCCGGCGCAGCAGGGCGCTGATCTCCGCTTTGGTGCCCCGGCGGTTCATGGCCTTGAGCAGCTTGTCGTTGGCGTGCTGGATGGGGATGTCGATGTAGTGGAGAATCTTGGGCTGGGAGGCGATCACATCCAGCAGCGCGTCGTCCACCTCATCGGGGTAGAGATAGTGGAGGCGAATCCAGTGGAAGGGCAGCTTGCACAGCGCCTCCAGCAGCTCGCCCAGCCGGCGGCGGCCGTACAGATCGGTGCCGTAGCGGGTAATGTCCTGGGCCACCACGATCAGCTCCTGCACGCCCTGCTCGGCCAGGCCCTTCGCCTCCTCCAGCAGCGATTCAAAGGTGCGGCTGCGGTAGCGGCCCCGCAGGTAGGGAATGATGCAGTAGGAGCAGCGGTTGTCGCAGCCCTCCGCGATCTTCAGATAGGCCGTATAGGAGGGCGTGGAGAGAATACGCGCGCCGTCCTCAATGGTGTGGTCGATGTCGCCGAAGAAGGTGGGCTGGTCGCCCTCCAGCATCGCCTCCAGGGCGGGCACCACGTCGGTATAGCTGCCCGTACCCAGAACGCCGTCCACCTCCGGCAATTCCTCCAGCAGCTCGTCCTGATAGCGCTGGGACAGGCAGCCCGTGACCAAAATTTTACGCAGCTTGCCCTCCTCCTTCAGCCGCGCCATCTCCAGGATGGTGTCAATGGCCTCGCTCTTGGCGGTCTCGATAAAGCCGCAGGTGTTGACTACCACGGCGTCGCAGCCCTCCGGGTCGCCTACGATGGTGTGGCCGGCGGCTTTGACCAGCGCCATCATCTGCTCGGCATTGACCAGATTTTTGGCGCAGCCGAGGGAAATAAATGATACTTTCAACCGTAAAACTCCTTTACCTTCATGCTCTGAACCGCGGCGCCGGGGCGGGCGGGCTCAAGACTTGCCCCGCCAGGCGGGGTCGTCGGTGATTCCCAGCAGATAATCCGCGGACACCTGATAATATTCACACAGCTGGACCAGACGCTCCAGCGTCGTGCCGGTTTTGCCATGCTCCATATCGCTCACTTGGGTGCGGGTCACTCCCAGTAGCTCAGCCACTACATCCTGAGCCAGTTTTCGTTCCTTACGCAGCGCCAAAAGCCGCGCTGCAAATTTTGTTCGGTCAAACAATCGGATTCCCCCTTGACAGCGTAGTAATTATCTACTATACTTAAGCGTAGATAATACCTAACTTTTTTGAAAGGTCGTGCTTGCCATGGATGATATTTTGAAACGTATTTTTGACCATTTGGACTCGCTCGGCTTTCTTCCGGGCTACCGCCCTCAGCCGGAGGAAGAACGCTTCCTGGAGATGGAGCGGCAGATCCGCGAACAGTTCGGCGCCGGATTCCTGCTGGCTTACCAGGAACTTTTGTTCGCGCGCATCTCTCTGGAAGAAGAGGACTTCTTCCGGTCCGGCCTCCGCCTGGGCTTCGCCCTGGCCGCAGCCTTGGGCTGGCCGCACTAAAGAACCTCTGAATAAATCATCTTCGGCTGGATGACGGGTCTTTTCCCTCATCCGTGCAGTTTGAAAAACAGGAAATACACCAAGTATTCCTCTGTTTTCCAAACTTTCGGCTGAAGAAAAATCCTTCGCCACCAGCTCTTGCCGATTTAATCAGAGTTTCCCTAATCCTCCACCTCCGCGCCATAGCGGCGCAGCCCGGCGGCGATGTCCGGCCAGGAGAAACCCCGCCGGGTCAGGGCGTCGGTGACCCGTTTGAGCTCCTTCCCCTCGGGAAGGCCCCCCTTCAGGCGGGCGCGCAGAAAGGCGTCGATGGCCTCTTCGGAGCCCTCCCGCTCCTCCAACGCCTCGTCCCAGTATTCCCGGGGCACGCCCCGGCGGTAGAGCTCGTCCCGAATCTTCCGGGTCCCATAGCCCTTGCGCTCGTAATGGCGCACCAGATTTTTCGCGTACTCCAAATCGTTGAGCAGGCCCAGCCCCTCCAGCCAGTCGGCCACCGCCTCCGCCTGGGGTTCCAGGTCCGGCTGGGGCGGGAGTTCCCCCTCCTCCCCGTTCCGGTCCGGACGGGGCCGGGCGGTCAGCTTGCGCGTCAGCTCCTTCCGGGACAGGGGGCGGGCCGTCAAGGCATTCAGCGCTTTCTGTTTCATGCGATGCAAAGCGGCGGCGTCCAACAGGGCGGCCGCCGCTTCGTCGTTCAATTCCATTCCGGCATAGAGACCGTGGGCCACCACGTCCCCTTCCCCGATGCGAATCAGGGAGCCGTCCTCCAGCCAGACCAGCCAGCGGCCCTCCTTGCGCTGGGAGGGCTCCACCTTACTGATCTTCATCCTCGAAATCGTCGGCTGACACATCCACGGCCCGTCCGGCGGCCCGGGCCGCGACCTTGGCCTGGTTGCTCATCAGCTTCCAGGCGTTGGCGCGAATTTCGGCCTCCAGCTTGTCCGCCGTCTCCGGATTGTCCCGGAGGTAGGCCTTCACCGCGTCCTTGCCCTGGCCCAGGCGGAGCTCGCCCATGGAGAACCAGGAGCCCGACTTCTGAATCAGGTCCAGCTTGACGGCCAGATCCACGATCTCACCCAGACGGGAGATGCCCTCGCCATACATGATCTCAAATTCCGCCTCCCGGAAGGGGGGCGCTACTTTGTTTTTGACGATCTTGGCCTTGGTGCGGTTGCCCACTACCTCGCCGCCGGACTTGATGGCCTCCACCCGGCGCACGTCAATGCGCACCGAGGCGTAGAACTTCAGCGCGCGGCCGCCGGTGGTGACCTCCGGGTTTCCGTACATCACGCCCACCTTTTCCCGCAGCTGATTGATAAAGATCACAATGCAGTTGGTCTTGGAGATGGAGCCGGCCAGCTTGCGCAGGGCCTGGCTCATCAGACGCGCCAGCAGGCCCACATGGGAATCGCCCATATCGCCCTCGATCTCCGCCCGCGGGGTCAGCGCGGCCACGGAGTCCACCACTACCACGTCAATGGCGCCGGAGCGCACCAGGGCCTCGCAGATCTCCAGGCCCTGCTCGCCGGTATCCGGCTGAGAGATCAGCATGGAATCGATGTCCACCCCCAGCGCCCGGGCATAGCCGGGGTCCAGCGCGTGCTCCGCGTCGATGAAGGCCACCTCGCCCCCCCGCTTCTGTGCTTCGGCCAGAATATGAAGGGCCAGTGTCGTCTTACCGGAGGACTCCGGCCCGTAGATCTCCACAATGCGGCCCTTGGGGACTCCGCCGATCCCCAGCGCGATGTCCAGCGCCAGAGAGCCGGTGGGAATGGCCTCCACTACGATCCCGGAGTTCTCCCCCAGGCGCATGATCGAGCCCTTGCCGAACTCCCGTTCGATTTGGGCGATGGCCGTATCCAGGGCCTTTTTCTTATCGGAGGCGGGTGTGGCCGTCTCCACCGTCATCTTTTTCTTGTCTGCCAAACTACTCCATCCTTTCGGCTCGTCTCATTTAATGGTTGGCGGTTCCCTCCACCACCCGCCAGATTCCATGGGTGTCCTGGAAGGTTCGGATCTGTTCATAGCCATGCTGCGCCATCAGCTTTTCCACCGCGTCCGCCTGGTCATAGCCCACCTCGAACATCAGCTTTCCGCCCAGGCGCAGAGCCGAGCGCCACTTCTCAGTGATCGCCCGGTAAAAGTCCAGCCCGTCCTCGCCTCCGTCCAGGGCCAGAGCCGGCTCATAGTCCCGCACCGACGGGTCCAAACCGGCCATGTCTCCGTGGCGGATGTAGGGCGGATTGCACACGATCAAATCGAAATCCCACAAATTCGGGATGGGCGCCTCCAGCGCATTGACGTTCATACAGGTCACCCGGGCGGACAAATTGTTCCGTCGCACGTTCTGCCGGCAGATGCGCAAGGCCCCGTCTGAAATATCCGCCAGCGTCACCCGTGTATTGGGACAGCCGGCGGCGATGGCCAGCCCCACGCAGCCAGAGCCGGCGCACAGGTCCAGCACCCGCGCGCCTTCGCCCAGGGGCTCCACAAAATCCATGGCCTGCTGGGCCAATACCTCTGTGTCCGCCCGGGGCACCAGCACCTCGGGGGAAATATCCAGGGTCAGGCCATAAAACTCCCACTCCCCGATGATGTAGGCCACCGGCTCTCCAGACAGACGGCGGGCCATCAGCTCCGCCACGCGCTTCTCCACATGGTCTGAGGCATAGAGCGACAGGTCCCGGAAAAACTGCTCCCGGGTCTTTTCGGCGGCATAGGCCACCAGTTCCCTCGCCTCCAGCTGCGCCGCCTCCACGCCGTGGGCCCGCAGGGTCCGCCGGGCGTCTAAGTACAGGTCGTTATAGGTCTTGGCCATTTCCCCTTCACCTCACCAACGGTCGGTACCCTTCACCTCGGGCAGGACCTCCTGAAGGGCCCGGATGCCCACCTCGATCATGGAATCGTCCGGTTCAAAGGTAGTGAAGTTCTGCATCCAAAGGCCGGGCGCCCGCAGGATTCGGCACAGCAGATTGTTGTGCCGGCCCACATAGCGGTTGAATTCGTAGGTCACCGCCACGATAATGGGCAGCAGCAGCAGATGCAGCAGCATCCGCAGCCAGGTATTTTCGATCTCAAGGGGCGTAAAAATCACGATGGACAGGAAAATGGAGATTACGATCACCACAAACAGGAAGCTGGTGCCGCAGCGCGGATGGTGCCGGGGCTGGATGCGTACATTCTCCACCGTCAGCTCCAACCCATTCTCATAGCAGAAAATGGTCTTGTGCTCTGCTCCGTGGTAGGAAAAGACCCGTTTCATCTCCTTGGTCCGGGAGCAGAGAAACAGATAAGCCAGAAAGAGCGCCACCTTGATCACGCCCTCGATCACGCTGCGCACCCAGAGGGGCATTCCAGTCCAAAACCAGCCGATGACGCCGGTCAGGAAGGTGGGCAGCAGAATGAACAGACCGATGGCGAAGGCCACGCCCAGAAGCATGGACAGGGTGATCACAATGGACATGGCCTTTTCGCTGGTAAAGTGCTTTTCCAGCCAAAGGTCAAATTTGGAGGGCTCCTCCTCTTCAAACTCCTCCCCGCCGGCCACCTCGGCGGAATACATCAGGGCCTTCACGCCGTAAATCAGCGAGGCGCCGAAGCCCACGATTCCCCGCAGCAGGGGCAGGGTCCAGATTTTTTTCCGCCGGGGCACCGGCTCGGTCTTGACCTCCAGCTCCCCGTCCGGCTTACGGACCACAATGCACCGTTTTTCCGGGCCCTGCATCATAATTCCTTCAATCAGAGCCTGCCCGCCGCACATGGTCTTGTATGGCGTATCGCAGCAGTTCCTTTGTTCGTGCGCGTTTGTCATAGGGTTATGGTTCTCCTTTGTCGATGCGTTCCCGCTGCCGCCCGCCAGGCAGGCAGCGAGGGAACAGGGATATTCTATCATGCGGGATGCAAAAATGCAACCCCTTTATCGAACTTACGTTCTATTGCAGCCCGATGGGCAGAGCAATGGTGACCACACAGCCGCCGCCTTCGGCATTGCCGATGGTCAGCTCACCGTTGTGCCGGGTGATGATCTCCTCGCACACCGCCAGGCCGATGCCGGAACCCCGCGCCTTGGAGCTCCCCTTATAAAATTTATGCTTCACATGGGGCAGCTCCTCTTCGGGGATTCCAGGGCCGTAATCCCGGAACCGGATGACGACCTGGTCGTCCTCCCGTTGAATAGACGCATCCACCCGCTTGCCGGAGCCGCCGTGTTTATCCGCGTTGTCCAGCAGATTACAGAATACCTGCCGCAGGCGCTGAGGATCGCCCTCGATGGGTGGGAATTCCTCCTCACACTCCTCGTACTCCAAGGTAATTCCCTTGCGGCGGAAGAACTCCCGGTAGGTATAGACGGCATCCTCCAGCTCCGCCTTGATGTCCATCGGCTCCACCGAGAGGGTGAACCGGCCGTCCTCAATGCGGGAGAACTCCAGCAGCTCCTCCACCATATTGGTCAGCCGCCGCGCCTCGGAGACGATGATATTCATGCCCTTGCGCACATCCTCCGCGCTTCGTACTTCCCCGTTGCACAAGGTCTCCGCCCAGCCGTTGATGGCCGTCAGCGGCGTGCGCAGCTCATGGGACACCGAGGAAATGAACTCCGACTGCGTCTTTTCCGCCTGGTCGATCTTCATGGACATATCGTTGATGGCGTCGGTCAGGTCGCCG
This sequence comes from Clostridiales bacterium, assembly GCA_019415645.1. Lineage (GTDB taxonomy): Bacteria > Bacillota > Clostridia > Oscillospirales > Oscillospiraceae > DXYV01. The sequence continues at coordinate 35,027 of DXYV01000007.1, forward strand.
ATCTCATCGTCAAACTTTTTCTCCATCTGAATTCCATAGCTGCCGGCGGCGATTCGCTTGGCCGTGTCGGTCACGTCGGCTACCGGCTCCACGATGGAACGGATGAAATACAGATTGGAAAAATAGACAATCACCACGACGCAAGCGCCAATCAGGGCCACGATGCCCGCGATGACGATGATCTCCCGGTTGACCAAGTGCAGGGAGGTGACCAGTCGGATCAAGCCCACCAGCTCTCCGTCATAAATCACCGGGACCGTGACCGACAGGATGTTTTCTCCGGTATTAGGGTCCCGGCCCATCCAGGACTCGGTCTTTTGATTCTCCATAGCCCGGGACAAATCCACGCTCTCCGGCTGGATACCCGCTGCTACGGTGAGCTCAGAGGAGGACGCCTGAATTCGGCCCGAGGCATCCAAAAACTGCATTTCCAATGTATCACGCTGTTCAAAGTCCGCTGCAAACACCTGAGCCGCTGACCGAAACTCGCTGGCGGAGGTGGCCGAACTGAGAATGCGCACCCGCGCGTTGTCCGCGATGCTCTCCATTCGGTCCCGCATGTTGGAATAATAATAGTTTGCCATTGCGAACGTAAAGGCCACGACCGCCACAATCACAATCAAAAATACCATACCCAGCGAGTTGAACATCCAGCGCTTGCGAATGGTCTTACGCTGCTTTCTGCGCTGCTCCTTGCGCTCCTCGAAAAAACTGACTGCGTCGGCTTGCGCCGGATGGGCCTTTTTTCTCTTTTCCCGGGCCATGTGCCTCACCTCCCCGTTCGCTTTTTTTATGGGACCGCTCAGAAGCCCCACTTGTACCCGTAGCCCCATACCGTCGTGATGTACGTTGGATTCTGCGGGTCGTCCGCCCCACAACCGCTTCGCGTTTGCGGGGACCCTGTTGTTTCATCCTGCTCGGGCGAACTCAATTCGCCCTCCGCCAAGCGTTTGCTCCGCAAACCCTTGTGCGCGCTTACGCGCGTCCCGCTCTGCGGGTCCCTGCGAGGACGACCGCGGGACCGCTCAAAAGCCCCACTTGTACCCGTAGCCCCATACCGTTGTAATATACGTTGGATTCTGCGGGTCGACTGCCCCACAACCGCTTCGCGCTTGCGGGGACCCCATTTTTTATCTTGCTCGGGCGAACTCAATTCGCCCTCCGCCAAGCGTTTGCTCCGCAAACCCTTGTGCGCGCTTACGCGCGTCCCGCTTCGCGGGTCCCTGCGAGGACGACCGCGGGACCGTTCAAAAGCCCCACTTGTACCCGTAGCCCCATACCGTTGTGATGTACGTTGGATTCTGCGGGTCGTCCTCGATTTTGATTCGCAGGCGCCGGATGTTGACGTCCACGATCTTCAGCTCACCCAGGTAGTCTTTTCCCCATACAGCGGTCAGAATCTCCTCCCGGGAGATGGACTTGCCCGGATTGCTCATGAACAGCTTGACGATGGAATATTCCATCGGCGTCAGCTTGATGCGCTGTCCGTTCTTCTCCAGCGTCCGGTTGCGCAGGTTGAGCAGGAACGGCGGCCGGCTGATCTCATCCTCGTCATTGGTCACCGGCTCCCCACCAGTCCGCCGGTACAACGCGTCCACCCGCGCGGTCAGTTCCGCCGGAGAGAAGGGCTTGGTCACGTAGTCGTCCGCGCCGGTCATCAGGCCGGTGACCTTGTCCATCTCCTGGGTCCGGGCGGTGAGCATGATGATTCCCATTTGGGCATTGGTGGCGCGAATCCGCCGGCAAACCTCAAAGCCGTCCATCTCACCCGGCAGCATGATGTCCAGCAGCGCCACTCGAATGTCCGGATTGCGCCTGATCTGCTCCAGCGCCTCCTCCCCGTTTTCCGCTTCGATGGTCTCGTATCCGGCGCGCTTCAAGTTGATGACCACAAAGCTGCGGATGTTGGATTCATCCTCCAGCACCAATACTTTTTTCACGAGAGCTCCTCCCTTCCGCGGCCGCGTCAGCTTGTCCACTCGGTCTGTGACAATACGAAATGGCTGCTCAAATTTTCCTGGTCCAGACCGCAGTCCCAGCCGACGTCAAAAAATTCCGCCGCATAGATCAATTTATTATCGCTTTGCAGCACAAACCGGTTGCCCAGCTGTGCGCGCAGTTCCTGGTTGACACCCTCCAGCCGGTAGATGCGCAGGAATTCCTGCGGCTCCGTCTCCTCGTCCCCGTTCCAGAGGGAGAATACCACCGCCTGCTCGCCCCGGGCCAGCTGACTGTTGTCCCGGGAGATCGTGATGTTCCCGAGCCAACTCTCCGGCAGGATGAGATACCAGCCGTCCGTAAAGTTGTGGTAGGTCAGCTGCACCAGCTCCGCATTCCCGGCCACATCAAACTGCAGCCAGCGGATGATCCAGAAATTCGGCGCGGCCGCCGTAGATTGGTACTCCTTCACGGCCATGGGATCAGGCAGCTCCAAAATCCCATCCGCATTGATGTCCGTGGGACTTACTTCTGTATAGTAGCGCATGGTCTGGGTGCTGTTGCCCGTGCGCTCGTTCAGCGTGATGTTGGTCAGAATTCCATCCTGAAGGGCAAACACGTCGGTCACCGCCAGATTGTCGGTCTTAGTGGTAATATAGACGGCCGGGATGTTATCTTTCAGATAGCCCTCCCGAATGCTGGTATCCGTACCCGCATCCAGCGACAGGAGCGCCGTGGCAGAGCGTAGCATCTGCCCGTCCGCATACACATAATATTCCGCCCATTTTTCCGTGGGGTCGGTCTCGCTGCTCTGGAACAGCAGCAATTCTCTGCGGTTGTCCCGGTCCAGGTCGCAGTCGATATAGCCCAGATTGTAGGAGGCCGGCACCATCAGCTCAATGGCGTCCGTCACCCCCAGCTGATAGGGTACCAGGGTATAGAGCCGGGAACTCTGCTGCCAGCTGACCACGATCTCTTTGGTCCCGTTTCCGTCCAGGTCCACATAATCCACCGAGTTGATGGCAATTCCGGACCCCTCTATGGTATAGGCCACCTCGTAGGTACCGTCCTGATTTTGATGGAAAATGTAGATTTTCAGCTGCTGCTCTCCGGAATTGACCCGGAAAAACGCGATGGTGGATTCGCTGGCCCCGTCGCCATCCAGATCCTGAAGCTGTACCGGGGCGGTATTGTCGCCGGTCCGGGGTGCGGCATACTCCGCGCCCAGCTCAGACAGCACTGCGTTGATGGTATTATCCAGATCTACATAGTCCTGGGGCATCTTGGGCAGGCTGAACAGGTCCTCCGCCGTTTTGGAAAAGCAACCGGACAATAACAGCACCAGGCCCAATGTAACCACTGTTAGGAATCCCTTTCGTCTCATCGTTCCGGCCTCTCCTTTCCAAATTTTCCAATCAATCGGTCCTGTTCATAAAAACGCAAGACTATCATACCACAGTCCGGAGCATTTGGGTATCATAATTTCTGCAAAAATTTTATTTTCTTTCTTTACAAATGGCAAAAACCCTGTTATAATGCTTTGGTAGCCCAAAATTGGATATGCGCCCGTAGCTCAGCTGGATAGAGTGTCAGACTCCGACTCTGAAGGTCGTGCGTTCGAATCGCATCGGGCGTACCAAAAAGAAAGACATCTGCTTTGCAGATGTCTTTCTTTTTGGGTTTCACCGCCCGGAGGGCGGCTCCACCCTTCGGTAATTGAAATGCTCGGGGTTCAGGGTCGGCAGAGCCGCCCCTGCGCAATTCCCGACCTATGGCCGGGAATTTACGCGGCCGCTCGGCGCGCAGCCCAGAAGGGCCGTGAGGTGGTCCCTCTGTACTTTTTGAAATCTCAAAATATCGATTTCTGGTCCTTCTTCCAAAGTAAAAGGCCCTGTAACCCTAATAGGGTTACAGGGCCTTTTTGCGTTTTTCTTTTGCTCCCTCGTGGACCCGCCAACATAAAAAACGTTGCACGGCCGTCTGATCGCGTCATCCCTGTGGGGCCCACCACACTACACCGCTGCGGTACCTGACTGCGGCGCGCCAGCTGCCGTCTGCCTCTCGTTTGAAGTGGCGGCACAGGATGTCTTTGGCTGTGTCCGGGTCCATGGCGCCTGGAGCGCAACGGGCGCACTCTCCCCGTACCAGGGCGTCCGTGTCGGGGTAGACCAGCTCCTTTTCATAGGGAAGTACCAGCACATTGGCGTCAATGCCCATCTGGTAGAGTACCCCCACAAAGTAGATGTAGTCCTTCCACTCCCAGGACACCCTCCCCCCGGCCTCGTCCAGCTCCCGCACCCAAGCGGGGGCCAGCCCGGTGTTCATTCCTGCCACGCACAGCTTATTGGCCGCCCGGGTCATCCGGGCAAAGCAGTCTGCCAAATTCTCCTGGCGGTAAAAGCAGTTGTAACCGAAGACCAGGTCATAGGTTTTTTCCGGGATGAACTCCTCCCACTTGGCGTGATAGCTCCGCAGGTTGTGGAAACCACGCTCCGCCCCCGCCCGGAGGACGAAGTCCAACACGTCCCGGGAGAGGTCCACACAGGCGACCTCCCGGCACAGGGCCGCCAGATCCAGGGTGTAGCTGCCCCAGCCGGGGCCCAGCTCCAGGGCGGACTCTACCCCATAGCTCCGGAACAGAGGCCGCAGGTGCCGGAGCACCTGCCGGGTGGAGGGCTCCGGCGCGTAGCTTTTCCGGGCCATAAAGTCCCGCCAGAAGGCCCGCTCCGCCCCGTCGTCGTGCATCCGGCGGGAGGGGCTGGCCGCCACATGGCTGGCCCATATCTGGTTGAAATCGGGCAGGGACGCCCGCTGTCTCATTTCAGTTCCTCCTCACTCCCAATGGTGGTAGGCGTACAGCAGTTCCTTGGTATAGGGATGGGTGGGATTCTCCATGATCTGCGTCCGTTCCCCCACCTCCACCAGCTTTCCCCGCTGCATGACGCCGATGGTGTGGCTGATCCAGCCCAGCAGCTCAATGTCATGGGTGATGTACAAGTAGGTGAGCCCCAGCCGCTCCTGGAGCTCTTTCAGCAGATTCATGACGCTGGCCTGCACCGACACGTCCAGCATGGAGGTGGGCTCGTCCAGCAGCAGCACCTCCGGCTCCAGGAGCAGAGCCCGGCAGATCACCAGCCGCTGGCCCTCCCCCCCGCTGATCTGGTGGGGATAGCGGGAAAGCAGGTACTCCGGCAGACCTACCTGGGCCAGGGCGGCCAAAATCTGTTCCATCCGTTCCTCCCGGCCGCACCCGATCTGGTGAATGGCCAGGGCCTCCAGCAGACTGTCCCGCACCCGCATGGAGGGGTCCAGAGAGGCCTCCGGGTTCTGGAAAATCATCTGTACCCGCCGGTGGTAGGCCTTGCCCGACTCCCCTTTCAAACTGGAGATGTCCGCCCCTTCAAACAAAATCCGCCCCGCCGTGGGACGGAGCACCCGGGTGATCATACGGGACAAAGTGGTCTTGCCGCATCCGCTGTTGCCCACCAGGCCGAAGGTCTTGCCCCGCTCCAGGGCAAAGCTGACGTGGTCCACCGCCCGGACGGTGTGGGTGCGGAACACACCGCTGGTAAAGTCGCGGCATACCCCCTCCAGCTCCAACACATCAGGCATAGAGAAAGCACCTCACCTTCCCGCCGCCGGGCCGCTCCAGATCTCCCGGCTTCTCCTTCCCGCAGCGCTCCGCGGCCCTGGCGCACCGGGGATAGAAAGGGCAGCCCTGGTGTTTCAGCCGGCCGGGGTCCGGCGGCGGGATGGGCACCATGCCCCGGCTGGGCAGGGCGCGAATCAGTCCGGCGGTGTAGGGGTGGCGGGGGTGCTCCATGACCTCCGCCGCCGGGCCCTGCTCGACGATCTGGCCCATATAGAGCACCCGAAGATCGTCGCACAGCCGCCGGGCCAGCTCCAAATCATGGGTGATGAGGAGCATACTGCTGTGATGCTGAAGATGAATCTGCCGGAGGACGGCGCACACTTGGCCGCGCAGGACGGCATCCAGACCCTTGGTGGGCTCGTCGGCGATCACCCACCCCGGCCGGCAAGCCAGACCCAGGGCGGACACCAGCCGCTGGTTCATGCCGCCGCTCATCTGGAAGGCATACTGATTGAGAATCCGCTCCGGTTCCTCAAAGCCGAACTGCCCCAGCAGCTCCGCCGCCCGGGCCTCCGCGCGCCTCCTGGTTGTTCCGCCGTGGGCGGTGATGGACTCCGTGAGCTGCCGTTTCAGCTTCATTACCGGGTCCAGAGATGCGTTGGGATTTTGGGGAATCAGGCCAATAGCCGCCCCCCGCAGCTTCCGCAGCTCCCGCAGGGGCATGGAGTAGAGCTCCTGCCCGCCGAACCAGCACTCTCCCGTGATCCGTGCCGTGTTGGGCAGCAGCCGCAGCAGGGACAGGCCCATGACGCTCTTGCCGCTGCCGCTCTCCCCAATGACACCGGAGATTCGCCCGGACCGGAAGGTAGTGGACAGGTCATCCACCGCCTTCACCGGACCTTGGGCGGTATCGAAATACACCGACAGGCCGCGGATTTCAATATCTGGCACCATGGTCACAGCTCCTTCACGGAATCCTGCTTCACATCCAGCCGGTCGCGCAGCAGGTCCCCCAGCAGGTTGATGGACAGGGCGAGCAGGATGATACAGAGGCCCGGCGCCCACAGGAGATGGGGCGCGGTGCGGAAGTAACGCCGGGCGGAACCGCTGATCATCTCCCCCCAGTCCGGAGTAGGGGGCTGAATACCGATTCCCAGGTAACTCAGTCCCGCCACCGACAGCACCACCCGGCCCACCCGGGTGGTGAACAGAATGATGATGTTGGTCCGGATATTGGGCAGCACGTGGCGCAGAATGATGCGCAGGTGCCCCGCCCCCAGACAGCGCATCCCCTCGATGTACAGCTCCCCCTTGATTTTCAGTACCTCTCCCCGCACCAGGCGGGAAAACCCCACCCAGGAGGTGAGCACCAGAGCCAGCAGAATGCTCTGGGTGCTGGACTCCAGCACGCCCACCAGTGCGATCATGAGAATCATGCCGGGCAGGCCCTGAAAGATGTTGGAGATGCCGGTGATCACCGCGTCCACCACGCCGCCGCAGTAGCCGGCGGCGATTCCCACCACCAGCCCCACGGCCATGGAACAGCAGGTGGCCGCCACCGCCAGCAGCAGAGAGGCCCGGCCGCCGTAGATCACGCGGCTGAGTACATCCCGGCCCAGGGCGTCGGTGCCCAGAGGATGGGCCCAGCTGGGGTCGGCCAGCCGGTTGCTCATGTCGATCTGAAGGGGATCATAAGGGGCCAGCCAGGGAGCAAAGATGGTCATGAGGACAATCGCCAGCAGGATGCCAGCCACGATGGCAAGCTCGATGTTCTGTTTTCGGCGGTTCGTCATGCCTCTCCTCCCTGTATGCGAATCTTCGGATCCACCAGAATATACAGCAGGTCGATGGCCAGGGTAATGAGCACGAAGGTAGTACCGGTAACCAGCACATAACCCTGAATCACTGGATAGTCCCGGTTCTGGATGGCGGAGAGCACATAGCTGCCCAGGCCAGGGATGGCGAAGATATTCTCGATGATCGTGCTGCCGCCCAAAATCTCCCCGAAGTAGTTGCCCACCAGGGTGATGATAGGCACCAGCGAGTTGCGGAAGGCATGGCCCAGCACGACCGCCTTCTGGGAAATCCCCTTGGCATTGGCCACCAGAATATACTGCTCCCCCATCTGGGCCAAAAGATTGCCCCGGGTAAAGCGGGAGGTTGACCCAATGTTGGCGGCAGCCAGAGCCATGGCAGGAAGAATCAGGGAAAGAATGCCGCGGTCCAGCCCGCTGGTCGGCAGCAGGTGGAGCCACTCAGCAAATACGGTAATGAGAAAGAGAGCCAGCCAGAATCCGGGCACGGACAGAAGCAGGGTGGACAGGGCCTTGAGCACAGTATCCAGCCAGGTGCCCCGGCAGGCCGCCATCAGCACGCCCCCGCCTACGCCAAAGATCACCGCCGCTGCCAGGGCCGCCAGGGACACCTGGAGGGTGATCGGCAGGCGGGTCAGCAGCTCCTTGGCAATGTCCCGGTTGCCGGTATAAGAGCGGCCCAGATCTCCATGGAGGGCCTTCCCCAGCCAGTCCAGGTACTGCGCCGGCAGGGACTTGTCCAGCCCCAGCTCGGCCCGCATGGCCGCCCGGTCCTCCTCGGTGGGGAACTCGATTCCGATACGGAACAGGGCGTCGTCCACCGGATCGCCGGGGGCGATTCGGCCCAGCAGGAAGGCTGCCAGGGAGATGCCCAGGAGCACCGGGATGAGCAGGAGCAGCCTGCGGCCGATGTACTGCAAAATCGCCATGGTTCACCGCCTTTGTGTTGGAAGTTGGGAGGCAGGGCCCCCGCAAGGCGCGGGGGTCCTGTCATTCAGAAGCCGGATCGGGATGGGTCACTCCGCCCAGCAGACCTGGGTATAGCCGGTGAGGCCGTATACCGTGGCCTCATAGCCAGTGATCTGGCTGGAGGAAGCCACCACCTCCTGGGAATAGAGCATGGGGATGTTGGGAAAGTCCACGGCGGAGATCTCCTGGAGCTCGGTGTAAATCTCGGCCAGCCGATTGGCATCCAGGCAGGCGGCCGCCTCGTCGATCAGCTCATCCACATGGTCGTTGTGGTAGCCCAGACCGTAGCTGATGTTAGTGCTGCCCTCCGAGTACAGAAAGCCCTTAAACAGGGAGAAGGGATTGGCGGAGGGCAGGCCCTGGATCTTGAGGCACAGGTTGTAGTTGCCGGCCTCCATCTCCTCCTTGCAGGGTCCCCAGTCCATGAGCTGGATGTTCACGGTGATGTTCGTGCCCTCGATATTCTCCAGCAGGGCCTGGATGTATTCGGCCTCCTCCTGATAGGGATAGCGGTTGGCGTCCACCGTGGGAAGAAGGAAGCGCAGCTCCACCGGCTGGTCGCCCACGACCTCCCGGATGAGCTCCATGCCCCGCTCCGGGTCGTAGTTCACCGGCTGTTCCTCATAGAAGGCGGAGGTGTAGCTCAAAAAGCCGCCGGCAGCGATTCCATAGCCGTTGTAGAAGCTGTCGATGATGGTCTGCCGGTCGATGAGCAGGGACAGGCCCTCCCGCATGCGCACATCGTTGAAGGGGAAGGAACCGCCGTTGACGTTGAGGAAGTGGGTAATGCCCGAGTCGCCTACGGACACGTTATAGGCCGGGTCGTCGGCAATCTCGGCGGCCTGGGAGGGAGAGATGGCGCCCAGATCACACAGGCCCTGCACCTCGCCGGCCCGGAGGGCGGTGTAACGGGTCTCGGCGTCGGGAATCACCTTAAAGCGGAAGGTCTGGGCGATGCCGGGCGTTCCCCAGTAGTTGTCGTTGCGGGTAATCACGCAGTATTGACCCAGCACGTTCTCGGTCACTACATAGGGGCCGGTGCCGATGGGGAATCCATTGAAGGTGCCGTCCTCGGCAAAACAGGAGGGCTCGAAGATGGCGGAGCCGTAGTTGACCATGGTGTAGTCCAGCAGGGGCTGGCCGCTCTCAAAGGTGAGCACCACGGTGTAGTCGTCGGTCTTTTCATAGGACAGCAGTCCGGGATAGATGGTGTCGATATTCAGACCATAGAAGGAGGACTCGAAGGGTCCCTTCTTCATCCGGTCGAAGTTGGCCAGTACAATGTCGGCGTTGAAAGGGGTGCCGTTGGAAAAGGTGACCCCCTCCCGCAGGTAGAAGGTCCATACCGTGGCATCCTCATTGTGTTCCCAGCTGGTGGCCAGGGCGGGGGCCGGCTTGTTGTTCTCGTCCTTAGTAATCAGGGGTTCCCAGATTCCCAGGGACATGGAGGCGTAGTAGGCGTCCTGTTCGCCGGGGCACTGGTCGCGGGAGGCGGCAAAGACGATTTCCCGGGTCTGATCCACCTCTGCGGCCGGGGTTTCCGTGTCCACAGGGGCGGAGGGCGAAGCCGACGGCGCCGCGGTTTCATTCCCGCAGGCGGCCAGGGACAAGGACAGGACACAGGCGATGGACAACAACAAGGACAATGTGCGTTTCTTCATGATCGGTTCTCCTTTCAAATATTTGACGCATGAATCGACGCACAAAAAGCTCCCCTAAAGACAATAGGGGAGCTTTCATTCGGACATAAAGCCAGCATAAGCCAGCGCCGCACCGCTTTCCCCACCGAAAGAACGTGCGCACACCACAGACGGCTGGTCTCCTGGCTTGGACTCATCCTCACGCCCGTCTTCCCATCCGGCCCGCCGGACAGTGACATGATTGGGCACTTGTCATCCTTACAGTAGAGAGGGCTGCTGCGGATTTTCACCGCATTCCCAATGAAAGCTTTCGCTACCGCCTGCTGATTCAGTTGTCAAGGGTATTATAACAGCGGTCTTTTCCCCTGTCAAGGCAGGGAGCCTGCACAAATGCGGTATGTCCTTACGGACAAGCGGGGCGCATCTGGACCAAATGAAAAAAGCTCGTCGCAAGCGGTATGACGCTTGCGACGAGCTGGAGCTACTGATGTGACTTGAACACACGACCTGCTGATTACGAATGAGCATAAATATATTTTGCCAGTATTCGCCCATTCTCATAAACCCTTGTGCCACAAGGCCTGCGGGGGTTCTGTGTCTCGTGGAGTTTCGTGAATGAATGTGGGTTTTTGCTCAAATAAACCCCAAATAAACCCCAAGAAAACCCCTCCCTAAGACGCGCCCAGGGAGGGGCTATGTCATATTGCGGGGCTATCGACGGAGCCCTCCGGCTCCTGCGGTGCATTGAAGTTCACCGCCGCGGCAGCGTCGTAGGTTATACCGCCGCTTCGGTGGTCTGACTTTGCCATGTTGAGATAAAATGCACAGACTGTACCATGGGCGGTCCAGGGTAGACCCACCATCGCGCTGATCCATGGAAGCGAGCCGGTGTAGCCGGTGCGGATGCAGTAGAAGGCCAAGAATAAGCCTCCTACCGTCACCACCCACAGCAACATCCGAATGTCCGCTATGAGCCGTTTGGAGAAATCCATCTTCTGCAACTTCGGCTCCTGCTTGCCTTTCCGCTTCCGGGCCGGCCGGCGCGTCGCCGCCAGCGCCATGCCGACCAGGACGAGGAGAAGTCCCACTACCAGCAGGAGCACTTTCTCCAGGCCGCTCATTGCTGTTTCGCCTGCTCCAGCGCTCTGGCCACGGCCTCAGCTACGATGTCGCTGATATCCACTTTGATAGCCTTATCGTGGGCATCGAGCAACTTCTTGACCTCCGCCATAATGAGGTCGTAGAGGCGCTTGTCAACGGTTACATTCTGCTCCCTGGTGAGGAAATCTTCCCACATCATGTTGGGCTCACCGTCGACGGTAGTGCCGTTTCCGGCCATCAAGCCTTTATCAATGGCCCACTGACGGTTTTCCTTGCTCCAGTCCCCGCTGTCGTTGTCCTGGAGTTCCTTCCGATACCGGGTCATATACTCCTTGAACTTTTCGTAGCTCATGTCGTCCTCCTCCACAGGAATTACAAGAATCTGCCCGGGGTAGATGGTGTACGGGGCGGTGATTCCGTTTGCCTGGGCTATGTCCTGCCAGGCTACTCCGAACCGACCTCCAATTACTGAGAGAGAGTCTCCTGCTACCACGGTGTAGGTGCCCCCGGTCGCCCCGCCTGGAGTCTCGGCCTCCCCGCTGTCCGGGACAAGAGAATAGTCGGGGCGACCATAGCCGCCGATATAGCTGGCCTCAAGGGGGTAACTCTTGTCCCGGACGCACCCGCCGTTGGGCACAACGCCGGCGGCGGAACTGGTGTTTCCCTCGATGGTGTAAACTCGGCCGCCGGACACCTTTACCACGAGTCCGGTGTGGTACATGGTCTTGCCGCCGTCGTTGGTGAAGAAAATCTGATCACCGGCCTGGGGGCTGGTGTGAAACTGGCCCTTGTCCTTGTAGTAGCGGGCGGAGTAGGTGCAGCCGGCGCCCAGGCCTTTTTTCGCCTGGCAGAGCAGGGCCATGCCCAGTTCCAAGCCGAAGGTGTAGATGAAGCACCAGTCCACAAAGATGTCGCACCATGCGTACCCATTCTTATCGCCGTTGTAGACAATGCCCAAGGCGTCCAGGTCACGGGCATACTTGTTCCAGTTGTTGTCCCCTGGATTGGCGGTCGGGCTGTCGAGTTGAGAGTTGGACTCTTTCTCGATGTAGCCGATCTCCGCCCGGGCGGTAGCGATCACTCTTTCAGCTGGCGTCATCAGCCCCACCGCCTTCCACAATGGCAACGCTTTCCAGGGGGATGATGCCCTGCGTCAATTCATAAACAGCGGCCTCGATCATAGCATCCAGCTTTTCATCGTCAACAGTTACTCCGTGAGAGCGTAGCCACTGCAGGACATACGCTTTCTTCTCTTCACCGCGGCCCGAACCGGTGTAGATCTGCTCGGCTGCAGAGACTGCGATCTTCACCCAGGCATTGATTTCTTTCTGCTGTTCGGTGGTCGTCTTGCTCTTAATGTAGGGAATGAGGACGCATGTCACGATGGCACACACGATTGCGACGACGGCTTCAACAATGGGGGTAATATCAAAGGTCATAGTTATCTCCTTTCATTCGTCGAAGAGGTTATGGATGCCCTGCTCCGCCAGAAAATCCTTTTGCTCGTGTTTCACATCGGCAGCATATTTGAGGGCGGCCTCCATGTCACCGTTGGTGTGACCCCGCTGCATAGCATGGGCGGTGGCTTCACCCAGGGCAATAGAGGCCCTGGTACTTTGAACAAGAAGCACCATGAGTTTCTGCTGTGCAGAGTTTTTCTTTTCCTGCTCTTTCTCACGGGCGTCAATGCGGCGCTCCAATTTCCACACGATGAAGCCCATGAGCGCGGACGGGACGCCCATAGCGACGATAAAGGCCACCACGAGAGCCCCAAAATCAGTCTGGATCACTGGCGAATCACCTCATAGCGCCGGGTGGTATTAGACTGCATCTGTCTCAGCCTCCTCAAAGTACTGCCCGATCAGTTCGTGTGGCAGGTACTGGAGGATGACCTTGCCGCCCTCCGCCTCACCGGTTCGGGTACAGAGATAGATCTTGCTGTCCTCCGGGTCCAGGTAGTAGAGGCCATAGGTGTACTCCATCCCTTTGGCCGCCGTGATTGGATTATCGATCGTACCAGTCTCGCCGGGCTTGGATACCGCTGCCCACAAAGCGGGGACCGTGGGGGGCGCCCAATCCTCGTTGCCGGTGGCGTCATGCTGCTGGAGCAGCTTGTAGATCGTCCCCTCCCACTGGTAGGGGGTGCCCACGGGGATCTGGGTGTAGTCCCGAGGCCGCCAAGTAGGTACTTTCTTCTGCTCGTTCAGCAGTTCCTCGTCGGTAACCTCACCGGCGACGACGCGGGCCGCCAAGTCTGCGGCGTCCGCTTTTCCACGCTTCCTGAGTTCTTCAGCGGCTAAGGTCACGATTTCAGCCATTGCTTTCAACTCCCTCCGTATAAGCCTTCTCCAGCTGGGAGGTGATGGCCGCGCCACCGCCTGAACTCTCTAACTCCGCGATTGTGGCGGCCTGATCTGCGATGGTACTCGCTTGCTCCTGGAGCGTAGCAGTCTGCTGGGAAAGCGCAGCTGCCTGCTCTTGGAGTTGAGATGCCTGGCTGGAAATAGTGCTGTCCTTTTCCGCCGCTTCGCTCTCCAGTTCAGCGATTTGATCTTGGTACTCGGTCACATCGCCCAGGTACTGGCTCGCTGTCTTCAGAATGACATGATAGGAGCGGGTGTTATTCTGGTACTGTATATCGGCCACCTCAAAGCCGTATCCTTCCGGCAGACCCGGAGGGGCGTTACCGGTTCCGATGTATTCGATTGCAGGTTGCGCCCAGTTTACGGCTTCGATTTCCTCCAGAGAAGCGAATTCCCGTTCAAAGACTACCGTATAGCGCCCATTGCCTGGTGTACTACGCATGATCAACCCCGTAGGGAGTCCGCCGATCAGCCACTTCTTTCCGTAATAACTCATACTATCACCTTCACTTTTTTAGGGATTCTAGGTCATCCCAAGTCATTTCGTCTTCTTCAATATCGCCCCAGGTAAGATTTTTCCCTTCAATGAGTGCCCATGTCGCTCCACTTCTGAACCGCATGGTGACAGGTCCAAGGGGCATGAATGCCCCTTCTGAGGTATTGCTTACCTGAAGCGTAATCGATGCGTCCAAATCCGTGCTGGATGTGAAGAAAAGTTGATCAAGGGCAGATTGTATGCCGGAGGTGTCCATGTAAGAGTCAGCGAGGTACACCACGACGAGAGAGGACTGCCCTTCCTCTTCCGCCAGCCAGCCGGCTCCCTGGAAGTCGAGGGCAGAGAGATCCACGCCGGAAACCGTGATAGTGATCTTGTCGATGCGTATAGCGGATTTGATGTCAAAGCCATCGCCCGCGCAGGCGGCTTCCGTGAGTTCTAAATACCCATAACTGCCGAGAGCGGCATTCCGAATCGAGGCGCTGAAATATGGGAACTGAAGAATGAGATAGCGTAGATTGGATTCAATAGAATTCGCACCGGAAAAGGACAGGTTCTTCAGAGAGCCGGGAAGCAGGTCGAGGGAATAGGCTTCATCGATCACTCTGAACCACCCCCATTGGGCATAGGAAGGTGCTCCAAATCATCCCAGGTCATATTGGCCGCCTCAATATCCGCCCAGGTCAACGCATAACTCTCCAGCGCCGCCCAGCTGATAATCGCGGACCAGTGGATTTTGCCCGTGCCAAGCGAGATGGTGTCTCCACTGCGCATAACTGCTGAGAGCAGTACAGTCGCATCGACCGCACCGTCTTCTGCTGTGCAGGTGAAGACCAGGCTGTCCAAGGCATCCTGCAGATCCGGGAAAGGGCCATGCGGATTGATATAATGCGCGGCAATACCTTCGTCGTCCTGCAGAATTACCCAGCCTGTCCCGGCAAGCGATATATTTTCAATTGCGTTGCTCTGAACCTTCACCACAATGCTCTGGACGCCGTGGGCGCTGGCCATGGTAGCATAGTCGCCCAAAACGATCTGCGCATCAAGATCCACATAGCCGAACTGGGTGTTTGCCCATACCTCGACGACATTCATCGAAGCATCTTCGACACCCTTCCAAAAAGCCAGCAGATTCTGCAGCAACAGAGCCAGCTGTTCATCGGTCGGTTTGTCTGTGAGTTGCCAGATCGTATTGGTCGTGCCATCCGCATGGGTAATGTTGATAGGGGTATAAGTAATAGGGCGTTCATATTGCTGATACAAGCTAACCAGGTACTCCATGGCTTGCGTTACCCGATTGAGGTCGGCGGCGTTGTAGGCCCCCCGCACGCAGGCGGCCCACTCCGCGCGCTCGTCCTCAGTCATGCCGTTGTAGCCTTTTTCGCGCAGTGCCCGCCAGCGCTCGACATCCGCAGCAGTCCGGTCGAAAACAAGCGTATCGAGAACTGACATGCGCTAAACCCCCTTTGATTCACTGCTATACACTACAGTGTTGGAAAGCTTGATCTCCATTTTTGCGAGATTGCCGGTGTTCGCAGAGCCCCAGCTGTTGGGTATGGTCAAGCAATCGCCAAGTTTCTCGCCGTTATAAACGATTTTGGCCTTATTGGTATTCCGGCGCGAATAGTATTCATAGACGCGTTGTGCCACGGCCTGCGCGATCGCGGGAGAAACCAGTGTGGCGTCGGAGATTTTCTTTATGTTCTGTTTATCAGTTGCCGTGACATCTGGGTTGGACACTGAGAAGATCTCCTCCGTGTCCTCATACTTCGTGCCATTGATAGTCACGGTACCATTGGTGGAGGCCGTGTATGTGTGGGCCACGACTTGGACCTGGGTCACGATTGCATCTGTATTTACTGTCGTCCCCAGGAAAGTCTGATTTGCAGATATTACTTTCGGCTCGACACCCGGAGTGAAGATCCGGATCGACGCCCGTCCGTCCGTGGAAGCGCATTCTCCCCAGGCAAACAGGACCTGCTGAAGGGCGGACCGGCGGGTCCCGGATTTGATGATGCCGGTCAATTGCATATCCTGGACATCGGCATCGAACTCTACTTCGAAAGGCGACGCCAATTCTACGACCAGGGCTTTGGCGCTCGCGGCGGTATATACGCCTCCGCCAAAGGGGATATCTCCCAAAACACCAATAGCATCACAACAGGTGATGGGGTAGATCCGGCGTGATTTCCTGCTGTAGGAGGATACATAGTACACGCCGATCAGTCTGTCATCGTTGCTGATCTCCACCGGCTGCTTTAACTGGAACATGAAATCAACATCTTCCCGGCTGTCCAGCGTCCAGTTCAGCGTGGAGCTGGGGAGTTCTGTGGAGATAAGGTTCATCTCATTGACGGCCGAAGCGGACCGCAATTCAGACATCCCGAAGGACCGGTGCAAGCCGAAAATAATGTGGTCGATCTTGGCGTACCGATAAGGCAGGTTCGTCTTTTTGATCGTGATCACCAGCTTGTCATAGCTGGTGACCTTCTTTTGGCAGAAGTACTCGACCGCATCGGGAGTGAAGTCGGCGTCTTCCCGCAAAACATCCTGCTGATACCACTTGATATTGAGAGCCGAACAAAATCCGCCCGTGGGCGTATCAAATCGGAACGATATACCCACGGAGGAGTATTGCTCGTCGAACACTATGGTAATGACGGGCTCCTGTCCTGAAGCGAAGGAGCCGTCCGCCCCGCTCATTTCGGTGGACCAGAAGGCCGGCTCTATCTCTTCGGCGAGAATGAAGGTCCCGTCAAGCCCCCATTGATTTAGTTCACAGGTAAGGGCTGGCGCTTCCGATGTCCCAAATGGCAATTGCGTAGGATCGGTGAAGCCTTGAGAAGAAGGCGCGGAAACTGCTGCGTCCGTGTCGGCGCCGGGGGCGATGTCTTTATAAAGCAGGGTCGTCTTACTCATGGCTTCACCTGCGCGTCCATGGGCACGAAGTTGATCTCAATCTCGCCCCAGTAATTCACGCCGTTGACGACCATCTCTATATCCTGGGATCCGGTTGTGTAGTAGGCCTCATAGGATATAGTAGTTTGACCGTCGGCCGCCTCCAGCATGACGCTGTCATCAACGGAGTGCTCGACAAGATAGTCCCAGAATTCGTCCAAGCCGGCGTAGTTATCACCGCGGCGAAACACGCGGATCTTGTGGCCGATGTAGGTTCCAATAATATCCCTGACCATGCGCCCTGCTAAGGCGCGACCGGCGTTCTCTCCATCCAGTACGCTGAAATTTCGATTGTAGGAAGAGATGGCCACATCCGCGTCGAACTCTCTTCCATTCAATTTGATGTAACTCATATCACTCCTCCACCAGATTGACACCAACACGGTTTGACTCGGCCTTGTTCAAGCGATAGACGATCTTTCCCAGCACTTCACCGTCCAACACCAGATAGGCCTCACTGTTGCCTCCATATCCGCCTTCCGACAGCGCTTGCTTAAAGGCTTGCACCATAGTGGCCAAAGGCGTTTCAATGTTTGTGCCGCTCTTCTGGTCACCGAGGACCGCCAGGAATTCCCTGTTGGGCGGGATGACCGCGCCTTTGGCCAGCCGCGGCAACTTCACCGGCGCGATCTCGCTGATCGGGGGCGGGAAACCCAAAAGAGACCGGATGACATCAAAAGCGGCATTGACCGCCCGAATGAAGGCGTTGATACCGTCGATGATGAAGTTGATACCGCCCTCCAGCAGGGTCACGATCGTGTTCCAGATGCCGCGGAACACCTCTGTAATTCCATTCCATGCACGCGTCCAGTCCGCGGTAAAAACGCCGGAGATGAAAGTAATGACCCCAGAAAGTATCTGAGTAATTGAGGAGGCCAGCCCATCCAGCACCTGGAGTATCGTCGCGATAAAGTCGTTTACAAATGACCGGATCCATTCAATCAGCCCGGAGATCTTGCCCTGGGTGATCTCGTCCAGCCAAGTCAGGAAAGAGTTGATCGCGTTCTGCAGCGCCAGCAAGATCGACTGGATGATCATCTGAAGGCCCTGAATCATCAACTGAAGCCCCTGGAGGGTGAGGGACAGGTCCATGGTGAAGATGCCCTTGAAAAAGTCCAGGAACCCCTGAAGCAGAGTTTTGATCCCGTCCAGCATCAGTTGCCCCTGGCCAAATGCGTTGGTGAATACCAGGAGCAGGCTGGCGATCGCCGCTACAAGGAGCGGGATCCAGGAGCCAGTCAGCAACGAGATACCGAGGCCGCCCATCAAAAGGCCGGAGACGGTAGTAAGCATATTCTCAAAGGTCCAGCCGACCTTCAGCGCGTCTTGTATTCCGGTCACGAACATTGTGAGCCCGGATACAATGAGGCCGATCGCGGCTCCCACTTTGCCGAAAGCGATACCAAGTCCAGCGGCGAGCATGGCTCCGCCGCTCAACATCTGAAGGAAGTTGTCCAGATTGACTCCGTTCTGCCACGCGTCCCAGGCGCCTTTGACCAGTTCGATGGCGCCTGTAATGGCCACCAGCAGACCGACAAACATCTTCAGGCCGCCAAGGAAAGAGTCAGAGAGTTTCCACGCCAGCAGTGCGGCGCCAATCAACTTTATCCAATTAAGCAGTTTGTCGAAGTCCTGCTCCATATTGGAAGTGTCAAAAGAAAAATCGGGCGCAGTGGCCGCCGCCCCTCCACCACCGGCGCTGGAGGCGTTGCTGGACAGCTTATTGATTTGGTCAAAACTCGCCAGAGACTTGGAAGCGCCCTTTGCGGCTGATCCTGTCGCCTCAATAGCGGCCGCCTCGTCATAGAGGCCCTCAGCGGCATCTTTCGACTGCTCTATCGTGCCGCCAAACAGCATCGAAAGAAATCCGGCGATCGCGGTAACGATTCTGGTGAGAATGTTCAGAAATGCTGTAAAGGCGGGAATTATCACCTGAAGAATAGGCTGTGCGAGCGTATAAAGCGCGGCGCGGAGCTGAGCCAGAGCGGTGGACGCCTCCCGGTTTGTGCTGATCAGGTTCCCCATGGTCTTTCTCAGCGCCGCAAACCCCTGGGAGATCAGAGTGAAAATGAGTGCGCTGCGCATCACCTCGCGGAGCCGCATCCCGAATCGCTGGACGGACTTCTGCGCCCGATCGACTGCCTTCCCCATCGCGGCCGAAGCCTGGGCACTGGCGCTGGCGGGTTTGGCCAATTCCGTCGCGAGCGCGCCGGCCCGGTCCTTTGCCGTGGCCAGTTCCTCATTCAGCCGCTTTGTCTCTGCGTCGATAGCGTCCATACGATCCGCGGCGCGGTCAAATTTCTGCTGGAGGGAGTCAACGACTTTCTGCTGGGAGGAGAGTTCCTTTGTGACGCCGGCCTGTCGCGCTGCGGCGTCCGTATAAGCGGATATGCTGGCGGGGTCATTGATGTTTGAGCCGGACAGGGCCGTAGCTACGCGCTGTGACTCGTCCTGCAGGGCGGCCAGTTTTGCCTTTGCCGCATCCAGCTGAGCACCGAGGTCAGCGACCTGCTTGGCGATCGGGAGGCGCTTGTTGGACGATTTTTGAATCTGCGCCTCCAGCCGCTCGACTTTTTTATTCGCCGCCGCAAGATCTTTTTCCAGGTCCGCATTATCCAATTTGGTGCTGTAGGTAATAGAACCGTCAGCCACAGAGCGTCACCTCACTTCTTGCCCAGCCATGCATCGATCACTGCGTTTTCTGCTTCAGTGAACGGGGTCTTGATGTCAACAAGGTCCCGGTTATTTTGATACCACTCCCGGTCAGCCTTATCCAGGGGCTTGCCTTTGGCTTTCAACAACCGGATACGGACGATCTGCGCGAAAAGGCAGTCCCCGATTTCGTAGTACGCAGAGATGAAAGTCCACCAATGGAGATACTTCAACTCCCGAATTTCTGTTCCGATGACCCGATTTATTGGGGCCACGATATATTTGAAGTCCTGCTCCCAATCCATCAGCTTGGGGGCGGGGCGCTGATTTCTTTCATCTGATCCGCAGTTGATGAACCAGATGCACTGTTCTATGGCCTCCTGATAGGCGTCCGCTGGTATGTCCTCAAAGTCCGGATAGAATATGCGGAGCATGACTTCCGCCCTCTCTTCTCCAGTGAGTTCGGGATCCACAAGCGCAACGCAAATATCCAGGATGGCCCGGTAGTCAGAACGAATGGAGTACTCCCGTCCAGCCACATATGCAGTTTTTGGAAGAGAGTACTCCATATCGTTCCTCCTCAACGATGGTATTTCTTCAGGTACTTTTCCACCCGCGGACGAGAGGATTTTACCTGTTTCGACATCTCCTCCGGAACCGTATCGATTACCGCGAGGAGGAAATTGGTCCACAGGGGCAGGCCCTCCGCCATCGCGTAGGTGCTGATCCCCTGGAACAGAGCTGCAGCGGTGCCGCTTCCGAAGAGATTATCGATGCCGGCACAGACATCGGCGTCCCTCTGCTTGGCATACTCGAAGAACGCGGTGTTGTCTGTGAACTTCTTGTCCTTATCCGCCTCATACTTCTCCGCACAGGAGACGAAGAAGTCGTACAGGCTGGAGACGAAATTCACATCGGTGGGATTATAGGAGATCTCCGCAGCACCATCATTGACCGAAAAAGTTTTTACTCCGGTCGAAAACTTCAGCGCATTCATAAATCGGACCTCCTATTATGCGGTTTCAGGCGTGAAGACCACGCCAGTGCCGGAAATAGCGGCCGTTCCCTTGGTGCGGGTTCCTCCGAAGGTGATATCCAGCGGCATACCCACATTGGCGCTCCCACCTAAAGACGCCGGCTTTACCAGGCAAGACGCATACCGCTCAGCGAAAACGGCGGTATCAGCGGTGCCGGCGTAAGCATGTACGACCAGCAGATCGTTGTTGGCCATAGCCGCCACATCCTGGTCCCGGATAGACTGATTCCAGATTTTTACCTGTGCCTTGTCTCCGGCGTCCAGTTCACAGGGCTCGAAAGTCTGCGTGACAATGGGCTTGTTCAGCGTCGTATAGACCTCGCCGAAAATATCGGTCTTGCTCTCCTCGTTGAAGTCATACTCCATCGAGCTCTCCTCAACGCGCTTTCCGATAGGGCTCCACACCGGCTCGTCAGCGTCTCCCGTGTTCAGATACAGGATCAGCAGTTTGCGGTCTACAACCTGGCCGGCCGTGGTGTTGAAAGTTAAATCAGCCATTTATTTTCCTCCTTGAAAACTCGAACGAATTGCACGGATAACTGCACAACATAAACAGCTGTGCCCTCTTCATCCGCCTGGTAGAGCGTTCCGTTTTGGGCCGTGATACGCTCTGAGCGCGGGTCATCACCGAAGATCGGCGCGATACCGGAGACCGACTGCGCTTGTGCCCACTCCTGAAGATCTACAATCCAGTCGGCATTGGCCTCGGCGCCTTCCTCGTCCCCTGGGGCTTTTTCAAACACATAGTACAGCGCGAAGTTATACTGGTTTGTCACGGTGGTGCAGCCGGTGATGTCCCGCCGGCGCGAGACCTCTACAAGTCCGTCGGGCAGGATCCCGCCGGTACCAGGAACTTTGTCGGTATAGTCCACACGAAAATTCGTGAGGATATCAAATTGCGGGAAAGTAGCCAGCCACTTCTTTACTTGCTCCAGAGCCGTCATCTGCTATCGGGCCTCCTTCTGATGTATCTCTTGAGATCTTCAAGCATGGCCCGTCCTTCCTTGGCCATGAGGCGGCGCCCCCAGAAAGGGCCTGCCTCCGGGTTCTTGGAGGCCGTATAGGTCAGCGGACGATCTGTGGCCTTCAGCTGGGCACCCCTGGGCCACCGCGGTCCCACGCCGGGGATCACGGCAGGACCTTTCCCGGTAGCCGCATTCACCATTATTTTGCCCTCATGCAGATACCTGGCGTATCTCGTAAAGGTGTTGATCTCCGGGCGTCTGACCGGGGACTGCGCTACAGTCAGTTTTATCGTGGCCCCGGTCCTGTACGGCATATACTTCGTGATCCGGCGAAGGACATTTGCCGTGTGGAACTGCTGCACATCTCCGCTCCGGTCGAGGCCCTTCCTGCGCATGATCTCCGCTACGGGCCTGGTGTTGACTTTGATGGTACCGACAATAGACATCTCAGCCCCCCGCTTCCGTGTGGATGACTACGCCGTTGAAGTACTTTGGATCCACATATTTCACCACGACCAGGCCTGGCGTGGTGACGGGCACCAGGGCGGCCCAGGCCTCACGAGTCGTGATCTCCGGCCCTTCGCCCAGCTGCACCTTGTCCCCCACGGCCACCGGTATTTCAGGCCCTGGGATCACGAGGAGAAAGCTGTTTGCCTCAGTACTGCCGGTTTTGTCCACATTCTGAGTTTTCTTGAAGTCCAGGAAGGCATTTTTGAAGACCCTGCGCGTGTAGGTGGATTTTCCGTCCCAGTGGTACACCGTTACCGTCTGATTACATAGGCGATAACTGACAGGGCAACTGCGGCGCCTGATCGGGATCATCCGCCCACCCCCCGATAAATATCGAGGTAGAGGGAGGCGGCCCGGTACAAGGTCTTCGATTGCCCTTTTTCGGATAGATCTATCGCGGTGCCTATGTTCGTACCGTAGCTGGTAGAAACACTCCCCACGGACGCCGACTGAATCGGCCCGCCGTCGCCGTTAAGAGCCAGGTCAAAACCGTGAAGTGCTTCAGCCATAGCGCAGATGGCCATGTCCTCTGCACCCGGCTCCGGAGCGGACACAGTGTAGATCCTCTTATACCGGCGGAGCTGGGCAGATGCCCGCGCCTCCACCTCAGGCCACTCCGCGGAGGAGATGGCGCCGCCGTGGTATTCGGCAGTATAGAATTCATAAGTGACCATGGCGGCGCCCCCTCTTATTCCGTAGCTTCCTGTTCCGTCTTGGGACCTTCGGTGTTGGGATGCTTCTCCTGCAGGTGCTTGGAGAGAGCCGCCTCGCTCTTGTACTCCTTGCCACAAGCAGGGCAAACATACTTTTCATCGGGGACCCTGCTGGGGAAAATCAGTCCGATAGTTCTCATTGGCGGCCTCCTTAAGTGCTCGCGGCCTTGTGGTGCAGATAGATGCCTGCGACTTTGTTCTCGTAGGCATCCGCAATACCCACATTGCGGTACCC
The DNA here is from genome assembly GCA_019415645.1 of Clostridiales bacterium. Classification (GTDB taxonomy): domain Bacteria; phylum Bacillota; class Clostridia; order Oscillospirales; family Oscillospiraceae; genus DXYV01. Next base: position 58,009 of record DXYV01000007.1, read on the forward strand.
GAACTTATAGGCATCCGCGTCCTGGTTGACATCAGGAGTGATGATCTTGGGCGCGATGTGCTTGGGGAACTGGATGACGGCGGACTTCTCGATGATCATGAAGTTGATGTCCGCACCGGTGGTTGCGGTCTTAATGTAACCGCCAGCCTCCTCGCCGGTGGTGGAACCGTCGTACTGATCGATGGCGGTATAGAACCGGGTCTGGGGCACCTTCTGAATGCCGGCAAAGTTCTTCAGAACTTCCTTGCTCTTCGTGGTGTCCATATCCTCGATCAGGCCGTACAGGGTGGGCGTAATGAACAGATAGCGGTTGTTGGCGTCAACCTCGTCCTCGTCCATCTTGCTCATACCAGCACGGATGGCCGCAATGACATCCGCACCGGTGGAAAGAGTGGCCCCGGCAGAGATCTTGGAAATGCCAGAAGTACCGGCATAGGTAGCGAACCGGAAGGCGTCGATCTCCGGAGCGACCTTAGTCCGGAGGAACTCACCGGCGAGCTGGCCAAACGCGATGCCGGCAGTCTCCAGGTTATCCATGTTGTCCACCTGGAACATACGGCCGCGGTCGAAGTTACACTTCACCGTCTCGTTGGTCAGGGTCACATCGCCCTTGACATACCCACCATTGCGGGAGTAGTCGCCCAGGCCCTGCATGGAGATCTTGGGGATGATCAGCTCGTTGTAGTTGGCGCCCTGCCGCACGAGTTCGGGATTGCCGTCCAGAACGGAGGTCACGGACGCGACTTTGTAGATCTTGTCCAGAATGGGGACAAAAGTCTTTGCGAGAGTAATAGCGTTTGCCATTTACTGGTCTCCTTTCATCAAATGGCTCAATCCTTCTCAGGATCAAGCCCGGCGGCCGCCATAATTTTGGCGGTCTCAGTGTCGTACTTACCAGAGGGAGGATTCTTCCCCGTGCCGCCGGCATAGGGGGGCGGTGTGCCTTCATCCTCAAACAGATAGGCGCTTTCCTTCTTCAGATTCTCAAGAGCGGCCTTGAGGTCTGCATCCTGATTTTTGGACGCTTTGAGAGTATCCAAATCCAGAAGGGCCGAGATCGCTTTCGCCGATCTGCCGTGCGCGGCAGTGATGGCGTCTTTGACCTTCCCCTCAAAGGCCATAGTATCCAGCTTTGCCTGCCACTCCTTATCCTTGTCGGTAAGCTGGCCCTGGAGTTTGGTGATCTCCCCTTGGAGTTGGGCCACATCGACGCCCTCGAACTTCTTCAGGCCATCCTTGGCAGTCTGTAGCTGCTCTTTGATGCTTTCGTAGTCCGCGAAGGGCTTCTTGGCCGCTTCGATATCCCTGCCGTTCTCGCCCATGATCGCGTCGATCACTTCTTTGGAGAGCGGCTGGTCTCCGACTTTCAGATTCTCAAGGAATTCTCGCTTCATCTGTTTCTCCTCTCTCCGCTACGCTTTTTTGTACGGGGGTCGCGCCCCCTGGCGGCCGCCCTGCATTACGCCCGGGCGCGGCGAATTAACTTGAAAACAGGAACAACCTGAAATCAACAAAAAAGGGAGCCGACAGGATCTCTCCTATCAGCTCCACTCAGCTCTTCCCGCTCACCACTTAGAGCGAGGTCATGATTTGATTTTTACAGGCTCCCGACGGATGCGGATGACTTTTACTCCCCCGCCCGGCATGGGGATCAACTCCACGCGGTCGTCTTTTGCCAGGATGCTCTCGATAGCTTTGATCACCTGTTCCGTCATATGGCCTCCCACCGTCTATCCTCAGTCTACGAATTCGATTTTCTCAATATCACTGATGCGCAGAGTCGTACCGCCGACATCCAGCAGCGGCTCGGCCATACCAAACTCTTCTTCACTGACTGTAGCGCCATAAGCCCAGCATGGACCAATAAAAACCGCTCCGTCAGTGCACTCGACGCGAACTGGCCGGCGGGAGTCCATATAATCGAAAAGTTCTTTTTCAGTGTAACTCATGACGCACCCTTCTTGCCTTTTCTGCTTGGATAGTCAGGGACGATGTGAGTCCCGTCTTTCCGGTAATGTATCTTGAAAGTCGTAGTATAGGCCTCGTCGCCAGTGAGATCATTTACCACAATGCCAACCCGGTCAGGGCAGGTAGTGATCCATTCCTGCTTCAGCCAGGTCCCATCCTTCCGACGGGCCAGGATCCCGGTGCCTCGGTATCGGTCCACCAGGGCCTGAGCTTCCTCCAGCGTTATGGTCAGTCGGCTTGGCCCATATCTGCCGGCGGCAGCCAGCTTTTCAGCATACTGCTCATACTCAAGAGTCCCATAAACATGCTTGCGGAACTGGCCGGGAACAATATCAGTGACAGTGTCCTCTGACTGGATCTGCCGGCGGATAGGTTGATCCCGGAGCCAGGCGTCCAGGTTGCCGGCCACACTACCCGTATCATACATCTCATTGGCGAGATTTTCAATACGCTTTGTGCCGTCTTCAGCCTGTTTCCATTCCTTCCAGTTGAAGCCAGACGCCTCCAGACGCTCATCCTCGGTCCTGAGCCCTACGCCCTTTGAAAAGCGATCATATTCCTGGCGGAGTCGAAGCAGGCGAGCGCGTTCGATGTCCGCGTCCTCCGGAGCGGCTAAAAGGACCTTGCGCTTCTGGCGCCGGATGGCCCTCTCGATTTTTCGCTGATGCTGTGTCGCTTCGTAGCCGGTGTAGTGCTGGCCATCGAAGTCTACGCCTTTCTCATTCTCTTGACGCAGCCTTTCCAATTCAGCATTGGTGTACTGGGGCTGGTCTACGCCCAGCACGATAGGGAAAGCGATGTGCCCGCAGTTCAGGGTGCTGATCCGGCGCCGGAGGCTGTTATTCAAGGCTTGATACTCGGCGTCAGAATATTGCTTTCCTTGGAACGGCTCATGGTCGGGGGCACTGTTGGCGTGTGCGGAGATCTCCCACCCTGTGCATCCAAGCGACACATAGTTCTCGCTCTGGATCTGTTCTACCATCAAGCCCAAGCCGCCCATAATGTTTCTGCGCACTGCGGCCTCGATGGTAGTATGCACGCCGCTTTCATACGCTACGCTGACGCCGTGCCGGGCGATCCCGGCGCAGGCCTGGCGGATCGCGGTGTTGTAGTCCAATGCCCCAGAAAACACCTGCTGAAAGGCAAAGTCAGTACAGGCTTGATATGCCTGCGGCAAGGCCTGATACTGGCCATACGGGTCCATCATCTGGATAGCACGGGTTTGGGTGATATTTTTCAATTCCTGGTCTGCAAGTTCGACGGCGGCTTCGATAATCTGCTGTATGGGAAGATTATCCTCAAAGGGCACTTGATGTCCGCGCCGCTTGGCAAGCGTCAAGTCGTATCCATATTTTCCCGCGGTCCGAAGAAGTTTTCGGGCATTCTGCCTGGACACGCCCAGGAGTTCAGCCAGTTCCTTTTCAAGATCTCGACGCCCTTTACCAAGCCATTCTGCACGCCAAGCGTCATAAGCCGCTGTGCTGGTCAAATTTCCGGCATCCTGGATCCTACGAGCGATGTCCCGAAGCAGGAAGTCATGGATAGGATCCATCAGCCGGCCGGCGGCGATCCGGAAGCCCTCAATCTGCTCCGGCGTCAGCATTACAGGCCGCCTTCCGCCGTCAGCTGATCTACATCAGGCATATACTTGTTCCGCACCTTCTCAAGATCAGCGGGGGTTTCTGTTGGCATATCAAAATACCACCCGACCGCGATTTCCGGTTTAAGCCAGCCACGGGTCGCCATATCCTTGTAGTCGAGCCAAGTCTGGTCTTCGTCATAGAGAACGCCGTTCCCCCAGCTGATCGCCACATCGCGCTCCGGATCGATCTGAGGGCCGGAATAGACCTTGTAGATCCGCCCAAGGATACCACACACCCGGACGGCCTCTCGAACGGCGCTTTCCCACATCTGCTGGAAGTCGATGATCGTCAGGTTATAGTCGCCGGCGCTGGAAGTCACTTCCGTGGCGGTGCGCTCGGCCGCCTCCACTTCAGAGAGCAATCCGCGCTTCAGCCCGATCAGACTTTCCACATTCCGAAGATACTCAGTCTTTCTGGCCAGGAAGGACTGCTCGCGCAGCGTGGGTGAAAAAATGGTGATCCCCACAGCATCGGGGTCGTCTTCGAGCCCAGTGAACAGGTCGTCCTTCAGCTGCTTGCGGCCGTCAGGACCGGTCTTCAGCATATCAGCTGACGCGATGATCCGGGATCTTGCGTTCTCGAACTCCTGGTTGATCTGGGCCTCGTTTCGGTTGATATTATGGATCAGGCCTGCCGCCGGCGCATACACGCTGACAGGGTCTGGACTTCCGTCTACCGTATTCTCCTGCGGAGTGCGGAGCGGGATCAGGCCCAAAGATCCAATTGCCTCCGGATATGTCAGTTCAGGGACCAGAGAGGCATACTTCTCCAAGCTGGAAAGTGGGACTGGATACCCAAGTACCTGCTCTGTCTCCGAGCGATAAAGCCGGCTCTCAATGGTCAAGCGGCCTTTGACTACCCGGCGGCGCTCCAGCAAAGTGTAGTAGGCCCGGCCTTCAATGGTGCGCTCAGCCGTCCCCACATCGGTCACTATGTCCTGCTCGTCCCGGCCCAGAGTCGCATAGTTGCCGCGGGAGATCACGGAAAAGGACAAGCCGCTCTCCCCGAAGATCGGCTTGAGGAAGCACTGCCCACCTATAAGGGCCTGCTGCATCGCCTTTCCCTTCACCTTGTCCAGCGCGGCAAGTATAGCGGCGACATACTCCGCGCCGCTCTTTGCCGGGACCGCATTATACTCAGAGAAGGTCGTTTTGGTCAGCTTCGACACAATGGCCACTGGGATCCGCTGGCAAGGATCTTCCTCTTTGGTCGGGGCAGTCTGATAGTACAGCAAAGCCCAATCCTTGATGGCCTCCCGCATCGCCGGCGTCGTAATGTCTTTAACGCCGAATGCCTGTTCGAAATTATATACTTTCCCGCTCTCAAACAGGGCGGAGATAATGCTCACGATTTAGATACCTCCTTGCAGTTGATCACGATGCGCGGCGGCCGGCGTGTAGCATCCTGAAGGCCGTCGATGTAGGCCCTGAGGCGCTCGATCTCGCGCCGCTGTTCCTGGACCTTAGCACTGAGTTTTGCGTTGGCTTCCAGGAGGTCCTCTCGGCACCAAGCGGGGAGAAAGCGATCATACAGCCACCGTTTGAATTTCGACATATTACTGCCCTCTCCTTTTCCAAATCCTGTTGGTGCCGTAGCGCACGGCGTCAATGTGATGGTTCGCGGCGTCTGGGTAGCCAGCTATGACTTCCCCGGTTTTGTCATCCCGCTCGTACTCGTATTCCGAGAACTCACGCGCCGTGTCTGGGCACCTGTCTGGATCTATGACGATCGCCCGCAGAGACTGGAGCCACTTCATAGAGTAGTTCACACTTCCGGGGCCCTTATCGGCTCCGCGGCAGGACAAGCCATAGCTTTTATAATCGCTGACAGACTTTTCTTCAGCACTGTCCGCGATGATCCGCTCCCCCTCAGGGATCCTGCTTTGGATCAATTTCGCCGTCTCAGCATTGCTGGTGCGCAGCCGCGTTAGTTCATCAAACAGATAGAGCGTCTTCCGTCCGGAATCATAGTGCATACGGTTCCAGGCCCAGGGATCCGGATACCAGCCCCAATCCACGCCATTGGTGACCCGGTCGAACTGTTTGATCTCGTCATCCTTGATCGCCCGAAGCACCAGGTTTTCAAACACTTGCGTGCCGCTCCCCACGACCTCGCCGCCGTACTCATGGCGGTATCCGGTAGGGTTTGTCTCCTTCAAGTGCTCGGCATCAGCCAGGAAGCGCGGGCCCAGCCAATCGGCCGGGGTGGTCAGGTAGGTGCTGTGGTGGACCATCTTTCCCGGCTTTTTCTCTAAGACATACCGATTTGCCCAGTTGCGGGCCATCGCCGGCGGGTTGAAGGATTTGAAGCACATGGAATAGGCGCCGCCGCGGAAGAGCGACTGCTCGACATTCCGGATCTGCTCCGGGCCATCAAACTGGTCCAACTCTTCGAACCAGGCGAGCCCGATATAACCGAAAGGGAGTTTTATAGATTTCAACTTCCCCGGATCGTCCATGCCAAAGAACAGGATCTTCTGCCCGGTCTCTATGTAGGTGCATTCCATGGGGCTGACTGTGCAGCGGAACCGCTTGGTCAACCCAAGCACTGAAATTGCCCAGCACACCTGCGCATACACGGATGTCCGGAGTGTGTTGGCGATCTTGCGCATCACGACGGCGTGACATTCGGGATGCTTGAGCAGTTCGAGGACCAGTTCAATGGAAAGGTAACTGGATTTCGCCGAGCCGCGGCCGCCTTTCTCAATGAGTTCGTTGATCTCCCCAGCTTTTACAGCTTTATGAGAGTCAACGAATGCGGGGGAGACCAGTTCAGAGAGTCTATAGGTCGTCAATGATTTGCACACCCCCGCCGTCTTCACTGGGAGTGTCCCCCAGAAGATCCACTATGACCTTGGCGGCGCGGGCATCGCCTTTTGTGGCCGCCTCTACCAGCCCAATGATCATGGCCATCTGATTATCCACATCTTCGGGATCCACATGCCGGCGGGCGATTTTATTCCAGCGCCGCCGGTCAGCTACTGGCAGTGACAGATAAAGATCGGCCGCCTCCTTCAGACTGCGCTTTCGCCTGCGTGCCACACCAGATGCCCGACCACCTGCGGCCGCGATCTCCCGAAGCTCTTCCGGGGTTCGCTCGGAGTTTGGTATAAGATTCTGTGCATTCGGCATATCACCACCACTCAATGTTCAAAAATACGCAAGCCCGATACTCATACCGCCTCGGAGCCGGGCGGCAAGAAAGGAGGTGTCCACTACGACTATACCACAGTTTTTCACCGCCGTGCCCACCGTGGGTGGGCACTCTAAAAATATTTTTTTCGGCCGAGGAGATAGTCTGTTGTGACGCCAAAGAAATCGGCCAGAATGATAAGGACCTCAACGGATGGGATTTTTTCTCCCCGCTCATACATGCTGATCATGTTCTTGCTGAGCCCGCACAATTCAGCAAGTGCGCGCCGGCTCAGTTGCTTCCTCTCCCGCAGGAAACGGAGCCGCTGGGGAAAATCATCACTCTGCGCCATCATTCCGTCCCCCTCCCATTAAAGCTTTCTTGGTTTCGTCACCGTCCGAAATACTTTCACAAGCCAGCGAACGATCGGATTTGACCAGCCACGCCCATTATTGACGCAGTCGGACATCAGATTCCGATATCGGTCCCGCAGGGCCTGAAGTAGTCGACCTGGACCGTACCCCTCGATATTGGCATGAATCTGGATTTCAGGATGACGAATTGAAATCAGATTTTTTCCGCCAGGAGGCCTCCCGCGGTTCAGGTATCCCGCAGACGGAGTTCGCCTCAGACGCTTTTGGACTTCTGGCGGCAGTTCCTCTCCGCGTTCACAAAGGCCCCGGTAAATGGCAAAGACCAGGTTATCCAATTCCTCCGCATTGTCCAGTATGTCAATCTGCCCGCCCAGCGCATCGCGGATGCGGGCCACTGCCCGCTGGATCGTCCGCAAGATCGTGGAATGATCCACCTGAAGGAGTTTCCCGACATCCCGGATTGATAGCCGTTCAGAATAGTACAGGTAAAAGCAGACGGCCTGGTGTACCGTCAATGTAGACATCAGCAGTTTGGAAACTTCGGGGTCGGACATATCCAGACGATTATCATCTCGTAACTGCTCCACGGCCAAACGGGTTTCTGTGATCCGTTTCACATTTGCCTTTGCCCGTTTCAATGTTCTGGAGACCGTTGTTTTATCGACTCCGAGCTTCTCGGCGATTTCCGTTCCACGAAGGCCATCACTCCATAGGAGCAGGATCTCTCGCTGTCTGCTGGAGATAGAGTCCATCCCCCCGCGAAGGATCCGCCGCATCTGCGTTTTAGCTACATCCGTGTCCTCTTCAGAATCCTGCTGCAGCCAGTCAAGGAATTGCTGCCGGTCTTGGATATAGGCTGAATGTGTGACTCTGTTGGACCCCACACGGCACGAGGGCGTAAGCGCCCGCAACTTCGCGCTGACATCCAGCAGTTCCTCGTTGATCATGAACAGGTTGAAATTATCGCCTTGACCTTTTTCCTGGAGATCTAATTCATATTTCTTTCGTGCCAGTAGTTCTATCTTCCTGGCCCGCAGTTCTTCAATGGTCATCCCGCGTTCTCCGAGGTTTCAGCCCCAGCAATGTAATTCCATGCGCTGTCCGAGGGCCTTCATAGTACCCGGACAAGAGGTGGCCAACCTCGCGCGTTTCTCGAAGTGCGCGGTTGAGCTGGTTCATTTCGGCGCGGGACAGATCCCCTGCCGCTTTATGGCGCTCGATGGACATGGCCAGCTTAGCCGCGGCGATTTTATACTCCTGGGCCATTTCCTTCAGATCACTCATGCCGCCCTCCTTGCCTTCTCGATTCTTGCCTTCAGTGCCTGCATAAGTGCTTCCTGGCCATCCCCCTTTGATTGCAAGGAAGCCAAAACATCTTCATCCACACCGCCCTGAACGATCAGCAGATGGGAAATGACCGGATGGCTCTGTCCCTGCCGGTGCAGTCGCTTATTCGCCTGCTGGAAGATCTCCAAGGCCCAGTTCGGAAGGGTGTACCAGATACTGTGATGTCCGCCGGCCTGGAGGTTTAGGCCATATCCGCAACTGACGGGATGCGCCAACAGCACATCAACCTCTCCGGCGTTCCAGGCCTGTTCATCGTCAGGGCCCTCGTAAGTCCGGACGCGGAGGCCGCGGCCGGCCAGAGCCTGGATGATCCGCTCCCGCTCATGCTTGTACCAGAAGAAGACCAGCGCGTGCTCACCATTCAACTGCTCGATCAGTTCCAAGAAGGCATCGATCTTGCAGGTATGGACCTCGGCGACACCTCCATCATTTGCATAAACCGCGCCGCCGCACAATTGAAGCAGCTTCCCATTCAGTGTTGCGGCAGTTCCGGCGGTGACGGTCTCGGTATCCACCTGAAGCAACATCTCGCGCTCCAGCTTCTGATAAGATTTTTTGGCTGCGGCATCCAGTGCTACAGGCACGATGTCCTCTATGTAATCAGGCAAGGTCAAGTAGTCCTCTGCCTTCATGCTGATGCATATGTCTGAGATCGCATCCCGGATCCTCTGATCGGCACCCGGCAGGAGTGAATAGGTCCGATACTGCTGGCCAGGATGGGCGCGATCCTGAGACATAAAATTCTCCCGGAAGGAAGTCAATGTGCGCCCCAGCCTGGCTCCGCCGTCCAGCAGATAGATCTGCGCATAAAGATCCTCCATCCCATTCGGCGATGGTGTGCCGGTCAATTCCACCATCCTTGTGATCCGTTGCCGGACGCGCTTCAGGGCCAGGAACCGCTTTGCTCTGGAATTTTTAAAGCTGGTGCTCTCATCCAAGACCACCATGTCGAAGGGCCAGTTGTTTCGGCAGTAGTCGGCCAGCCACGGAAGGTTTTCACGATTGATCACCCAGATATCACCGGGGGTAAACAGTGCATTGACCCGTTGCTTTTCTGTTCCGAGGATCGGGATGACCTTCAGCTCCCTCAGATGATCCCACTTTGCCGCTTCCGATGCCCAAGTAGCCTCTGCCACTTTTTTCGGCGCCACCACCAATGGCCGGGAGACTGACCAGCGATTAAACTTCAGTTCCTTGATCGCCGTCAAGGTGATCACGGTCTTGCCCAGACCAGGCTCCAGGAACAGCGCCACAAATGGATCAGACACGACCCTGCCGATTGCATAGGCCTGGTAGGGGTGCGGTTCAAACTTCATGCTGAAAATACCTCCTCCACGAATGCTTTAACCTGCTCCAGCCCTTTCAGTACACGGACATCTGCGCCGCGCTTTCGCATCTCTTCAAGCTGCCATTGCTGGATGGCCGCCAGCCGCCCAATCTCAGTCTTCAGTTCTACATACACCGTGCGGCCGCCGGGCGTGATGACAATGCGGTCTGGCACGCCGGGATTTCCCGGTGAAACGAATTTATAACACAGTCCGCCGCGTTCTCGTACCATCTGGACCAGGCGGGACTCGATCTTGCTTTCTTTCATTCGCTCAGCCTCCCTTGCGAATTGCTATATACGCGCGCACGCGCACGCGCGCGAGCCACATGACGCATTTAGGCGGGATAGGTGGTATATTTACTCTCTACTTCTCTATTTTTTAATTTAATAGAAAAAAGATGTTACCTTGTTACCTTCTTTGCGCCCCAAGGGTTTCAGGGGTAAACTTATAAAAGTAACACACTGTTTCGTAGTAACGGGAAATTCGTTACATTCAATGACTGTTACAGTCCTCTCCTGGCGCATTGTTACTCCGGATAAATCCCCGTTGTACCCCGCAATACCCAAACCTCAAAGGTGTCGTTTTTTTAGACCATTCGGGTATCGACGCGATGACACTGTTGATCTCCTGGGTATCGCTATACCGCATATCCTTCTTCTGTCCATCAAAAAGTTCACACCAGATTTCCAGGGCGCAAACTCTTTCTCTGGGTACCAAATCGAGATCCCCGACAGCACTGCCGGCCCAGAACATCCGCCGGCGGTCCAGGGTCCAAGTCGGCCAATCCCGTGGTATTGGTCGTTCCAGGAACTCCAGAATAAGGCCTTCCCGCGCGCTGACCTCCCGGTGGTCTTCCTGCTGGGCTTTGGCGGCGTCGGCCAGTTCGCCGTCAAGATACAGCGGTTCCCCCAGCCGCCAGCGCATCACTGCTTCAGCCCATATCTGGTCCAGTTCCTGATCGAGATCATTCCATACGCTTTTTGTGGCCGGGCGTTTCCCCACATCCACGGGCCAGAACCGCCGGTTCCCGGTCTTATCGCGCAGGTAGTCGTCGGTATTCGTGGTCCCGAAGAACACGCAGCACCGGGGCATCTCTTTGACATGACGGCCATAGGCTGCCCGAAATCGGTCTGCCCGTTGACTGAGGAATTGCTTGATCCGAGACACATCCGTCCGCCGGAAGGCATCCAACTCGGAGATCTCCACAAGCCAGACACCCTGCAGAAGCTCGCTGGCTTCCTTGCCCTCAAAAGTTCTGATGCTGTCATTGAACCAGCCCTTTGACATCTTGTCCAACAGGGTGCTTTTGCCGATTCCCTGGGGCCCGGAAAGAATGGTCATGGGGTCAAACTTCGTGCCAGGTACCATGGCACGGGCCACTGCCGCCGTGAACGCCTTACGGGTCACGGCCCTGATATACGGGGAATCGTCAGCCCCCAGATAGTCGATGAACAGCGAGTCCAGCCTCGGCGACCCGTCCCACTGGAGACCGTTGAGATAGGCGGTAACCTCATTGAAAGCGTGCTTTTCACTGTGCAGAGAAAGCGCGCCGTCAATCTTGCTGGTGCCTGTGATTTGATAGAATTTCTCCAGGTACCAGTAAAGACCCTGATTATCGTTGTCGCCCCATAGACGGCGCTCCTTGCGCTCCGTCCACGGCAGGGGCCCCAGTACCTCCCCGCGGCCGGCAAAGGCGTTGAGCGCAAATTTATCCTTCAGACGGGGGTCGTTCTCTAAGATGATCCAGATATTGTCTATGGTGGAGAGGGGGACACCGGTCTTGCTGTGAACCTTCAACTGCTGGATCCAGCTGTTGTCGACGGCCTCTGACGCGCCGTCTTCAGCCGGGGGGACGGCCGTGAAGCCCTCTGTGGCGGCCTCCCAGCGCTCCTGCAGGAGTAATCCGCTTACCTGGCTGTCCCCGGTGGCCGCCTCGCTCATAGCCTGGAAGGACGGCAGGCGGTTGACCGGAGTACCGGGAGCCGCTTCATCGTCCAGATCGCCAAACCGGTGAAAGCGGACAAGGTCAAAGGCATTGACCAGCTTCCCGCTGCATGGATCCGTGGCATGGTGGGAGTATAGGAACTTGCCGTTGTCGTAAAGTACTGCGCCCCCGGTGGTAGAGCCGCCCAGGAAAGTGTATCGGCCTGGCATTCCAGCAACGGGGGCATAGATCCCCGGCAGGAACTTATCCATCGCGCTTTCAATGTCGTAGACGCGGCAGAAAGCCCCTACAACGCCCTTTTTGACCAGTGGGTCTCCCTGCTTGGCCGCCGGCCTTGCGAGCGCAGAGGCGCCTGGCAGAGCCGGCCAGGAGGTAATATCGTGCCAGTCCTCGTATGTACCCAGCAACCAGTCCACCGATACCATTTCACGATCGGCGTAGTGGAAAACATACTGGCTGTCACTGCAACAGCTGGGCCAGTACATGAGTCGGGATGCCTCGAAGGTAGTCTGGTCCACAAACTCCATCCCAATTAGGTCCGCCATTCGGCGGGCGCAGGGCTCGTATTCATCTGCGGTACAGGTGCGGCTCAGCGGAAAGATGATTCGGAGCCGCGGGGCCGCCGGCATATGTTTTCGCGTAGAGTAGACGCAGTATCCGCAATTCAACACATCCAGACGGCGAAGCACATCGTCGGTGGCCCCGGCGGGGATATTGTCCAGGTCCAGAGTGATTAGATCTCTGCCGGTGACAGCATTGGCTTTTCTGCGCAGACCGTTCAATGTCCCACCGACAAAGCCGCCCACATCCTTCAAATCGTCCTGCTGGCCCTTGGACAGGTTCAGGTATTCCGCCAGGGTTTCGGTCCCTCGCTTTGGTAAACTCAACCGCTCATAAAACTCAGAGATCAAAATGATCTGCGGTGTCCATTGTGTGGCGCGACGGCTGGCGCCGGTCGTGATAGTGATTTGTCGGTCATTTATCATGTTCAGCATATCTGGCGCCTCCTGAGCGGCCTCGTTCTTGTGGCTCTCTCCAGCCTCATGCGGCCAGAAAGGGCGTATTTTCAGATACCGAAATCTACAAAAAATCCGAGTGAGAAATTGGTATCAAAAAGCGCGTCTGAAAAACCAGGCTCCTGGGGCCTCAGATATTGGTATCGATTTGGCCTTCTTTTTTACCGGGGTGTTTTTGATCTGGGGCAGAGGGCCGGAACAGGAGCCATGTTTCAGCCCTCTGCCTGACAGTAGAGCCGCAGGGATCGGCTCTGGAGAATTGTGCGAAAAAGTTATGAAATTTGGGAAACGGAAAATCGAATTTCACCCAGGGGATATATAACTTGGGTGAAATTTGAGCAGGGAAAATACGGGAACTCCTTGCGCCTCAGTGGGTTCGAGGCTTTGAAGCATATCCAATTTTGAACAGCTAAAATGGGGGCAAAATTGGACATTATGAATTGCTCAAAAAAGTTGCAGATTTTGAATTTTCCTTGGGAAGCTGGCGGGGTGTAAATCGCCACTTTCTGGCGTCGTCACCGATCTTTTGGAAGAGCCTCGCCTCGGCCAGCATGGGGGTGTCTTCGCTGATGTTGAACTGGAAGCACTTCCTGCAGTCGTTCCAGATCCCCCACTTGACTCCTGGAATACCATGGTAGTAAGTATCGCGTTTCATGCTTTCATCTCCTTCAGTTTGTCGCGGAAATAGAGGTTATCGAGCGCATATCGCTCCTCAAACGGACGGATGTCGTCCCCGCAGGCGGCTCGGAGCGCCTGGTCGACTTTCTCTTTCGTGTAGACGATCTCCGGATCGTATGCGCCGTCGTCGACACACAACTGGGCGTATTCCTTAAAGGCCTCCAGGAAGGCGCGCTCGAACCGGCGTGACATTTTTGGCCCGAAGCGGAACTCATTGTGGAGTGCGATAATGGCCATGTCCAAGCATTGCTGGACCGTAAAGCCTTTCATGATCTCCAATCGTTGCTGAAGCTGAAGTATCTCCTGTTTGGCATTGAGTAGTTGAACATAGGTATTTGGCTTTGACACTGTCCTGCACCATCCTCATTTCTTTTTCCTGGCTTTGGTCCGTCTGGGCGCGCTGTCAGCGGGGGTATAACAGTCTTTCCCAGGGTCATAGGCCACAGCGTTCGGTGCGCCGCATACGACACACGGAATATCGAAGGCCCAGTCTGTGACATTCGTCAGATAGCGTGCCGAGCGTCCACATTCGCACCGGGTGTAGGCCCGGTAGGGCTTGGAGAGTTCCGTCAGATGTCCGCAGGCTCTGCACCGGTATTCGGTGGTAGGCATCCGCAGACACACCGTCGTCTCCTGGTGACAGGCCTCACACCGGATATGGACAAAGCCTTTCCACGGCTCACTCATGGGCGCCTCCGGTGTGTGTGTGTGTCTGGCGGGGACTGGGGCGGAGCAGGCATAACCGCGTGCAGCTCTTCGTTGACATCTTCAGCTGCATTCTCGTCCGGAGGATCCTCGCTACTCTGAAGGGCCTGCCCCGGCACTTGTTCTGAAGACTTTTCTCTGACTTCGACGCTCCATCCATAGGAGCAGGTGCGGCGAAAAATACCGGCGGCGGTATCACACTCTAAAGCGCCCTTACCGTTGCCAATCACCTCGCAACCGCACTTAGGACAGGCAGCATATAACTCCATGAGTTTAGCAGCAATCACAATGTCCATGCTCTTTATCCTCCTCTCCTTCCGACGGGTACTCGGCGGCCTCCAGGCCGCGTAACAATACCCCCATAGCCTCCGGTGTCAGGTCGGTAAATTCTTCCCTGTCCACGCCTACGATCAGGATCGGTCCTACCCAGTCCACGCCCAGAAACCGAATATTGCGTTCCAGTCCGAGTAGCCGCCCTTCCTCATTGCAGATGATGGCCACATCTGTGGCCAGGGAAACCGTCTCAATATATCCACCTACAGTGGCCTGCAGTTCTTCCAGGGTGTTGGGAATGTCCCGCGGTTCCGGTCGGCTTCCAGGCGCTTTATAAATCACTCGCATGGAAGATCCTCCTCCTTCCCAATCAGGCCATGCGACTGGGCAATAATCAGGAGAGACTGCCGCAGCGTCTCCAGCAGGACAGAATCATCTTTCGCTCGCTTGGCCAGGTATGCCAGGTTTGATACTTCTACTTTCAATCTGATTAATTTCAGATGGTCATCAGCTGCGCCGGCGGCCATGCGAAGCGCGTCGGCCAACTCCTCTGCATTCCGGCGTTCACGGTCGTACCGGGTGATTCCTGTTTCTTGGTAACTCTGATACGCACGATCAGCTTTGACCTGGTACTTCTCCGCCAGGTCATAGAGTTCTTTCTCGGTCATAGCGTTTCTCCCCCAGTTCCCAGCGCCAGCTGGCCGCCTTGATAGAGTTGATACAATGTCTGTCCACGGCCATCCGTCAAGTAGGGCAGGAATACTTCCTCCAGGTCCACCTGACCGGCCTCAATAATAGCCATCTGAGCCAATACCCAGTCGCGGATATTCCGCCAGGCCGTTCGTTCGGCCTGCCCAGGCTTAGATTTGATTTTCTGCTGTTCGAACACGGCCTTCACACCGGCTATGTTTGCTGGCAAGCAAAACCCCCGTGGCCCGGCTGGTGTCTCCAGGGCGAACATGACGCCGGTGGGCTGCCCGGCCGCATCATAGTCCATCATGATTTTCCGGGCACCATGGCTGGCAAGCGCGGCCTGGATCTCGCCGAGGCTCTTATAGACATCCACCTCAGTGGTGTAGTTCTTGATCGCCATAGTCTCCTCCATTACAGACCCAGCACCTTGGCCAGCGTACAGCTGTCGCAGTGCTGTTTTTCCAGTTCTGTCTCATTGGCACATTCCCGCGGCCAGCGGCAGTAGTTGTCACAAAAGGTCTGGATGGCCCTGTTTGCCGCCGTTTCCCAGCAGGCTGCGTGGAATACATTGGCGCACCGAACCGGCTTGCCGCAGATTTTACAGTTCGGCATCGTCATCCTCCTCGGTCTCGCGCTCATACTCCTCGCGGGTGATGTACTCCACTTGGTCGGGATCCACGCCGCAACACGCAGCCATATCTGTCTTGATCGCGTCAGCGAAGGCCTCAGTCAGGTCCTTCAACTCAGCAGTACCCAACGGGCTGATATACACTGAATGCGACGCATAGCCCTCTGAACCTGGGCCACCGTACAAAGAGGATCCATGAATCCGAAAATAGAGGGACACTTTCACTTCAAAATGGGGACAAAACATAAATCAATTCCTTCTTTCGTAGTGGTTATTGGATAATCAGAACCGACTTCTGGCTTGGAGTACGGCATATTTTCGTTGAGCCTGCTTTTTCCGCGCGGCCCGGCATCTGGGGCAGAAGTCGTGAGCCTGGCGCTCCAGGAACTCTCCGCCGCACCGTTTGCAGTATTGCGGTCGGATCCGCTGGAAGGAAGTGCAGGCGTCGCAGATTTCCTCGCCGGCGGAACAGCCTTTTACCGGGTGCCAGTGCTGGCACATAAACCGTTGCCAATATGGGTCGTAGCCCAAATCGTTCATTCGTTTCCGGAGCAGTGCATCCAGGATAGAAAGATTCCGGCGGATCTCGGTTTTGGTCCTGGTCAAGTTGAATCCTTGACGCACGGTCGGCTCCGGCGCGCCATATCCCCAGATACCTGTACCGAGCATGGTTCGGACCTTATCCGCATCTTCTGTCAGATAGGTGTAGTAGACCTTCCCCCGGACTGCCTTTTCAGATTTTCCGATCACCGAGCCGATCGCGGTATAGCTGTCGCCGTGCCGTATGCCATCAGCGAGAGCCTGGTAATGGGCGTCCGTCCAGACGCTGTCCTTGCCGTGATTGTCGGCCCGTACAGGGCGGTCTTTCAACTGTAGATCCCGGCATCGGCGGGCAATAGCCCCCTCTGACCGGCGTAAGATCTTCGATAATTCTGCGTAGCCATACCGTTGTTGTTTGAGTAAGGTGCGGAGTTTACTGTCTTCATCGGCTGTCCAGGGGTCTTTCCGCTGAAGGGAAAAAGCTTGATAGTCCTTCCGTCGTTGTTCGGCCACCCAATCTGGCTCCTTGCCCAGCGCCAGGGGTTCCAATTTGGAGAAGTCAATAAAACTGCGGTGCTGTTCGGCCCACTCCCAGAATTCATCCAGATAGACGACCCGCCAGCGACAGTTCAGCACCAGCTTCATGTGGATCGGCAGGCCGCGCTTCTTTACCCAACTCTCCATCTGGTAACTATACGACTGGCTGTTATCGGTCAGCGTGAGCAGTAGTTGATTCAGAGTCACATAGTCACCGGCCTCCAATACCGCCCCCAGCTTCAGCTTGGACGCCCGGACTTTGACCGCGTCAACAGTACGCCCCAGCTTTTTGGCAATGGCCGGAATGGACGCACGGCCCCAAGCCTCCTTCAGATACTCTTGCTCTTCAGCAGTCCATCGCTTCGGCATCTTCGGTGTTCGCCTCCTTTCCCTTTCAAGCTGCGGCGATTTTAAGGCAGGTCTAAATCTCTCTTTGCCGTAAAAACCGGCCTTGTATGGTCTGAGGCCCTTGGCGCACAAGGGGCGAGGCGTTTTAGAGGATACGGCCATTCAAGGCACGATTTTGGGGTGGAAAACCCGTATCTTTTTAGTCTTTTTTGAAGTAATAGTCCACCCAGCCGGCCGCGTTGAGCGGGAGCCCCGACGCCCAAGGCGCGGGTTGAGACATGATCTGAATGACCCTGTCAAGATCTGCAGTCCCCTCTGGGACCTCCAGGACTACTTCATCGTGAACATCAAAGACTATTCGATACCCCGCCGCCGCCAGTTGTTCCATAGCATAGAACAAGCAGTCCCGTGCAACGGCCTGCGTGATGTTCTCGGCCAGCTTTCCTCCATAGGTCTCCAGCGTTGACCACTTTTTGCTGGTCTGATTCTGGCCCATGTAACAAATACTGGGTTTCCCAAATCGATTGGTCCCCATATGGGGGTTCGCATAGTAGAGTTTGCGGCCGCTGGGAAGCAGAATAGAGAGGAAGTCCAGATTGTTTTTCGGGTCACATTCTCGGCTGATCGTGACTGCGCCTACGGTAGAGACACGGCCCGAAGTAACTGCCTCCTGCGCTGCAGCGTCAAGCATGTACCAAAAATTCACTATAGCGGGATTGGACTTTCGCCAGCGGCTCACAATGTCCGGCAATTCGTCCTCCGCCAGTCCGCTTCTAAGGGCGCCCATCGTGATCAGGGCACCGGTGCCGCCCTGGTAGCCCAAAGCAAGGGTTGCGACCTTGCCTCTTGCTCGGTATGCGTACTCCGGATTGCCTTTCTTGATTAGGTCAAACGGTATGCCGAACATCTGCGCGGCCGTGGCCTCGTAGATCTTCCCGTGGCTCCGGAATACATCCAGGACCCACTCTTCGCCGGCAAGCCATGCGATCACTCTGGCCTCGATTGCTGAAAAGTCTGCGTCGATGAATGTCATACCCGGTCCGGCCTTGAAAACGGTTCGGATCAATGCGGAAAGTGGGGTGGTCACGCTGCCGTAGATCAGCCGGAGGGTGTCAAGATCACGAGCCTTTACTAAATCTCGCGCGGTATCCATAGCGGGCACCACATCATGGGGAAGGTTTTGCACCTGCACCAGCCTGCCGGCCTCGCGGCCGGTCCGATTGGCACCGTAGAACAACAGAAGGCCCCGCACGCGTCCATCCGAGCAGACACAGGTCTCTACGGCATTGTATTTTTTCGTGCTGGTCTTACCTAACTCCCTGCGGATCTCCAGCATCCTCTTGGCCGCATCACTGGAGAGTTCCTTGCCGAGCAGGTCTGTGACCGTGGCTTTTCTCAGGTTGTCCAGCTGTTCTCCGGTCTCCTCTTCCAGCCAGTGGGTAAGCTGGGCGACGCTGTTCGGGTTCTGAAGACCGCTGATCCTCTGCGCCTCAGCAATTAGCTGAGCCTTAACCGTTTCGCCCAGAATGATCGCGCTGTCCGCCAGTTCCATGTCGACGGCCACACCCCGGAGATTGATCAGCTGATCCAGACACCATTGGCGCTGGATGTCTTCCGGCACCGGGAAATTCTCCAGGCGACGATCAATCTCCATTTCGGCTACGACATCCTGCCCATTATAGGCCTTGAAGAGTTCCCATTTTTCTGGATCGTGGTGCGGCAGATTTCGGGTGCGGCCGCCGTTGCTTTTCGTCGGGGTGCATGGCGTACAGAAATACCGGACAAGAGATCTTCCTATGGACATTTTTTGCTGGTCTTGTGGAAGACCGAGGGCTTTGCCGGTTGCGTCCAGGCCTGCAGGATAGCCGGCATACATTCCATGTAGCATGGAACACTGCCACTGCTGAAGCCAGGTTGCGGCGGAAAAGCCGTTATGGTGTTCATCCTCCGACAGCTTAAAATAGCGACTGAGACAGTACCACTCAAATGCGGCGTTATAGGCGTGTTTCACACAGTCCGGATCGAACAGCCAGCGCAGGACCTCCTGAGGCAGATATGCGCCCGGTACCATCAGATCCACCACCTGAACAGGCGCACCGTCCAAAGAATAGGCAAAGAGCATCACTTGAAAAGCCGGGCTCTGGGCGTACTTATAAAGGCCGGCCTTCCCGATAGAAATATCGCTGAATGTCTCAATATCGATGGTAAGGTTGTGCTTCATAAAGTGACCTCCTGGGGGAAATGGGCCCCCAGATACGGGGGCCCATTCCTATTAGACGCCTGGCCAGCCGGACGGGGTGGGCCATCCGCCGGGGGCGGCCTGCGCAGGGGCCGTCGGCCAGCCTGCAGTAGCACCCGCCGGTGCCGCAGGAGCAGGGGCGGCCGGCCAGCCTGCAACCGAGGGCATGGGCGCCGCAGGAGCCACTGCAGAGAACGCTTCCTCTGCAGTCACGCGGCTGACCAAAGGATCTCCATCCCGCGTCTTCTGGATCCCGTTCAGTCCGCAGCCGATTCCCTTTTTACCAGCCTGATTGTAGGCGTAGAAGGTGACATTGGCATTTCCGTAGCATCCGGAATAGACATCGGCGGGATTGATGATTTTCTGGACCTGCGCGTCCACCACAAAGGGAGGCCTGTCGGCTTTGCAGGAGGCAGTGAATACCCAATGCCCCTTGCACTCAGGGCCAAACGGCTGGCCGTCGGAGGGGCGAGGACCGTCGCCGTCGTGGACGCAGATTGCAGGAGCGGGCGGCCGGACGCCGCCCCACTTTGCAGTCACCCCCGCTTCAATGGCAGCATTGACCGCGGCATCGATAGCGGCTTTGGCCTGCTGATTCGTCTTGGGGACCAGAATGGTCGTCGAAAACTTCGGCTCACCTGCAGGGTTGTTAAATGGGGGCTGGGGCTGGAACACATTAGTGTAGGAGAAGCGGACTTCTCCAATGGTGATAGTGGTCGGTGTCATGATAAGTGACCTCCTTGTCGTTCAGATTGATGTGCTTCATGTACTGGCTGGTGTGGGGGAGAATGCGACGGCAGCGGCGTTATACGGCGGACGCTTGTCGCTTGCCGGAACGAGTGTAGGCTTGCCAGGCTCTTTCCGGACGAGGCCGTCTGACACTTCTGCGAAGGCCTTTTTGCCCAGTGCCTTTTCCAATGCCGGGGCGGTCACCGGCTTCCGCTCCCAAAGCATGGCTTCTGCTACGCCCCGCTCCTGCAGGGTCTTGAAGGCGGTGTCAAGGTCAGTCCACTCGCGAGATCCGCGGCCCGCCACGGCCTTATAACCGGGGATTTCTTTGCCATTCAGACAGGCCAGAAGCGCATACGCCTCCAGGTCCTTGTACCAGGCCACAAGACCCGCTCCGGCGGCCAAGGCTGCTCCCACCTCTTCATCGGTCAGCAGACGCCCAGAATACCCTTCCGGGATCTCGGAAGACCCTGCGGCCGGGGCCTGCTCATACTGGCGGCCCACCTCCAGCATTTTACTGGCCCAGGCCGAGCACTGGGGCTTCCCGCGGCAGAACCGGCACCAGTCCCCAGGGCAGGCCGGATCTTCGGCGACTTGGGCGCGTCGTGCGGCGGGGCCGGCGGTATCTTTGCCCCACTGCAGAATAGCGGCCACGGTCGTGTCCCATCGCTTGACTCCGCCGGCATGAGGTTGGACGATAACAAGCGTGGCGTCCGTAAGCGAGTCACCGTAAATCGGTCTGAAGGTCTGCAACGCCCCCAGCGCATACAGCATCATCTGGGCATTTCCTTCGGCATCGACCGGGACGCCGGCGCCATTCTTATAGTCTACGACGATGATCCGGCTCCCACCGATCATGATACAGTCACTGGTCCCGAACCCTTCTGGAACCCAGTCCGTGTATTGGACCTGTGTCTCCAGCGCCACGAAAGGCGGCGCTGGGAAGGCAAGGGCCAGTTCCTTCAGAGTCTCCAAATACAGTTCCGTAGCATCTTCCATTGCCGGGTCATAGCTGGGATCCGCGCGGAACTTTTTCAGCTGGGCATTGTAGGCCCGCTTGCCGACCGGCTCCATAAAGTAGCTGCGCGCCTTGTATTCAGCGATGGAGTGCGCGAGGCGTCCGGCCTCTGCATAAGGGCTGGTGGCCTCCGGAAACATAGCTTGGACACTGATGTACTGCGGACACGACAGCCAGGCGTGTGCCTGGGAGGGGCCAAACGGTGAATGAATTTCAGGACTTGGCATCGTCTTCGTCCTCCTCCGTGTGTTCCAGCGCACAGTCAATGCGCTGCTCCTTGAAAGCAGCCATTTAGATCCGTGCCCCCAATCCACGCAGGGCCATAACGAAGGGCCCCATCTGCTCCGGTCTTAGTTGCGTGACTGCCTGCAGGCCGAACTGGGCCAGCAAATTGGTCAGCGCCGTGATCTTGTCGGGGCCCTGCTGGGCCAGTTCCGCGCCGGCGCGGGCAATATCGTCGATCGAGTACTTGGGCGGCTCGGTCCCCAACCCAGTGAAATTAGAAGGGACAGATGCAGAAGATGCAGGGCTGGGCGCAGGTGCAGGTGCAGGAGCCGGGGCAGTGGTAGGGCCCGGTGCGGGGGCGGCCGGGGTTGGCGCGGTGCCGACGGGGGCCGGGGCCTGCTGAGACGGCGCGGCGGTCTCCACAGGCCGCTTGGCGGACCCGGCCATCTCTGCTTCCAGGATCCTGTCAGACGCAGCGGCTACAGTGGGGTCATGGAGGCAATGCGTTCCGAAAGCGGTGAGACTGGACAGCGCCTCCAGTGGGGTCTCTCCGGTGATTTTGATTTCGATCATGGTCGACTCCTCCTTTGTCAGTGTGCTTCCTCTACAGTGAGGATGATGCCGTTCTTAGGGTCGATGCCGGCTTCCTGGACCTCGTTTTTCTTCAGATAGAGCGTGGTCAGGTTGCCGGCGTCGTCCCGCCGTTCGAAGCGGTAGCAGGTCTTGGTCTCATTGCGGAAGTTCATAGGGATCTTCATGGTGGATCATCCTTTCTTTTTGTATTCCTGCCCTCTGCCGGGAGCCCGCCGTATGTCAAAGGACTGGCGGGGCCGGCTCAAAGAGAGGGCATCCCGGGAAGTCAGGAGGACACCCGGCAGGGGGCAGGAAGATGCGTGATATTTCAGGCGGTCTTCTCGCGGTACAACTCAACTTCCTGAACGCCGAACTCCACTGCGTCCTCGTGGTCTTCAAAGAAAATGTCGATGGAGTTCCCATTGACCGCTCCGCCAGTGTCCTCAACGATGTAGGTATGGCCGTCAAGAATGACCTCGCTCCCCTGTGGTAGGACATCCCAGTCGGCGGCAATGGTGCGGCCCTCCTCCGGGATCGTGCCGGAACTGGTGCGCTGCACATAGTCCTCGCCCCGGTCAGGATGCTCTGCGGACCATATTCCACAGCATTTCACGCAGGGGCAGTAGGCGGTGGCGCGGAAGGTGCCGATCAGTTCTAACTCTGGGGTGGCCATCTCCGGGCTCTCCTGGGCCGTGGTGGGCGTTTCAGGTGCGGGGGTGACCGTGGACACCTCCGCCTCCGGAGGCGGCTCCTGCGAGGCCTGTGCCCTGCCGACGGCATATCCGGCGGTGATGCCGATGCCCAGCAGGACAAGAACGAATGCGGTAAAACGGATATTGGCCGACCTTCGCTGGATCCGCCGGCGCTCCTCTCTGGTCAGGTGCTTCATGGCTTGACCCTCCTCAGTTGCCCGTATTCGGGAACCGGCGCGGTGGTAGACGGCGGATTCCCTGCGGCGATATAAGCGATGACCTGGTCTGCGTCGACCAGTTTCTTCCGGCCAACATGAGTCACAGGGACGGCTTCCGTGGCGATCAGTTGCCGTATGTAGTGAAGTGTGACTTCGCTGTCCGGATCCTGGGCCCTGATGATCTCATGGACCTTGGCGGCTGTTCTCATGCGTGGCATGGCTTCCTCCTTTCGTAGTGGTCAGTGAATTCGGTTGTAACTTATTAAGTTACTTTTTGGCGAAAAAAATTTCTGCTGGGTTTTTAATTCCGAGGAGGGCAATCATTTGATCGACCTCATCAGTCCCAAAAACACCCTTCTTCATCTTGGAGTAAAAGGTTTTCTCAGTCATGCCAAGCTTCTTGGCAACCTGTCTCTGAGAAAGCCCCTGCTCCGCGATGATACCGCGAAGTTTCTCTGTGGCGACCATGGTCTTCCTCCTTTCTCCTAGAGCAGTAACCTGCCAAGTTACTAAAAGCATAGCACTGCATTAGGCACTTGTCAAGTTATTTTTTTCTTGACTTAGGGAAAAAAAGTTATATAATTGAGTTACTAATTTTGATAGGAGCGCAAAGGTATGGATAAGGGTAGCCGGATTAGAGCCGCTAGGGAGGCGAAAAACCTAACACAAGAGGAACTCGGCACTCTGTGTGGAACAACTAAACAAACTATTTTCAAGTATGAAAATAATATTGTGACTAACATCCCTACAGATCGGATGGAAAAGATGGCCGAAGTTCTCGGTGTAACCCCGTCCTATCTCATGGGATGGGAAGGCATTACACTGGAGACCGTCTCAGAAGAGCATCGAAGCGGCCGCTCCCAGGCCAAAGAAGATATGTATCGGACTTTCGGGGTAGAGCATTCCGCAGCGGATCTTCGGATGGTAGGGGAGAGGACCGCCCTGCTGTACTATAAGGCGATAGATCGTCGATGTGCGCCGGAACTCCTGGGCCTGATCAATGAAGTGGATGAAATGGAATATGCGGAACTAGAGAACATCCGGCTCTTGGTCCAGGCCTATCTGCACGCCGACGCCCAGATCCGCGAGATCGTCGACACCGCCCTGAAACCCTATCGGCAAGAAGAAATAGCCTCCGAGGAAATCGGATAATCTATGTAGATTTCAGAAAATCCTAGTTCACTATGGAGGGATCGTTGTGTCAAATAAAATGGTGGCCTGCAAGGTATGTGGAGAACAGATCGCAAAGAGTGCCAAAGTATGTCCGCACTGCGGAGCGAAAAGAAAACGACATACTGCCCTGGGGGTTACATTGACTGTACTCGGAGTGCTTTTGATCGCCGGAGCCGTCGGTAGCATGGGCGGGTCCCCTTCGGGAAGTGACGGATCTCAAGCGGCCGGCGACAGCGTGTTCGGTGTCGGAGAGCCGGTAGAGATGGACAATGTCGTCGTGACGCTGGACAGCGTTACTGAAAACTCCGGAGGCAATTACATGACACCTACTGACGGCAAAGTGTTCGTCGTATGCGAATTTACCATTGACAATCAATCTGAACAGGATATCGCCGTCAGTTCCATGCTTTCCTTCAACACCTACATAGACGACTATGCCTCTCCATTGAATCTTTCCTCGATGTTGAGTACGAACCAGACACAGCTGGACGGGACCATCGCGGCCGGAAAGAAGATGAACGGCGTGGTGGGCTATGAGGCAGATCCGGACTGGCAGAATATCGAGATTCGCTTTACCGCGGATTTCTGGTCTGATCAGGAATTCATTTTTACTTACAGCAAATAAAAAAAGAAGCCGCCCGGGAGCTACCACACACCCGGACGGCAGTGCAAAGTCATTATCCACTAACCACTACGAAAGAAGATAATAGTTTCTCAACTCGAATATCAAGAAACTTGTCAACTCTGCCTTTCCATTCTACCACACCGGAAGCGAAGTTGGCAAGAATGGATTGGAGGTTTTATGCTCAATGGCCACAATTGAAAAGCGAGGCGGCAGTTACCGGATCATCGTGTCCAATGGGTACGATGTCAACGGAAAGCAGATCCGGGAGAAGATGACCTGGACGCCGGAGCCGGGGATGACGAAGCGCCAGATCGAGAAGGCGCTGAACCGGGAGGCTACTCTCTTTGAGGAGCGGGTGCGCCACCAGGTGACCCAGAATGGCAGTATCAGACTGGTGGACTTCACGAAGATCTTCCTGGATCAGTATGCGAAGCCGAACCTGAAGAAAAAGACTGCTTTCGGATATGAGGAGAAGATGAAGGTGGTCAATCAGGCCTTGGGCCATATCAGGCTGAAGGACCTGAAGCCCGGACATATCGCCGCCTTCTACGCAAATCTGCAGGAGAAAGGGATGCGGGCCCGCTGCATGGCCGCCCCGAAACTTGATTTTGCGAAGTGGATGAAGTCACGCCGGACCTGTATGGCGGAACTGGCCAGAGAGACCGGCGTATCCATCTGGTGTTTCAAACAGCTGAAAGACGGCCACTACATCGCCCAGGACCGCGCTGTCCAGATCTGCGAGAAGCTGGAGATCCCCTATGATGAGTTTTTTATCCGCCGGCACGATGATACCCCTCTGAAGCCTGGGACCATCCACACCTACCACCGCGTGCTTTCCGCGGTTCTCTTCCGGGCGGTGAAGTGGGGGTATATCCAGACGAACCCCGCGGCAAGGGCCGATCTTCCCAGTATCGCTCACCGGCGGGCGGCCTATCTGGATGAACCGGATGCGCGGCGTCTGCTGGAACTCCTGCAGGAGGAGAAAATCCTTTGGCGGGCGGTGATCACCTTCGATTTGCTTTCCGGACTGCGCCGGGCGGAATTCCTGGGCCTTCGCTGGTGTGATGTGGATCTCGATGGCCAGCTGATCTATATTCGGCAGACCTGGAATTACCTGCCGACAGAGGGGTGTTATGTGGATACCCCCAAAACAGCTGACAGCGAGCGGTCTCTGCGGATCTCCCGGACCGCTGTCCTTCTGCTCCTGGAATACAAACGCTGGCAGGACGCCCAGCGAGAAACACTGGGGGACGCCTGGCAGGATCACGACGGTCGGGTGTTCACCAACGAGGAAGGCAAACCCCTGTTTCCGGATTCCGTGAGCCAGTGGTTCACAAAGTTCGTGAAGCGGACCGGGCTTCCGAAGGTAACCGTCCATTCCCTCCGGCACACATATGCCAGCCTGATGATCGCTGACGGCACGCCGCTCGTCGTGGTGTCGCATAAACTGGGCCATGCCCAGACCAGTACCACCAGCAATATCTATGCCCATGTCATTGCCGAGGCGGAGGCCAAGGCCGACGAGGTATTTGACCGCTTCGGGGACCTGGTTGCCCCGGAAATTCGTCCAAAACTGAGAAAGAAGAAGGCCGCAGGAAGTTAATCCTGCGGCCTTCTCCGTGGAGCTGGTGAGGGGATTTGAACCCCTGGCCTATTGATTACGAATCAATTGCGCTACCACTGCGCCACACCAGCGTCTGTATGCTATTGTGAAAAGTAAACCCCAAATAAACCCCATTTGGGGAATTTTCGTGGTTGTTCAGGCTTCCCGTCCCTTGCGCCCCAGTCATTCGCGGGATTTTGTGGTCTTTTGAACAACTCATTACGAATCAGCTGCTCTACCGACTGAGCTACAGTAGCATATTAGCATAGATAGATTATCTGGATTTCCCCTTCCAGATAGATAAATTCAGAACGGCATTTATTGTAACACAAGTTCTCTGCTCCGTCAAGCTTGAATTCAAATAATTGCGCTATCTTTGTGTAAGTTCTCCGCTGCGCCTCATTCTGTCCTCTTTTCCTTACAACTTCCCCTTTACATCCGTTTTCATTTCTCGTATGCTAACCACAAAGAGCGCTTCCGCGCTCCCCATCATAGACGGCTGTTTTAGGAGGTATTTTTATGAACCTGACTCCACTGCATGTCGGCATCAGTGTCAAAGATATGGACGAGGCCCTGGACTGGTACCAGAAAAACCTTGGATTTCAGCTGGTGAAGGACGACGGCTTCCTCCCGCCCTTGGGCGCCCGGGTCTGCTTCTTACAGCACGGCTCATTCCAGATCGAGCTGTTTGAATATCAGGCTCCAAAGCCCCTTCCCCCGGACCGGCTCCATCCCAACCTCGATCTTCAGACCATCGGGACCAAGCATATCGCCTTCGGCGTACCGGACCTCGCGGCTCTGAAAGAGGCCTTATGCGCCAATGGGGTGGAGATTGCCCACGAGATCACCATGGGGCAGGACCACATTCTGTTTATCCGGGACTGCTGCGGCACACTGATCGAGCTGATTCAAGTCAAAGCCCCGGCCGAGTCCGACTGAAGCGCCCAGTTTCAGCCTGAAAATACGGTTTGTATTGTCCAGACCGCCCGCGCCAGGTTTCCTGCATTTCTTTCGGCGAATTCTGCGCCAAATCATCCCCGTTTTCTTCTCTTTTTCCCCCATCCGTTTGGAAACCGCCCTCTTTTAAGTTTACATAACACCAGCCTATTTTTCCCTCTACAAAGAGTTATCCACAATTTCCACACAGTTTTCCACAGTCGTTTTCATCTGGAACTCCATGTTATTTTTTATTATCATCCAATTCTTTACAAACCCGCAATCCACATTTTACCCCTGCTCTATTTCTCCCTTTTTCTTTACATAACATTTACCGTTTCTTGTTCTGCACCACATTCCTGCTTCCTTGCAAAAAACCGGGGATGAGATTACTCATCCCCGGCTGATGTCCCGCACCGCATAGGCATTCAGGGACATATCCGCGCAATGCCCCGCCTGATATTCATAGTAGCCCTGGCAGCCGATCATGGCGGCGTTATCGCCGCACAGCGACAGCGGCGGCAGCCAAAGCTTGTCTTCGTTCTCCCGGCAGGCCCGTTCCAGGTCCGCCCGTATCCGGCTGTTGGCCGCCACGCCGCCGGCCACCGCTACCTTGTGATAGCCGCATTGGCGGGAGGCCTCCATCACCCGCGGAACCAGGCTCTCCGAGACGGCGGCGGAAAAGGAGGCCGCCAAACCGGGCAGGTCCAGGGTCTCCCCTTTCTGCTGGGCATGGTGAATCAAATTGAGCACCGCGGTTTTCAGCCCGGAAAAGGACATATCCAGCGGGTGGTCGTCCACATGGGCCCGCGGAAAACGGTAGGCATGTTCATCTCCGCCCTGGGCCAGGCGGTCCAGCGGCCCGCCGCCGGGATACCCCAGGCCGAGCACCCGGGCGGTCTTATCAAAGCATTCCCCCGCCGCGTCGTCCCGGGTCCCCCCCAGAATCTCCATCTCCGTGTAGCCCTTCACGTCCACGATCAGAGTGGTCCCGCCTGAGACACACAGGCATACAAAAGGCGGCTCCAGATCGGGATGGGCGATATAGTTGGCCGCGATATGCCCCCGCACATGGTGAACGGGAATGAGGGGCACATCCAAGGCAAAGGCCACGCTTTTGGCAAAGTTCACGCCCACCAGCACCGCACCGATCAAGCCGGGGGCGTAGGTCACTGCCACCGCGCCGATGTCCTGTCGGGTCAGCCCAGCCTGCCGGAGGGCCTCCTCGGCCAAGCCGGCAATGGCTTCCACATGCTTGCGGGAGGCGATCTCCGGCACCACGCCGCCGTAGATGGCGTGCATATCCGCTGAGGAGGCAATCACGCTGGAGCAGACCGTCCGCCCATCGGTCACAACCGCCGCGGCGGTCTCGTCGCAGGAGGATTCAAAGGCCAGAATATGCAACGTATCAGCACCTGCTTTCCAACTCAAGTGGGCTCCCCGGCTTCCGGCCCCGGGAATACCGTCGCCTCATCCTCCTCCACCCAGGCGGGAGCGGGATGGATTTCCTCGCAGGGACGCAGCGGGAGCTGGATGAACCGCTCCATATGCTCAGGCGAAAAATAATCGGCGTAGACCTGACGGTGCATGACCTCCACCTTTCGGTCGTCGGTCTCCGGACCCCGGTACAGGCAGTTGAAATGCACGCCGAACAGAGCGCACTCGTAGTCCAGGATACGGAAGCCGTTGCGCTGGTAAAAGCCCAGCCGGCGGCGACGCAGGTCGTCCTCCGCTGGGTCTCCGCTGGTGGGCGCCTCGGCCTCTCCAAACAGCTGGCCGTAGCGTTCGGACAGCAGCTCCAGTACCTGGGAGCCCAGGCCGCCGTTGCGCTTGCCCCGCAGCACGCCGAAGTATTCCAACAGCGCGCCCCGGCGGTCCTTGGGCAGCCATACCATGGCGTAGCCCAGGGGCTCCGTCCCCTCCTGCACCAGCAGCGGGTCGTACTGTCCCATCTCCATCAGACGCAGCATCGCCCGCAGGGGCTTCAGCTCCGCCCGCGGGAAATCCCCAGTCATTTCATCCCGGTACAGCTTGGTCAGTTCTTCTCGGTTCAGCAGTTTCAGTTCCATGATGTTCAAACTCCAGTGTCATAATGATCGCGTCCTCCCGGGGCGCGTCGTAGTATTGTTTGCGCCGGCCCGCCTCCTGGAAGCCGTATTTTCGGTACAGCGCGATGGCGGCTTCATTGGAAGCCCGGACCTCCAGGGTCAGGAAGGCCAGGTTTGCCTGTCCAAAGCGCAGGAACGCGCCCAGCAGCTCGCCGGCCACGCCCTGACGGCGGTATCGGGGGTCCACCGCCACGTTGGCGATGTACCCCTCGTCCAGAATACAGTGAAGGCCCGCGTAGCCCACCACCTCGTCCTGCTCGGTCACCGCAGCCAGGAAGCAGGCGCTGTCATTGAACAGCTCCTCCCGCAGCATCTCCTCGGTCCAGGGGTGGGAGAAGCACTGCCGCTCCAGCGCGGCGATGCCGGGAATCCATTCGGCGGTCATCGGGGCCAGCCGGTAGGGGATTCGTTCCATGCCATACTCCTTCCTTTCACCGTTTTTAGTGGCAGTCGGCCCAGGTCTTGCCCGCCGCCGCATCGGCCACCAGAGGAACGGAGAGCTGGGCCACGCCCTCCATCTCCTGGGTCAGGAGGGTCTTGACGGTCTCCGCGTCCGCCTCCGGGCACTCCACGATCAGCTCGTCGTGGACCTGGAGCACCAGCCGGGCCTGGAGTCCCTCCGCCTTCAGGCGGCGGCCCACCCGCACCATGGCCAGCTTGATCAGATCGGCCGCCGTGCCCTGGATGGGCGCGTTGAGGGCCACCCGCTCTCCGAAGGAGCGGGTATTGAAGTTGGAGGACTTCAGCTCCGGCACCCAGCGGCGGCGGCCCATGAGGGTGGAGACATAGCCGTTCTGTTTGGCCCGCTCCACCACGTCCTTCTGATACTGCGCCACGCCGGAGTAGGTCTTGAAATAGCGGTCCATGTAGTCCTTGGCCTCGGCCACGGTCACATGGATGTCCTGTGAAAGGGAAAAGGCCGAGATTCCATAGACGATTCCGAAATTCACCGCCTTGGCGGAGGAGCGCTCCGCTTTTGTGACCTCCTCCGGCGGAATGCCCAGCACCTGGCTGGCGGTAAGGGTATGAATGTCGGCTCCGGTGCGGAAGGCCTGCTGCATGGCCTGATCGTCCGCCATGTGGGCCAGCAGGCGCAGCTCGATTTGAGAGTAGTCCGCGTCCACCAGCAGATTTCCCTCCCCGGCCCGGAACATGTGGCGCATCTCCGCGCCCAGCTCGGTGCGCACGGGGATGTTCTGCAAATTGGGCTCCGTAGAGGACAGCCTCCCCGTGGCGGTGACCGTGTTCTGGAAGGAGGTGTGAATCCGTCCGTCCGGGCCAATCACCTTGCCCAGGCCCTCCACATAGGTGGAATTGAGCTTGGTCAGCTGGCGGTACTCCAGGATCTGATCCACGATGGGGTGCTGCCAGCGCAGTTTTTCCAGCACCTCCGCGCTGGTAGAATAGCCCGTTTTGGTCTTTTTGACCGGGGGCAGGCCCAGGTCCTCAAACAGGATGGTCCCCAGCTGCTTGGGGGAGTTGATGTTGAAGGTCTGCCCCGCCAGCTCATAAATAGAGGTCTCCAGCTGGGCGATTCGGCCGGTCAGCATGGTCCCGAAGTCGGCCAGCGCCTTCCGGTCCACCAGGAAGCCCGTCACCTCCATCTCCGCCAGCACCGGGCACAGGGGAAGCTCCAGCTCGGTCAGCAGCGGGAGCATCTCCAGCTCCTCCAGCCGCCGGGTCAGCTCCCGCCGCAGCTCCTCCACCAGCAGCGTATGGCACAGCAGGGCGGCCAGGGGTCCCGCCGGGTCCGTCAGCGGCCCGAAGGCGTCCGGCGCCTGGTATTCCCCGGTCTTGGGCGTCTCCACCTTAAAATAAGTCACCGACAGCTTTTCCAGCTCATAGCTGCCGTCCGTCGGAGCCAGCAGATAGGCCGCCAGTTCGGTGTCAAAGACAAATCCCCCGGTGGATAGCCCCTCCTCCAGGAGGGTGTGCATCAGGTCCTTGACCCGGTGGGACACCTTTCGGACGTCCGGGGAAAACAGCCCCCGCAGAAAGGCGTTGTAGCAGTCCAGCCGGTCGGGCTGGAACCAGGCGGCCTGACGGCCCTCTGTCCCGTCCCAGACTACACAAACTCCGTTCAGGCCGGACAGCGCCAGCAGCGCCACATGGTCCAGCGTGCGCCACAGGGCCAGCAGCTCGTTCATCCGCATCTCTCCGGTCACGGTCTCACACGCGCACGTCCCGGTGAAGGCGGTCTCTGCCTCGGCCGGACCGCCCGCCGGGCCGGGGTGGAGCCCCAGCTTGTCGATGAGCTTGGAAAATTCCAGCTCCAGCAGCTTGGCGTAGAGGGCGGGCTCATCATAGGGCCGGCGGCGGGCGTCCTCCGGCTGGAAGTCCAGCGGCGCGTCGCAGTGGATGGTCGCCAGATCGTAGGACAGCTTGGCCATATCCCGGCCCTCGTCCAGCTTGCGCCGGGCGGCCGGCTTCAGCTCCACCTGGTCAAAGTGGTCATAGATCTCCTGTACCGTGCCGTAGTTCTGAATCAAGGTCATGGCCGTCTTTTCCCCGATTCCGGGCACGCCGGGGATGTTGTCGGAGGAATCCCCCATCAGCGCCTTCAGATCTACCATTTTGGGCGGCTCAAAGCCGTAGGCCTCCTGGAAGGCGGCGGGCGTCATCTTCTTGGTGGTGGTCTGGCCCATGCGGGTGGACACCAGGTTGACCGTCACCGTGTCGGTCACCAGCTGGAGCGAGTCCTTGTCGCCGGTGACGATGACGGTCTCCCACCCGGCGGCGGTATCCCGGGCGGCGATGGTGCCGATCAGGTCGTCGGCCTCCCAGCCCTCCAGCTCGTAGCGCTTGATGTTCATGGCGTCCAGCACCTGCTTGAGCACCGGCATCTGGACCGCCAGCTCCTCGGGCATCCCCTTCCGCTGCGCCTTGTAGCCCTCATAAGCCAGGTGCCGGAAGGTGGGCGCTTTCAGGTCGAAGGTCACGCATAGGGCGTCCGGCTTCTCCTCCCCGTCCAGCTTCATCAGAATATTGAGAAAACCAAAAATCGCATTGGTGGGGAAGCCATCCCGCGTGGTAAGGTTTTGGCTCACCCCATAGAACGCGCGGTTGACGATGGAATTTCCGTCGATGACCATGAGTTTCATAACAGACCGCCTTTTCTAATTCCGCGCGCCGCCGGCGCGGACTGGTACTTTGTTGGACTGACTGCTGCGCCGGTCCGCGGTGCAGCAGTCCTTATTTTATAATGCGTACGGAACAAAAGCCAAATTCCATAAAAACAGCTCAAAAGAGCCGTTCTTGTGGAATTGCGCGGCAAACGCCGCGCGCATAAACCGCTTTGCGGTTTGTGCAGCAGACCTTATTATACGGTATTTCGGGTGTTTTTACAAGGTGGGAGCGTCCATGGAAACGTGGGCTGCAAAGCCCACGTTTCCACAAATCGTATCAAACAGGAAGCTACTCTGTTTCCGGCTTTTTCGGAAGTTCGCGGCCGGTTTCCAGCCAATGGTCTGCGATAGTCTTTTCAAGTGTTCCCCAACGGTTTGCATCTTTTATATAACCTTCCGCGAGCTCACTGTCGGTAAAAGGAAGTCTATCCAGATGTCCGATAACCTGGAGATCATACCAGTCAAATTCCCGTTTCAACGGCATATCAGCCGCCCAGAAATAGCGTTTTCCTTCATTGCTGTAGAATTCGGTCCGAAAAAACGGGACCGCTTCTAAATCAGACATCCGGGCCGGGGCAGCTCCCAACCAGTCATAGAGCGCTACCACAGGATTGATATAAATATCCCCAATGTTCACTTCCCAAAAATCTACGATCAGCGCTGCTCCATACAGATTTTGAAAGGGCCAGAAACGCTCAGTGTCTTGGCGAAAAACATCCTGTTCTGAAGGCTTCATGGTGCCAAACCGCAGAGAAAGAACATCACCCACTTGAAAGCGGTTCCGCTTGCGGACATAAGGGCGCAGCTTTTTCGGCTTCACCTGCGGTGTGCGCAGCTTGGCCGCCAGCTGTTCCATCACCTGACGGCGCTTTTTCCGGTCCGATGGGCTGGCCTCTGCCCAGCGCTCATCATCCACGTTGGAGCTCAGAATTGCCAACGCCTTTTCCTTGATGGGTTCCGTCAGATGCCCGTACTCCCATTGCAGCAGGGCTATGGTCAGCCAAAACAGATACCCGCCCTCACCATCCTGGTCCGGCATATAAATCGGCAGCATTTCTGCCAGTGCCTCCTCGGGCGTTTTCTTTTTCCGCAGCCGGTCCAGATAGTCCTCTCGCACATCGCAGGTATCGTCGTCACTCCAAAATCCCGTACCCCAGGCTCCCATCTCTTGTCATCCTCCATTCTTTGGGGACACGGGGCCGGAAACCGGCCCAATCGCCCCGTCCAATTTTCCGGTCCAGGGCGAGCTGACCTGTCATCTCACGCCCTCGCCGGCCGCCAGCCGCCCCAGCGGCCGGTAGACCGTCAGATACATGGTCACAAAGCACGCCAGGCCGCCGACCAGCTGGGAGACCGCCTCCGCGGTGAACACGCCGGAGCTTCCCATGCACCAGGCCAGCAGCACCGTCAGCGGCGCGTTGAGGATGGCCTTGCGCAGCAGGGAGAAGAAAATCGCGTTTTTGGAGCGTCCCAGCGCCACAAAGACGCCCTGACCGGAGATTTGAAGGGACATAAACACAAACATGCAGAAATAGATCCGCATAGCGGGAATTCCCGCGGCCAGCAGACTCTCCTCCCCGTTGAACACCTGAATCAGCCAGCCGGGCGCCAGCATAGCCGCCGCCCATACCAGAGCAGAATAGGCCACCGTCACCGCCACGGTGAAGCGGATGCCCCGCAGCACCCGTCCATAGGCCCGCGCGCCGTAATTGTAACCCAGCACAGGCTGCGCACCGTTGTTCAGTCCCTGCACGGGCATCATCAGCACCTCGCGCACCGAATTGATCACGGTCATGACGCCCACATACAAATCGCCGCCGTAGTACTGAAGCGTGGCGTTGCAGACGATCTGGAC
This sequence comes from Clostridiales bacterium, assembly GCA_019415645.1. Taxonomy (GTDB): domain Bacteria; phylum Bacillota; class Clostridia; order Oscillospirales; family Oscillospiraceae; genus DXYV01. The sequence goes on from DXYV01000007.1 coordinate 92,283, forward strand.
CAGGGAGTTGGTCAGGTTTACAAAGAATCCCGACAGTCCCAGGGATAAAATGCGCTTCACCCGGCCGCGCTCCAACCGCAGACAGTCCCGCTTGAGACGCAGGATCGCTTTTTTCCCGGTCAGGAATTTGAGCACCCGCACGGCCGAGCACCCCTGCGCCAGGATGGTGGCCAGCGCCGCCCCCTTCACGCCCATATCCAGTCCGAAGATAAAGACCGGGTCCAGCACCAGGTTGACCACGGCGCCCAGGGCCACGGTCAGCATACCCTTGCGGCCAAAGCCTTGGGCATTGATAAAGGGATTCATGCCCAGACTGATCATGACGAATACGGTGCCCAGCAGATAAATGGTCAGATAGTCGTCCGCGTAGCCGAACAGGGCGTCGCTGGCGCCAAAGGCGCGCAGCATGGGCTCTTTGAAGAGCAGGGCCAGCGCGGTCACCCCCACGCCAAGCAGCAGGAGCAGCGTAAAGGAATTTCCCATGACGCGCTCGGCCTCCTCCTGCTCCCCCCGCCCCCGGTGGATGGAGCACAGTGGTCCGCCGCCCATGCCGCACAGATTGGCGAACCCCATCAGGATGGAGATAATGGGCAGGGTCAGCCCCAGGCCGGTCAGCTCCTGCAGTCCGGAGCCGGGAATCCGGCCGATGTACATGCGGTCCACCACATTATATAACACGTTGATCAGCTGCGCCATGGTCATAGGCAGCGCCATGCTCAGAATCCTGCCGGAAATACTTCCCTGGGTAAAATCATTTTCCTGCGATGCCGTGAAAATCCTCTTCTTTCTCTTGCCCCAGCCATCCAAAAGGGGTATAGTAAACCTGATCGAGCTTCCTGCCGCAGGCCGGCCGGTTCTGCGATTCTCGCTTCTTATCTGGAATGATAGCACAGTTTTATGGAGGTGGCAAGCCATGGAGACCTTCAAGCTGACCCTGGCCTATGACGGCAGCCGCTACGACGGCTGGCAGAAACAGGGCAATACCGGCGCGACCATTCAGGGCAAGCTGGAGGGCGTGCTCTCCCTTCTGGCCGGCGCGCCGGTGGAGGTCCAGGGGGCCGGACGTACAGACGCGGGCGTTCACGCCCGAGGCCAGACAGCCAGCTTCCGCATGGAGACCGACCTCTCCCCGGTCCAGATTCTCGCCTACCTCAACCGCTATCTGCCGGAGGACATCGCCGTGCTGGACTGTCAGACGGCGCCGCCCCGCTTTCACGCCCGGCTGTCCGCCAAGGGCAAGCGGTATCTCTACCGGCTCTGGACCAGTGAGATTCCCAATGTATTCGAGCGCAAATATCTCACTCCCTGGCCTTACGCACTGGAGCTGGGAGACATGGAGCGTGCCGCAGCCCTGCTGACCGGCACCCACGATTTCCGCTCCTTCTGCGCCAACAAGCGGTATAAAAAATCCACCGTGCGCACGGTGGATTCCATCCAGATTCAGCGTCTGGGGGACGAGGTGCGTCTCACCTTCACCGGGGACGGGTTTTTGTACCATATGGTGCGGATTCTCACCGGTACGCTGGTGGAGGTTGGGATGGGGGAGCGGGACCCGGACAGCATCCCTGCCCTGCTCAGCGCCCGCAGCCGGCTGGAAGCCGGCCGCACCATGCCCGCCCGCGGCCTGATTCTGGACGAAGTCTTTTATTGAACGCCGTCTTTCAGAAGCGTAACAGGAACCCCCCGGCAAATAGCCGGGGGGTTCCTGTTTGCCTGCGGGCCATCAGGTCCCGATCTTTTTCCACTCCACGCCGTTGGGCGTATCCTTCAGCTCGATTCCCATGGCCTTCAATTCGTCCCGGATGCGGTCGGCCTCGGCCCAGTTCTTGGCCTTCTTGGCCTCGGTCCGCTGGGCGATAAGGGCCTCGATCTCCTCCGCGCCCTCCACCGGGGCGGACGCCTGCTCCTTCCGGGCGGCGGCCCGCTCCAGCAGGCTCAGCCCCAGCACCTGGTCGAAGCTGTCCACCAGCGCGCGCTTGGTGGCGTCGTTCACATCCGCCTTGAGCACGTCGTACAGCGCCGTGACCGCCAGAGAGGTGTTCAGGTCGTTGTCCAGTGCCTCCCGGAACTGCTGCTGATACCGCTCCACGGCCTGAGCGTCCACCTCGCCCTCCTCCTGGAGGGCGGCCACCCGGCCGATCAGCTTCTCATAGGCGGCCTTGGCGTTGTCCAGATTCTCCCAGGTAAACACCAGACCGTTGCGGTAGTGGGACTGGAGGCAGAAGAAGCGGTACACCAGCGGGGCGTACCCCTTCTCCTCCAGCAGAGAGACCGTCAGGAATTCGCCCTTGGATTTGGACATTTTCCCGCTGGCGGTATTCAGGTGGTGGACATGGAACCAGTATTTGCACCAGGGGTGGCCCAGATAGGCCTCCGACTGGGCGATCTCATTGGTGTGATGGGGGAAGGCATTGTCGATTCCGCCGCAGTGCAGGTCCAGGTACTCGCCCAGGTGCTTGATGGAGATTCCGGAGCACTCGATGTGCCAGCCCGGATAGCCCACGCCCCAGGGGGAGTCCCATTTCAGCGCCTGGTCCTCGAACTTGGACTTGGTGAACCAGAGCACGAAATCGTTTTTGTTGCGCTTGTTGCTGTCCTCCTCGACTCCCTCACGCACGCCCACGGCCAGGTTCTCTTCGTCGTGGTCGTTGAACACATAATACTTCTCCAGCTTGGAGGTATCAAAGTAGACATTTCCGCCGGCCTGGTAGGCGTAGCCCTTCTCCAGCAGCTTGGTGATGATCTGAATATACTCGTCGATACAGTGGGTGGCGGGCTCCACCACGTCGGGCACCTTGATGTTCAGCTTCCGGCAGTCGTCAAAAAAGGCGTCGGTATAGAACTTGGCGATCTCCAGCACCGTCTTGTGCTCCCGCTTGGCGCCCTTGAGCATCTTGTCCTCGCCGGTGTCCGCGTCGGAGGCCAGATGGCCCACGTCGGTGATGTTCATGACCCGCTTAACGTCGTAGCCGTCGTAGCGCAGGCTCTTCTCCAGCACATCCTCCATAATGTAGGAGCGCAGATTGCCGATGTGGGCGTAATGATAAACGGTGGGCCCGCAGGTGTACATGGCCACCTTGCCCGGCTCGTGCGGTACAAATTCCTCTTTCCGGTGGGAGAGCGAGTTATACAGCTTCATGGTTGATCAGGACTCCTTTTCTTCTTCCGTTTTGTTCTGCTTGCAGTCTTCCAATAGTTTTTCCACAAATTCCAGCCTGGATTGCAGTGCGTCCAGCTTTTTCTGGACCGGGTCGGTCACATGGATCTGGTCCACCTCGGTGACGTAGTTCACCTTCTGGCCCGCGATCCGGACGATCTGCGCCGGCACGCCCACGGCGGTGGCGTTGGGGGGGACCTCCCGCAGCACCACGGCGTTGGAGGCAATTCGCGCGCCGTCGCCCACCTTGAAGGGGCCCAGCACCTTGGCGCCGCAGGCGATCATCACATTGTTGCCGATGGTGGGGTGGCGCTTGCCCTGGTCCTTGCCGGTGCCGCCTAGGGTCACGCCGTGATAGAGCAGCACGTCGTCTCCGATTTCGGCGGTCTCGCCGATGACGATTCCCATGCCGTGGTCAATGACAAAGCGCCGGCCGATGACCGCGCCGGGATGAATCTCGATTCCCGTCAAATGGCGGGCGATCTGGGAATTGAGCCGCGCCAAAAAGCGCAGCTTATGGGTCCAGAGCCAATGGGACACCCGATGAAAAATCAGGGCATGGACGCCCGGATAGAGCAAAAAAATCTCCAGCTTGCTGCGGGCCGCCGGGTCGCGCTTCTGATACGCGCCCAGGGTCTCAGTCAGTCTGCCCAAAGCAGTCAACTCCTTTCAGGGAAGAAATATATCACAGGCCAGCTTATGCCAGCCAACAAAAAACGCCTCCCGTGCCCAAAGGCACGAGAGGCGATCAGCTCGCGGTTCCACTCTCATTTTTCACTCAAAGCCGATAACGGCGGCCGGCCGGCGGGCTTCCATATCCCGCACGCTCCCGAATGCATTTCACACCGATGTTCCCCAAGGTCCGCTTTCAGCCGGTGACGGCCCCTCTCTGCTGGTTTCCATCCATGCTACTGGTTCGTTCTCCGCGTGATTCAATTACTCTAGTATATTAGCACGACCGGAAAAGTGTGTCAAGTGCGCTGTTTTCACTCACAGCTCCACGGTGCGGACTGTCTCATTGCCCTGCTGGTCTGCCGCATAAAACGTATAGGTCCCACCGGAGCGCACCTGATAAATCGCACTTCCCTGCCGGTCCAGAGAAACCGGAGTGCCTGCGGTCCCGGTCGAAAACTCCGCTGCGGTATGCGTGCCGGCCGCATAGGCGACGCGCTCTAAATCGCCGTCCAAATCAGAGACCTGCACATACAGATAGCGCCGGCCCGCCCACCAGACCTCAGATAGGGAAATGACCGGAGGGTTGTTGGAATACGCGGCCAAATCCGGCTTGTTCCAGGTCCGTCCCCGGTCGGAATTGGCTCCGTAGGCCATGGCCGCCCCCAGATCCAGCATCCCGCCCGTGGCTGTCGAGCCGCTGAGGCCGTCCAGCTTCTGGACGGAGGCAAGAATCATGTCCTTCACATCGGCCAGGGTGGCGTCGGGGAACTGGGAACAGAGCATGGCCGCCGCCGCGCTGACCATGGGCGCCGCCATGGAGGTGCCGCTCATGTAACTGTACGTATCGCCGGGCGTAGTGCTCAAAATGTAGGTCCCCGGAGCAGCCAGGTCCACGGATACCGCGCCATAGCTGGAGCTGGAATCCAGCGTCCCGTCGCAGCGCAGATTGGCCACCGTGATCAGATTGTCCAGATCGTAGCTGGCCGGATAGCTGGGGCTCTGCTCCAGATCGGTCCCATCGTTGCCCGCGGCCACCACGAACAGCATATCCGATTCCGCCATGGTGCGGTACAGCGCCGGGTCATTCCAGGCGGAGCCCAGGCTCAGATTGCAGATCTGCGCGCCGTTTGCCTCTGCATACTCAATGGCCTGGATGATGGACGCGGTGGTGCCGCTTCCGTCCTCGCCGCCCAGAACCTTGACCGCCATGACCTTGACCTGCTCGCTCTGGACGATTCCCGCAATTCCCACGCCATTGTCCGCGTTGGCCGCGATAGTACCCGCGCCGTGGGTGCCGTGGCTGTCCTCGCTGCCCACGTAGACCTGGTTGTTGCCCGCGTAGAAATTCCAACCATACACGTCGTCCACATATCCGTTCCCGTCGTCATCCACGCCATTGCCGGGTATCTCGTCCTCGTTGACCCAGATTCGGTCTGTCAGATCCTCGTGGGTGTAATCGATTCCCGTATCCACCAGGGCCACGATCACCTCCTGGCTTCCGCCGTCGTAGAGAGCCCAGGCTTCCTCGGCGCCGATGTCGATTCCGGCCTTTGCCTGGGTCTGTCCGCCGCTCTGGACCGATTGGTTGGACCACATCCACCACGGACCGATCCACTGCCAGATCCCCAACGGTTCCCCAAAGGGGTCCTCGTAGACCGGATAGGGGTTGTCCTGTTCCTCCATCCGGAATCTGCCGTCGTTCTCCAGCGCCCACTGCTCTGATACGAGCGGGTCTGAAGTGGACAGGGCGGTGCTCTCATAGGTATAATTGGGCTGCACCAGCGCCACGTCAGACTGTGCAGCCAGCTCCGTCAGTCCCTCAGCCAGCGTGTCTTGGTCCGAATAGGTGAACACCGCATAGCTTCCATCCTCATACCGCACCAGCACCTCAGTGCCGGGGTATTCTGCCGGGTCCAGTACAGAGGCACCGTCTGTGTCCTCCCGGGTGGAACCTGTCTCAGCGGCCGATGCCCCCGCCGCCATGAGCTGAACCGACAGTATCAGTGCAAACAGCAGGCACAAGGGCCGAATTCCGCGGCGTAAATATGTCATAACTACCGCCTCCAGGCTTTCTGATCTGACGTTATCCTATAACGGAAACTTAAAGTATTCCTTAAGTTCAAAAAAAGTTTAGATTTTCCCGGGGCAGGCTCTGCGTCCCCGAAAGCGGGGACAGGTCCGAAACCATTTTACTTTTTCCTCCCCGCATGGCATAATGAGAGAAAATCTTTCTTTTGAACTTTAGCCACACTTAATGTCCCTGTGCTATGCTGACAATAAGGGGAACCGCACCGGGCCGGTGCCGAAAGGGAGTTTGATTGCGATGCGATTGCTTCTGGTGGAAGATGAGCGCTCTTTGTCCAAGGCTCTGACCGCCATTCTGACTGGAAACCACTACTCAGTGGACGCGGTTTATGATGGTCAGGAGGCCCTGGCCTATCTGGAGGCCACCGCCTACGACGGCGTAATTCTGGACATTATGCTCCCAAAGCTGGATGGTCTGAGCGTCCTGCGGCAGATTCGGGCCCAGGGCTGTCAGGTGCCGGTTCTGATGCTGACCGCCAAATCTGATGTGGAGGATAAGGTTCTGGGACTGGACAGCGGCGCCAACGATTACCTGGCCAAGCCCTTCGCCACGGCGGAGCTGCTGGCCCGGATTCGGGCTATGACCCGCAGCCAGCGGGGCCAGGGAGACAATCTGCTCCGCAGGGGCAATCTGACACTGGACCGTGCCTCCTTTGAACTCTCCACCCCTACGGGACACGTGCGCCTGCCCAACAAGGAATTTCAGATGCTGGAGATGCTGATGAGCAGTCCCTCCGCCCTCATCCCGGCGGGACGGTTCATCGAGACCATCTGGGGGCTGGACAGCGATGTAGAGACTAATGTGGTCTGGGTCCACATCTCCTGCCTGCGCCGGATTCTGGCGGAGCTGCAGGCTGACGTTCAGATTCGGGCGATACGCAACAGCGGCTACCGGCTGGAGGGTGCCCCATGATCCGCAAGCTCCGGCACAAGCTGATCTTCGTGGCCATGGGCTCGCTGCTGCTGGTGCTGCTGTTGATTCTCGGCACGGTCAATTACCTCAATTACCGCAGCGTCGTGGCGGAAGCGGACCGCATTCTGACCCTCCTGACCGAAAACGGGGGCGTCTTTCCGGAGGATTACACGCTCCAAAAGGAATTCTTTCTGACCGGAAAAACGTCCGAGCTGCCTTACACCTCCCGGTTTTTCTCTGTCACGCTGGACAGCGCGGGTTCCGTCCGCTCCGTAAATACGGAAAAAACCACCACCGTGGATGCCGAAGCCGCGGCAGACTATGCCGCCCGCGCCCTGCGCGGAAACCGTTCCCGGGGATTTCTGGCTGAATTCCGGTTTATGCGGCGGGACCAGGCGGACGGCTCTATCCTGTTTGTGTTTCTGGACTGTACCAAGGGACTGACTACGGCCCGCCGCTTCCTGTTCACCTGTCTGGCGATCTCGGCCGGCGGCCTGGCGGCAGTGTTCCTGCTGCTTTTGCTCCTCTCCGAACGAATCGTCCGCCCCATCTCCGAGAGCTATGAAAAGCAGAAGCGGTTCATTACAGATGCCGGCCACGAGCTCAAGACCCCCCTGACCATCATTTCCGCCGACACAGATGTGCTGGAGATGGAACACGGTCCCAGCGAGTGGCTTCAGGACATCCGCCTTCAGACCCGGCGGCTGACGGAGCTGACCAATGACCTGATCTTTCTCTCCAAAATGGAGGAACCGCAAGATCGCCTGCAGGTCAGTCTGTTTTCGCTCTCCGACTTGGCCGAGGAGCTGATCCAGTCCTTTCAGGCCCTGGCCAGGGCACAAAACAAGACCTTTATCAGTCAGATCCAGCCCGGGCTCTCCCTGCGCGGCGATGAGCGGACCATTGGGCAGCTCATCGCCATTCTGCTGGACAATGCCCTGAAATACTCTCCGCCGGAGGGAACGATCTCCCTCACACTGGAAAAGCGGGGTCGTTTTGTGCATTTGGAGGTGCACAATCCCACCCGCCCCC
>DXYV01000070.1 GCA_019415645.1 Clostridiales bacterium
CCACGCCGCCCTTGGCGCACATGACGGTCACAGAGCCGTCCAGCACGCGCAGGGAACGCTCCACCTCTACGGTGAAGTCCACGTGGCCCGGGGTATCAATGATGTTGATACGGGTCTTGGGGAACTGGTTCTTGGAGCCCTGCCAATAGCAGGTGGTAGCGGCAGAGGTGATGGTAATGCCGCGCTCCTGCTCCTGCGCCATCCAGTCCATGGTGGCGGTACCCTCGTGGGTCTCACCGATCTTGTAGTTGACGCCGGTGTAGAACAGGATACGCTCGGTAGTCGTGGTCTTACCAGCGTCGATGTGCGCCATGATACCAATATTTCTGGTGTTTTCCAGAGAAACTTTTCTAGGCATACCTTTCTCCTTCTCTTACCAGCGGTAATGGGCAAAGGCCTTGTTGGACTCCGCCATCTTGTGGGTGTCCTCGCGCTTCTTGACCGCGGAGCCGGTGTTGTTGGCGGCATCCATGATCTCACCGGCCAGGCGCTCCTTCATGGTCTTCTCGCTGCGGTTGCGGCTGTAAGTGGTCAGCCAGCGCAGACCCAGGGTCTGGCGGCGCTCCGGCCGCACCTCGATGGGCACCTGATAGGTGGCGCCGCCGACACGGCGGGCCTTGACCTCCAGAGAAGGCATGATGTTCTCAATGGCTGCGGTGAAGACTTCCAGGGGGTCCTTCCCCGTCTTCTCCTTGATAATGTCAAAGGCACCGTACACGACCTTCTGGGCAACGCCCTTCTTGCCGTCGAGCATGATGCTGTTGACGAGCTTAGTGACTAAGACGGAATTATACAGCGGATCGGGCAGAACCTCCCGCTTGGGTACGTTTCCTCTTCTGGGCACTTCGCTTCCCTCCTTCATATAATCATGATTTCATAGGTACTCGAAGCGTGGCGGCAAAGCCGCCAAAATACTCCGTGTTTGAGCGGGCCTATGACGCCCGCCTTAGTGCCTGCCGGTAAACGCACCCTATTATATATAAGGTAACGCTGCGGCAAGGCTGCGCCTTGCGAGCGCAAATTGCAGTTGAGTGGTAATTCCGAAGGAAATTACTTCTTGCCGGCCTTGGGACGCTTGGCACCGTACTTGGAACGGGCCTGCATACGGCCGTTGACGCCCTGGGTATCCAGCGTGCCGCGGATAATGTGGTAACGGACACCGGGAAGGTCCTTCACACGGCCGCCGCGGATCAGAACCACAGAGTGCTCCTGCAGGTTGTGGCCGACGCCGGGGATATAGGCAGTGACCTCGTATCCGTTGGTCAGCTTGACACGGGCAATCTTACGCAGCGCGGAGTTCGGCTTCTTGGGAGTGGAAGTACGAACAGCGGTGCAGACGCCGCGCTTCTGGGGGGAAGGCAGGTTGGTCTCACGGTTCTTCAGGGTGTTCAGGCCATGCTGCATCGCAGGAGAATTGGACTTGTAGGTGGTCTTCTCACGGCCCTTGCGAACGAGCTGATTAAAAGTAGGCATGTTTTTCCTCCTTTCCTGACGTTTGGTATTTATTTTAACAGAAAAGCCTTGGCTTTATTCTGTTAAAATCAAACTAACAGTGCCGCTACCGCGGCGCCCACGGCAATTCCGCAGGCTTGTCCCAGCTGCTTCATCGTGTCGATCCATTCGACCTCCACAGACTGCTCGCGGCTGAGTGTCTCAATGGGCTCCGTCAGGGCGGGGTCGGCATTGCGGGCCAAAAATACCCGGGCCGCTTTCCCATCCTTCAACGCGCGCTTCGTCTGCTTGGCGCCCACGACCTTCCGGCTGTTTTCCAGTTGTGACAGCACCACGCAAACCTCCTTCCAGGGCATACCAGCGCAATTTGGAATTATAGCACAGAAACCGCGGCACGTCAAGCATTTTTCTGGATTTCCCGGTTCGAGCAAATTTCTGAAATCATCTAAAACAGTATGTCAAAAATTCTTGACATTTCTATTTTGCTTTGCTATACTGCAAATGTCAAAAACTTTTGACATTTGTAGTTGCAGAAAGGAGCATATTTATGGAAAATATAGCATTGGTTCTTTTCGGGATTTTCTTGCTGATACTGATTATTTTAGACATTGCGATGATTGTTTCTTTGCTTAGAACAGGAGATGAAAGAAGACAGCTTATTGTTTGGAAGACAAGTGCGTTTACACTGCTTGTAGTTGTTGGAACATTCGTAATTGATGTTGTGGAGTCTATTGTCAGAGTTGAAGCCATGCTAATCAATCCGTTCATTAAACTGAGTGTTACTGCAATGGTTTACCTTTTAACACTCCTGTATTATAAGAAAAGGTATGGCGACTGATATGGAAAATAGTATCAGAAACAGGCGAAAGGAATTGGGATTATCACAAGAAGAATTAGCAAAGAAATGTGGTGTGTCACGGCAGACCGTAAATGCAATCGAAAATAATAAGTACGACCCTACATTATGGCTTGCTTTTCGCCTTGCAAGAGAATTGCAGCTTACAGTCGATGAATTATTTACACCATCATAGATATTATTCGCCACCAGCGGTACCACCGGGCAGGAAATCTTAAAAATTTCTTGCTTTTCCTTTATCAGCCTAGATGTTTCCTTCCGACAACAGCAAAGCTGTCCAAACCAGTCTGCGGCAAAGCAGATTAAGCCTGAAGCGTATCGGGCAGCAAGTAAAAAGCCAAGGCTTCCTCTGTCAAACCGATAGAGGAAGCCTCATTCTTTCTATTATGTGGTTGGCTCTTTACAGCCGCAATCCTTTGATGTCCTTGATTCGGGACAGGATGATGTTGCAGCTGCACTCCACCACACCTGGCAGCTTGTCCATGGTCTCGTAGATCAGGGCCTCCATTTCGTCGGTGGAGGCAGCGACCGCATGAACATGGAGCTTGCTCTTCCCCGTGACCCGATAGATCTGCGTGACAATCTCGTTCCGCCGGAGTTGTTCCGCCACCTCCATCAGCGCGTCCGGCATCGTCTCCAGCTCGAAATAGCAGGAGACTGCCCCGCTGATCTTCTGCGGATTGATGATGGTCGTATATTCCTCAATGATCCCCTTTTTCTCCAGCGCCTGAACCCGCATCTTGACCGCAACACGGGATACCCCGATCTTCTGTCCGATCTCGGAATAGGACATTCTGGCATTTTGAATCAAGAGCTGGACGATTTTTTGGTCCAACTCATCCAGTCCATCCAAAAACATAAGCGCGCCCCCTGTCCGCCTTCTCCAGTATGTTCCGTCATTATACAACTCCAGTGCGAGAACCGTCAAGCACAGCGCAACTTTATTCTTGACAGATAGGGTTTCCGCTCGTACAATATATTTCGAATGTTAAGTTCTAAATTTCGCAACGAAAGCCGTGTTCGTCAGATGGAACGTGAACTCACCCAAGGCCCCGTCATGAAAACCATGCTGCGGTTTGCGGTCCCTATGATTCTGGGGGATCTTTTGCAGCAGTGCTATAACATCGCCGACACGCTGATCGTGGGGCAGTTTCTCGGTGCCGATGCGCTGGCCGCCGTTGGGTCCGCCTTCTCCCTGATGACCTTTCTCACCTCCATCCTGCTGGGTCTGGCCATGGGAAGCGGAACCGTATTTTCCATACGCTTTGGGCAGCACGATACGCAGGGCTTAAAAGAGGGAATCCTGGCCTCCTTCGTCCTGCTGGGGCTGGTCACCCTTCTGCTCAATCTCCTGATTTTTCTGGGAATCGATTGGATCATCTGGGCCCTGCGCACACCCGCCAGCCTGGTGGGGTTGATGCGGGACTATCTCATCGTGATTTTTGCGGGCATGATCGGTATTTTCCTCTATAATTTCTTCGCCTCTCTGCTGCGCTCCCTTGGCAACTCGGTGGTCCCGCTTGTCTTTCTGGCGATTTCCGCCTGTCTCAATATTGTGCTGGACCTCTGGTTCGTGGCCGGGCTAAACCGCGGCGTAGCCGGCGCCGCAGAGGCCACGGTCCTCTCGCAGTACGTCTCCGGAATTGGAATTGCGATCTATACCAAGGTAAAATTTCCGGCGCTTCTGAAGCCGGAAAAAACCGTCCGGCTCCGTCTGCACCGCATCCGGGAGATCACCAGCTTTTCCGCCCTGACCTGCCTGCAGCAATCCATTATGAATCTTGGCATTCTGGCGGTGCAGGGCCTGGTCAACAGCTTTGGCACTACGGTCATGGCCGCCTTTGCCGCGGCCGTCAAAATCGATGCCTTTGCCTATCTCCCGGTCCAGGACTTCGGAAATGCTTTCTCCATTTTTGTTGCGCAGAACTTTGGCGCCCAGCGCACGGACCGAATCCGGCAGGGGATTCGGGTCGCCGTTTTGACCTCTCTCTCCTTTGGCCTGTTGCTCTCGGTCTGTGTCTTTGTATTTGCAGAGCCTCTTATGTCCCTTTTCCTGGATACGAGTGAACAGGCTGTCATCGCGGAAGGTGTCCGGTATCTCCACATCGAGGGCGCTTTTTACTACCTGATTGGCGCTCTGTTCCTGCTCTATGGACTCTATCGCGCGCTGGGCCGGCCCGGCATGTCAGTCGTGCTGACTGTGGTCTCCCTCGGCGTTCGGGTCGCGCTGGCCTATGCGCTCTCCGCGATTCCCGCCATTGGTGTGGTGGGAATCTGGTGGTCGGTCCCCATCGGCTGGGTCCTGGCGGATGTGCTGGGCGTTGTCTATTTCCTGGTCCATCGCAAAAAGCTGCTCGCCTCGCCCGGTTGATGCCAAATTCAAGCGAATCATCCGTTTTTCCTCTACTTCGTCCCATCGGCAAGAAAAGGCCGCGGCAGTTGCCGCGGCCTTTTGCATTGCGTGATCAAAGATTCTTTACGCCTCAGGCGTGTCCTCACGGTCCAGAGAGATGGAGAGGATCTCATCCTCCGGCTCTTCTTTGTCGGCGGCATCCTCCCGCGTTTCCTCGGCCCGGAGAGACTCGGAAACCGCGTTGACCTCAGCGTAGCGATCGCCCTCGGACTGCGGTCCCTCCTCGTCCTCGATCTTGTCGTACTTGCGGTACGCCGCGATTCCGGAACCGGCGGGAATCAGCTTGCCGATGATGACATTCTCCTTCAGGCCCAGCAGGTGGTCCACCTTGCCCTTAATCGCGGCCTCGGTGAGGACCTTGGTAGTCTCCTGGAAGGAGGCGGCGGACAGGAAGGAGTCGGTGGCCAGCGAGGCCTTGGTGATGCCCAGCAACAGGCGGGTGCAGGTGGGCAGCACCAGATCGGAGCCGTCCTCCTTCTTCTCACCGGCGTCGATGCGCGCCTGCACGGCACGCTCGGCGTCCTTGAACTCCACCAGGTCGATGGTGGAGCCGGACAGCAGGGTGGAATCACCCGCATCCTCGACACGGACCTTACGCATCATCTGGCGGACAATGACTTCGATGTGCTTGTCGTTGATGTCCACGCCCTGCTGACGGTACACGCGCTGGACCTCCTGCGTCAGGTAGAGCTCCACCGCGCCGACGCCGCGGGTACGCAGCACGTCGTGGGGCGAGAGCGCACCGTCAGTGAGCTCCTGACCCTTGAGCACCGTGTCGCCGTCCTTGACCCGGATCCCCGCGGAATAGGGAATGGCATAGGTGACCACCTCGCCGTCGTCGGCTGTGATGGTGACGTTGCACAGAGTGGCACGCTTGGCCTCCTCCAGGGAGACCTTGCCGGACAGGTCGGCCAGCACCGCCATCTTCTTGGGCTTGCGGGCCTCGAACAGCTCCTCGACACGGGGCAGACCCTGGGTGATGTCGTCGCCGGCGACACCGCCGGTGTGGAAGGTACGCATGGTCAGCTGGGTGCCCGGCTCGCCGATGGACTGGGCGGCGATGATGCCGACTGCCTCGCCCTGACCAACCGGCTCGTTGAACGCCAGGTTCACGCCGTAGCAGTGGGCGCACACGCCGCTGCGGGCCTCGCAGGTGAGCACGGAGCGCACCTTGATGGCGGGCTTGCGGTCGGGATCGCCCTCCGCCTCAGCCTGCTCGATCAGCTTCTTCTCAATGAGCTTGGCGTCGTCGTTGGTGATCAGATGCTGGGTGTCAAAGAGTACCTCGCCGGTCTTGTAGTCCACAAAGTCGTCGGTGAGGTAGCGGCCCTTGAGACGCTCGGTGAAGGGCTCGATGACCTGACCCTTTTCGGAGATCTCGGTGACCACGATTCCGTCGTGGGTATGGCAGTCCTCCTCGCGGATGATGACCTCCTGGGACACGTCCACCAGGCGGCGGGTCAGATAACCGGAGTCTGCGGTACGCAACGCGGTATCGGCCATGCCCTTTCGGGCGCCTCTGGAGGAGATGAAGTATTCCAGGACCGTCAGGCCCTCGCGGAAGTTGGACTTGATGGGGATCTCGATGGTACGGCCGGAGGTATCCGCCATCAGGCCGCGCATACCGGCCAGCTGACGAATCTGCGCCTGGGAACCACGGGCGCCGGAGTCCGCCATCATGAAGATGGGGTTGAACTTGTCCATGCTCTTCTGCAGCGCGTCGGACACGTCGGCCGTGGTCTTTTCCCACGCCTGCACCACCAGACGGTAGCGCTCGTCGTTGGTCAGGAAGCCGCGCTTAAACTGGCGCTCGATCTTGACGATCTCCTTCTCCGTGGCGTGGATCAGGTCCTCCTTTTCGGGCGGGACGGTCATATCGTAAATGGAGACCGTCAGAGCGCCGCGGGTGGAGAATTTATAACCTCTGGCCTTGATGGTGTCCAGCACGGTAGCGGACACGGTAAAGCCATGCTTGGTAATACACTTGTCAACGATCTGACCCAGCTGCTTCTTGCCGCACATGAAGTTGATCTCGGGCTCATACATCTGCTCCGGATTCGTGCGGTCCACAAAGCCCAGATCCTGGGGGATACCCTCGTTGAAGATCAGGCGGCCCACGGTGGTGCGCACCATCTTATGGGTGGTCACGCCGTCCAGCGTAGCCTCCCGGCGTACCAGAATGGGCTCGTGGAGCTCCAGCTCACCCTCATCATAGGCCAGACGGGCCTCGCCGTCCGAGTAGTAGCTCTTGAGGACCTCCATGGCCTTCTCCCCGGCCGGCGTCTCCGCGCACAGGGCGGGCGTGGTGCGGTACCAGCGGTTGTTCTCCTCGTCCCGGACCCAGATTCGGTCGCTGGGGTCCACCGTACCGTCGGTCAGCGCCTGAGCTGCGTCAGCCACCGTGCTGTAAGAACAGGCGGGGTCGGGCTCCGGGTCCCGCTCGTAAGTCAGGTAGTAGGAACCCAGCACCATGTCCTGGGTGGGCACAGTGACGGGGCCGCCGTCGGAGGGCCGCAGCAGGTTATTGGCGGCCAGCATCAGGATACGGGCCTCGGCCTGGGCCTCGGCGGACAGGGGCACGTGAATGGCCATCTGGTCGCCGTCAAAGTCCGCGTTGAAGGCGGTACACACCAGGGGGTGCAGCTTCATCGCGCGGCCTTCCACCAGCACCGGCTCGAAGGCCTGGATGCCCAGACGGTGCAGCGTGGGCGCGCGGTTGAGCATCACGGGATGCTCCTTGATGACGAATTCCAGGGCGTCCCAGACCTCCGGGCGGCCCTTATCCACCATTTTCTTGGCGGACTTGATGTTGTTGGCAAAGCCGTCCTCCACCAGCTTCTTCATAACGAAGGGCCGGAAGAGCTCAATGGCCATCTCCTTGGGCA
>DXYV01000071.1 GCA_019415645.1 Clostridiales bacterium
TGCTGCCGGAGATGACCGCCAATGTGCTGGGGCCGGTATGCATCCTTATCTACCTATTCGTATTGGATTGGAGAATGGCCCTGCTGAGCCTGGTGTCCATTCCGGTGGGCATGGCCTTCATGATGGCGGTAATGAAAAACTACGGGGCGCAGTATGAGGGTTCCGTCAAGACCACCCAAGCCATGAACAGCGCCATCGTGGAGTACATCGGCGGCATTGAGGTCATCAAGGCCTTCAATCAGGGGAAGCAGTCCTACGCTCGATTTTCCGACAGCGTGAAAGCCAATGCGTCGTATTTTTACCACTGGATGAAGAGCTGCCAGCTGCCCATCTCCCTGTCCAAGGCCATCTCCCCCACCACCATGATCACCATTCTGCCGGTGGGCTGGCTCCTGTACGCCGGTGGAAGCCTGCCGGTGGAGACCTTCATTACTACCATCGTGCTGTCCCTGGGCATCGCCGGGCCGCTGCTTTCCGCCATAGACTTTGTGGACAGCCTAGCCAAGGTAGGCACCATCGTGGGCTCGGTGGATGAAATTCTGAACGGCCAGGAACAGGACCACGGGAATGCCCCGGTGCAGTTTCAGGGGCGGGACATTTGGCTCTCCCATGTATCCTTTGGCTACCACGCGGACAAGGAGGTCCTCCACGATGTGTCCCTCAACATCCCAGCCGGCACCATGACCGCCTTTGTAGGGCCCTCCGGCTCCGGCAAGTCCACCATCGCCAAGCTGATCGCCGGGTTCTGGGACGTGTCCGCCGGCGCCATCACTCTGGGCGGACAGGATTTGAAGAAAATCCCTCTCTCCCAGCTCTACGACCAGGTGGCCTTCGTGTCCCAGGACAACTACCTCTTTGACGAGAGCGTGCGGGAAAACATCCGCATGGGCCGCCCTTCCGCCACCGATCAAGAGGTGGAGGCCGTGGCTAAGGCCGCCGGGTGTGACGAGTTCATCCAAAACCTGGAACAGGGCTATGACACCATAGTGGGCGGGGGCGGCGCCCATCTGTCTGGCGGCGAGCGGCAGCGCATCGCCATCGCCCGGGCTATGCTGAAGGACGCTCCCATCGTGGTGCTGGACGAGGCCACCGCCTACATCGACCCGGAAAACGAGGCCCTGGTCCAGCGTGCAGTGGGCCAGTTGGTGGCGGGCAAGACGGTTCTGGTCATTGCCCACCGTCTGAGCACCATCACCGGCGCAGACCAGATTGTTGTGGTAAATGATGGCCGCATTGAGGCTACGGGAAAGCATCAGGAACTTTTGGATACCTGCCCGCTCTATCGCGAGATGTGGCAGGCCCACATGGGGGTAAAGGAGCGTGAGCAGGCATGATTGAAGTCTTGAGAAAAATCTGGCGCTTTGCCGGGAAAGAACAAGGAAATATCCGCAAGTCCATGGTGCTGGGGTTCTTTTACGCCGTCTTCCACATGTTCCAGATAGGCGCCATCTATGTGGTGGTCCTGGCCCTGGTGGATGGCTCCACTTCTGCTGCCCCGGCATGGCAGGCCCTCATCTTGCTGCTGGTCAGTATTCTGGGGCGGGCAATCCTAAATCGGTTCAGCCAGCTCCAGCAGACCCACGCAGGGTACTTCATGGTGGCGGATAAGCGCATTTCCATCGGCGATAAGATCAAGCGGGTCCCCATGGGTTACTTCAACGACCAGAGTTTGGGGGAACTCACTGGGATCACCACTACCGTCCTGGACGAGGTAGAGAGCGCCGGTTCCATGGTGCTGGTGAATATCCTGGGCGGGCTGATTAACTCCCTGGTCATGCTGCTGTGTGTGCTGTTCTGGGATTGGCGCATTGGCCTGCTGGCCCTGGCCGGAATGCTGCTGTACCTGCTCCTGCTCTCCGGTATGGAGAAAAAGTCTGCCCAAATCGCGCCCAAGCGGCAGCGGGATGAGGCCCGGCTGGTGGAGGCAGTTCTGGAACAGCTCCAGGGTATGAGTGTCATCAAATCCTTCAACCTCACCGGCAAGGGGGATCAGCGTGTGCGCCAAGCCCTGGAGGATAGCCGCAGCAACAATCTGGCGGTGGAAAAACTCTTTACACCCTTCGTCTGGGCACAGGAAATGGCGCTCCACCTATTCGGCGTATTGATCCTGATTGCGGCTGTCTGGCTATATCTGAGCGGCTCCATCCCATTGGCTAATGCCCTAATGGCGGTGATTATCTCCTTTATGATTTTCTCTCAGATCCAGTCCGCCGGCAGCGGCGTGTCCGCCCTGCGGCTGGTGGGCAGTTCCATTGACCACGCCAATCAGGTGGACGAAATCCCGGAGATGGATCAGGATGGTGCGCAACTTCACCCGGAAGCCCACGACATTGTATTCGACCATGTGGATTTCTCTTACGGCAGCCGGCCGATCCTGAAGGACGTATCCCTCACCATCCCGGATAAGACTACCACCGCCATCGTAGGGCCATCTGGCTCCGGCAAGACCACGCTCTGCAATCTGATTGCCCGGTTCTGGGATGTGGACGGCGGCCGGGTCACCATCGGCGGCCGGGATGTGCGGGAGTACACGTTGGAGTCCCTGATGGACCAGGTGAGCATGGTGTTCCAGCGGGTGTACCTCTTCCACGATACTATCGAGAACAACATCAAGTTCGGCTGCCCGGACGCCACCCATGCCCAAGTGGTGGAAGCGGCAAAGAAAGCCTGCTGCCATGACTTCATCTCTGCACTGCCGGCGGGGTATGATACGGTGATCGGCGAGGGCGGGGCCACGCTCTCTGGCGGTGAAAAACAGCGTATCTCCATTGCCCGTTGTCTCTTGAAGGACGCCCCCATCGTGATTTTCGACGAGGCCACTGCCAATGTGGACCCGGAGAACGAGGACCAGTTGCAGAAAGCCATGGAAGCCCTGACCCGGGAAAAGACCGTTCTGATGATCGCTCACCGGCTGAAAACGGTTCGGGGTGCCGACCAAATCCTGGTTGTAGATCAGGGACGCATCGTTCAAAAGGGAACTCATTCGGAACTCATCAAGCAGCCAGGCTTATATGCTGACTTCGTGGGCGTCCGCCAAGAGGCATCCAGTTGGAAACTGGCATGATTCATGTAGAAAGAAACGATTGCCAAGGTTGCTCCATGCCTCTGGTGGGGACGATTTGGAAGCCCTTTTGGTTCCTCAGACGCGGAAGGGTATGGCGCACTCCATAGATGCTGCCTGGCTTCTGAAGGTATCCAAGTCCGGTGTGTGCCATGCAGCGGTGGCTCTCAGGAAAGAGAACTTGGGAGCAATATACGAATAAAATTAAGCGGCAATCGAGGCTTTACCTGATTACCGCTTAGTTTTATTTCCTAATACGCCGGCTAACACGGCCGACTTTCCGAAACTCCCCCGGCAATAGCCCTGTACTCTTTCGGAACAGCTCCGCAAAGCGGCTGGAGGTGGAGTAGCCCACGGTCTGGGCGATTTGGCCGATAGATAAGTCGGTGCTGGTCAGCAGGTACTCCGCCTGGCTCATGCGGCGCTGTTGCATGTACTCTGTGATGGTGCAGTCGTAGACTTTTTTGAAACTGCTCTTGAGTTTCGTGGTCCCCATGCAGGCGATCTGCGTCAACCGCTCCATGGGGATCTCTGCGGCATAGTGGTCGCTCAGATAGGCGGCTACCGTCTGGATGCGCTCCAGGTCTTGGGCTGATAACTTGCTGGGGGCTGCCGGACGTTTCTTCTGATATTCTACCACCAGGGACAGGGCCTCCGCCACCTTGCTCTCATAGAACAGTTTGGCGGCGATCCCATCCCCGCGATAATTCTGGAGATCAGAAAGGAGCCGGGACATCTCCGGGAAATCAGTGGTCTGGTCGATTTTGCGGAACGCATCCACCGGGTTGCGATATTCTTCCGGGTATTGCTTCTTGAGATAGTCCTCGTAGTAGGCCGGCATGATCTCAATGCCGATGGAGCGGATAGGAATGTTCTTATGGATCAGCACTTGATATGGCTCATACCCACCAATATAGGTCTTAATGCACCCGGCAGACAGCCGGCGGTAGGGCGCCAGTTCCTCTCCGGAGATGGAATCATAGCGGGTGATGCTCAGGCACTCCGGCAGGGAGAACTCCAGCAGGGAGTCCTCGTGGAAGGAGAAGTTGTGGATCTTGATGTCGTAGAGGTCCTTCTGCCCATAGGTCCAGTAGGAGCCGTCACCGATTTCCGGGGATAACTTCCAGCAGAGCCCCAAAGCCCCATATTGGTGATCGTCAGGATCGGGGGTAAAACCGTGGCTCTTCAGCATGGATACATAGTATTGCTCAATCATTTCGGACATGACAAAAGACTCGCCTCCTGTTTACAACGATTGGACGAACTTTTACAACGAAGAGACGAACATCGTCTTAAACTATTGAAAGACGTCCAGACCGCGTGTACTGTATAGGCGATGGTTAGCGACTTCTAACCGAATGGTAACATATCACCTATAAAATGTCAACACGTTATGAAACAGGAGGAGAACAATGAGCAATCAAGTCAATTCACTGAAGAAGGGCCTTACGGTCAAGGACCTTGTGACCACCGGCATTTTCAGCGCCATCTTTTTTGTGTTCACCTTGGTCGGCGGACTTCCGTTCGCTCCCAATCCGGTGCTGACCTTCTACATGCCCATGGGCGCGGCCCTGCTGTGCGGCCCCATCTATCTGCTGATGGTCGCCAAGGTGCAGAAGCGCTGGAGCATCACCATCCTCGGCATTATTATGGGAATCATCTGGTTTGCCACGGGTATGCACTGGGCCTTCTCCCTGGGCTACATCGGCATGGGGATCATCGCGGACCTTGTGGCCGGCGCCGGACATTACCGCAACAAGGCCATCAATCTGCTTTCCTATATGCTGATCTCCCTGGGCGGCATCTACACCTATGTGGTATTCTTTATTGACCCGGAGGGCTGGGCCAGCACCATGCTGGAGAACGGCACGGAGCAGTCCTACATTGACACCATGAGCGCCTCCGCCCCATCCTGGCTGCTGGCGGTCATCATCGTCGGTACGCTGGTCATCGCGGCCTTCAGCGGGTGGGTCGGCGGCAAAATGCTGAAGAAGCAGTTCGAGAAGGCTGGGATCACCGCATGACCGGCGGAACTTCCCCGCGGTGCGGACTCTGGCTGGACCCAAGAACGAAGATCCTGCTGCTCCTGCTCTGCATCTTCTCCGCTATGATTGCCCCGTCCCTGTACTATGAGCTGGGGCTTGTGGTGCTGATCGGGCTGTTTGGTGTCTGCTGCGGGAAATGGAAGTACGCCTGGAAGGGCGCGGCGTTCTACGCGCTGGTCGTATTGCTCACCTTCTGGATCATGGATGCCATGACCGGAACCTGGCGCACCATGTTCATCGCGTTCCTCGGCCTGTTCCATAAGGTGTATCCCTGCGGGATGCTGTCCGGTATTGTCATCTCTACCACCAAGGTCAGCGAGTTTTTGTCTGCTATGAACCGTGTGCATGCGCCGAAAAAGCTGGTGATCCCGCTGGCGGTCATGCTCCGCTATATCCCCACCATTCAGGAGGACTGGCGGTTCATCAAGGATGCCATGCGGCTGCGGGATGTGTCGCCGTCCCTGAAAGGGCTGCTGACCCATCCCAGCATGACCGTGGAGTGTATCTATGTCCCACTGATGATGGCGGCGTCCAAGGCGGCGGATGAGCTGTCCATCGCCTCCATCACCCGGGGGATTGAGAACCCAAAACCCAGGACCTGCCTGGTGCAGATCCGTATGGGGCCAGCGGATGTGCTGGCAATCCTCTGTTTTGGCGCTTTTTTCGCGGCGGGCCTTTATGGGAAAGGGGTGTTTGGATGATCGAACTGAAACAGGTATCCTTCACCTATCAGGGGCAGGAGCATGATGGCCTACGGGACATTGACCTGACCATTGCGGACGGGGAATGTGTCCTGTTCTGCGGGCGCAGCGGGTGCGGCAAGACCACCATCACAAGGCTGGTGAACGGGCTAATCCCCCAATTCTACGCAGGCGAGTTGACCGGCAGCGTGCGGGTGGATGGCCAGGAGATCAGCGGCCTTACCATGTACCAGATTGCCGCCAAGGTGGGCTCTGTGTTCCAGAATCCCAGAACGCAGTTTTTCAACGTGGACACGGACAGCGAGATCGCTTTCGGCATCGAGAATGAGGCCCGGCCGCCCCAAGAACTGGCGGAGCGCGTGGAGCAGACGACGGAGGACCTGCACATCCAGAGTCTCCGCGGCCGCAATATCTTCGAGTTGTCCGGCGGAGAAAAGCAGAAGATCGCCTTTGCCTCCGTCTATGCCATGAACCCGGAGATCTATCTGCTGGATGAACCGTCCTCCAATCTGGACATGACCTCCATCCAAGAACTGCGGGAGCATTTGCAGTTGATCAAAGGGCAGGGAAAGACCATTTTGATTGCGGAGCACCGGCTCTACTACCTGATGGACATAGCGGACCGGATCGTGTATCTGGATCGGGGAGCGATCAAAGGGATCTTCACGCCGGCAGAGTTCCGGCGGCTGTCCCAGGACCAGCGGGAACGGATGGGGCTGCGGGCCACAGATCTGATGGATGTCCTTCCGCCACCCAGTCGTGCTCCAGTCGGGGAAACGGTGTTGTCGCTGAAAAATGTCTCCCTGCGCTATAAGAAACGCACCATCCTTCACGGGATCGGCCTTTCCGCCGCAAGGGGAGAGATTATCGGCGTGGTGGGCCACAATGGAGCCGGAAAGACCACATTCTCCCGCGCCCTGTGCGGGCTTCACAAGGACTGTGACGGTCAGTTCCAGTGGGACGGCAGGCCTATGGAGCGCAGGGACCGGCTGAAGCAATCCTACATGGTGATGCAGGACGTGAACTACGAGCTGTTCGCCGAGAGCGTGGAGGCGGAGTGCTCCTTCGGCATCCGGAACCCGGACAGAGCCTTGGTAGACGCTACCCTGGAGGAACTGGGGCTGGCCCCATACCGGGAACGCCATCCCAATACCCTGTCCGGCGGGCAGAAACAGCGGGTGGCCGTGGCCGTCAGCATGATCTGCGGGAAAGACCTGCTGGTATTCGATGAACCCACCAGCGGCCTGGACTTTGACAGCATGGCCCAGGTGGCGGGGTTGATCCGCCGCTTGTCTGATATGGGAAAGGTCATCTTCATCGTCACCCACGACTTTGAATTTGTTTGCCGCACCTGCTCCCGGGTCCTGCATTTTGACGAGGGGGAGATGCCCGATGATGTCCCTGTTGCCATGGAAGCCCTCCCGAAATTGAGAGAGCTGTTCTCTGTTTCAGTTTCAAATGGAAAGGAGAGGTGACCGATGAAACGGAAAAAAGTCAACCGCGTGGCCCTGCTGCTCCACTGGGCGGGGGAACAGAAAGCCTGGCTGTTTCTGGCGGTCTTTTTGTCAGCGGCCGGAGGGCTGTGCATTGTTGTCCCCTATATGGGGATCTATCAACTGATGGATGCCGCCTTCAGCGGGACCTGCACCACAGAATTGGTGGTACGGATCGCGGCGATGATCGCTGTGGCCGTGGCCTTGCGTTTTGTGCTGTTTGGCGGCTCCGGGGTGGCCGCCCACAAAGGCGCCTACGGGGCGCTGTTCAAGGTGCGCTGCATGGTGGCGGAGCACATGGCCC
>DXYV01000072.1 GCA_019415645.1 Clostridiales bacterium
TGGGGTTTGTCAAGGGGAGGGGGAGTCGAAACACCCTCCCCTTGACTGTTCTTTGCGTACTTTCTCACATGAGAAAGTACCAGTTTCCCTTCTCCTGCGGCCCTGCGCTGCTCGCCGTCTGTGCAAGCCCTTCTGCCGCTGCTCACGACGGCTCAGCACTTCTTTTTTATTCCACGTCCCGATAATACAATCCCCGGGTGAACTCTCCGGGCTTGTAGCTGCCGCCATGCAGATAGCGCTCGGTGACTGTGACACATTCAAAGGGATTTTCGGTGGTAAACAGCAGCCGGATGGCCCAAAGGCCGATGCTCCGGTAGTCCTTTTCCTTATCCGCCAGAAAGAGCTTATTGCCGTTGAGAATCTCATTCCGGCACCCAGGGGCCTGGACCACCGGGAACCGGGCGCCCCTCCGGTCGGTGAGGATGTTCACGTTGTCACAGGCGCACCGGCCCGCCCGGTTTTTGATGATGCAGTTTTCCGTGATCATCAGGGGCAGCCGGCCGTAAGCGATAAGCTCCGTGTCCACGGCTTTGGACAGGTCGCGGATCTGGGCCAGCTTGAGTTCGAAGGAGGCGGTGACCGACTGGAGGCCCAGCCGCTTGCACTCTTTCTCCGCCTGGGTGTTGAACACCGGGATTCCAAAGTCCCCCCGCAGGGTAAAGCCCAGGGCGCGGGCAGTCTCCAGCAGACCCAGATTGCCCACCAGCGCGTCAGCCGCTCCGGCGGCCCTGGCCGCGGTCAGCTGCTCCACCAGCTGGGGCAGCTCCCGGTCGGTGCAGATTCGGGGCAGTGTCACCCCTACCGGCACCCCCTGGGCGATCGTGCGAGCCACCAGGTCGGGATGGGCCGCCGCCTCGTGGGCGGGCAGATAGATGAGCGCCGGCTTCAGGGCGGTCAGCTCCGGGGTGAGCTGCCTGGCCGAGCGCAGGGACAGGTTGAGCTGGGGCGGCGTGCGCCGGT
The DNA here is from genome assembly GCA_019415645.1 of Clostridiales bacterium. Classification (GTDB taxonomy): domain Bacteria; phylum Bacillota; class Clostridia; order Oscillospirales; family Oscillospiraceae; genus DXYV01. Next base: position 961 of record DXYV01000072.1, read on the forward strand.
TCTCGTACCGGGCTCCGGGCTTGAAAACGCCATGCCGCCGCTGGGGCGGCGCGCTGCGCTGGGCGGAGAGCTCCTCCAGCACCTGGCGGCGCAGGCCGTTGAGGGCGGACAGGGGGGCCGACAGGCCGGGCTCCACCAGCGCCCGGACGTTCTGACAGAGATAGGGCGTGCCGCCGGTCTTGGCCAGCTGACCTTCCACCGCTTCCGCCGTGAGGGCCCGGGTCCGGGCCGGCTCCGGCGGGTCACCGGCCGCCGTGACGACCCGGCCCTCTCCGTCCTGCGCGCCGACCTGTACCGGCTCGCCGGCGCGCACCATGGCATAGAGGGTCACGGGCACCCGCTGGGCAGTTCCGCGCTCGTAGGCGGCCCGGGCGGCGGCAAAGAGCTCCCGGGGCTCCTTGCCCTCCTCCCGGACGCCGAACATCTCCGGCCCCTTGTTGCCCTGAAAATAGGCGTCGGTAAAGCCCTGGCGGGAGAAGGCGGCCTCCAGCCGCTCCAAATCCGCCCGGCTGGGCTCCCGGCCCTCCCGCAGGGCGCGGGCATACACCTCGGTGACGATATAGACATACTCGGGCCGCTTCATGCGGCCCTCGATTTTGGCACAGGCCACCCCCATGTCCTCCAGCTCCTTCAGATGGCCGGCCAGGGACATGTCCTTCAAAGAGAGGGGGTAGCCGTCCGCCCGGTCGCTCCAGCCGTAGTTCAGCCGGCAGGGCTGGGCGCACAGGCCCCGGTTGCCGCTGCGCCCGCCGAGGACCGAAGAAAAGTAACACTGGCCGCTCCAGCACATGCACATGGCGCCGTGGACGAAGGTCTCGATCTCGATGGGGGACTTGGCGCAGATGGCGGCGATGGCGTCCCGGGACAGCTCCCGGGCCAGCACGGCCCGGGTCATGCCCAGGTCGGCGCACAGCTTGACCCCGTCCAGATTGTGGACGGTCATCTGGGTGGAGGCGTGGACGGGCAGGTCGGGGGCGGCCTGCCGCAGCATACGCACCACGCCCAGATCCTGGACCAGCACCGCGTCCACCCCCAGCTCGTCCGCCTCCACAGCGGTCTGCGCGGCGGCGGGCAGTTCCCGATCCCCTACCAGAGTGTTCAGGGTCAGGTAGACCTTTACCCCCTCCAGGTGGCAGTAGGAGACGGCCTGGGCCAGCTCGTCCCGGGTAAAGTTTTTGGCGTTGCGGCGGGCGTTGAAGGCCCCGTAGCCCAGATAGACCGCGTCCGCGCCGGCGCAGACGGCGGCGCGGACAGCTTCCGGACTGCCGGCGGGCGCTAACAGTTCCATCATGTCCTCGCCCCGCCGTTACTTTTTGTTGAGCTGGTTCTGCAGCTTGAAGATTTCTCGCTTGGCCTCGGACAGCTCCAGTTTGAGCTTGGAGGACTCCTCCAGGTAGTCCTTGAGCTGGCGGCGCAGGTTGTCCGCGCTCTCCTGATCCTTAAAGCGCTCGTCGGCCAGGTTCATGGCCGTCAGGATGGCGCCGTCCAGCAGGGACATCTTGCTGTTGCCCTTCAGAGTCTCGCGAATCTGCGTATCCACATGGGCGGCGACCTTCTCCATATACTCCTGCTCCTCCGAGGCCAGGAAGGTGTACTCCTGGTCGGCGATGGTGACCGTGATTCGATTTTGCATTCCATGCACCCCCGTCTGATTTGCGGCGCCGGGCCTGTGCCCGGGTAACACAATATGTTTCAAATTATTATAATGCGCACGGAACAAAGCCGCAAGCCTTGAAAGATAAGGTTTTCAAGGCCGAATGGCTTTGTTCAAGCGGACGCATTGCAACAATGTCTGAATTTGTGTGAAAACCAGTGGAATCAGCCGTTTCCACACAAATTGCGCGGCAATGCCGCGCAAATAAACCGCAAAGCGGTTTATTCTGCAGACATTATTATAGCATTGTTTTTATCATACCACAAGCGCGCCCGACAGGAAAAGCGGAATTCTGTGAATTTTTTCCCGCCCGGCGGCCCGATGCAACTTTTGTATTTACCTGGGGCAGATTTTCCGCTACAATAGAAGCTGGAATGTTCTTGTTTTGACGGGAAAGGAGCGCCTATGTCTGCATTTTGCCGGAACGCCGTCCGGATGTGGGCCCTGCTGCTGGCCCTGAGCCTGCTGGGCGGCTGTACGTCCCCCGCGGTGGAGGAGACTCCCTCGCCCATGCCGGAAAGCCCTGTGCCTACGGCGACCGCCTCCGTTGAGGAGAGCGCCGCGCCGCTGACCCGGGAGGAGGCGTGGCTGGAGGACATTGACGCTTTTTCCGAGGGGTACAAGACCAACCACATCGACCTGTTCTACTGGCGGGACGAGGCGTTCTTTGACCAGCAGGTGGAGGAGCTGAAGACGCAGGTGGGGGATATGACCGACGATGAGATCGTGGTGTCTCTCCGGCGAATCATCAATTCCATGCAGGACGGCCATTCTAGGGTTTCCTCTTTCCTTACCCCCACGGACAGGACTTTCCCCTTACAGGTACAGTTACTGGAGGACGATAAGGTGTACGTCATCAACACGGCCGAAGGGGATTTTCCGGATTATTCCGACTGTCTCTACGCAGAAATTACCGCCATCAACGGTATGCCCATGGAGGAGGTTCAGGACCTGGTATTCCCGGTTATCTTCGGAGAGCGGTATGCAAACGCGCAACGCGCGTATTTTCCCTATTATTTCTATCCTCGTCTCCTGACGGCTGCGGGTGTGCCGGATCAGGATGGTACGTTTACCTTTACCTTCCGAAATGAGGCGGGCGAGTCCTATGAGAAGATCATTGAGACGATTCCCAGCGACGCAGAATACCAATGGTCCGTGGAGTATCCCATGTTGTTTACGACGAATACCGGCTCCAACTGGTATGAGTTCTGGGAAGACGAGGCCCTGCTTTACTTCGCCTGCAACATCTGCTGGGACAAGGATGGTACGCTGGAACAGACCGTGAACGAGATTCTGGATCACTTGAAAGCGAGGGAAGTCGAGACCCTGGTTATTGACCTAAGGAATAACCCGGGGGGAGATTTAACCACCATCCACCCCCTATTCCTTTTGGTCGATAACCTAAGACTGAACCCAGCTTACTATAAAGAGCTGTATATCATCATTGGAGGGAATACCGGCTCTGCCGGCTCTATGTACACGATAGAACTAAGGCAGTTAGATAATTCCGTTGTCCTTGGTACGCCCGCAGGAGAAGGTTATCCTGACATTACGGTAGCGGTTCCTTTTACACTTCCCAACTCTGGCCTGGAATGTAACTATTCCACTGCTTTTGTTTCGGGCGACTTGACCTGGTATCTGAAAGGCGATACCCTGCCCCAGATCGAATTTGGAGTATCTACTATTGAGCCCGACATCTACATCGCAAATGACATCGATGCCTGGAAGGGCCAATACGACAACGTCCTGAATTATATTTTGGAACATACCTAAGGAGGCGGCTCCATGCCCGCGCTTTTGCTTCCCAATCACATTCTCTCCCTCCCCGCCGAGGCCGCCGACCGGCTGCTGGCCCAGGGCAGCGGCGACGCCGCCCTGCTCTATCTGGCCCTGCTGCGCCACGACGGCTGGGAATCAGCCCGCCGCGCCCTGGGCTGGACAGACCAGCGCGCGTCCGAGGCGTTCGCCCTGCTGGTCAAGCTGGGGCTGGCCCAGGGGGACCCGGTCCAGGAGGCACCGCCCAGGCCGGCGGACCAGCCCCCGTCCTACCAGCGCTCCGACCTGATGAACGCCCTGCGGGAGGACAGCACCTTTGCCGGCGTCACCCAGATGGTGGAGTCCATGCTGGGCAAGACCCTCTCCGAGGCCGACCTGCTCTCCCTTTACACCATTTACGACTATCTGGCCCTCCCCGGCGAGGTCATCTGTATGCTCACCCAGGCCTGCGTGGCCGATACCGAGCGCAAGTACGGACCCGGGCGCAAGCCCCGGATGCCCATGGTCAAAAAGACCGCCTTTCAATGGAAACGGCTGGGGGTGGACACGCCGGAGGCCGCCGAGGAATACCTGCGCCGCCAGCAGGCCCTGCTGGGCCGGGAGGCCGAGCTGCTCCCCCTGCTGGGCATCCACGGCCGCGCCCCGGTGGACCGGGAGCGGCAGTACATCGCCGGCTGGGTGGAGATGGGCTTCGACAACGAGGCCATCCGGCTGGCCTATGAGCGCACCCTGTTCCAGAAGCAGTCCATGAACTGGGCCTACATGAATTCCATCCTCAAACGCTGGCACGGGGCGGGGCTGCACACCGTGGCCGAGATTGAGGCCGGCGACAAACCCCCGGCCCGCGCCGCCCAGAGCGGCGGAAAGGCGGCGGCCCCCAAGGCCCCCGCGCCCCGGCAGAATTTCCAGCCCTCGGCCGACCGGGTGCAGAAAAACGCCGACTGGCTGGACCGCTTCCTGGCGGAACAGGAGGCCGGCCCCAACGGACCGGCCGGCAAGTAACCCCTCAGACTTTACGCAACCTTCAAAGGAGTGACCTCCATGGCATACGAACCTATCGTCCTGCGCCGGGCCACCGCCCGGCTCCACGCCCGGCGGGAGACCCGCGCCCGCAGCCGCGCCCTGCTCCAGGCCCAGCTCTACCGGGACTATCCGGAGCTGTCCAAGCTGGACGCCCAGCTGCGGGGCACCATGGCCGACCTGGCCGAGCTGGCGCTGTCCGGCGATCCGGACCACGCCGCCAAGCTGGAGACCATCAAGACACGCAACCTGGACCTTCAGGCCCGGCGCGCCGACCTGCTGGCGCAGGCGGGCTATGCCGCCGACGCGCTGGATGACAAGCCACAATGCCCCAAATGCCGGGACACGGGCTGGATCGGCGCGCAGATGTGCGACTGTCTCAAAGAGCTGTGCGCCCAGGAGCAGCTCAAGCAGCTGTCCGACCTGCTCAATCTGGGGGAGCAGTCCTTCGACCAGGCCCGGCTGGACGTGTACTCCGACCAGCCCTGGCAGGGGCAGGCCCGCTCTCCCCGGGAGAACATGAAGCGGATCTTTGCGGTGTGCGAGGGCTATGCCAGGCAGTTTGAGACCTATCCGCTGAAAAATCTGCTGTTCAGCGGCGGCACCGGCCTGGGCAAGACCTTCCTGTCCGCCTGTATCGCCCGGGCGGTCTCCGAGGGGGGGCACTCCGTGGTGTACGACACGGCCATCAACGTGTTCGCCCGGTTCGAGGCGAAGAAGTTCGCCCGCCAGGCGGCGGAGGAGCGGGAGGCCCGGGACGACGCCCGCCGCTACCTCAACTGCGATTTGATGATTCTGGACGATCTGGGCTCGGAGCTCACCACGCCCTTTGTCCAGTCCGCGCTGTACGAGCTGGTCAACAGCCGTCTGGTCTCCGGCCGGCGTACCATCATCTCCACCAATCTGTCCATGGACGACATCCGGGCCCGGTACAGCCCGCAGATCGGCTCCCGCCTGGAGGGGGAGTATCAGGAGCTGACCTTCTACGGGGACGACATCCGCCTGAGACCGAAGTTTTGAGGGGGATGCTTCCAATGTTGAAACGGTTTCATGATCCCGGGTATCGCAGGTATATGGAGGGCGCGCTCACCTGTCTTTTGGTTTTTCTGCTTCCGCTGACCGGATGGATTCCCATTCTGGCCCTGTGGGCGCTGGAGCTGTGCCTTTCACTGCGGGAGGTTACAGGACATGGAATGCGAATCTTCCTCCGGGTTCTGTTAGGCGTTGTTTTGGCGCTGATTGTGTTCAATCTCTCCCTCCATGTGTGGGTCCTGTTGCAGTGGACAGGGGCCTGAGACGTCTATTATTATGATGAAAAAGGACCGGACCACGGCTGTGCCGCGGCCCGGTCTTATGTTTTTGTTTGTTCATCCCAGCTCCTCCAGCCGCTCCAGCGGGAAGGGAGGCGCGGCCAGGGGCCGCACCGCGATGGAGAGCAGCAGGCGGGGATTGTCGTCCGCAGCCACCCGGTTGGAGCTGAGGGCGCCGCACACCCGGCAGCGGTGGATGATGGCCCACTCGCCGCCCTTGCGCACCCATACCGCCACCGGTTCCATGGTCCCATGGCAGTCGCAGGCCCGGTCGCCGGGCTCCTCGTCCACATGGCGGCTGCACAGGCAGTTGGGGCAGTGATTGCGGTGCTGGGTCCCTGCGCCGGCCGGCGTGACCAGCCAGCCGCAGTTTTTGCAGGTAAAACTCTCTTGGCAGGGGTCGAATCGGTAGTCCCTGCGGGGCTTTGGCTTTTGGGGCCGTTGACTTCGTTTCATGGGTTCCATCCTCCGGATCTCGTTTCGTCCCGTTTATCTTACCGGACGGACGGCGCCGCCGCAACCGAAAAGACGATACCGAAACGAGATTGCGCCGGGGAGGGAGGAAGCTTCACTCCACTGCGGCCGGCGTGGAAGTAGGCGTGGAAGTGGGCGAGGGAG
>DXYV01000073.1 GCA_019415645.1 Clostridiales bacterium
AGTTTTCCTCATCCAGCTTCAGCACCGCCATAAACGCCTCCGTCGGCATCTGCACACTGCCCAGGCTGCGCATCTTTTTCTTGCCTTCTTTCTGCTTTTCCAGCAGCTTCTTCTTCCGGGTGATGTCGCCGCCGTAGCACTTGGCCAGCACGTCCTTGCGCAGAGCCTTGATGGTCTCCCGGGCGATGATCTTCCCGCCGATGGCCGCCTGGATGGGCACCTCGAACATCTGGCGGGGGATGTTCTCCTTGAGCTTTTCGCACATACGGCGGGCCCGGGGATAGGCCTTGTCCTTGTGGGCGATGAAGCTCAGGGCGTCCACCTGGTCGCCGTTGAGCAGCAGGTCCACCTTCACCAGCTCGGAGGGGCGGTAGCCCGCCAGCTCGTAGTCCAGGGAGGCGTAGCCCTTGGTACGGGCCTTCAGCGCGTCGAAAAAGTCATAGATGATCTCGCCCAGGGGCATCAGATAGTGCAGCTCCACCAGATTGGTATCCAGATACTGCATGTCCTTGAACTCGCCCCGGCGCTCCTGACACATGGGCATGATGTTGCCCACATAATCCGGGGGCGAGATAATGGACACCTTGGCATAGGGCTCCCGGGCCTCGGTAATGGTGCCCGGATCGGGGTAGTTGTGGGGGTTGTCCACCTTGACCACCGTGCCGTCGGTCTTGGTCACCTCATAGATGACCGAGGGCAGGGTGGTCACCAGGTCCAGGTCAAATTCCCGCTCCAGCCGCTCCTGGATGATCTCCATGTGGAGCATCCCCAAAAAGCCGCAGCGGAAGCCGAAGCCCAGGGCGATGGAGGACTCGGGCTCGAAGGTCAGGGCGGCGTCGTTGAGCTGGAGCTTCTCCAGCGCGTCCCGCAGGTCGGGGTACTTGGAGCCGTCCTCGGTGTAGACGCCGCAGTAGACCATGGACTGCACCGGCCGGTAGCCGGGCAGGGGCTCGGCGGCCGGCTGTTCCGTGCCGGTGACCGTATCGCCCACCCGGGTGTCCTTCACATTCTTGATGGAGGCGGTAAACCAGCCCACCTCACCGGCAATGAGCTCGCCGGCGGACTCCATGCCCAGGGGACGCAGATAACCGCAGTCCAGCACCGTATATTGGGCGCCGGAGGCCATGAGCTTCACATTCATTCCCTTTTTCAGGGTGCCCTCCATGACGCGGAAGTAGACAATGACGCCCAGGTAGGGGTCGTACTGGCTGTCGAAGATGAGGGCCCGCAGGGGAGCCGACGGGTCGCCCTTGGGGGCGGGGATGTTCTGGACGATGTCCTCCAGCACGGCGTGGATGTTGATTCCCATTTTGGCGGAGATCTCGGGCGCGTCCTCGGCGGGCAAACCGATGATGTCCTCGATCTCCTGCTTGGCCCGGGCGGGATCGGCGGCGGGCAGGTCGATCTTGTTGATGACCGGGCGGATCTCCAGATCGTGTTCCAGGGCCAGATAGGTGTTGGCCAGGGTCTGGGCCTCCACGCCCTGGGCCGCGTCCACCACCAGCACCGCGCCCTCGCAGGCGGCCAGGGAGCGGGAGACCTCATAGTTGAAGTCCACATGGCCCGGCGTGTCAATGAGGTTGAGCTCGTAGGTCTGGCCGTCGTCCGCCTCGTAGGACAGCTTGACCGCCCGGGCCTTAATGGTGATGCCCCGCTCCCGCTCCAGGTCCATGTTGTCCAGGAGCTGGGACTCCATCTGCCGCTGCTCTACCGCACCGCAGGCCTCGATCAGCCGGTCGGAGAGCGTGGATTTTCCGTGGTCGATGTGGGCGATAATGGAAAAATTTCGGATTTTGCTTTGGTCTGTCATAAACGAATACCTCCGTTGCGGGAAATCCAGCCGGGGCCGCGGCCCCGTGGAATGTTGGTCCTTTTCTGCGGTTTCCGGTGGCCTGCGGCCCTGGATCACGCGGTTGGTAGGGTCCAAAAATACGCCTGGCCTGGTACGGTGCGGAACGCCTCCCGTAGGGGCGGATGCCCACATCCGCCTTTTCCCCCGTCCCGTCCGCAGGCGGTTTCCCGGGGGGTTACATCCAATAAGGGGGCCGCAGCCTCGTCCTCACAAACTTCGGCCCGCTCCGTCCGCCTGTACGGCGAACATCCGCTCCCCTTCGTTGCTCGTCCTCCCCCAACGGAAACGGCCGTTTCCGTTGGGAAAGGAGCCGCAGCGAAATAAGTGAGCTTTCCCCGTTAGGCGGAAGCAAACGCTATGCAGCTTGCGGCGACGCGTTTGGTCGGTGGGGGGTGGTCCTTAGGAGGGGGGAAATCGAAATCCCCCCGCCTAAGCGCGTCTTTGGGTACTTTCTGCGCGAACAGAAAGTACCTTACCGATCATCCGTGCGGCCGGTCAAATAATCCAGCGAAACTTCAAAATAATCCGCCAATTTCAAAAGCCCCTCATAATCCGGCCGGTTTTTTCCGCTCTCATAATTATGCACCGACCACCGGCTGACCCCCAAGTACTCCGCCAGGGTCTGCTGGGAAATTTTTTTTGCGGTCCGCAGCTGAATCAGCCGCTCTTCAAAGGTTGCCATATGTCACCTCACAATTACGCTTGACAAAGTGAGTATATCTCACTATAATAATGGTGAGTTAAATTTCACATCAGGGGGTCAATTTTATGACGATAATTGAAAAACTACAATGGTTCTCCAGCGAAGAAGGCCTCTCCGCCCTGCTCCAGTCCCGCGTGAGCGCCATGGAGCCCTACCTCGCCCAGATTCAGGCCGCCTTCGGCCTGGACTTTGTGGACAAGCTCCTGGACGCCGACGGCGCACGCCTCTCCGCTGAGGTGGACGGCGCCTATCTGCGGGGCTTTCTGGATTCCTTCCGCCTGTGGATGGAGGTCCTCTCCGCCCGGCCGTGATCAGCCTGTGTGCTGCGCGAACAATTCCTCATAATCATACCCGGTCACGACCTCTCTCAGGTGGTCCAGGTAATGCTGGTAATTGTCCCAGGTCAGCAAAAAGGCCTCCCCCATCATCCACTCGCTGAGCTGGCGGTCTATGACGCCGGAGCAGTGGATGTGGTCGGTGTAGTTGCCCAGGTCGGTGATGATCTGCTCCCGGCCCATAAAGAAGTGTACCTTTATATTATCATATTCCAGCAGCTTTTGCACGGCGTAATCCAGCGCGGAGAGCATGGCCTCCAGCTTTCCCTCCCGGATGGTCCGGTCCCAGTACAGGATGGAGTAAGGGGAGAAAAAGATCGTAAATTCCACGTCGGGGTGCTCCGTGGCCCAGCGGTCTACCACCGCCAGATTTTCGTCCACCGCCTCGTAATAGGCGTCGGCGGGGAGCTGGGTCTCGCTGCGCTCCGGCCGTTCATAGGTGCTGATGGCCTGCCAGGCGGAGAAAATATAGTCCCCGTCCCAGACGTAGGCGTCGTCCAGCGCGCGGGTGTTGCCCTGCCGCCGCTGCCACAGCACATTGAGGCACTCCAGGTAGACATCCTTATTGAGGAAGTATTGCACGTCGTTCAGGGGATTGTCGTCATAGAGCCAGCCGGGCAGGTCCACCGTCCGCTCCGCGTCAGAGCGGACCAGAATATTGGCGTCCAGGCCGAAATAGACCGCCCGGATGTCCGGATGGGTGCGGAAGGCCAGGGAGAGGGCGGTGTCGAAATCAGACAGATAGCCGTCCCGGTAGGCGATCTTGATGGTCTGGCCGCCGGTGAGTTCATCGAACCAGGAGGCCCGGTAGTTGCACACCAGGGAGGTGCCCATCAGCACCGTGTCATACTCCAGGTTGCGGATCATGCCCGGATTTTCATAGCGCTCGTTCTCAAAAACCTCTGCGTCCCCGGGCGTATGGAACTGGAAAAAGGGGTCTACCAGCACCACCAGCGCGGCCAGCGACGCCAGCAGCACCAGCGACACGGCCAGCACCGCGCAGACAAAGCGTTTCATGAGATTCATGGCGCAGCCCCCTTAAAAGTTGACATACAGGAAGGTGGATACGCCGGAGAAGGAGACCACCGACCACACCAGCGCCGCCACGCACACCACGGCTTTCCAGGGCGTGGGGCGGAAGTGCTCCGCCTGCCGGATGGGATTGGGCACCAGCAGACACAGGGCCAGGGCGGCGGGGAACACCAGCAGAGGCAGGGCGCGGCCGAGGACCGCGGCCGCCCCGGGCAGCGCCTGTCCCAGCAGCTCCAGGCCCTTGGCGGCCTCCGGCAGCAGCAGGGAGGAGCAGAAGCCCGCCGAAGGCAGGTAGGGCGTAAACTGGAACACCGCCCCCAGCAGGGCGTTGGCCTGGTCCACGGTGGGGGCCCGGAAGTAGACCCACGCCACATTGACAAACACAAAGGTCAGCAGCCAGCCCAGCCAGCGGGGGAGGGTCACCTTTCCCCGGAGCAGGCGCTCCACCACCATGGCCCCGCCGTGAAGAGCGCCCCACAGCAGGAAGCCCCAGCCCGCGCCGTGCCACAGGCCGGACAGGAGAAAGATGATCATGATGTTGCCGCAGGTGCGGCCCAGGCCCTTCCGGTTGCCGCCCAGCGGGATGTAGACGCAGGTGCGGAAAAACCGGGTGAGGGTGATGTGCCAGCGGCTCCAGAAGTCGGACACCGACACCGCCCGGTAGGGGGAGTCAAAGTTGCGGGGCAGGTCGAAGCCCAGCATTTTGGCGATGCCCCAGGCCATATCACAGTAGCCGGAGAAGTCAAAGTAGAGCTGAAGGGTATAGGCCAGAATGGTCAGCACCGCGTCGCTGGAGGAGAGCTGGCCGACCAGCGCAAAGCCGTAGTCGGCCGCGCCGCCCAGCGTGTCGGCGATAAGCACCTTTTTGAACAGGCCCAGGGAAAAGCAGTACAGCCCCTTGGCCAGATTTTCCCAGGTCAGCCGGCGGCAAGCCGGGTCGCGGAACTGGAGGACCATCTCCCCGGGCCGGGTAATGGGTCCGGAGGACACCGTGGGAAAGAAGGTCAGCCACAGGGCAAATTCGTCCGGACGCAGGGCGTCCAGCTCCCCATGGTAACAGTCCCGCAGGTAAAAAATCTGCTGGAAGGTGACAAAGGACAGGCCCAGGGGCAGGGACAGGCTCAGTACGGAAAAGCCGGTGCCCAGCAGGGCGTTGAGGTTATCCAGGAAAAAGCCGCTGTACTTGAACCGGACCAGCACCGCCAGCAGCAGGGCTGCCCCAAGGACCAGCAGGCCCTTCCGCCAGGCGGGGCGGCGCAGCATGAGCCGGCCCAGCAGCCAGGTGACCAGTCCCTCGCCCACCAGCAGGAGCAAAGCCAGCCAGGAGCTGTACCCGTAAAAGACCAGTCCGGCCGCCAGCAGCCACAGCCGCTGGGGCCGCGGACCGGCGCAGCGGCCCAGCAGCTGCCAGCCGGCCAGCACGACCAGCAGAAAGCCCAGGAACAGATAGGATTGGAAATTCATTGCCTCGCCCTCCTGGCGTTCAGCGCTCCTTTTCCAGCTGCTCCTGATGGGCCTCCAGCTGGCGGTTCATCCGCGCGCCGGTGTTATGGATGATCTGGAACAGCGACTGGTAGGTGCTGGGGTAAGCGGTGGTCAGGGTCTCGTTGTTGATCTCGGGCAGGGCCCGGCCCTTCTCCTTGGTCTCCAGGGCGTCGATGTAGTCCACCTCTGAGTAGATCATGTCCACCCGGGTGATCCCACCCCGGAACTGCCGGGGGGAGATGGAGAAAAAGTCCTGGCTGTTGGCTGGATTGGCGACAAACAGGTGGCGGAACAGGGTGTAGATCCCCGTGCTCAGGTAGTCGGCCGCCGCCTTGATGGCCCGCTTGTTGTTGGTCTTGCCCAGCAGGTCGAACAGCAGGCCGATGGAGTTGACCAGCAGCTTTTTGGACAGGGTGGCCAGCACGCTGCCCCGCAGGATGTTGTCCTTGTCATTGCTGGCATCGTAGAGGGTGTCCGCGTCCAGAATGGTGGTGCCGTCCCGGGACAGGGTGCGCCCCAGCAGAAAGTCGGCGGATACATTGTAGAAGTCGCAGGCCTTGGCCACAAAGGCCAGGCCCGGCTCCCGGATTCCATTTTCGTAGTGGGACAGCAGCGCCTGGGAGATCCCCAGCTCTTTGGCGGCCGCCCGCTGGCTGATGCCCTTCTCCTGCCGCAGCAGGGAGAGGGAGCGGGAAAACTGTGCGTTCATCGGGTCACAACCATCTTCTCTCCATAATAATATCGTGTTTCCGCGGACAGTCCCCCATGGGTCCGGCCGGCGGAACAGGGAGCGGGCGGCGGGGAAATCCCCCACCGCTCGCTCCCAAAATGACAGTGTGTATATTATAGCGTCCGCTATACGAAAAGTAAAGGAAAATCTGCGTTCTTTTTTACAAAAATCCGATCGCTCTGACCGGCGGCGTGCGTTTGCGGGTGGCCGGCATTCTTTTTCCCGAAAAATGTTCCTTTTGCCGTTGCGAACTCGGAAATCAGGCGTTATAATAAGGCTGCGAATGACCGCGGGACGCCCCGGCGACGGCCGCGGGAACAGGAACCAAGAAAAAATAGGAGGCATCCCCATGTTTGGAAAACTGATCGACATCCTGAAGAAAGACCCCCGCAAAATCGTATTCACCGAGGGCAGCGACCCCCGCATCCTGGAGGCCAGCGCCCGGCTGCTGGCGGGCAATTTTCTGACCCCCGTGCTGGTGGGCAGCGAGGCTGAGATCCACGCCGCTGCCGAGGCGGGCGGCTTCAACATCCGCGGCTCTGAGATCATCGACCCCGCCACCTATGACCGTATGGACGAGATGGTGGACCTGATGGTGGAGCTGCGCAAGGGCAAGATGACCGCCGACGAGTGCCGCGCGCTGCTCAAGCAGCCCAACTACTTCGGCACCATGCTGGTGAAGATGGGCGTGGCCGACGCCCTGCTGGGCGGCGCCACCTACTCCACCGCCGACACCGTGCGTCCCGCCCTCCAGATCATCAAGACCAAGCCGGGCAACAAGATCGTCTCCTCCTGCTTTATCCTGGTGCGTCCCTCCGCTACCGGCGGCAACGACGTGCTGGCCATGGGCGACTGCGCCATCAACATCAAGCCCTCTGAGGACGAGCTGGTGGAGATCGGCATCGAGTGCGCCAAGTGCGCCAAGATCTTCGGCATTGACCCCAAGGTGGCCTATCTGAGCTACTCCACCCTGGGCTCCGGCAAGGGCGAGGACGTGGACAAGATGCGCAACGCCTGCGCCAAGGCCAAGGCGGCCGCCCCCGACCTGGCCATCGACGGCGAGCTGCAGTTTGACGCCGCCGTGTCCCCCACCGTGGCCAAGACCAAGTGCAAGGACTCCAAGGTGGCCGGCCACGCCAACACCTTCAT
>DXYV01000074.1 GCA_019415645.1 Clostridiales bacterium
AACCAGCGACACGGGGATTTTCAGTCCCCTGCTCTACCAACTGAGCTACAGAGGCATATGATGGCGACGCGGAAGGGACTTGAACCCTCGACCTCCGGCGTGACAGGCCGGCGTTCTAACCAACTGAACTACCGCGCCAGATGGTGCCGCCATTGGATTTTCTGGTAGGAACAACAGGACTCGAACCTGTGACATCTTGCTTGTAAGGCAAGCGCTCTACCAGCTGAGCTATGCTCCCAAATCGCGTTGCTCCGTTCAGGCGACGAAGGTTATTATACTAGACCTTTTGCCGAATGTCAACACCAATTTTACATTTTCTCACCATTTTTTCTTCCAAGCCCAACCTGCCCTTCCGAAGGCCGCTCCGTGTACGCGGAGCAGCCTTCGGATTTGTTTACTGAGATGCGGCCTTCAGGAGCGCTTCCAGCTCCTCCTTGCTGAACCGATACACTGCGTCGCAGAACTGGCAGGTCAGTTCCGCGCTTCCCTGCTCCTCAATCATGGCCCTTAATTCCTGCCCTCCCATGGAGAGCAACGCCCGGCTCACCCGCTCCCGAGAGCAGTAGCAGCGGTATTCCACCGGCGTCCGCTCCAGCAGCTCCAACTCGAAGGTAGACAACACACGCCGCAGCAGTTCCTCCGCTGTCACGCCCTCGGCCAGCAGGCCGCTGACCGCACCAACTTCTCGGATTCCCGCTTCGATCTGATCGATGACCGAATCCTCCGCGCCCGGAAGCAGCTGGATAAGGTATCCGCCCGCGGCAGATACCGTCTGCTCCGGCGCAATGAGCACGCCAAGCGCGCAGGCTGTGGGAATCTGCTCGCTCTCCGCGTAATAGGCCGCCAAATCCTCCGCGATCTCGCCGCCCACCAGCTGAACGCTGCCGACATAGGGGTCCTTCAGCCCGATGTCTTTGATGACCGTGATATCTCCGTCACAGCCCACGGCGGCGCCTACATCCAGTTTCGCATGGGCCTTGCGGGGCACATCCACCGCCGGATTCTGCACATAGCCGCGTACGTTGCCGACACTGTCCGACACAGCGGTGATGGTCCCCAGCGGTCCCCCGCCGTTGATACGCAGCGTCACTGAGCCGTTTTCCTCCTTGAGCATATTTCCCATCATAGAGGCGGCGAGCAGCGTCCGGCCCAGCGCCGCAGTCGCTACCGGCCAGGTATCGTGAATCGCCCGGGCACGCTCCACCAGCGCAGTCCCGCTGATGGCCGCAGCCTTGATGGGCGCGTTTTTTGCAATCATGCGTACAATTTCATCCATATGTTCTTAATCCTTTCGTGCGGCGAAAAAAATTCGTTCTTCGTCCGGCTTGGGCGGACGGCGCTTCAAATCGCCGTAGCGCTTGATACCGGAAAAGCCCACCTGACGCAGCCACTCCCCCAGCTCATCCGCCTCATAGGCGTATTCCTCGTGAAGCTCCTCGCCCCGCTCCCAGGTCCCGTCTTCCCGCAGACAGAACAGGTCCATATAATAAGAGAGAACACGCCGTTTCGGGGAATATTCTCCCCGCCAGACACAGTAGGTATCCTCCGTCTCGTCCAAACATATCTGTCCGTCCATGGAGCGCAGCATCTCCGGCGAACGGATGTCGAACACAAACAGTCCGCCCGGCGCCAGCGCCTGCCAAACCCGTTCAAAGGTCCGCTGGACCTGCCGGGGGCGGGTCACATAATTTAAGCTGTCCAGACAGCAAACCACGGCATCCACTGGCTCCAAGAGGGTAAGCGCGGCCATGTTCTGGTGAAGCAGCAACGGGGGTTCGTCCAACTGTGCGCATTTATCCGCCGCCACCGCCAGCATGTCCTCCGACAGGTCCACTCCGGTCATCGCATAACCGCGCTGTGCCAAGCGGAACAGCAGGCTCCCGGTCCCGCAGGCCAGATCCACCACGCTGCGGACCGACCCGCCGCTCCGCTGGAACTGCCACTCCAGATAATCTGCCCACCGGTCATAGTCCACATCCGTCGTTAACCGATCATAGCGGTCTGCCAGAACTTCGTAGCTGTTCATGCTTCCTCCTCGTTCTGTTTTTCCAGCCGCGGAAGCACGGTCTTATAGCCGTCCGCCCCGTATTGCAGCGACCGGTTGACCCGACTGATGGTCGCGCTGCTGGCTCCGGTCCGTTCCAGAATGTCGTTGTAAATCATGCCCTTATCCAATAAAATCGCTACTTCCATGCGCTGCTCCATGGCATGAAGCTCGGAGACCGTGCAAAGGTCTTGCAAAAAACACTTACACTCCTCCGCATCCTTTAGGGTCAGAAATGCCTCATATAACGCATCACAGCGCTTGGAACGACTTTCTTTTTCCATTCCAAGTCCTCCAAATCATGGTTTTGCTTTTATGCAATTTCATTTTATCACGGTGCAGTATGAAAGTAAAGGACCTTTTCCTTGGGAACAGCCTTGAAAAAAAGCTTGCGTCTCAGAAGAAATAAAGGTATAATATATGCGCTGTTCTGAGACCGGATAAGGCAAATCCGCATACATTGCGGTTGCGAATCCCGGCTTGTGGAGGTAACAGTATGGTAAAAGCAATCGTAGGCGCGAACTGGGGCGACGAGGGAAAGGGCAAGATCACCGATCTGCTGGCCCAGGAGTCCGATGTGGTCATCCGCTTCCAGGGCGGAGCGAACGCCGGCCACACCATTATCAACGACTATGGCCGCTTTGCGCTGCACATTCTCCCCTCCGGTACGTTTTATCCCCACGTCACCAACATCATCGGCAACGGCGTGGCGCTGGACATCAAAAAGCTGGTGGCCGAATTGAAGGACATCACCGGTCAGGGTGTGCCGGCTCCCAATCTGATCATTTCAGAGCGGGCCCAGATTTTGATGCCCTATCATGTGCTTCAGGACGGCTACGAGGAAGAGCGGCTGGGGGGCAAAGCCTTTGGCTCCACCAAGAGCGGTATTGCGCCCTTTTACTCGGACAAGTATGCTAAGACCGGAATCCAAGTTTGCGACCTGTTTGACGAACCCCGCCTGCGGGAGCGCCTGCATGCGGCGGTCGAATTGAAAAATGTGCTGTTCGAGCACCTCTATCATAAGCCCGCACTGGATGCGGAGGCTCTGTTCCAGGAGCTGCTGGAATATCGGGAGCTGATTCGTCCCTATGTGGGCGACGCGGTTACCTATGTCCATACCGCCCTGAAGGAAGGAAAGTCCATCCTGCTGGAGGGCCAGCTGGGTGCTATGAAGGACCCCGATCTGGGCATCTTCCCCATGACCACCTCTTCCCATACGCTGGCCGGTTTCGGCTGTGTGGGCGCAGCGATTCCTCCCACGTCCGTAGAAGAAGTCATCTGTGTGTCCAAGGCCTACTCCTCCTGTGTCGGTTCCAAAACGGAGCCCTTCGTCAGCGAATTGCTGGGCGATGCGGGCGACGAGCTGCGCCGCCGCGGCGGTGATAAGGGAGAGTTTGGCGCCACTACCGGGCGGCCCCGCCGGGTGGGCTGGTTTGACGCGGTAGCCACAAAATACGGCTGTATGGTGCAGGGCGCAACGCAGCTGGCCCTCACCTGTCTCGACGTACTGGGTTATCTGGACGAGATTCAGGTCTGTGTCGGCTATGACATCGACGGCACTGTGACCGATCAGTTCCCGGTCACACCTCTTCTGTCCCGGGCCAAACCGGTCTATGCCACCCTTCCCGGCTGGAAGTGCGACATCCGGGGTGAGACGGATTACAACAAGCTTCCTGAGCAGGCCAAGGCCTATGTTGATTTCCTGGAGGAGAAGGTGGGCGTACCCATCAAGATCGTCTCCACTGGCCCCAAGCGCGACGAGATTGCGCTGCGCAACGTTTAAGTCCTATCAAAAGCACGCCCCCTGCGGGGCGTGCTTTTTTGCACCCATTTTCCCCGCCTCCATAGAATGGGAATGGAAGGAAAGAGCCCTTTCTATTTCAAATAACCATCGGGAGGTACTACCATGCCTGAACTTACCGCGCCCGGGCCCGTCGCCGAAAACGCCGGTATCCGCGAGGCCGTGTGTATCCACACGAAAAAAATCTATGACTCCTGCCGGGATAAAGACTGCATCGAGGATCTGCGTCTCTATCCGACCAAGAGTTCCCAGTCCGCCATCGACCGCGCCATCAGCATCAAGGCCGGCAAGGCCGAGCTTCTGTCCGCCTATATTGACGTGGAGCCCGTCGGTTTCAACCGGGGTTTTTACACCGTAGACGTGCGCTATTTCTATCGAATTACCGGCGATGCGTTCGTCGGCACCAGCCGTCCGGTCCCCATCTGCGGCCTGGCCGTATTTGACAAACGTGCCATTCTGTTTGGCAGCGAAGGGACCGCCAAAGTATTCAGTTCCGAATCCGTGTTTGACGGACTGGACGAACAAAATCTACTTAAGAGCAATATGCCCACCGCTGTGGTAGAGGCCGTGGACCCCATTATTTTGAGCATGAAGCTGGTAGACCGCTGCGAGTGTCACTGCTGCGAATGCGACTGCAACGAAATTCCCTCCTGCATCGGTTCCTGCTTCGGAAACGACCTTTACTTCGGCACCGAGGGCCGCCGGGTCTACCTGACACTGGGGCAATTCTCCCTGATCCGTCTGGAGCGGGATTCGCAGCTTCTCATTCCGGCCTATGACTACTGCATCCCCAGCAAAGAGTGCAACGGCTGCTGCCCGGAGGATGATCCCTGTGAGATCTTCCGTAAGGTCCAGTTCCCTGTGGACGAATTTTTCCCGCCCAACAATATCTCCGGCTGCGACAGCTATCAGGATACCAAAAGCTGCGGCTGCAGCTGCAACTGTAAGTGATCTCTCTTTTCCCACTGAGCCCGCGGCACTTCAAATTGCCGCGGGCTCTGCGTCGTGATTTCGCCTTGTGTGCCGCCGCGCCTTGTGCTAAAATGAAATTATAATCCGTCACATAGCCTTCCGGGAGGGTGGTAACGATGGCAAAACAACAGGACCGTCCCGGCTGGTTCCGGCTGGACAACGCCGCATTGCTCTATTCCGCGCTTCAAAAAGACACTTACTCCGCTGTGTACCGCTTTTCTGCCGTTATGGCCGACCCGGTGGACCCAAACGCCCTCCAGCGGGCGGTGGACCGGACTATGCCCCGCTTTCCCGGTTTCCGCAGCCGGATGCGCAAGGGATTGTTCTGGTATTACCTGGAGCCCATGGACATTCCGGGCCCTATGGTGCGTCCGGACATCGCCAATCCGTGTCAACCCATCCGAATCAACGAGGGCGACGGCTGGCTCCTTCGGGTGTTTTTCTATGAGCGGCGCATTTCCATCGAGTGCTTCCACGTTCTTTCCGATGGCGCCGGCGCCCTGACCTTTTTCCGCACACTTCTTCGGACCTATCTGGAGGAGCTGGGTCACCCGGTCCCACTGGGGCCGGGAATGCTGGATATTTCGGAGCCGCCGCGTAAAGAGGAGCTGGAGGATGCCTATACCCGCTACGCAGTCCGGCACGCCGTGCGGGATCCCTGGCAGAAAACGGCCTATGACGTACATGGAACTCCAGAACCGTTCTATACGCTGAATGTAATCATGGGCTTTCTCCCGCTGGATCAGGTCAAGCAGCTGGCCAGGGCCCATCAGGTTTCTGTTACGGAGTATTTAACTGCTGTCCTGCTCAAAGTATTTCTCGACCGTCAGGAACGGGAGCATCCCCGCAAACCCAAGGAGGTGGCCTTGGCCATTCCCATCAACCTGCGCGCACACTTTCCTTCGCAGACTCTGCGTAATTTCATTCTCACCATACGCCCTTCCATTGACCCAAAACTGGGACACTACACCTTTGATGAGATCGTCCGTCAGGTCCATCATTTTATGCGTCTGAACATTGATCGCCCTAAAATGCAGGCCCGTTTTACCGGCAACGTGCGTTTCCAAAAAAACCGTTTTTTGCAGATGATTCCTCTGACGCTGAAAAATCCCATCATGTCCCTGAGCTACCAGTTGGCTGGTGTCCGCCCTTATTCCGCGACTTACACCAATCCAGGCCCCTTTCAGGTCCCGGAGGAAATGGCACCCTTTATCCAACGGATGGAGGTCATTTTAGGGCAGCCGGTGGGTAATCGGGTGAACTGTGCGTCTATTTCGTATGGGAATATCCTGAACATTACCTTCGCCGGCACCATTCAGGAATCCGATGTGGAGCGGGATTTTTTCCGTTTTCTGGTCAAAGTTGGCGTCTCAGTCCGCATTGAGAGCAACCGGACCCATTAAAGGAGGTCGTTTCGTGTCCTATTGTGTCAACTGCGGTGTGGAGCTGGACAAAACCGCCGCTTTTTGTCCCCTGTGTCATACACCCGTATGCAATCCCAATCAGCCGGTGGATACCAATGCCCCGCCTCCTTTTCCCACACAGCGCGCCGAGGTACCTCTGGCCTCCAAAAAGGAAGCTGCTCTGCTGATGACGGTGATGCTCCTGTCTGTGGCGGTTTGCTGCGGCCTTCTGAATTTTTTCCTGTCCCCCCATGCACCGTGGTCCTTCTATGTCATTGGCGCGGCCATTATGCTGTGGAT
The DNA here is from genome assembly GCA_019415645.1 of Clostridiales bacterium. Classification (GTDB taxonomy): domain Bacteria; phylum Bacillota; class Clostridia; order Oscillospirales; family Oscillospiraceae; genus DXYV01. The sequence goes on from DXYV01000074.1 coordinate 6,521, forward strand.
TTGGCTGGTGCTTCCCCTCTGGATGCGGCGGATTCCACTGCTCGTCCGGCTGCTTCTGGATGGGGCGGCAGTTGGCGTTTATCTGTTGCTCATCGCCCTTAATCTGGATGGAATGGACTGGTATCTGGGGTTAGGCCTGCCGGTCGTGCTGCTGGGTACGGCGGTCCTGCTTTTTCTGGGCCTGACGCTGCGCAATCGCTCTATTCTTTCCTCCATCACGCTGATTATCGGCGCAATCGGTGTCTTCTTGTTCGGCGTGGAGCTCCTGGTAGACCGCTGGCTGTATGCGACCTGGACTCCCACCTGGTCGCTGATCGTTCTGACTGTTTGCGTCGCGCTCATCATTCCATTGGTGGTCGTCCGCCGTAACCCCGCACTGCGTGAGGAAGCCCGTAAGCGCTTTCATCTTTGAAAGCAGTTTTTACTGTGCTTTTGATAAACAGCCTTCCAAGAAGAACGAGCCCCACAGGTTCTTGTATAAGAACCTGTGGGGCTCGTTTAATTTTTATTCCCACTCGGCAAATTCAGATATATAGGAGTGTATTTGAGATGATTTCACGGGCAAAACATCCGCAAATATGTTAATGTTTTACCCGTTATTCAGGGCAACTTGCTTTCTTAGTATCAAAATAGTATCACAGAAACGGAGGAAAAGCAACCTTTTCAGGC
>DXYV01000075.1 GCA_019415645.1 Clostridiales bacterium
CCGACGTTGCCATCGGTAAGGGCTTTCTAATATGGTTGTCCTCACTTATAAGCCGCAAAAGAACATTCTTTACCCGCAATCCACTGGGGATACAGAATGATACGGCCTATGGGGAGCGTTATCAAATCGTTATCAAAAGAGAGATATAAAACCGCAAAATCGTTGTGCCGCAACGGGTTCGGAGTTTCAAAAACTCACTCCCACTCGATCGTAGCGGGCGGCTTGGACGTGATATCGTACACAATCCGGTTGATATGGGGCACTTCGTTGACAATCCGCACGCTGATCCGGTCCAGCACCTCGTAGGGAATACGGGTCCAGTCGGCGGTCATGAAGTCTGTGGTGGTGACAGAGCGGAGAGCCAGAGTGTAGTCATAGGTCCGGCCGTCACCCATAACGCCCACGGAACGCATGTTGGTGAGCACCGCGAAATACTGGTTCATGGTGCCCTCCAGATGGGCCTTAGCGATCTCGTCCCGGAAAATGAAGTCTGCCAGGCGCAGAGTGTCCAGCTTGTCCTTCGTCACCTCGCCGATGACCCGGATGGCAAGGCCTGGGCCCGGGAAAGGCTGGCGCATGACCAGATACTCCGGCAGGCCCAGCTCCCGACCAAGCTGACGGACCTCGTCCTTGAAGAGCATCCGCAGGGGTTCGATGATCTCCTTGAAGTCCACATAGTCCGGCAGGCCGCCCACGTTGTGGTGGCTCTTGATGACGGCGGCGTCGCCGGTGCCGGACTCGATCACATCGGGATAGATGGTGCCCTGGACCAGGTAATCCACCTGGCCGATCTTTTTGGCCTCCGCCTCAAAGACACGGATGAATTCCTCCCCGATGATCTTCCGCTTGCGCTCCGGCTCGCTGACGCCGGAGAGTTTGGAGAGGAACAGCTCCTCCGCGTTGGCCCGGACGAAGTTGATGTCCCACTTTTTGAAGGCCTCCTCCACCTCGTCGCCCTCGTTCAGGCGCATGAGGCCGTGGTCCACAAACACGCAGGTCAGCTGGCTGCCTACGGCCTCGGCTACCAGGGCTGCCGCCACGGAGGAGTCCACGCCGCCGGACAGGGCCAGCAGCACCTTGCCGTCCCCCACCTTCTCCCGGATCTGGCGGATGGCAGTCTCCTTGTAGTCGCCCATGGTCCAGTCGCCCGCTGCGCCGCAGACCTCATACAGGAAGTTGCGGATCATGTCGGTGCCATGCTCCGTATGATTGACCTCCGGGTGGTACTGGACGCCGTAGAAGCCGCGGCCCTCATCGCAGATGGCCACATTGGGGCAGGCGTCGGAGTGGGCCACCAGAGCGAAGCCCTCCGGCACCTTCTCCATGTAGTCCCCGTGACTCATCCAGGTGATGCCCTGGGCGGGAAGGCCCTTGAAGAGCTTGCAGGCCGAATCGAAATACGTCTCGGTCTTGCCGTACTCCCGGGCGGAGTCGTCCTGGGCCTCGGTAACCCGGCCGCCCAGGTTATGGGCCATCAGCTGACAGCCGTAGCAGATGCCCAGGATGGGCACGCCCCAGGTGAAAATGGCCGGGTCCACCTGGGGGGATTTGGGATCATACACGCTGTTGGGGCCACCGGTAAAGATGATGCCGATGGGATTCATGGCGCGGATGTCCGCCAGCGGGGTGGTGTAGGGCTTTACCTCGCAGTAGACGCCGCACTCCCGGACCCGGCGGGCAATGAGCTGATTGTACTGTCCGCCGAAGTCCAGCACGATGACAGTCTGGTGAGACAAGGGAATTCCTCCTTTGTGTAAATTCGGTTTATGAGATCTCTGCGCCGCCCCACTCCACCAGGGTGAAGCCGGTACGCACCGGGGCGGCCAGCGTCTGGGGCGGAAGCTCCACGGAGCGGTCCAGCGGCTTCCAGGCCATGAAGACCCGCAGCACCGTGTCCGGCGCCGGGTCTGCCGTGAGCCGGGCATGGTCCGTGTAGGAACTTGTCTGGAAGGCGATCAGATTATAGGCGTTCCCCTCCATGTGGGGCAGCCAGTAGACAATAAACTCGTTGGCCTCCCGGCGGTTCAGACCCAGAGTGGCCAGGGTGTCCTCCAAAAAGGCGGCGGTGTCCCTGCCTGGTACGCAGAAGCCCTGGGAGAAGTCATATTCCGTCCGGCTGACGCCCTCCCAGTAGAGGTAATTGTAGGTCTGACCGACCGCGTCCGTCAGCGTCCCGTCGGGGCTGGCGGTGACCATCCAGGAATTTCCATTCATGACGGGATAAACACAGGTCAGTTCCCCGTCATAGTCCAGGGTAACGGTGACATCGGTCTCCGCCTCCGGATAGAGGTAGATGACCGGCTTTGCGTCGGCTCCGCCTCCCGGCGGCGTACAGCTGGGGAGCAGCGCTAGGGCCAGGGTCAGCAGTACCAGAAACAGTGGGGGCCGTTTCATGGAAAAGTCCTCCTTTTTCTGATGCGCCGGAAGATAGGGAACGATCGTTCCGCTATCCTATCAGACGGAAAAAAGAGACGAATCTTACAGAGTGCCGCGGAAAATGCAGAGGATCAGTCCTCGCCCCGGAAGACGATGTTGCCGGGCTCGGCGGACTCGATGATGGCCAGGGACTTCAGGTTCACACCCGCGGCCCGCAGCCGGTCGCCGCCGCCCTGGAATCCCTTTTCTACCGCGCAGCCGATGCCCACCAGCGTGGCACCGGCGGCGTTGACGATGTCGCACAGGCCCCGCATGGCTTCGCCGTTGGCCATGAAGTCGTCGATAATCAGGACCTTGTCGTCGGCGGAGAGCCACTCCTTGGAAACCAGCAGCGTCACCTTTTTCTTATAGGTGTAGGAGAAGATGTCGCTCTGGTACAGGCCGCCCTCGATGTTGTCGCTCTTGGCCTTCTTGGCGAAGATCATGGGCTTGTGGAAGTGGTGGGCCACGATGGCGGACAGGGCGATGCCGCTGGCCTCGGCGGTGAGGATCATGGTGACCTCGTCCATATTGAAGTGTTTGCCGAACTCCTCTGCGATATGGTCCATCAGCTCCGTGTCGATGCGGTGGTTCAGAAAACCATCCACCTTGATGATGTTGCCGGGCAGCACCTTGCCCTCTTTCACGATGCGGTCTTTCAGTTCCTGCATGGGTGATTCCCCCTCGATCTGTCTGTATTTTGCATGGTTTTATGCCAAATTTGATCTTTTTCTATTATCTCGAATCCTGCCGGATTTTGCAACTGTTTTTGCCCACAAAAAGAAGGTGCTTCCTCCGGTGGATTTGCATAGGACGGACAAAACGCGGCAAACGCCGCGCCGTGGAAGGACACGGCGCGGCGTTGGGCATTATTTCCCCTCCAGCTTGTCGGCGGCAGCCTCCAGCCAGCTGCCCTGGAAGGACTCGATGTCTCCGGCGTCGGTAAGGGCGGCCAGGGCCGGGTCGATGGGCATCTCCGCCAGCACGGGCAGATGGTGGCGCTCCGCAGCCTCGGCAGTTTTGCCCTGGCCGAAGAGATGGATCTGCTTCCCGCAGTCCGGACAGGTGACATAGCTCATGTTCTCCACCAGGCCCACGATGGGGACCTCCATCATCTCTGCCATCTTCACGGCCTTCTCCACCACCATGCTCACCAGCTCCTGGGGAGAGGCCACGATCACGATGCCGTCCAGGGGAATGGACTGGAACACACTGAGGGACACATCGCCGGTTCCCGGCGGCATATCCACGAACAGGTAGTCGCAGTTCCACAGCACGTCGGTCCAGAACTGCTGGACCACGCCGGAGATGACCGGGCCCCGCCAGATGACCGGGTCCGTCTCGTTGGGCAGCAGCAGGTTGGTGCTCATCACCTGAATGCCGGTTTTGGACACCATGGGATACAGGCCCGCCTCGCTGCCTGTGGCCTGGCCGTGGACGCCGAAGGCCTTGGGGATGGAGGGACCGGTGACGTCGGCATCCAGAATGCCGACCTGATGGCCCCGGCGGCGCATGGTGACCGCCAGCTGGCTGGTGACCATGGACTTTCCGACGCCGCCCTTGCCGGACACGATGCCGAACACCTTACCGATGTGGGCTTCGGGATGGTGCTCCTTCAGCAGGGACTGGGGTTCCTGCCGCTCGCTGCAGCTCTCGCCGCAGGTGGAGCAGTCGTGGGTGCATTCGCTCATAGTATGGATATCTCCTTTTTTCGCTTTCGCGTAATTGATAAACACAGGCTCCCGGCCCCGCCGCTGCGGGGAACGGGGAGCATTCCATATCTTATACCTCTACCGCCGCATCCGTCAACCGCTGGACGAAAACTTCCCTGTCTCCGGCAAAAAATTCCCCCTCCCGGCTGTGGCAGGTGAAGAGCAGGATCTGCCGGTTCCCGGCGGCCTCTTTCAAAAACTGCAGGGCCGCAGCGCAGCGGCTGTCGTCAAAATTGGCCAGGGCGTCGTCCAGCACGATGGGCACCTGCTTCTCCGGCGGCAGCACCAGCTCACAGATGGCCAGGCGCACCGCCAGATACAGCTGGTCCAGCGCGCCGGCGGAGAGCAGGGCGGCATCCCGGAACACCGGGTCTCCCACAGGCTCTGCCGAGAGGCGGAAGCTCCGGTCCAGCACCACACCGGCATAGTGGTTGTCGGTCAGTCGGGAAAAGATCTCCGCTGCCCGGCGGCCCAGAGCGGGAGAGAAGCGGTTCTGCAGGGCGGTGTTGGCCCCCTCCAGTGCCTCCATAGCCAGCCGGAGAGCGCTGTACTCCGTTTCCAGCCGCTCCTTTCGGGCAGCCAGGTCCTCGGCAGAAGCCCGCAGCACCGCGGGATCGCCCGCGGCGTGGAGCTGGCCGTCCAGACGGTCCGCGGAGGAGCGGGCCTCCGCCAGTGCGGCGCGGACCCGGTCCAGCTCCGTGGAGATGGCCTCCCGGCTCCGGACGGGAGCGGGGACATCCGCCTCCGGCGTGCCGGGAGCGGGCGCCTGCTGGACCTGAAGCTCATAGCGCATCCGTGCCTCCCGGGCGGCGGTCTCCGCCTCCGCCAGCTCCTTCCGCCGGACGGCACAGGCCCGGAGCAGCTGGTCCGCCGTGGGGATGTCGAAGGCGTCGGGAGCGAAGCGCCGGACCTCCAGCAGGATGCCCTGTTCGTTGGAGGAGAGACTACTATATAAGGTGTCCGCTGCGGCGGACTTGGCGTTGACACTGGCCTGGGCGGCGTCCCGGGCCTCGCACAGCTTGGCGTAATCCTCAGCCAGCTGGCGGATGGCATCCAGGTCCGCGGTGCCGAAGCGCTTCAACCGGAGTTCTGCCCAGCCGGCCTGAAACGCCCGCTTTTTCAAAAAGAGAGCGAGGGCGCACACGCAGGAGAATCCGGCTAGCATGGTGAGAAGCGCAAGCAGCTTGCTGTGGCTGCCTGTGAGAAAAAGTACCGCATAGGTCACGACGAAACACAGTGGGACACCAATTAAAAAAGTCAGCACGCCGGGGACCGGATTCCATTTGACAGGCTCGTTCTCAGTTCCTGCGGCCTCTCGCCGGGCGCTCTCCGGACTCTGCCCGGCAAAGGGACTCTCATTCACAGCGGCCTCCGCCCGCAGCAATGCCTTCATGGCCTCGTCCCGCTCCGACCGGGCCTTGTCCACGGCTCTCCGGGTGGTCTCCAGATTGACGATGGCGCCGCGGAGCCGGGCGATGGTCTCGTTCTCCGGGATTTGGTCCTGCTGAAGCCGCTCCTGCACCTGCGCGGCGCGGACCTCTGCCTGTTCCGCCGCCGATGCGGCACCGGAGAGGGCCTGGCGGCGCTGGGCGGCCTCCCAGCGGTCGCAGTCCGTCAGTTCCGCCTGTAGGATCTCCGCCCGACGGGACAGAGCTTCGACCTCGGAGCGGGCCTGCACCAGCTGCCGGGCCAGAGAGTTGCTCTCCGACAGCTGACGGTCCAGTTCGGCCAGCTCCGTCTCCAGAGCGGGGAGCTGCCCGGTCCTGTTATGGCGGCGACGATTCAGCTGCTTTTTCAGGGCATCCGCAGCCTCTGTATAGGAGGTGCCCTCCTCTCCGGAGGAGATCAAGGCCGCGATGCGCCGTTCCAGCTCGGCATCCTGGCTGATGGGCAGGTTATTCTGCCGGATAAAGGCGCTGCGCTCAAAGACCTCCCGGCTGATGCCCAGCAGGGTCTCGCCGCAGGCGGCACTGGTCAGGCCCGGCACAGGCTCGTTGGTACCGGCGTATACGGCACTGAATTCCCCCATGGGGCTGGTCTGCCGCCGGGTGGCGCGGGTCAGAGTCAGCTCCCCCAGTTCCGTGCCGCAGTCCATCCGGCCGGACATGGCCGCGCCTGACCAGGGAGCAAAGCGGTTTTTATCCGCAATAAAACCAGCGCGGTCCCGCTCCCGGCTGTTGACACCATATAAAATAGAGAGCAGAAAGGCGCACCAGGTGGACTTTCCAGTCTCGTTGGGGGCTTCGATGATATTCAGACCGTCCCCCAGTTCCAAAGACCGGCCCTGGAGTTTGCCGAAGGTGGCGGTCATGCGATGAATCCGCAGATCAATCCCTCCTACTATGTATACATTTTATTTCCATGGACATTATACCACTGTCGCCTCCGTTTGCACAGCTTATTTTCCCGACCTGCGCAAGGGGAAAGGGGACGAAAGCCGGAGAAATCGCCACAGTAATCAGAAAAATAAAAAAACCTCGAAAAAGGTATTGACAAAAGGGGAAGGATTTGGTATTCTAACAAAGCTGTCGGCG
>DXYV01000076.1 GCA_019415645.1 Clostridiales bacterium
CGAAGAGCTTGATTGAGATGCTGGAGTCCTCTTATGATGGGATATGGATTACGGATGGGAACGGCAGGATTCTCTTTGCCAACTCCGCCAATGCGTCTTTACTGGGGGTGACCAAAGAGGACCTGATGGGAAAGAGCACGGAGGAGCTGCTGGAGAAAAAGATCTTTTCCGACTCTGTGTGCCTTGAGGCCATTGAGCAGAAGCGGCAGACCTCTAAGGTTTGCTACAACTATAATACGCAGCTGACGGTCCTGGCCACGGCCACGCCGATCTTCGGTGAAAATGGGGAAGTGCGCTACATATTCAACAATGTGCGGGATATCACATCTCTGAACAATATGCAGGCCAGCCTCCGGGATAAAGAAGAAATTATACGCAGGCAAAACAAGCAGCTGGAAGATATGAAGATCCGTTTGGGCGTTGGGACCATTATTGCAAATAGCGAGTCGTTCCGAAAGGTCGTTGAACTCGCCCAGCGTGTAGCGACCTTTGACGGCGCCACGGTCCTGATCCTTGGGGAGTCCGGAACGGGCAAGGAGCTGGTGTCCGAGCTTCTGGTCAACAATAGTCCCAGAAAGGATATGCCATATCTCCAGGTCAACTGCGGGGCCATTCCGGAGAATCTGATCGAGTCCGAGCTGTTCGGGTATGAGAAGGGCGCATTCACCGGGGCGGACAACAGGGGACACAAGGGCCTCTTCGAGGCGGCGAACGGCGGCACGGTCTTTCTGGATGAGATCGGCGATCTTCCGCTGCACATGCAGGTGAAGCTGCTGCGGGTGCTCCAGCAGCGGAAGGTCACCCGCGTGGGGGGCACCGAGCCCATCGATATCAACGTCCGGGTCATCGCGGCCACCAACAAGAATCTGGAGCAGATGGTTCGGGAGGGACAATTCCGGGAGGATCTGTACTACCGTCTGAATGTGGTCAGTGTCCAGATTCCGCCCCTGCGGGAGCGGAAGGAGGACATCGTACCGCTGCTCAACCACTTTCTGACGGTGGTGAATCAGAAGTATCACACCCAGAAGACGATTTTCTCCGACACCATCGACGCTTTTGAAAACTATCCCTGGCCTGGTAACGTCCGGGAGCTGGAAAATGTGCTGGAGAACCTGGTGATCACCACTCCGGGAGATGAGATTCGGCGGGAAAATCTTCCCAAGAAATTCTGGTCGGAGAACGGGGAACCCGCCGCCGTGGGCATGCGGGAGATCCTACCGCTGAAGGTGACAGTGGAACGGGTGGAGTTGGCTGCTATCCAGCATGCCATCGACCAGTGCGGCTCTGTCCGCAAGGCCGCTGCGGCTCTGGGAGTGGATCCCTCCACCATTGTCCGCAAGATGCAAGGGCATAAAGAGAAGTAGGAGTGTGACAGGCACCATTCCGGCAGCCTGACACGGATGCAGCTCCCGGCAGGGGAGCGGCCTGACAGCCGCGCCCCCTGCCGGGAGTTTTTTCAGCCGAAAGGAGGGGGGCGGGAAAAGCGTACGCAAATCAGCAACGGATATGAAAATGCGCATACGCACACAAGGGCAAGAAGGGAGTACATCTGGCTAAAACGGTTTGACGAAAGCCAAAAGCTCACGATTTGTTTTGTCTGAACGCACAAAAAGAAAACGCGGGTATTTGGCATTTGTCCAAAAAAAACGCCGGTTCTGTGATATGGACAGATGTGGCACGTGTTTTGCTATATTAAACGGCAGAAAATTCTGAATCAAAGGGATGTTGTTATGCGCGAAAATCTTTTGAAAAAGAAGATCCAAAATGGGGAAAGTGCCATCGGCACCTTTGTGAAGCTGACGGACCCTGCGGTTCCGGAGCTGCTGGCCCTGGCGGGGTTCGACTTCTTCGTACTGGATACAGAGCATGTGGCGGTGGACCGGGAACAGCTGACCAACATCGTCCGGGCAGCGGACGCGGCCGGCATCACGCCCATTGTGCGGGTTCGGGAGAACCAGCAGGTGGAGATCCTGCAGAACCTGGACCTGGGATATGCGGGCGTGCAGGTGCCCAATGTGGATACCCCGGAGCAGGCCCGGAACCTGGTGTCCTATGTGAAGTATACCCCCCTGGGCGTGCGGGGCCTGTCCCCCAGCGTGCGGGCTTGTGACTACGGCACCTGCGGCGTGCAGGAGTATATCGACACCGCCAATGCCAACACGATGATCGTCTCCCACTGTGAGAGCAAGACCTGTGTGGAGAATCTGGACGAGGTCCTGAAGGTGGACGGCATCGATGTCATCTTCATCGGACCCATGGACCTGTCCCAGTCCTACGGTGTACCCGGCAAGACCACGGACCCGGAGGTGAAGGCGGCCATCGACACCATCACCGCCAAGACGCTGGCAGCCGGCAAGGCAGTGGGCACCACGGCGGCTTCCGCCGAGGCGGCCAAGGCGTTGATCGCCAAGGGCGTGCAGTACATCCTGCTCTCCTCTGACGAAGGGATCATCGTCAAGTGGGGCAAGGAGACCATCAGCCGGATCCGCGGCTGAGAAGGAGCGTACATAAACATGGAAAAGGTATTTCTGACCGAGCATATCCACCCGGATGCGGTGGCGTATCTCCGGGAGAATTTCGAGGTCGTGCAGGGCACTTCCACGGAGAGCGGCGAGATCATCCGGCAGGCGCAGGGCTGCTCCGCGATCCTGATCCGCTCGGCGAAGATCACGGCGGAGATCATGGACGCCATCCCGACGTTGAAGGTAGTCGCCAAGCACGGCATGGGCGTGGACAATATCGCGGTGGATCACGCCACGGAAAAGGGGATCCTGGTGGTCAACGCCCCCTACTCCAACCTGAACGCCGTGGCGGAGCATATCGTGATGCTGCTGCTGGCACTGTCCAAGCGGACGGTGCAGATGGATCAGCTGACCCGGGCCGGCCAGTTCAAAGAGCGCAACACCTACAAGACCATCGAGCTGAAGGGCGCCACGGTGGGCATCATCGGCATGGGCAAGATCTCCCGGCTGGTGGTGAAGAAGCTCTCCGGCTTTGAGATGAACATTCTGGCCACGGATCCCTATGTGAAGCAGGCGGATGTCGAGGGACTGGGGATCACCATGGCGACGCCGGAGGAGCTGTATGCAAAGTCCGATTTCGTCATCGTCCACACCTCTCTGTTCCCCTCTACCTTCCATCTGGTGGGTGCGGAGCAGTTCAAGGCTATGAAGAACACCGCCTTCATCATCAACGCCGCCCGGGGTGCCGTGATCGACGAGGCCGCCATGATCGAGGCCCTGAAGTCCGGCGAGATCGCCGGGGCTGGCCTGGATGTGTTTGAGCAGGAGCCGCCGGCTGATGACAATCCGCTCTTCTCCATGGAGAATGTGATCGTCTCTCCCCACAATGCGGCACTCAGCGACGGGGCGCTTCGGGCTATGGCTATGGACAGCGCCCAGGGGATCACTGAGTATCTCACCGGCAAACCGGTCACCTATCCCGTCAACAAGGAAGTATTGAAATAATTGCATTCAAATCAAGGAAAAAGGAGTGGACGCAAATGTCTTACACAACTGTATACCGCTTTCAGGACCTGAACGGCTATGAGAGCGTGATCTCCAAGGCCAACTCGGATATGACCTATGAGGGATTCGGCCGAATCCTTCTCAACCCCGGCCAGACGCTGGAGTACAAGGTCACCGGTGAGGAGCAGGCCATCGTGCTGCAGCAGGGCGACATGACCTGCTGGGTGGAGTATGAGGGCGTGACCGTTGTGGACGGCGCCAAGGGCCAGCGCGGCAATGTCTATGACGATCTGCCCACCGCCCTGTATGTGCCGCCCAAAGCCACAGTGAAGCTGTACAGCGAGAAGGGCATGGAGGCGAGAGTCTTCACCGCCTATTGTGAGGAGGGCAATGCCCCCTATTTCTGCCCGCCTGAAAATATTGAAGAGGGAGAACCCGGCGAGTACATCTACAAGCGGAAGTACCGCTTCATCTTCGGCCAGCCCGGCAAGCACAACGACCACATCACCAAGCTGCTGATCGTGGGCGAGACCGTGTCCGTGCCCGGCGGCTGGATCGGATTCCCGGCGCACCGGCACGACTACGAGCGCCCCGGCAAGGAGTGCGTGCTGGATGAGATCTTCTCCTTCCAGATGACCTCCACCGAGGATGGCCCCGGCCGCGGCGGCGTTATGCAGCACGGCTATGACCTGACGGACGAGAATAAGAAGATCTGGGACGAGGTCAACGTGATCGAAGAGAACAACACCGCTGTCGCGCTGCCCACCGGCTACCATACCACGGTGGCGCTGCCCGGCACCCGTGCGTATCTGCTGTGGGGCCTGGCCGGCGATACGAAGAAGTACAAGGTCCAGTTTGACGAGCGGTATTCCTGGCTTGAGGGCTGCTTATATTGAGGAACTGAGAAAGGTAGTAGGATGAATCTCGCAGAGGAAATCCGCAGGACACAAGTGTCACAGGGAGAGCTGATGATCTGCTGGCTAGGGCAGGCGGGCTATCTTTTAAAAGATGGACACGGCTGCACATTGGCTGTGGATCCTTACCTGACGAACTGCGGTGAACGGATCCGCGGCTTCAAGCGGCTCTCGCCGATGCTGCTGCCGGCGGAGGATTTTGCGCCTGATTACTATGTGATTACGCACACCCACTTCGATCATCTGGACTACGACGCGATCCCCGTAGTGAAAGAGCGGTCGCCGAAGACACAGTTTTTCGGCCCCACCAGCTGCCTGGATGTGCTGGCAGAAATGGGAGTGGAGAAGAGCCGCTGCCACCGATTGGATCGGGGGATGCGCTATGGGGACCGGCGGGTGCTGGTGGAGGCGGCCACCGCTGACCACGGCACCATGGCGCCGGACGCCATCGGGGTTTTGCTGGAGATGGGTGGGCACCGGCTCTATTTCTCCGGAGATACAGCCTTCCACGAGGAGCTGTTCTGCGGGGTGGCGAAATTCCAGCCGGAGATCGTGTTCATGTCCGTCAACGGGAAGTTCGGCAACATGAATGCGGAGGAGGGCGCCAGAGCGGCGGAGCTGACGGGCGCCCGGTATGCGGTGCCGTGTCACTGCTGGACCTTTGCGGAACACGGGGGAGATCCCGGCTTGTTCTGTGAATGCCTGCGGGGCGGGCGCTGCGTTCCGGTCTGCTTCCGGCAGGGAGAAGCCCGGACATTGGACTGCAAAAGACTATTTCAGCAAATGGAGGAATCGGCTTAATGAAAGCAATTCGTTTTATGGAGCCGGAGGTCATCGAGTATTCTGCGGTGGCAACGCCCGAGCCGAAGGACAATGAGGTGCTGGCGCAGATCGCGTACGCAGGCTTCTGCGCCACGGATATCGAGCTGCTGACCGGCGACATGATCCACATCAAAAACGGCTTTACCAAGTATCCCATCATTCCGGGGCATGAGTGGAGCGGTACCATCGTGGCTGTGGGCAGGGACGTTCGGGACCTCAAGGTCGGCGACCGCATCACCTCTGACGTGAGCCTGGGGTGCGGCGAGTGCGACGAGTGCCGGAAGGGTCACTACAACCTGTGCCCCAACCGGGAGGTGGTCGGCTCCTACCGGAACCGGCAGGGCGTCTTTGCCGAGTATGTGGCGGTGCCCCAGCGGCATGTGTACAAGATCCCTGAGAACGTGTCCATGGAGGAGGCGGCCCTGGCAGAGCCGGCGGCCACCGCCATGTACGCGGTGAGCAAGGCCAAGATTCCCGCCGGGGCGGAGGTGCTGGTGATCGGCGACGGCCCCATCGGACAGCTGGCGGCACAGCTTGCGAACATCGCCGGTGCCAGCAAGGTCATCATGGCCGGCAGCTGGGATGAGAAGCTGGCCATCGCCCGCTCCTGCGGCATTCAGGAGACCATCAACTACCACAAGGAGGATGTGGTCCAACGGGCGCAGGAGCTGACGGAGGGCGGTCCGGAGATCGTGATCGAGACCTCCGGCAGCAACGCTGCGCTGGATATGGCCGTGCGGGCGCTCAAGCCCACGGGCCGGATCGTGGCGGTGAGCTGGTACAGCGGCCCCTCTGTCGCCGTGGCGATGAATACCGTCATCGTGAAGGACGCAGAGCTGGTGGGTTCCCTGGCAAGCCCCAACTCCTTTGGACCGGTCCTGCGCTATATGGCGGAGGGCAAGCTGAAGGTGAAGCCCCTCATCACCCATGTCAAGCCCCTGTCCGAGCTTGCTGATGTGGTGCAGATGATCCGAGAGAAAAAGGAGATGCGGATCAAGGTTTTGCTGAAGCCGTAAAACAGTTGATTTTGTTGGTCAAAAGCCGACTGGAAATCATAAAGAGAGACATACATTTTG
>DXYV01000077.1 GCA_019415645.1 Clostridiales bacterium
ACTGGTAGCTGGTGATGAGCCTGCCGTGGTCGGTCTTTTCTGGATTTTTTACATAACCAATGATATCGCTGATCGCCTTGCCGACCGTGCGGCCCTTGCCGGTGTGCAGCGGTATAATGCGGGTGGTGGCCATGTGGGGTCCGCCTCCTTTCCAAAAAATAAGCGGCCTGCTTATCACAGACCGCATCGGTTTACTCTATATCAGTTTCCTCGTCCATATAAAAATCGAAATCTTCCTCAAAGTCATCTTCCAATTCATCCAGTTCTATCCTGGGCGGGAACCGCATTTCATATTGTTCCGTCGCCAAGGTCCGCACGGCATCCCGCCGGTCTTTCATCCGTTTCTTCAACCACGAAAGCTGTTCTTTGGATAATCGCCAGGGAAGGTTGACCAGCCGGGTAAGTGCCATTTCTTCCGCCTGCTTTTCTGGCGGGAGGGCGGCGCAGGTTTTACAAATGTGCGCGGCGTGACCCTTGCCGGAAAACTTTTCGTTTGCCTTATACTCGCCACAGACCTTGCAGTAGTGTCCACGCTTTTTCATGCCGTGCCCTCGCAACGAGCGAACAGCTGACGGACCGCAGCCATGACCGTATTCCAGCCAAGGTCGGACGCATAGGAAAACTTTTTCTGATAGGCCACCCACAGGTCCTGCATGACCGGGCTGGCCTCCACTTCATCAAAGACTTCGGCGGCCTCGGCCAGATGGCGCTCGGTGCCGCGCTTGTGGGCTGTCGCCAGAAGCGCGTCATGGAGAACGTGCGGGTCCAGAGTGCTGCCATAGAGTTGTTGCAGGATGGCGATGTCGTAAAAATCTCTCATACGGGTGTTGGTCGTGGTCCGGGTGATGATGGTTTCCAGCTTTTCGGCCAGCACGGTCTCCAGGTTATAGGCCCAAACGTCGATGGAACGGTCCTCCAGCATGAGCTTGAAGCTGTACCGCACCTCTTTAGGGGTGATGGCGTCGCCGGTAGAAATGTCGATTTTCAGCGGGGTGCGCACCCCGTCAAAGAGCGTTGTCATCGTCACCCGAATGCCGGGATATTCCGCTTCATCCATGATTTCCGAAATGCTTTTCACCTGGAAGGTAACGCCGTCGTCAATGGGAACGGCGATGATCTCGGCCATCATGTTCTCCACATCCTCCACGCTGACGTTGGCCCCCTTGACCGTTGCGTCCAGGTCCATCGTGGAGCGGGCGTCCAGACCGACCATCGCGGCCACCAGCATACCACCCTTGAGGATGAACTTGTCCCGGTATGAGGAAAGAGAAATACGTTCAAGAAAACGCTCCATCATATAGTTGCGCATCAAAACCTGCGCATCCGCAGCATTTTTCTTTGACAGGTTACGGATCAAATCTTTCAGCTGTCTGGCTGTCTTTATCATAGCAGTACCTCCAAATACTGGCGTAAAATCTTCTCGACCCGGAACAGCTTGGCATAGCGCACCAGCGTCCGCAGGTCCTTATCTTTCCGGCGAGCATACGCTTTCAAAGCGTCCTGGAATGTCTGCATCTCGATATGGCTCCGGCTGCGCAGCACATCGCAGATCGTCCGTTCCATATCATATACCGGCACATCGTGACCGAAGGGGGTCTGCGCGGTTGTCAGGCCGACCTCATGCAGCTCCGCCTTGATGGTAAAGACCTGAACGCCCTCGTCCTTGAGCCGGGTCGGATTGTAGCCCGTCTTGACCGTAATGGAATAGGCCAGCGGCTCCCGGTCGGTCAGGTCATGGAAAAACAGCGCCGTTTCATGGGAAAAAACTGCCTGCGGACAGCGAAGATGCAGCAGATACATGGCGTCCACCCAGGCGTCTTTGGAAAGATAAATCCCATGCGCCGCCTGTTCCAGCCCACGAGACTGCACGAATTGATAAAAAACAGGTTTTGAGATCCCGGCCGCGAGGACCTGCCCGGTGCGCAGCATCCCATCCTGACGTTCCATCAGCTGGTCCAGCTGTTGAAATTGGCTCACGTTCTTCACCTTCCTTTCATGCTAATATTATACGCAAAATTAGCACGAAAGTAAAGTCAAAAAATTGCCGGGCACTCACTCCCGGCAATTCTTCGCTTCCTATTCAGCCATACACCGCGTCCTGGATCGCATACCGCAGGTCCTGTACCTTGCCCACCAGCCAGACGGCGGCCATCGGCAGGCCCAGCGGGCTGACCAGGAAGGCGATCACCAGCAGGATTACGCCGTTTTGCGGCGAGTAGGTCACAAGCACCGCGATCCCCAGCAGCGCCACCACCGTGGAGACCAGGCCGAAGATGAAGCTGGACACATACAGCAGCCAGAAGCACAGCCAGGTGAACAGCGTCAGCGCCAGCACCACCGGCACGGCAAGGATTTTCAGCCCCAATTTCAAAATAAACAGCACCGCTCTCATTTCAGCGCCTCCTTCCGCCAGTCCAGGTAGGGCTGGCACAGTTCTTTCACGGCTTTTTCATCGGCTTCTGTAACTTCCCGGCGGCCTTTCGTCCGGCGGAGCAATTCAAAGTCCTGGTAATCCGTGAGCAACAGGTCAAACAGTTCCTCCGGGATTCGGCAGAGGATACCGTCCACACAGTAGCGGGAATCCTTGTTCCAAGTCAATCGGACATAGCCGCGTTTACAAGGGAGAACTTCTTCCTCCGGGTCGTGCAGCAGGTACTCATGAAAAATCTCCAAGACGTTTTCAAACGTCAACATCAGCCATCACCTCGTTTCTGACTCCATTATCAATCACACCCCACCAAAACGCAACGATACGGGCAAAGAAAAAAAAGAGGGAGGCCCGGCGATGCAGTCTGCACGCGCCGGACCTCCCTCACAGCCGGGGCGTATGCCCCTGTCACGACAGCTTTGCCAGCTGGGTCAATACCTGATGCACCCCATCCCACAAAGCCTCCTGCCTCCGGGATATATCCTCCAGGTCGGCGTCGTAAATGCGCCCGGTTTCATGCGCACGGCGGGCCAGCTGGTTTAAGTTGTTGCTGGAATAGCGCATCAGGGACACCAACTCCTTCAGCTCCGGCAGTTCCAGGCGCACCACATAACCGTCCAAGGCCATCTTGCGCAGGTAGGCTTCCCGGTTCGTTGTTCCCAGCTGGGCCATCTTCTGTTCGATCAACGCCAGTTCTTCCGGCGAGACCCGGAAGTTCAGCTGCACCTCCCGCTTGCGCTTGGGGGCGCTCATCGCTCCGGCTCCTTTTTCTTATAGATGGGGGATTTTTTCTCCGGCTTTTCAGCGGGGCGCGGCTCCTGTTTCAGCTGGCGGCGGACCGAGGGGCGGCGCTGGCGCAGCTCTTTGGAACGGTCCTCGCTGGCCAAGATGGTGACATAGGTGCCGGGCAGTTCCTTCATGCCGGTGATCGCCAGACTGCGGAACGGCAGCAGCGTCATCAGCTGGTCATGGGCCTGGGTGCCTGCGCGGGCCAGAAAGTCTGGCGAAACGCGGGCCATGTAGTGGGTGCCGTGGGGGCTGTTGGGTGTACCCGGCGCACGAAGCTCCTGCAAAAGCCGGGCGGCCTCGGCACGGATTTCCTCCGGCGTCAGCGGCTGGAGCCGCAGATAATCCTGCCGCGCCTGGCTCAAGAACAGATCGACCAGGCCGGAGTGGCTGTCCACCACAAAGTCCAGGTTGCGTTCGCCGCCAAAGCCGTCCGGGTTGGGCGGGATGTCCACCGTCCTGGCCCACGCCTTGTTGGCCGGGCTGAAACGCTCATCCCACTCTTTCTGCTGCACGGTATTTGCCAGCACATAGAGGATGCGGGTGTAGCCGAACTGCTCGATCACCTGGGGTACCGCGTCCTTGTCCAGCCGGTTGTCCCGGTAATGTTCCGAAATGGCCGCCTCGATGGCCTCCTTGCAGGCGATGTTGGCGCGGCGGGACGCCCGGTACAAATCCAGGTCGCCCTGTTCGCGGGCATAGGCGGCGTCGTGGCGGTAGAGCGGCAGTTCCCGCTGGGCGTCCAGCGCCGCATCGGCCCGCTGCTCGATGCTGTCCCGCACCACATCCATGTAGGAAGTCTCCCGGTCAGAAAACTCCTTGTAGACATCGGCCAGCGGGGACGACGACGCCAGCAGCGCGGCGGCCCGGCTTTGGGGCAGATCCAGCTCCTCCATCGCCATCAGGATGTCCTCCCGGACCGTGTACTCATAGGTATGCTTTAGAATTTCCTCCGGGGGCTGGCTTTTCAGCCAGTCCCGGAACTTGTCCTGTTCGGCGGCCATCTTCTCATAGAGGGCCGTGTTTTTGTCGGTATTCATGTTATCGCACCTCCTGTTCGTGGTGTTTGGGTTTCTTTTCGGGGCAGCGCGGCGGCACCGGGCGTTTCAGACCCTCCAGCACCGAGGGGCGGCTGCTCTTGGCAAGCACCGCCTCCGGCGCAGGGCGGCCCCGGCCGTCCATGTTCAGCAGTACATCCAGCTCGGCCAGCCGGGCGGATTTGTCCCGCAGCTCCTGCTCCTGTGGGAAGGGCTTACCCACCTCTGCCTTGGCGGCGGCCTGCTGCTGGTAGAGGTTGTCCAGCTGGTTCTTCACCGCTTCCAGCCGCTGGGGCATCTGACTGAGCGCATTGTCGATACGGGTTAGATTTCCACGGGGGTCTGTGCCCAGCGTCGCCCGGTGGGTCATCTGGCCTTTCAGCAGGAGCATATACTCCTGCCGGAAAGCGTCAAACGACACCGACATAGTGAAGCCCCGGTAACTGCCCACCGGCACCGGGTCGGCCCCTTTGACCTCCTTGCAGGCGTCCAGCAGCGCCGCACCGGCGTTCTCCTTGTCGGTGAGGGTGTCGCCACGGACTTCCATCCCGGCAAAGCCGTCCTCCGGGTGAGGATGAGCGGCCAGGGTCGCCATATCCGCTTCCAGCCCGGCGATAAAGCCCTTGTTTTTCTCGATCTCCTCCGGGAAGGTTTTGAGCAGCTGGTCCTCCAGGCGGTACTGCTTGCTCTGGTGGTCGGCCTTCATCAGCTTTAACCGCGCCACGTCCACATCCAGGTCCATGCGTTCCTTGATGCGCGGGTCCCCGGCGCACAGCGCCTTGATCTCGGCAAAGGA
>DXYV01000078.1 GCA_019415645.1 Clostridiales bacterium
AGGGGGAGGAGCAGTTCCGGGGCCGGGGCGTGGCCTACTGTGCCACCTGCGACGGGGAGTTCTTCACCGGCAAGGACGTCTTTGTGGTGGGCGGCGGCTTCGCGGCCGCCGAGGAGAGCGTGTTTCTCACCAAGTACGCCCGCCATGTGACCATCTTGATCCGGGGCGAGGACTTCACCTGCGCCCAGGCCACGGCGGACGCCGCCCGGAACCATGAGAAGATCACCGTCCTCACCAATACAGTGGTGGAGGATGTATCCGGCGACACCGCCCTGCGTTTCATCCGCTATCGCAACACAAAGACCGGCCAAGTGACCAAACACCACGCAGCGGACGGGGATGCCTTCGGCGTCTTCGTCTTTGCCGGATATGAGCCGGCTACGGAACTGGTACAGGGCCTGGCGGATTTGAACGAGCAGGGATATATCCTCACAGACCGCAGCCAGAAGACCACGGCGGACGGCCTGTATGCCGCCGGGGACGTGTGCGTCAAGCCACTGCGGCAGGTGGTCACCGCTGTGGGCGACGGCGCTCTGGCCGCCACGGAGCTGGAGCGGCTGTGTGCCGCCATGCAGGCCAAGACCGGCCTTCATCCCCAGCGGGCAGCAAGCCGATCAGAGGTTCCGGCGGTTTCTGCTGAAACAGGCAGTTCACTGTTCACTGGGGACATGCTCGCCCAACTCCATACTGTGTTCGCCCGGATGGCCGCGCCGCTGATCCTGCGGCTCTATCTGGACGAAACGCCCCTCTCCGCCGAACTGCGGCAATACATGGAGGAACTGGCTGCCCAGAGCGGCAAGCTGTCGGTGGAGATTGGCGGCGCTGACGACGCAGACCACCTGCCCTGTGTCCGGGTCTGCCGGGCGGACGGCGGCTGGACGGGCCTTGCCTTCCACGGCGTCCCCGGCGGCCACGAGTTCGCCTCTTTCGTTCTGGGCCTCTACAACGCCGCTGGGCCGGGGCAAGCCCTGGATGAGGAGAGCCGGGCCGCGATTCAGGCAATTCAGAAGCAGACAGATCTGCAGATCCTGGTGTCACTATCCTGTACCATGTGTCCGGATCTGGTGACTGCCGCCCAGCGCATTGCTGCGGAAAATCCGAACATCACCGCCCAGGTCTATGACCTGAACCACTTCCCAGACCTGCGGGAAAAGTACCAGGTTATGAGCGTCCCCTGCCTGGTGGTCAATGGTGGGGAACAGGTGTCCTTCGGCAAGAAAAATGTCCGGCAACTGCTGGAACTGCTGGAATAATATAGTCAGAAATACAGGCCATCAATATTGTGCGGAAAAGATTAGAAAAGAGGCGTTATCGTGAACGAGGCCATGCAGTCTTTTGGCTATGGGTTGGCCGCTTTGCTGTTTTGCGTTGTCATCTGCTTGATTTGTCAGAAGATCAAAAAAATCGCATATTGGTTCTTGCACCATGAAAAGTCACAGCCTCATAACAGTCATAAAAAACTGTTTTGACGTGAATAACGCGCAGCATCAAACAGAAAGTCCTTTTCTTTTCGGGGGATAAAGAGTATGTCAGAAGATTTGGTCATTCGCCACTGTGCTCCGACTTTGGCAGGGATCAAAACCGGGAACCTTTTTTCCTGCGCCTGCCCCTGTAAAACCGCGCTGACAAAAGAACTATGCCGCTTGAATCGGAAGCTGGTCCCCAAGGGAATCCGCATCCTGCCGCTGAAGATCAGGAAAGGCCGTGCTCTTATCTATGTCTATCGTCCTAACGCGCTGGGGTGCGATTTAGCGGATGACCGTTCCAGAGGGCTTCTTCTGCGGTATGGCTATACGCCTGGAGATCCCGACCGATGTGTTGTCCACCTGATCCGCCGTCTGCAATCGAACGGAGAATTTCCTCATGAAATTGGCCTGTTTCTCAGTTATCCGCCGGAGGATGTCCTGGGTTTCATTCTCAATAAAGCGTGCAATCATAAGTGTGTCGGATGCTGGAAAGTCTACGGTGATGAACAGGCGGCCAAGTGTATCTTCCAAAAATACGAGAAATGCAGCAAAATCTATTCCCAACAGTGGGAACAAGGGAAGTCCATCGAGCAGCTCACGGTAGCAGGCTGATGTTTCCCAATCTAAAAAGTCAGAAAGGATGTAGAGTCTTATGAGCAAAATCGCAGTTGTTTATTGGAGCGGTACCGGCAATACCGAAGCCATGGCCGCAGCGGTTGTGGAAGGCGCTAAGAACAAAGGCGCCGTGGTATCCCTGGTCCCTGCTGCTGAATTTTCCGCCGATCAGATCAACGATTATGACGCCATCGCCTTTGGCTGTCCCTCCATGGGGTCCGAGCAGCTGGAAGAGAGTGAGTTTGAGCCCATGTTCACCGTCTGTGAGGGCCGGCTCAGCGGGAAGAACATCGCCTTGTTTGGTTCCTACGGCTGGGGCGACGGCGAATGGATGCGCAGCTGGGAGGCCCGCTGCAACGACGGCGGGGCCAACCTCGTCTGTGACAGCGTGATCTGCAACGAGGCTCCGGATGAGGAGGCCCTGTCGGCCTGCAGGGAACTGGGTGCTGCCCTCGCCTGAGATAACAGGGTGAAACCGGCACCCTGTATAATCAGCCGCTCGTTTCTCTCAACATATTTGTTCTTTGCCGGGCCTTGCAATCTTTTACAGGTTGTAGTATCTTATGGTTAGCAAAAACTAACCGAAAAAAGAGGCATCGCACTATGAAGGGATCTGAATTGGCTTTTTGGCAGAAGATGGCCCGGCATTATACCAAGTTCATGGACCGCTCCGCACCGCTGTACGCGGCGGTGTGTGAGCGGATTCGGCCCCATCTCTCCCGGGATATGAACGTGCTGGAGCTGGCCTGCGGCACGGGGCAACTGTCCTTTCCGCTCTCGCCCTATGTCCGGCTCTGGGAGGCCACGGACGCCGCTCCCGCCATGATCCAGGAGGCGAAAAAGCGGATCGGTTCCTCCCGTCTCCACTTCTCTGTCCAGGATGCCGCCCATCTGCCCTACGCGCCGGAGTCCTTCGACGCGGTGGTGATTGCAAATGCGCTGCACATCCTGCCGGAACCCGACAAGGCTATGGCGGAGGTTCGCCGGGTGCTGAAACAGGGCGGATGGCTCTTCGCCCCCACCTTCGTCCATAGCGGCGGGAGACTGGCAAGTTTTCGTACCTGGTGCATGGAGCGGACTGGCTTCCAGGTCTACCACCGCTGGAACGCCGGGGAATTTGTATCCTATCTGTCCCAGCAGGGTTTCTGGGTGGTGGAACATGCGTTGCTGGGGAGTCGCGTTCTGCCCCTGTGTTATGCTGCCTGCCGATGGGCTCCGCCGGAGTATCTCTCCGTGCAGAGTGTGTTGTGACCGTCCAAGGGTAACTGGAGTAAGACTGATAGATTAGGAGTGTGACCACGATGTTTACGATCCGGCCATACACGGAGAAAGACGCCGCAGCCTGCGGCGAGTGCCTGTATGAAGGCTTTTTCACGGCCCCTGTGGAGGACTGCGACAAGATCCTGCTGCGGGACTACGCCCAGGTCCTGATCGAAAAGTGCAACTTCACCTATGTTGCGGAGGCGGATGATGGGCAGGTTGTAGGGTTTATCTGCGGGAAATATAGCAAATCATTCGACCGGCCCTTGGCAAACCGATATGCGTGCAAAAAGCACTATGGCCTGTGGTGCAGGATGTTCTTCAAATACTATTTGAAGCAGTATAAAATGTCAGGCCCCTTTCAGATACAATGGGATCATTTCTTTTCCCAATTACAGGAGCGGGACAGCAAGACCTTTGGGACCTGTGACCTGGAACTTGTGGCGCTTGCCTCCAAAGCGGCTTATCGGAAGGGGCTGGGAACCGCGCTGGTCACGCAGTTTTTATCCAGAGCTAGGGACGACGGCGCGGACACCGTGCGCCTGCTGACCAATACGCTTGCGTCATGGGAATTTTATGAAAAGCGCGGCTTTGCAAGGGTGGCAGAAAAGCCGTTCCGGGATGGCTCCGGGAACCGGACCATCATCTATGAATACCGCATCAAGGAGACAAGCAACGCATGAGTTAGCACGCCACAATATTATTCAAGGAGGCATTTCAAATGATCCAATACACAATAGCGGTGGAGGGCATGGCCTGCTCCATGTGCGAGGCTCATATCAACGACGCAGTGCGGAAGGCATTTCCCGTGAAGAAGGTCACCTCGTCCCGGAGCAAGAAGGAGACCACGGTGCTCACGGAAACAGAACTGGACGAGGATGCCCTGCGTGCGGTTATTTCCGATACCGGCTATGAGGTGGGGGAGATCCGGAAGGAGCCCTGGGCGAAGAAAGGGCTGTTTGGCCGGTAAGGAGTCAGGACATAGCGTCAAGGAGAGGAGGCATAATTTTGCTGACGGAATTTCTGGCTGACCGAGGAGACTGGACACAGGTGATGCCCGGTGCCCGGGCCTGCCTGTTTTCCCTTGAGGAGCGGTCATTCCCACTGCCTCTCCAACTGGAACGCCTGCACTTTGAGACATTGTTCTGCATGCGGGGATCAGTGACCTTAACTCGGCAGGACGGATCATTCCTGACAGCTGGTGCCCAGCAGGTGCTGATACTCACTGACCTCACAGACTTGGCCGGTGCCAGCGTGGACGCCCCCTTGGAAGGCGTTTTGGTGGCAGTGGATGCCCGGGGCGCGCGAGAAAGCCTGGAAAGTATCTGCAATCTGCTGGGTGGTCTGA
>DXYV01000079.1 GCA_019415645.1 Clostridiales bacterium
GAATACGGGGAGAGGACAGCCGGGCAGCTCCACCCGCCGGGCCTTGGCCCGCAGCTTACGGCGGAAGGTCCAGTTGACCCCCAGGAACCACAGGGCCATGGCAATCACGCCGGACAGCCAGACGGCGGCGAGCACCGTGCGCAGCGGGAAAGCCGTCTCCGGAGACGGCGCGGCGGAGACCGGTGTCTCCGGCTGGACCGTACCGTTCTGGGGTGCGGTCTGCGTCGGGCGCGCGGACAAACCCGATTCGGAATTTGCCGGGGCGGAAGGTGCGCCGGCGGCAGGCTCCGTCCCGGCCGGTTGGCCGTCCCCGCTGGACCAGACAGCCTGAATCTGGTGCTGCACCGGCTCTACCGCGTTGAGCACGCTGACGGCAGAGCTGCCAAAGGACACGGGGACCAGCAGCCGCACCGCCACCAGGGCCCATAGAGCGTATTGCAGGCGCAGGGAGACCCGCCCCCGCAGGACGCGGCGCAGCAGCGCCAGAATCAGAATGAGAAGGGAGGAGGTCAAAAGCACTTGTATCATGTCGTCTCCTCCTCTGCCTGCTGCAAAATGCTCTGGAGCTCCTCCAGGTCGTTCTGAGTCAGGCGGCCGCGCTGGAGCAGGGTGTTGACCATCAGGCCCACGCTGCCGTGGTAGACCCGGGAGAGCAGGGACTCGGTCTCCGCGATGGCGACCTCCTCCCGGCGGAGGTTGGCGTGGAAGAGCTTGGCCCGGCCGTGCTCTGTGTGGCCGATCAGACCCTTATCCTCCATGCGGCGGACCATGGTGGACACGGTGCTTTTGGCCCACCCGGCCTGTTCGCCCAGGGCATGGACCAGCTCCATCAGGGTGGCGTCCCCCTGCCAGAGCAGCTCCATGACGCGCCACTCGCTGGGGGTAAGGGAAATCAGTTCCGGTTTCATATCAAAATCTCCTTTTTGCTTGGCTTGGCGGTTCAAGGGAATTCCAGAACATCCCGCAGGTCCTCCGGATGCTCCATGGCGTTGGCGGCGTAATCCGCCACGTCTGCAAAGGCAGGCGCGGTCCATATGCGGAGCGGGTCCTCGCTTTCTCCCTCCCAGTAGGTCACACGCAGAGAGTCCCCGTCCGGGAGAGCCTCCCAGCTCAGGCAGGCCAGGCGATGCAGCGCGCCCTGCGTCCACTGGTAGGCCTCATAGTACATAAGGGTGGCGCCGGAAGGCTGGATGGAGTACAGAATCTGGGCCGTATCGTCCCGCGTCAGATTGGACAGCGCGCCGAGGGCGTCCGAGCGGATGTAGGTCTGTCCCTCCGGGTCCCACAGCCAGTAGATGGACCGGTTGCCGCCGGTACCGGAGCCGATGGGGCAGCAAAGGTCTGGGAAGCCGTCAAAGTTCCAGTCGGCCAGTGAGAGTGTGGGGGACGTTTCCATGGGAATGCCCCATTCGTCCCGGGCGGTGGCGGCAGGCGCGCCGTCCGCTCAGATTTCCGTGACGAGGGTGTCGGCCGACACATCCAGCGTCAGCGTCACTGTGACCTCCGGCCCCTGCTCCGTGACGGAGAAGGTCTGCCGGAGAGCGGAAGATGGGCGCTGGATGCCGATGCAGTGCCAGGACGTGCCATGATAGAGCAGGGCAGCCTCCCGGGTATAGAGGCCGCAGCCTGCCCAGTCGCCGGTCCCTTCGACCAGATCGGCCCCCTGCCAGGCGGCGCAGTCCGGGTTGAGCGGAACCACCGCCAGGGTGAACTGGAAGGTGATTTTTCCGTCGGCGGCGGAGAGCAGCGTGACGTCCACGGTCTCCGCCCGTTCCACCGCTTCGTCCCGGGACTTGTCGATGTCCAGCAGCTCCTGGGCGGCCGTGTCCGCGAAGAGCCGGGCGGCGGCCTCCGCCTCGGTGGGCGGGTCCCGGTAGAGCAGGATATTGGACAGACGCTGGTCGATGGCGTTGTCCGCAGCCGCCTGGGCCAGCTGCGCCAGCAGGGGCGAGCCGCCGGGCTGGTCCTGACTGTCATAGGAATCCCCGGCCTGGAAGCTGTCGGCCTGGGCATAGCTGTGTCCGAAGTAGTCCGCCGCAAAGGTCAGGCAGACCTGCAGGGGGTCCAGCAGGGCGGTCTGATGCCCCTGGTCCGCCTGGGCCTGGAGATCGGCGTAGTAGTCGGCCGCCAGACCATCGGTGTCCGGGCGGACCAGATAGGTGCTTTCGCCGTCGCTCCACCGCTCCACGCACCAGATGCCACCCTCGCCCTGGGTGGCCGGCTGGGAGAGCACCAGGCCCCACTGCTGGGTGGTGTCGCCGGTGACGTGGAGATAGGGCAGGTAGAGCACGTCGATGTGCGCACCCTCGTAGGTGTAGGGCTGATCCAGGACCTCCGACAGGTCGAAGGGCTCCACCCCCGGCTGGGTGAGGACGGTCTCCCGCACCCAGGCGGTGCAGGTATCGCAGGCGGCCTCATAGTCCGCCCGGGTGGAGTCGATCCACCGTACATCAGTAGGCACCTGAAGGGCGTAATAGAACGTGTCGTCCTTGGCGAAGCAGGTCAGACCGCTGTTGTCCCCGCCGGAGAGAAAGGCTGCTTCAAAACCTGCCGCGTCATAGCGGTACAGATCGCAGATCCAGCCCATACTGCTGGCCGCTTCCGAATAAACAGAGGACGGGGAGGGAAACGATGCTTCAAAGGTGGCGGTATGGGTGAAGGTGGCCAGCCGCTGCGGATTGCCGGTCCCGTGCCCCAGCGAGACCGTGACCGAATCGGCCAGGTCCTCGGGCAGGTCGCTGAGCCGCTCCTCCAGGGGGCGGTCGTCGGCGGGAGTCTGCCGGGCGGCGGTGAAGGTACACACCACGGCGGCGGCGACAATGAGAATCACCACCACAACGGTGATGGCCAGCTGCCTGGGCTTGCGGGCGATGAGGGCGACGCGCTCCCGGATGCCGTTTTTCCGGTCGGCCATGGTGGTGGCGGTCTGGAGCAGC
>DXYV01000008.1:0-39929 GCA_019415645.1 Clostridiales bacterium
ACCCACATATGCACCTGTGCTTTGTTCCGCTGACGAAAGACAACCGGTTGTCCGCAAAGGAGGTGATTGGAGGGCGGGACAAACTGGTGGAGTGGCAGGACAAGTTCCACGACCACATGGCGGCGGAGTTCCCGGATCTGGAGCGCGGTCAGTCCGCCGCCGTCACCAGACGGAAACACATTCCCACCTGGCTCTACAAACAGTCCCACCGGCTCACCGACGAAATGAAACAGATCCGCACCGAGCTGGAGCAGATTGGGACGCTGAATGCCAAACGGCAGAGAGAAAAAATTCTGAAGCTGCTGGAGCAGTGGTATCCCCAGGTCAACGCCTTTGAAGCAAAACTGAAGCCCTACGATGATCAGATCCGGATTTTGAAACAGAACGCGTTGAGCGACCGGCGAGATGCAGAGCGGGCCAGGTGGGAGCAGCATCAGGAGCACCAGGAGAAGATGTCTCTCATCTATGAGCTGCAGGAGTGTCAGGATTTCATTGACTCCATCCCCCAGGATCTGCGGGAGCAGCTGAAGGAGCGCTATGAGGCGCAGTTAGAGCAGGAACAGCAATTCAGATATTGAGGAGGTAATCAGCATGCGTAATCAGTACACATCCACATTTGAGCAGGACTATCCCTGTCGGGCACAGATCATCCGCTGCAAAGCGGATCGCGACGCTGCGCCAATGAATGACTACCGCTATCCGGAGGAGAGCGGTTCTTTTACCGGGACACTGACCTTCCGCTGCTGGCACAGGAGCAAGCCCATGCTCCTGTGCTTTTTTGATGCGGATGACGGCCGCAAAATCAAACTATCCGTCTGGTGGCAGAGCTGGGGTGTGAACTACTCTCCCTCGAAAACCCTAATCAATTTTGCCGACGAGGTGTTTGACGGTTCCCGTTGGCATTGTACCTACCGGAAGAAGTCCAACGGTTATATCCGCTGGGAGAGGGCTGAGCAGCTGGACTGACCAGATGATTAGAGAAGAGCGTCCGGGCCGAGATCATCCTCCGGTTCCGGGCGCTCTTCCATGTAGTGATTCAGTTCGTTTGCCATTTCCCAC
The DNA here is from genome assembly GCA_019415645.1 of Clostridiales bacterium. GTDB lineage: Bacteria > Bacillota > Clostridia > Oscillospirales > Oscillospiraceae > DXYV01. Next base: position 1,060 of record DXYV01000008.1, read on the forward strand.
GCCAGACGGAAGCCACAGATGAAGCTGTCCACGGAGCGTTGTTCTATCATCAGATTCTGTGCGTCGATGATCCGCAGCACCAGCTTCCGCTCCGGCTTGTCCAATCGCTCAATGAGTTGCCGGTGGCAGGTTTCAACTTCCTGTTCGGATTCCGCCATGGGCAGAGGGGTATAGAATCTGTCGTACAGCAATCTCAGTGTTTCGTTCATGTGCCTCGCCTCCTTGTAGCAAGACACAATAGCACAGGACTTAAAACATATCCACTGTTATTTTCATTAAAATCAGCTTTTATAACGCTTTTTAATTACTGGGCCATAGATTCTTAATTGGATAGCAATCAAACTCTTTTCTTTCTTGTTCTTCCAGTTGATCGTAAACCAACTGAGCTTCACTAAAACTCTCCAATAAAATGTTAGCAGCTAGTTGATATGGTAAAGATATACCAGACTGTTTTAGGGATACAAGATATCTAATTTCCTCTTTGGTAAGCCTTCGCCTACGCTTTTCAGTCTGCAACTGATTAATTTTACATAGTTCCTCCATCCCACAGTCGTTTTCCTTTATAAAACTCAATAGCTGAGTTACAATGTCCAAAATATCATCATTTCTCTTTTTATCATATAATTTTAGAAGTTCCAGAACCAGTAAAATAATCTTGTTTCCATATGCATCCCAATACGGATAACTCATTATCGACGGAGCAATTTCATCTAGATTAAGATTATCTACAGAATCTAAAAGGTCGACATTTAGCATAATATATGGACTTACAGGCACTCCGTTTTTAGGGGTATTTTTGTCTTTAGTTAGTACAATATCTCGTGTATCAAAAAAGTTTGAAACTATAAATTCATTATGTGTATATTTTTTTAGGGACAAAAGCAAATCAATATTACCAATTCTGAGGAGGCCAACTCCGCCTTTCCCATTAATGCTAATTGGGACTGGAGTTTTGTCTAGCACACCAGCTGCGAGAAAACTAAGTTTTTGAAGATCTTCTTCAGGAGTTCTACCAAATTCCAGGTCTTTTTTTACCCGAAGTTGCAATAACACCTCTTTTGCGCGCCGAAGCATAGAAAGGCGCCTTGTTATTTCCTCGGGGGTGTGCCCATTTAAGGTAAGATTAGAAAATGGCATCTCTTGTTTGCCAATCTTTACTTTCTTCCCTTGTACCAGAGCATCGAGCAGAGTTAGACTTTGGATTTGCTCGTTTAATGTCCCATTAAAATTGTAGTTAAAGCTCAAGTGTCCCTCGTGAATAGTGAACAGGAAACTATCGGCGATTTTGATTTGTTTTATACCGCCCGCTTTTCGAATGAAATCAACCCGATCATATAGAACCTCACCATTTACTTCCACTGAAGATGTATGATGAGTAATGATTTCTTCTGGGAAAATCTTATCAACAACAAAAGATGCTTCAAGATTTTTGGGCTTTGCATAAATATACAATGGGTTTTGTAGCATATCCTCAAATACAGCTTCTGGCGTTTTAAGTCCAACACTGGGTACGGAGAACTCTAATTGCTCAATCTCTATTTCTGCGCCATTCAGATCCAACATAGATCGTATGTTGGGCAACAAAGTTCCTTGCTTTCTCTTATTAGTGATAAACCTTGTCAGTATCCGTAAGACTCCATCCCGATATTTGTATGGGAACTGTTCCAATTTAATTTGTTTCGTGTTTTGGTCCTTAGCTTCATCTAACAATCTTCTGAGGTCAAATGGCAACAGAGAAGCAAAATAGATCTTATAGCAATCAAAGTCCTTTATTTGTACGAGAAAGAACATCACCCCTCCACCCTGCAGATAATTTCTTAAGTCAGAAACTTCTACCTGGAAGGTAGCCTTATTTTTTGAAAAGCGATTTACCCATGTTCCTTTTACTTGAACAGGGATGTTTCCAATTAAACTATCTTTACTAAATGACTCTTGTGATTTGTAGAGGCGTAATTCGCCATCCCATGAAGGAGTCTTATCATTTTCACGAATATCTGGTTCTACAACTCCAGTTCTAAGAACAGCATCCTTAACCTTACTAACAGATGTCATTTCTATAACGGTTTTATTCGGTTTTCTCGATATTGTCTGCACCTAACTACCGTTCCTTTCCCCGAAATACCTTCACATTATAGTAATTCCGGCATTTGGTACCACAGAATTCGCTCTTTGCGTGAGTGTTGTAGTATACCTTCCCACAGTTCTTACAGACTTTCAGAGTCGGCTTATCACTGGTAATCAGAGCAGCATAGGTGAAGTGCAGTACCGCTTTCATGTTCTCAACTTGCCACACCAGTTGAGGAGACTGCCCACCAGTCAGCCGGTATTTTAACTCCCCTGATAGATCCAGTACCTTTTGATTTGGCGTTGCAGCCAGTTCCCCACGCACCGAGAGAAAGTGCTGGTAAAGTTTTACGAAACTCTCCTGAAACCACCCCAGGTCTTCACCGTATTCCCGGCTGTTTAAGGGGCGCAAGGAGGGCGGAGCGGCGGGGTCAGTGGAGTAGGTATCGCTATCTGCCTCCAGCCCCAAAAGCCCGTGACGGGCCGCAAAAGCGGCACACAGGCGGTTTTTGTCCGGTGCTCCCAAACATAGTTGCCGTCCCAGTTCCAGAGCATCGGCTACCATGGTTTCTGGCTGTTCCGCGCAGTTGTAGGTCAGGGCAGTAGCGGCTTTGGCGGGGACTAAATATTCAATGCCTTCCCAGTCCGTTACCTCATAGTCCGACCACCGGGTCCACATGACATTCAGGTTGGGAAACATGGCTTTCAGTTCCATGGTAATTCCTCCATTGTAATACTTGTAATCAATATATCATCTTTCTTTTTGGGGTGCAAGCAAGTACCCCGTTTTCTTTTTGTTAAGGTGTAAGTACGATCAGATATCTTCTGGTTTCCGCTGGCCGGTGACCAGAAAGCGGATCTTCTCCAGCGCCTTCTGCCGCTGCTTGGTGATGTTCCGGGTGGTACACCCCATCTGTTTGGCAATATTCTTGGTTGGGATGCCAAAGACGATATTCAACCTCAAAATCTCCTGCTGCTGGGGCGTCAGCTCCCGCATGGCCCCGCTGACGGGGTACTCCGCCACCAGATTGGGCAGATCCCCCGCCTCCTGTGAAAAGATGATGTCCAGCCAGTCATCCTCTTCATACAGCTTCAGACTTTCGGGAATCTGATAGCGGCCATCTGCACTGATCCCTCCGTTCAAACAGGATAGATCAAAATCATCCCTGCGATCCTCGTGCCTGCGGTCATTGTTTTTATCGTAGTCATCCAGTGCCTGCACCACTCCGGCCCAATCTTCCTGCTGGGCCAACGCCTGTAATCGCTGCTCCAACCGCTCTTCCTTCAGGTCCCACATGGTCTTCTTCAAGTTTCTCACCTCCCTGGTTCCGTTTTTGACCGTCTCACCGTCTATATAATAGGCGGTGTAATTTATGTAATTATTATAATCAATTACAAAATAAAGTCAAGGGGGTGTGACCATGACCAGAGAAGAAAAAGGAGCGACCCGTTACCGGGCCATGTTCCGACATTATCCGGATGCCCTGACCCCGGCCCAGGTACAGGAGATGCTGGGGATCGGCAGACGGATGGTCTACGGACTGCTGCGCAGGGGAGAGATCCAGAGTGTCCGCATGGGACGGCTGTACCGTGTACCCAAGATCGCGGTCATTGACTACCTCTGTGCAGTAGATCAGGCAGAAAAGACTTGAAAACAGCGTCCACTCAAGGTAACATCACAAGACCTTGAATGGACGCTGTTGATTTGAGAGGAGGAATGGATGGTTCCTATGAGCAATCGAGAAGTTACCGGAAGTCTCTTCGAACGAAACGGCCGTTACACCGCTGTTTTAAACCTGTATGATAAAAATGGAAAACGCAGGCAAAAGTCCGTTGCCCTGGGTATTCCGGTGAAGGGTAACAAGCGCAAGGCCCAGGCACGCCTGGAGGAATTGAAGAAGGCGTACAGTTCCGGGATCATGGAACCGGAACCCCCACAGGAGGAGTCCCCGCTGTTTGCGGACTTCCTGCGGGAGTGGCTGAAGATCACGGCTCCCACCATTGAGCGCACCACTTACCAGAGTTACAAGGGGCTCATCGACGCCCGACTGGACGCGTTCTTCCGAGAGCGTGGACTGCGACTGGAGGAACTGGAGTCCAAGCACATCCGGGAGCTGCACCAGTCCATCTTCAAGGACGGCTGCAACGCCAACACCGTGATCCACTACCATGCTGTGGTGCGCAAGGCGCTGCAGTATGCGGTGAAAAACGGGCTGGTGAACGAAAATGTGGCCGACCGGGTAGACCGCCCCAAGAAGGGAAAATATCTGGCAGCGTTCTACTCCAAGGAGGAACTGGCTGCCCTGTTTGAGGCCACCAAGGATGACTCTATTTCTGTGGTGATCCAGCTGGCCGCCTACTATGGCTTGCGGCGTAGCGAAGTGCTGGGCATCCGCTGGAGCGCCATCGACTTTGAGAAAGGCACCCTGTCCATCAACCACAAGGTCACCGAGGGTATCGTAGACGGTAAGGTCCGGCTCTACACCGAGGACAAGCTGAAAACCAAGTCCAGCTTCCGCACCCTGCCTCTGATCCCACCGGTGCGGATTCTGCTGGAGGAGCAGCGTGCCCGGCAGCAGAAGTACCGGAAGCTGTTCAAAAAGTCCTACTGCACCGACTACCTGGACTATGTTTGCACCGACGAGATGGGCAAACTGTTTCGGCCCAACTACATCACCGACCACTTCAAGCTCCTGCTGAAGCAGCACGGCCTGCGGCACATCCGGTTCCATGATCTGCGCCACAGCTGCGCCAGTCTGCTGCTCAGTCAGGGCATCCCTATGAAGCAGATTCAGGAGTGGCTGGGGCACTCCACCTTTGCCACCACCGCCGACATCTACTCCCATCTGGATTTCAACTCCAAGTTGGAATCGGCGGACGCCATCACTGCAGCCTTTGCCGAGGAGAAACCGGCAGAGAAGCAGGAAGAGGATGGCTTTGGCATGAGCCTATCTATGTGAGGTGACGGGATGGACTACAGTTATCTTCGGAGAGAATACCCAGAAACAATCTCCATGGATCAACTCTATCGGATCTGCCACATCAGCAAACGGAAAGCCCGCTGGCTGTTGGAATATGGGGTAATTCCCTGTCAGGACTCCGGCAAACAGACACGGCGTTTTTCCATCCAATTGGAAGATGTGATTTGCTTTCTGGAACAGCGGGATGCGGGACTGCTGGATGATGTCATTCCACAGGGGATCTTCTCCAGTGAAAGTTCACACCCAGTCCGTCCAGCCAGACAGGTGTTGGATGAGGACGGGCTTTGCGTCTACCTGCTGGAGTGCTGGGAGGACTGGCCCGATATGCTGACAACCCGACAGGCGTCGGAACTATGTGGGTACAGTGTGAATGCCCTCAACCGCTGGTGGAATCTGGGACAGATTCAGGGGGTGAAATACCGGAATGAACTGCGGTACTCCAAGGAATCCCTGGCCTGCTGGCTGGCATCCGCCAAGGGGCAGGCTATTGCCGCGCTCTCCCAGCAGCACAGAGAATGGATGAAGGAGTTTGAGCAGAAGAACAAGACAGCGGCATGGAGTTTGACTCCATGCCGCTCTATTTAAAAATTCTTATTCGTTGTTCATAGAAGGAGCATATTTCCAACAGAATCCACCGGCCTGCATTCTCTTATTTTTTGCGCACATCGTGATATTTGAAGCGCTGATATGAAGTACTCGTCCGGCTTCCGAAATACTTTTCCACTCCTGTATAAAGGTTCCATCCAAGGAATATTGATAAATCTTTTTGGACAACGGATGATTTTCCCTAATTTTCTCTCGATAACATCGATTACATCCTGTTCCATTCACACGATGACCGACTGAAGTCTGCCACTCATATCCACAGGAGTGGCACTTCCACCAAACCTTTAGATCTGAGCCTAATGTGACCATATCAGGTGTTAAATCCTCATTTTTTATAGGATGCCATTCCTTTGCCAGATCGGGACGCAGTACGGCCAGAGACTTTTCTGTTAAAGGGGTAGCATATTTCATGATTTTAAACTGATCCTTCTGAAGATCTATAGCCACAGTACTATGGACATGAGAGGGGATTTTTCTGCTCCAGAAGTTTGATGATGGATCAATCTGATCCATCAGATAGCGAATCAATTGCTCTAAATTTTTTCGATTGTCCAGTTTCTCCGTGTGATATATCATATCTGCAGTTAGTGGTGTTCCATCCTGAATTTCCTCTTTAATACGAATCAATTTGATTCCTTGCTCAGAGCATAAACGGTATTTTTCTTGTTCACTCTTCTGCTTGTTTTTGTGCCAGTAAGATCCATCATACTCAATAGCCAATTGAAGAGAAGGGATGTAAATATCCAGTTCCATCCGCCCCGGCAGAATGTCGCTACACCGGCTGATTGCATCCGGATATACTTGCTTGATATAGTAAAATACCGCTTGTTCCGCAAAAGAGGTCTGACGGCCAGAATTGCAGTCTGGACAATTGGTGCCGTGCCCGCGATGCATCACACTGGCTTTATATGAATGTCCGCGTGGACACAGCCACCATACCTTTTTTCCGCTTCCAATTGTTACCTGCTGCGGCGTCAGAGTTCCATTTGCCGTGGGATGCCATTCCTTTGCCAACTCTGGATAGACGGTTGCCAGATCATTTTTTCCAGGTACCACCACTTTATTTGCGCAGCAAGGACATCCTCGCCCCAGTATAATTCGATTGCTGATTTTTGCCTTCCATGAATAGCCACAAACAGGACACTTCCAGTATACCGATTGATTGCTGGAGGGAGAACACTGTTCCGGTAAAAGTTTTCCATTTTTCTCATAATCCCACTGAGACGCTATGCCAAAATCAGCAACTGAACCAGAACTTTTTAAAATGGTTTCTGTTCTTACAACTGCTCTGCGTAGTTTTGCACATTCGGGACACCCCGTTTTTCGTTGCGTCCGTTGGCGGATGCTGGCTTTCCATCTGTGTCCGCACACAGAACATTTCCAGCATACAGTTTTAGTACTTCCTGGGACAATGTCCAATATATCAATATTTCTATTTCCTTCAAAATCCCATTCTTTAGCCAGGTCCGGAAAGAGCGTTGGTAAGTCATTGTAACCAATCCAAACTCGCTTGTTTGAACAAAAGGGACATTCCTTTCCGTTAACCCTCTTATAAATTACTTCTTCCCAAGAGTGGCCTTTTCCACATTTCCAATGCGCTGTTTTATTGCTACCGCAAGTCAGTTTATCTGGATCCAATCCAAGTTTTGTGTTCTCCTCGAAGTCCCATTCAGCCATGAGATCAGAATTCTGAGATATATAATTTGCCATCTCATCGCCCCGACTTTCAAATTAATTTGATGTAGTAAAAGGCTCCGGAAACAGGTGCTTCCGGAGCCTTGGCGGAGGTGAAGAGATTCGAACTCTTGCGCCGGCGAAGCCGACCTACCGGATTTCGAATCCGGACCCTTCAACCACTTGGGTACACCTCCATTTATTGAAAATCGGTCGCCCGATTTACAACCTGCTTATTCACTTTTCGGGAAAACTGTTAGCATTCTGTTAGCGTTTTACATTTTTTGCGTTTTTCCGAATCCTGCACTCCCTTGCGGCACAAGGATTTGCGGTTTTTCACCGTGCCTTCATGAGTGACGATTTCGAGTCAGCCCCGTTATGACCACTTCGATACCGCTGCCTATCAAATTGGAACCACGCAGGAGGCTTCTTCCATCCGCCGCACGTTTCTGTACCGTTTTCCCTGCGTCGTTACAACTATATTAGAATACCCGATTCAATCGACTTTGTCAAGATTGCATCCTGCTGTTTTTTCCGTTATAATACAAAACAAAAGGATGGGATATACCTATGACACCTCGTATTCTTCTCTCTGGTTCTCAAGGCGATCGTTCCAATTATGAGCTTGCGATTCAGGCGGTTGGCGGAGAACCCTTGTCCGGCTATTGTCCGGCGGTGGATCTCTCCTGCGACGGCCTGCTGCTCTGCGGCGGCGGGGATGTCGCACCTGCCCGCTTCGGGCAGGACAATCACGGCTCCGAGGAGATCGACCCCGACCGGGATGAGGCCGAATTTGCGCTGGCCCGCGCCTTTTTGTCCGCCGGGAAACCTATCTTCGGAATCTGCCGGGGCCACCAGGTCTTGAACGTGGCGTTGGGCGGTACGCTGATTCAGGATCTCGGGCCGGAGGGAAACCTGTTCCACCGGCGCGGTTTGGAGCAAAAGGACCGCATTCATCCCGTGCGCAGCGCCTCCGGTTCTCTTTTCGACGCCCTCTATGGCGCAGTATTTCCGGTCAACAGCTCCCATCATCAGGCGCTGGACCAGATCGGGCGGGGGCTGACCCCGGTGCTCTGGTCGGAAAGCGGCGTGGTAGAGGGGCTGGTCCACACCTCCCTGCCCGTTTTCTCGGTGCAATTCCACCCGGAGCGCATGGCCTTCGGCCATCGCCGGAGCGATACCGTGGACGGCGCGCCCCTTTTCCAGCACTTCATGGCCCTCTGCCGGGAGGCCGCCCATGCCGGGTAAGCTCCGGGAGATCAATCTGGAGGAGGGCAAGCCCTTTGTGGATCAGGCAATCCGCCGCCTGACCTTCGAGCTCCAGCAGTCCCGCCGTTCCGGCTACACGGTTTTGAAAATCATCCACGGTTACGGCTCTTCCGGGCGGGGCGGCCGTATTCGCACAGAGGCCCGCGCTTACCTGACCCGCTTACAGGCCAAGGGCCAGCTCAAAGGCTTTATCCCCGGGGAGCGCTTTTCGATTTTTGACGCGGATACGCGCGCGGCCTTTCTGGTTTGCGACGCACTGCGCCAGGACCACGATCTGGAGCGCCACAACAATGGCGTGACGTTTATTTTGCTGTAACAAAGGAGTATTCCATGGACGAACTGATCAAACGCATCCAGAAGGAATCTGAGGTGGATGAAAACGGAATCATCCGGGTGGACATGTTCCTGAACCACCAATTGGACGTAGAACTGCTGGAGGACATCGGAAAAGCACTGGCCAAGCGGTTCAAAAACGCCAAGATCGACAAGGTGCTGACTGCAGAGAGCTCCGGGATTGCCATTGCCATTTTTGTAGCCAAGGCTTTACGGGTCCCGGCGATCTATGCCAAGAAGTTTCAGACCGGCTTCATTGATCCTGACGTCTATTCCACCGAGACCCACTCCTTCGCCTTCGACAAGTCCTATACCCTGCGGGTCTCCAAGCGTTACCTGAACGAAGGCGACCGCATCCTGGTGGTAGACGACATTCTCTCCAATGGTCAAGCGGTGCTGGGCCTGTTGGAATTGATCGCTATGGCCAAGGCCGAGGTGGCGGGCGTAGGCGTTGCCATCGAAAAAGCCGACCGGGACGGCGGCAAGGTCCTGCGCCGTATGGGAATCGATGTGGAGGCGCTGGTAACCGCCCAGCGCGGCAATGACGGCCAGCTTATTTTAACCTAAACAGGTGATGTTCATGAATTTTTCCGACCAAGCGGCCTATACCAACGAAAACAACCCCTTTATGCGGCACTGCGGCATTACTATCACCCAGGTCCGGCCGAACTGGGCCCAGGCGGAGATGACCGTGGTCCCGGACTATTTCAATCCCGGCGGGACCCTTCACGGCGGCGCCTTCTATACGCTGGCGGACGCCGCGGCCACCACTGCAGCCCGGACCGACGGGCACCGCTATGCCACCATTGACGGTTCTATCCAGTACCACCGCGCCATCACCTCCGGTCTGGTCCGGGCGGCGGCCACGGTACGCCACCGGGGCCGCTCCGTTTGTACGCTTGCGGTGGAAATCACCGACGAAGCAGGCCGCCTGCTGGCGGACGCCAGCTTTTCCGCCTTTCGGCTGGAGGCCATTCAGCATCCCGCTTTTTCAACCGAAGAAACCGGAGCGGTCAAGTGACCGCTCCGGTTTCTTGTTTCCGGCAGATCCCCTGCTCCCAGGCCAGCAGGAGCAGTCCGCCCGCCAGATAGCAAGCCAGATCCGCCCAATCGAAGGTACTGCCCAATATCACCCGCAGCACAGAATCTTCCGCCAGGCCCAGCCGGTCCGCGCACCCGAGGGCCTGAAGCAACTCGGCAGCGACCCCCAGCAGCGTCACGCCGAAGGCCAGCCAGCGGGAACGTATCCCAATTCCGCGCCCCAGACAGTAGAGCTGCAAAATCACCAAAACATCCCCCAGATAGGGCCGTACAAAGCGGTCGTGAACATATTGGGCAATCAGGACCTCTACCAGAAGCAGAAGCCCAAACGCCAGCCAATACCGCCCGCGTCTCATGAGCCCTCCTCCGGGACCAAATCCACCGCCACCAGCTCCGGCGGATTGAAGATGCGGGGTACCCGCGTGCTTTCCCGGGCCAAGCCCCGGCTGACCAAAAAGACCGTCCCCTCCCAATCATAGCGTCCGCCCGCGTATTGGGGGAACAGGCCCTGGTTTGGGGCCAGGAGGCCGTTGAGCAGGCCGGGAATCCGCCATTGGCCTCCGTGGGCATGGCCGGAGAGAATCAAGTCGAAGCCGTAAGCCAGGTAGTCCTTGATTCGCTCCGGACGGTGGGCCAGCAATACGGAGAAGTATTCTTCCGGCCTGCTCTCCCCCGCCCGTTCCAGCTGAGCCTCCGAACGTTCGGATTCCGGATCATCCACGCCGCAGAACACGATGGTCTGGCCGTTCAGCTCCGCTATCGACCAGGTTCCTTCCAACACCCGAATTCCAAGTGCCGCGATTCGGGTCTTGAGCTCTTCCGCACGTCCGCTATCATACTCGTGGTTTCCAGTCACATAAAAGCAGGGATAACACTCGGCCAGCGCGGAGAGCACCATAAAGGCGTTTTCTTCCGGCAGCTCGTCGTCCACAATATCTCCGGTGAACAGCACCGCGTCCGGGCGCAGTTTTCCGACTGCCTCCAGCAGGTCCCGCTGATCTTCCCCGTAGGAGCAGCTGTGCAGGTCAGACAAGACGGCCAGACGGACCGGCTGGGTGAGTTTTTCGCTGGCAACTACATAGGTCCGTACCGTCAGCCGGCTGTCCAGCGCCACGGACAGCAGCAGTATCAGCAGAAGTACTCCGCCCAGCCACATACCGATCCTCCTGTTCCGCTTCCGCATCAATGTGCTTTCGTCTATGATTCCCCAGCTCATCCACTCCGGGCGGCCAGCCAGGCGGACAGGCTCCAGGTCTCCCAGCGGCTACACGCGGAGGCGGCCCGGGCGGCGCGCGTCTCCAGGCGCTGGGCCAGCGTGGTGTCGTCCCAATCCGCCAGGGGCTGGTTCCCGTCCAAGCGCTCCAGCGCCGGCAGCGCCTCATAGGACAGACTGGAGAGATAGTACAGGTCGATCTGCTCCAGCGTCCCGGCCTGATAGCGGGCCACGTCGTATTCCGCTACCACACGATCCACCGGCACATAGTTCAGCAGCAGCCAACCGGCCAGCGCGGCTGCGGCAGCAAAGCGGAAAAAGCGGAACTCCGCCCGCCACACCTTGCGGCAGGCCGCCCCCAGAAACAGAGCCATCAGGACCATGCCCCAGTAGGTCAGCGCCCGTCGGAAGGATAATCCATAGGTCAGGACGTACATCGTCATGCGCCAGCCCGCTGAAAGGAGAATCACGCCGCTGAGGGCCACCATACCGGTAGCCAGCGCCTGAATCAAGCGCCAGCCACGGCGACTCCGGTCGGCCAGCTGCATCAGGACCAGCAAAACCGTTAAATTCAGGGCCGTGACGAACACCAGCTGAAAGAAACCGCTGCGGGCATAGTCTGCATAGCTGATTCCCATGGTTCTCAGATATGTCTCCCCACCAAACAGCGCGGCGGATTGTACGCAGAGAAAGAGAACATACAGCAGATCCAACGCCCCCAGGAGAAGCGCCGGAATCACGCTGTCCAAACGCCAGGCATGCTCCTTTTGATTCTTCTCCAGACCCTTGGGGCGGCCCAGAAAATAGAGCAGGCTGAGCAGAAAAGGCGCTGCGCACAGCCCCAGAATCAGCTTAGCTGCCGCCACGTTCAGATGGCTCCAGAGAAAGTCCAGCAGGCCGGCGGTCAGCTTCTGAAAGACCTGGTCCGCCTGACTGAGCAGCACCGTCGCCAAAAGCACCAGCACCGCCGTTACCGCTGCGCCCGCGCCAAGGACTACGGCCCGGCGGGCATTTTCATGCTTCAGGTTCTTCCCCAGAGCTCCCAACACACCCAGCCGCCCAAACAGTCCGGACAGCAGAAGCCGGAACCGCTCCCACAGCATACCGGGCACGTACCAGGGCCGCACCGCCGCCCCGGAAAGCTGCATGGCATGGACGGTCAGGAGCATCAGCAGCGCCCCCAGGTTCCAGAACCGGAACCAACCATTGGAGAACAGGGCGAAGGTCAGCGCCAGGAGCAAAATCGCGCCAAACAGCAGGCGGCTGCGGCGTTCCGCCAGCCGTCTGGGCCCCAGATACCACAGCAGCACCCCATACCAGGCCGCCACGCCCACGGTCACGCCCAGGCCCAGCCCGGACAGCAGCAGATCTGCGGCCAGAATCCCCAGTCCCAGCGCCAGAATCAGCAGCAGATACTCCCGCCGGCCCACCTCGTAGACCGGACGGGCAGCGGTTGCTTCCGGGCTTCCCGTTGGTTGTTTCTCCGGATGTTGCGCTCCATTCGTTCCCCATGCTTTTCCCGGTATTTCCATGGTCAATTCCTCCTTATTTTTTCTTTTTTGTATTTATTTAACATAAACTGGGCGCGAATCACCAACGTCGAAGGCTGCTCCGACGTGGTTTCGTCTTCGGTTTCACCGTAATCATAAGTGTTAAGGAATATTCCTTTTCCGTTGACTTATCCAGAGGAGCTTCAGGCATCGGCTCATGACGGCTCCTCCCCGCCGGGCACATATTCCAGAATATCTCCCGGCTGGCAGTCCAGCGCCCGGCAGATGGCCTCCAGCGTGGTAAAGCGTACCGCTTTGGCGTGGTTGTTTTTCAGCACGGACAGATTGGCTACCGTGACGTCCACCCGTTCGGCCAGTTCGTTGAGGGACATCTTACGCTTCGCCATCATCACATCCAGATTGACAACAATCGGCATCGATTACCCTCCTTAAATGGTCAGATCGTTTTCCGCCTTGATCTGGGCTGCCTGGCGGAACAGGGCGGACATGACCAGGCACAGCAGGCCGGACATGAGGAAGATGGGCACAAACAGGCCGCAGTAGGTCAGCAGCGGCCGGACAGACTGGAAAAACCATACGCCCCAGAGCACTCGGACCAGCGCAAAGGCCGAGATCAAAAAGCAGCAGACTGCCGCCCGCTTCAGGTTCCCGGCATTCTCTCCGCAGAAGGGCGTGCCCCGCAGGATGGTATCCAGCACCCGGCGGCCCTGCCAGAGAATCACGGCGGTACATACGCCGCACAGCATCAAAAACAGGGCTAATACCGCAGAATAGGCCTCTGTCCAAACCAGAATCCAGCTGCCAAAGAAACTCAGCAGGAAGGGAAAGTATCCCTCCGGCGCTTTTTCCCAGCCCAACAAATAGCTCATGCCTTCCGCCATGCTGATAAGCGTTCGATCCGGCGACAGGCATACCATTACCGGCACGAGAAACCATACTACAATATTCGCCAGGAAGGTAAGGGTCACCAGTATTTTCAGCACCCGCGCCACCCGCATTACATTTTTTCGCTCCACCTGATATTCCTCCCTGCTTTGGAATGGATTTCGGATCGTGGTTATCATATCACCAGAGGTCTCGATTGTCAATCTATTTTTATTGAAAAACGATAAAAATAGATCGAAAAACAGGACAAGGAATTTCCTTGTCCTGTTTCATCAAATTTGAATGGCACCCAAAACCTTCCCGATGGAGTCATGAATCACCAGATCGGCCTTCCGATCATAAGGCGTCTCATCCCGGTTGATGAGCACCAGCTTGTGCCCCTGATAGTAATGGATCAGTCCGGCGGCCGGATAGACCACCAGCGACGTGCCGCCTACGATCAGCACCTCTGCCCGGGAGATGGCCAGCAGCGCGGCCTCCATGGTTTCCTGATCCAGACTCTCCTCGTAGAGCACCACATCCGGCCGGATGATTCCGCCGCACTCGCACCGTGGCACGCCCGTGCTCTCGTTGATGACCGACTCGGGATAGGACTTTCCGCACTTCATGCAGTAGCAGCGGTGGGTAGAGCCATGGAGCTCCAGCACGTTGACGCTTCCCGCCGCCTGGTGCAGCCCGTCAATGTTCTGGGTGACTACCGCTTTCAGCTTGCCCGCCCGCTCCAGCTCGGCCAGCTTGCGGTGGGCGGCGTTGGGCTTTGCATCCGGACACACCAGCTTGTCCCGGTGAAATTGATAGAACTCCTCCGGATGGGCCACAAAAAAGCTGTGGCTGAGCATGGTCTCCGGCGGATAGTCATACTTTTGGTGGTACAGGCCGTCCACACTGCGGAAATCAGGGATTCCTGACTCCGTGCTCACCCCCGCGCCGCCAAAAAACACGATATTGTCGCTCTCCTGAATCCATTGCTGCAATTGCTCCTGTGCCGTCATGGGCATCCCTCCTTACCAGTTCTATCTTACCACGGTACCGGAGCGCTGTAAACAGAGAAAAGCCGCCCGATGGCAACGGACGGCTTTTCCTGATCGGAGCATTTTTCTATGATGCAGTGATGGAATATCACACACCCAGACGGGGCTGATCCTGGAGCACATCATCCTTATGTACGATCATGGTGCGCCAGATAAAAACGGCCAGGAACAGCACCGCGACCACAATACCCACCGGGTAAGCGATGGCGGTCGACAGATTCAGGCACTCAGGCGCCTGAATAAAATAAGTAACCGAAACTGCCGACATAAAGGTGGCAGGCAGCGCGGCCATCAGGCAGGCGATGGTCGGCGCACCATATTTGTGCAGGAACACCGCGCCGGCCCACAGGACCATCATGGCCAAGGTCTGGTTGGCCCAGGAGAAGTAACGCCACAGCATGGAGAAGTCGCCCCACTGGGTCAGCAGCGCGCCCACGATCAGCAGCGGCAGGGAGAGCGCCAGGCGGGGCCCCCACTTGGCCTGGTCCAGATGGAACCAGTCCGCGATGGTCAGCCGGGCGGAACGGAACGCCGTGTCGCCGGAGGTGATGGGGCACGCGATCACGCCGATCATAGCTAAGACGCCGCCTACGGGCCCCATCAGGGTGGTGGAGATCTCATAGACCACGCCGCCCTGTCCCAGTGCGGTGATTGCATCCTGCAGTGCGCCCACATTCTCGTAGAAAGATACGCCGGCCGCAGCCCAGATCAGAGCAATCACGCCCTCGGCCACCATGGCACCGTAAAACACCGTGCGGCCCTCCTTCTCGGAGGTCATGCAGCGCGCCATCATGGGAGACTGCGTGGCGTGGAAGCCGGAAATTGCGCCGCAGGCAACCGTGACAAACATCATGGCCCACATGGGCAGGCCCTGGGGATGGACCACGTCAAAGGCCTCCCACAGCTCAGGCATATTGTAATTGGGATTGATTACGATAGTTGCGCCGATGCCCACTGCCATGATGATCAGGCATACGCCAAAGACCGGGTAAATCTTACCGATGATTTTGTCGATGGGCAGGAAGGTCGCCACCAGATAATACAGCAGGATCACCACCAGCCAGAAGGTGGTATTCAGTGCCTCGGGCGTCAGCATGCCGATCAGAGAAGCGGGACCAAGGGAGAAGTTGGTACCCACCAGAATCAGCAGGATGACCGAGAAGATTCGCATGACGACCGCCATGACCTTGCCCATGTAGATTCCAACGATTTCGGAAATGGATGCGCCATTGTGGCGCTCGCTCATCATACCGGACAGAAAATCATGGACACCGCCGCCCAAAATAGTACCAAAAACGATCCACAGGTAGACCCGAGGCCCCCAGCATGCACCGGCCAGTGCGCCATAAATGGGGCCCAAACCAGCAATGTTCAATAGCTGGACCAGGAAAATACGCCAGGTTTTCATCGGGACAAAGTCCACGCCGTCGGGATGGGCGACAGCGGGGGTCTGCCGGTCATCAATACGGAAAACTTTCTCCACCAACCTGCTGTAAGTGAAGAATCCGATGATCAGCAATGCCAAAGCGACAAAAAAGGTGATCATACAAACATTCCTCCAATCTTTGTTTGTTCCGCGCAGCTTTCTGCCCGGAACAAGGGCCATCGCCCTTCCATGTGCTCTCCTTTTGAAGCAGACACTGCATGCCGTCCAACAGGCTCTCCCTTCCCGTCAGACGGTAAAGAAGGCGGCCGGGTGACTTACGTCCTCCTGCCACCTTCTTTAACGGCGCCCTTATTATATCACCCTTCTTTTTCTTGTCAACCCTATTTGTTAATAATTTATCAATCTTTTTCTTATCCATCCTTATTGTGTCTGATTGTGTCTGAAACTGCCGAGTTCTTCCTTATCACCCACATCTTCAGCACATTTTTCATACTTCCCGCAGGTTTGGCAGTTGCCGCTGCATGTGCCCCTCAACTGCCGGAGCACATGGCGGGCCAAATAGAACAACGACCATAAAATCAGCACGGCCACCGCCGCATAAATGAGATATTTCATCGGCGCGCCTCCTTACAACAGAGCGCTTCCGATCTGGAACACCAGGAAGGAGACCAGCCAGGCCGAACACAGCTGCCAGGCCATGGAGCGCAGGGTCCATTTGACACTGTTCATTTCGCGGAACATGGTAGCCATGGCCGCCACACAGGGGATGTACAGCAGGATGAACACCAGAAAGGCATAGGCCGCCACCGGCGAGGTAAAGGTGCCGCCCAGGGCGCCGGCGATGGTGGAGGCGGCGTCCAGCGTGGAAAATCCATAGAGCAGGGCCAGCGAGGAGACCACCGCCTCCTTTGCCACCAGGCCGGTCAGCAGCGCCACCGCCGCCTGCCAGGTGCCAAAGCCAAGCGGAGCCAGAAGCGGCGCGATCCAGGTCCCGATGGCGCCCAGGATGGAATTCGCGGCATCATCCACCATGTGCAGGCCGCCGCTGACGCCAAAGGACTGGAGGAACCAGAGCACCACGCTCATTGCCAGGATCAGCGTGCCCGCTTTGACCAGGAACCCACGCACCTTCTCCCAGACATGGAGGGCACAGTTGCGCAGGGTGGGCAGCCGGTAGGGCGGCAGCTCCAGCACAAAGGCCGCCGGCTCCCCCTTGAACATGGTCTTTTTCAAAATCACGCCGGATACGATTCCGCACAGCAGGCCAAGAATGTAAAGGGAAAACACTACCAAGCCCGCATAACGCGGGAAAAAGGCGGCGGAAATCAGTCCATAGACGGGCAGCCGGGCGGAGCAGGACATGAAGGGCACCAGCATGATGGTCATGCGCCGGTCCTTCTCATTCTCCATGGTCCGGGCACCCATGATAGCGGGCACGGTGCAACCAAAGCCCATCAGCATGGGGATAAATGCCTTGCCGGACAGGCCGAACCGCCGCAGCAGGCGGTCCATGATAAAGGCGGCCCGGGACATATACCCGGAATCCTCCAACAGCGACAGGCACAGGAACAGCAGGGCGATCTGAGGCAGGAAAGTCAGCACGCCGCCCACACCGGAGATCACACCGTCCACCAGCAGGCTCTCCACCCAGGGGGCCACCTCTGCCGCCGCCAGCCCGGCGCGGACCCAGTTCGCCAAATAACCGTTGATCAGCTGATCCACCCCGTCGGACAGCCAGGTACCCAGGGGGCCGAAGGTCAGCGCGAACATGCCCAGCATCATCAGCAAGAACACCGGGACCGCCAGCCATTTGTTGGTCACGATGGAATCGATCTTATCCGACAGGGTAAGCGCGTCGTGGGGCTGACCGCGCTGAACGCCGATCTGGACCACCTTCTGGATAAAGCGGTACCGGGCGTCGGCAATCAGGGTCTCCCGGTCGCCCAGGGAGTAGGCCTCCTCATAGCGCTTGGCGATGCTGTCCACCTTCCAGCGGGTCTCCTCGTCCAGGCCCAGGGCCTGCTCCACCAGCTTGTCCCCCTCGATCAGCTTGATGGACGCCCAGTGGGCCGGTATCCCGGCCGCATAGGCCCGGTCGTGAATCAGTGCGTCCACCTCGTGGTGGATCTGGTGGGTAAAGTCGTCATAGAGGTCGTCCGGCTCGATGGTATAGCCTGCATGAATCTGCTTGTGGGCGATGCTCAGCAGTTCCTGAATGTTTTTGCCCGTCCGGGCGGTAATGGGCACCACCGGCACCCCCAGCGCCCGGGAGATGCGGTTCAGGTCCAGCTTATCTCCCCGCTTCTCTACCTCGTCCATAAAGTTGAGAGCGATGACCATAGGCCGCTCCAGCTCCAGCAGCTGAACCGTCAGGTACAGGTTGCGCTCGATATTGGTGGCATCCACGATATTGATGATGGCATCCGGGTGCTCGTTGACCACAAAATTGCGGGCCACGATCTCCTCCATGGAGTAGGGCGAGAGGGAATAGATGCCCGGCAGGTCCACGATGGTCACATCCCGGCCGTCCACCTGGGCCAGGCCCTCCTTCTTCTCCACCGTGACCCCCGGCCAGTTGCCCACATACTGGTTGGAGCCGGTCAGGGCGTTGAACAGGGTGGTTTTCCCGCAGTTGGGGTTGCCCACCAGGGCCAGCTTCATCTCCCGGATGTCGTGACTCTCATAATCGGCCGGTCCGCCGTGCGCCTCCCGGGTATGGGCGTGGGCCGCCGACATCCGGCGCAGGGTCTCCTCGTCGGGGATATGCTGTATCATGCCTTTGCGCCCCTCCCGGTAGAGAGACGGCGCCTCTTCCGGCGCACAGACGGCGATGCGCGCCGCGTCCTCCTTACGCAGGGACAGCTCGTATCCCCGCAGATTGACCTCGATGGGGTCGCCGAAGGGAGCGATCTTCCGGATCGTCACCCGCGTCCCTGGCGTCAGGCCCATATCCACCAGCCTGCGCTTCACCGCGCCCTTATCGTTTCCGACGCTCAGAATGACCCCGCTCTCTCCGGGCTTCAGGTCTTCCAGCGTCATGGTTTTTACCTTGACAGTCTCTTGTTCCATGTACGTTTGCTCCTTTATGGCTCTGCCTCCACAGGCCGCACAGTTTACCTTTGTAAACTTTTTGGTTCTATTATAATACGTACTGAACAAAGGTGAAAGCTTAAACGCCAGGGCTTCCAACGCCATTTGGCTTTGTTCAGGTGCGCCGCGGCGCATCAGGGGAAGTACGCATTGTAACAGTGGCTGAATACCATAAAACGGCTCAAGCGAGTCGTTTTTATGGTATTGCGCGGCAACCGCCGCGTGAATAAACCGCTTTGCGGTCCATTCATCAGACATTATTATAGAGCATTTCCGACCAAAGTACAATGGTTTCTTTCACGTCCCGACCAGTCCACTATTTGAATCAAAAAACCGGGACGCCTCGCTCACGCGCGGCATCCCGGCCCACGTTTTTCCGCTCAGAACAGCCCGGTGATCCTTCCGTTCTCGTCCACGTCGATGCTCTCCGCCGCCGGTACCTTCGGCAGGCCCGGCATGGCTCCCCACGGGCACTTCGCCCGCGGGGGCCCCGGCTTCTTTTTCCTCGGCGGAAATGAATTCCGCCTCCGGCAAGGTTTTGCTCCGCAAAACGCTTGGTACGCCGCACACGCGGCGGCATGACCATGCCGGCTCAGAACAGCCCGGTGATCCTTCCGTTTTCGTCCACGTCGATGCTCTCCGCCGCCGGTACCTTCGGCAGGCCCGGCATGGCTCCCCACGGGCACTTCGCCCGCGGGGGCCCCGGCTTCTTTTTCCTCGGCGGAAATGAATTCCGCCTCCGGCAAGGTTTTGCTCCGCAAAACGCTTGGTACGCCGCACACGCGGCGGCATGACCATGCCGGCTCAGAACAGCCCGGTGATCCTTCCGTTTTCGTCCACGTCGATGCTCTCCGCCGCCGGTACCTTCGGCAGGCCCGGCATGGTCATGATATCGCCCGTCAGTGCCACCACAAAGCCTGCGCCCGCAGACACCTTCACATTGCGCACCGTCACCGTGAATCCCTCGGGCCGCCCCAGCTTGGCCGCGTCATCGGAGAGGGAGTACTGGGTTTTGGCCATGCAGACCGGCAGGCCGCCATAGCCCATGGCCTCCAGCCGGTCCAGCTCCTTGGACGCGGCAGCCGTGTACGCCACTCCGGCGCCGCCATAGACCTTGGTGACGATGGCTGCAATCTTCTCCCGCAGGGGCTGGTCCAGCTCATAGGCAAAGCGGAATTGATTGGGCTGCTCACACAGGCGGAGCACTTCCTCCGCCAGCTCCAGACCGCCCTGGCCGCCCTTGGCCCACACCTCACTCAGGGCCACATGGACGCCGTACTCCGCGCACTTGGTGCGAATCAGTTCCAGCTCCGCGTCTGTATCGTTGGTAAAGCGGTTGATGGCCACCACGGCAGGCAGGCCGAACACCTGGGTGATATTCTCCACATGCTTGAGCAGATTGGGCAGTCCGCGCTCCAGCGCCTCCAGGTTCTCCTGGCCCAGTTCATTCTTAGGCACGCCGCCGTTGTACTTCAGCGCCTTTACCGTGGCCACAATGACCACGGCGGAGGGCGTCAGGCCCGCATAGCGGCACTTGATGTCCAAAAACTTCTCCGCGCCCAGGTCCGCGCCGAAGCCCGCCTCCGTCACCACATAATCGCCCAGCTTCAGGGCGGTATCCGTGGCCGAGACCGAATTGCAGCCGTGGGCAATATTGGCGAATGGGCCGCCGTGGATCAGGGCCGGCGTATGCTCCAGCGTCTGAACCAGGTTTGGCTTGATGGCATCCTTGA
Organism: Clostridiales bacterium; assembly: GCA_019415645.1. GTDB lineage: Bacteria > Bacillota > Clostridia > Oscillospirales > Oscillospiraceae > DXYV01. The sequence goes on from DXYV01000008.1 coordinate 21,878, forward strand.
GCAGGGCGGCCATCGCCCCCTGAGCCTTCAGGTCGGCAGCGGTCACGGGCTTGTCGTCATAGGTGTAGCCCACTACGATACGGGCCAGCCGCTCCTTCAAATCCTTCAGGTCGGAGGCCAGGCAGAGCACAGCCATAACCTCGGAGGCCACTGTGATGTCGAAGCCATCCTCCCGGGGCACGCCCTGCATCCGGCCGCCCAAGCCGTCCACAATATTGCGCAGCTGCCGGTCGTTCATGTCCACGCAGCGCTTCCAAGTGATTTTCTTCACGTCGATGCCCAAGGCGTTGCCCTGTTGAATATGGTTGTCCAGCATGGCCGCCAGCAGGTTGTTGGCCGCGCCGATGGCGTGGAAGTCGCCGGTAAAGTGGAGGTTGATGTCCTCCATGGGCACCACCTGGGCGTAACCACCGCCGGCAGCGCCGCCCTTCACGCCGAACACGGGGCCCAGAGAGGGCTCCCGCAAAGCTAAGACGGTCTGTTTGCCCATAGCATGCAGCGCGTCAGCTAGGCCCACCGAGGTCGTGGTCTTTCCCTCGCCGGCCGGGGTGGGGTTGATGGCGGTTACCAGAATCAGCTTGCCCTTCCGGGGGTGGTCCCGCAGAGCGGTCGAATCAATTTTGGCCTTGGTCCGTCCATAGGGTTCCAGCAGGTCTTCTCCGATGCCGACGCTCTTGGCCACCTCGGCAATGGGCAGCAGCGTGGCTTCCTGTGCGATTTGAATGTCGGTTTTCATCCCAGCAGCTCCTTTGCAGTCATCGTTCCCGCGCCCTTTTTCCCCTGTTGCATCCCCACAGAGACAAAAAGGGCGCACTACTTCTGATAGTGCGCCCAGACGGTCGGCAATAAGGCACCTGTCCCGGCACCCGGCTGTACTCCATGTGGTCCTCCACTTCCGTCAGTCATACAGCTCTTTTTTTATATCATATTTTTTATCGTCCCGTCAATGTCTATTCCGCCAAAATTCCCGTGCTTCCGCCCATTTGCGCTTGCGTGCCGCGGTTTCTTTATCCATTTTTAATCTTTTCTTCATGCAGAGCTCCATTTTTTATAGTATCATTTCTTTTGGTTTCGAAAACGTCTCCAGCCATACCAAAATCCGCGGTTTTCTCTCATCCCGCACCACTTAGGCGGGTACGGAATACTTTTTCGTCCGCTTCGGTCCTTCCTGCTCAAATTCTGCCTTTTTTGTTTCGAGCATGTAAAGAGCCAAATATATGGACCAAAAAGTTTACAAGTTCTTCATAGATATTTTTTAACTAAGTTACTATAATCGTTTATAAATTTTGCAAATTGTTTCTTGTTGGGGCGCCCTTCAAAGTCCGCTCCCGCAACAAACGCCGCACACATTTCAACCCTGAGAAAAGGAGCTATCTGCATGGAAACCAAAACGCCGGAGGCGCAGGTCTCGGAGACCCCTGCCGTTCCAATCCCGAAGAAAAAGCGGAAATGGCTGAAGCGGCTTATCGCCATTGTGGTGGTGGCCGTTCTGCTTGTCGTTCTGCTCTCGCGCTGCATGGGCGGCGGAGGCGGACTCTCCGCGGGTACTTATCTGACCGCTTCCGTCAGTCATCAGGACATGGAAGTGACCGTGACCGGCACAGGCACCATCACACCAATTCATTCCTTCCGGGTCACCTCCCTAGTCAGCGGCGAAATTCTGGAAGCGCCCTTTGAGGAAGGCGACAGTGTCAAAAAGGGCGATGTCCTATTCCGGATCGACTCCAAGGATGTGGAAAGTAACATCCAGCAGCAGGAGATCAATTTGCGCAACGCGCAGCTCAGCTACGAGACGCTGCTGGCCAGTCAGTCCGACGGCGGCGCGGTGACCGCCAACGGCAGCGGTGTGATTACGACTCTCTATGTGGAGCAAGGCGACACCGTAGCCGCAGGAGCGCCCATTGCGGATATTTTGGATCGGGTCAACATGAAGCTGGAGCTTCCCTTCCAGTCTGCTGATGCCGCGCACATCTCTGTGGGGCAGACCGCCACTATTTCGGTCAGCGGCACGCTGGAAACTCTGACCGGCACGGTGGAAGCCATCGCCGCCACAGACACCGTAGGCGCAGGCGGCGCGCTGGTCCGCAACGTGACCATCCAGGTGGTCAATCCCGGCGCACTGACGGACTCCTCCACCGGTTCAGCCGTGATCGGCGGCTATGGCTGCGCCGCAACCGGTACATTTTCCTATGGCTCCAGCAAGCAGGTGGTGGCCAAAACCAGCGGCGAGCTGGTCTCCCTGACGGTAAAGGAGGGCGATGCTGTGACCGACGGACAGGTCATTGGCAGCTTCGACAACACCGCCAACGACAATCAGCTGGAGAGCGCCCGTCTGGCAGTCGAGAGCGCGGAGCTGGCCCTTCAGAACGCCAAGGACCAGTTGGAAAACTACACCATTACCTCCCCCATCGACGGTACGGTGATTGAGAAAAACTACGAGGTGGGCGACACACTGGATATGTCCGCCTCCGCCGCAACGGTCACCTATCCCGCCGTGATCTATGACCTGTCCACCCTGACCTTTGACCTCAATGTACACGAGCTGGACATCAGCAAGATTCAGGTGGGCCAGACCGTGGAGATCACCGCCAGCGCGCTGGAGGGGCAGACCTTCACTGGCGTGGTGGATAAGGTCAACATCAACGGCACCACTACCGGAAATATGACCACCTACCCTGTCACCATCGTGGTGGACGGCGCGCCGTCCGAGCTCTACCCCGGCATGAACGTCTCCGCCACCATTCTGGTGGAGGATGTGGGCAACGTGTTGTGTATTCCCGTGGACTACGTCTCCCGCGGAAATACTGTGCTGGTGGCCGGCGAGGGCTGCCTGGATGAAAACGGCAACGTCACCGATCTGTCCAAAATCGAGACCCGAGAGGTAACGCTGGGCCGCAGCAACGACGAATATATCGAGATTCTGTCCGGTCTGGAAGAGGGCGAGACTGTCCTGATGGAGAACCAGGCCTCCAACTGGATCACCGGTTGATTGGGGTGAAATCATTTGGAACACCTCATTGAATTAAAAAATCTCTATAAGATCTATCAAATGGGTTCGGAGACGGTCCACGCCCTGGACGGCATCAATCTGACTATCGACAAGGGAGAATTCGTGGCCATCGTGGGCCAGTCCGGTTCGGGCAAATCCACGGCTATGAATATCATCGGCTGTCTGGATGTTCCCACCTCCGGCACCTATCATCTGGGCGGCGTGGACGTATCCACTATGGATGACGACCAGCAGGCCGAGATCCGCAACAAGATGCTGGGCTTCATCTTCCAGCAGTACAATCTGATTCCGAAATTGACCGTACAGGAAAATGTGGAGCTGCCCCTGCTCTACGCCGGAGTGCCAGCCGAAGAGCGCCGGCAGCGGGCCCTGACCTCCCTGCAGCGGGTGGGGCTGGCTGACAAGTGTAAAAACCTTCCCTCTCAGCTCTCCGGCGGCCAACAGCAGCGCGTCTCTATCGCCCGGGCCCTGGCCGGCAATCCGTCCGTCATCCTGGCCGACGAGCCCACCGGCGCGCTGGACTCCCGCACAGGCCGCGAAGTGCTTGCGTTTCTTCAGAAGCTCAACCGGGAGGGAGATACCGTGGTGCTGATCACCCATGACAACTCCATCGCAGTCAAGGCCAACCGCATTGTCCGCCTCCAGGACGGACGAATCATCTATGACGGGGACGCCCACGATCCCAGAGCTGTGGTCCAGCCAGAGGACACCGACGTACCTCCCGACGGGTTTGACGACCCGGCAGAACAGGCGGTGGTCCAATGAATTTTACCCAATCCTTCAAGCTGGCCATCAAGTCCCTGATGACCAGCAAGATGCGGGCTCTTCTGACCATGCTGGGCATCATCATCGGCGTGGCCGCTGTCATTGTCATTACCAGCCTGGGCAACGGCATGCAGCAGATGATGAATGAGCAGTTTGAGCAGTTGGGCGCCAACCTGATTCAGGTCCAGGTCTGGAGCGCAGGCGACAACTCCCGCACCATCACGCCGGACGATATGTATGAGCTGCAGGAAAAGTACCCACAGTACCTCTCCGGCGTCTCCCCCTATGTCAGCACGCAGGGTGCTGTGGTTCGGCAGGGTTCCGAGGAATACTCCCGAACCAGCATCTATGGAGTCAGCGAAGCTTTTTTTGAAGCCAGCCGGGGACAGACCATCAATGGCGAGCACCTGGCGGAGGGCCGTTTTCTGCAATACATCGACGTGGCGCGCTATCAGAACGTCTGCGTCATCGGCTCCTACCTGGCCCAGGACATGTTCCGGGGCGACGCGCTGGGCAAGACCCTCACCATCTCCGGCACGCCTTACACGGTGGTCGGTGTTCTGGCCGAGCAGTCCAGCTCAGAGGAAGGCAGCAGCGACGATGTACTCTATATTCCTTATGGCAATGTCCTTCAGCTCAATGGTGCGGCCGAAGTCGGCCTCTATCTGTTTACCAGCGCCGGGCAGGACTCCTCCTCCGCCGCCAAGGGAATCATCGAAAACCGCCTGTACAAGGCTTTCCAGTCCTCGGACTATTACTATGTCATGACCTCGGCGGAGCTGATGGACTCCATGAATATGATCCTCAATACCATGATGGTGGTCCTGGTGGCGATTGCAGCCATCTCCCTGCTGGTAGGCGGCATTGGAATCATGAACATTATGCTGGTGTCGGTCACGGAGCGCACCCGCGAGATCGGCATCCGGAAATCTCTGGGGGCCAAACGGCGGGATATTCGGGGCCAGTTTATCATCGAGGCCGGCACCACCTCCGCCATTGGCGGTGTGATCGGCATTGCGGTCGGTATCCTTCTGGCTCAGCTGGCCAGCACGCTGATTGGCGCCATCATGGTCTCCCAGATGGGCAGTGGGACCTTTACCGCGGTGCCGGCTGCCTCTTCCATTGCCGTCGCCTTCGGCGTATCGGTGGGCATCGGTGTGCTGTTCGGCTACCTGCCCGCCAACAAAGCGGCCGCCCTCAACCCCATCGACGCCCTGCGCTATGATTGAGAAAAGGAGCTCTGCTATGAAAAAACGATTGATCTGCGGCCTGACTGCCGCCCTGCTTTTGCTCTCTGTGGTCCCCGCCGCCTGGGCGGCGGAGGCCCCTGCGGACCTGAACACCGTCTCCACCACCATGGCCGCTCTGGACATTATGGTGGGGGATGAAAACGGAAATTTGAACCTGTCCGCCAACGTGACCCGTTCTGCCTTTGTCAAAATGGCGGTCGCGGCCTCGCCTTACGGGGCGACGGTGGGCGACACCACCGCAGTCTCCCCCTATCCTGACGTGCCCTATACCAACTGGGCTGCCCCTTATGTGGAGGCCGCTGTCTCCGCCGGCTACGTCAACGGCTATCTGGACGGCACCTTCCGGCCCAACAATAACATCAATCTGGCGGAAGGCGTCACCATCGTGCTCCGCCTGCTGGGTTACCAGGACAGCGATTTCTCCGGCGTCTATCCCTCCGGCCAAATGGCGAAGTACCACTCCCTCGGCCTGGACAAGGGGGTCTCTGCCACCAGCAACACTACCCCGCTGACCCGTCAGGACACCATGTATCTGTTCTATAACCTGCTTACTGCGCCGACCAAGAACGGTCAGGTCTATCTGACCACCTTGGGCCACTCCCTGACCGCCTCCGGTGAGATCGACCTGGTCTCACTGGTGAACGACGCTATGGAGGGCCCCATCGTGGCCACCTCCGGCTGGGCCAGCCAGCTGGGCTTTACCCCCAATACGGTCTACCGCTCCGGGCAGGCCTCTACCCTGTCCGCGATTCAGAACAACGACGTGGTCTACTATTCCAAGTCCATGCGTACCGTGTGGGCCTATACCAACAAGGTCTCCGGCGTCTATCAGAGCGCCTCCCCCTCTGCATCCAATCCCACCTCTATCACGGTGGCCGGCAAGACTTACAGCATTGAAACGGCCTCTGCCGCCTTCGCGCTGTCCTCTATGGGCGATCATCCCGTGGGCAGCACCGTCACCCTGCTGCTCGGCCGTGACGGCGGCGTGGCTGCGGTCGTCTCCGCTTCCTCGGTCAGCTCTCTGATCTATGGCGTGGTCACGGCCACGGGCACCGGTACCTTTACCGACAGCCAAGGTAGCTCTTATACCTCCAAAACCGTCACCATCACCGCCACGGACGGCACGGAGTACACCTACCCCACCACAAATAATTACACTCTGGGCAGTCTGATGTCTGCCGATGCCTCCGGCAGTGAGGTTGTGCTGCGCGGCCTAGCCTCCAGCGCGCTGTCCGGACGAGTATCCGCCGATGGGACCACGCTGGTCAACTATACCTTTGCTGAGGACGTAGAGATTCTGGATGTGGCCAACCAGACCGAGACCCTTCGAATCTATCCCTCCCGTCTGGCCGGCGTCAACCTCACCAACGGCAAGGTCCGCTACTACACCCTCAACTCCGCCGGCGAAATCAGCCGCATGATTCTGGACGACGTCACCGGCGATATGCAGCAGTACGGCGTCCTCACCTCGGTGAACAACCTGTCCTATACGGATCCCAGCTCCAATCTGGGCGTCATGAGCGGCACCTACGTCTATGACATTGCCGGCACCTCCATGACCTATCACTCGGACAGTGTGCTCTTTAGTGTGGAGCGCGGCCCCTGCCGTGTTGTCCTGCAAAACGGCCAGGTCCATCGAATCTATAACCTGACCTCGGTCAAACTCTCTGCCATCGACGGCGGCAATGCCGTTACGCAGAGCGGCACCAGCTATCCCCTGTCGGACTCCGTGGCCGCCTACATCTATGCGGACAACCGGTATTCCTACTGCGATTTGAGCTATGTCACGGGCGGCGGCTACACCCTGACCGCCTGGTACGACAAGGAGCCCTCCAGCGGCGGCTGTGTGCGCGTTATCACCGCGGTTCCCAACTGAAACAGGCCGAATATCAAAGTCATAACCACCGGCTAAGCCGGTGGCTTGAGTTGGCCCTATAAGGGCCTATTACCGGCATGCGTCTCAAGACGCACTGAATTTTATTTCACTCGCATCATTTGCCCCGCAGCCCGTAAACGGGCAACCGCTGTTCTAACGAAAGTCTTTCTTCACTGATAATTTGCTGTTAGCAGCTCGCTTCGCTCGATGCTTGAAGCTAAAGCTTTTTTACGGGGCACCTCCACCGGCAGAGCCGGTGGTTTCCCTACCCAATGAAAACAGGAGAAGCGGCTGTGCCGCTTCTCCTGTTTTTTCGTTAGTTCTGATATTCATATTCGGATGCAAGCTTGTCCCGATAGGGCTCCGAGCAGGGCAGCTCCCGCAGCCTGGAAAAGACCGACCAGTCCTTCCAGAAGTGCATGGGATAGACCCTGTCCGTCTGCGTGTGACGCATGAACCAGTCGATTCCCCGCCAGAAATCCGCCTCCTGTCTGGGGTCCAGCACCACGAACGCCAGGTCGAAGTGCCTGCCCTCGATTCGGGCGATCTCCGTCCGCCATTTGGCCGTGATGGCCTCGTTGTCCTCTTCCGGCTCCCCCTCCCAGACCCAATCGTTCAGGTCTCCGGCATGGAATACGCTGGTTTCATCCGCCGTCACCAGAAAGGCCACGCCCTCATCGGTAGAGTCCAGCGTCTCTACCGTCACATTCTCCACAGTGACCTGCTCATGGGGGCGCAGAAACCGGATGTTCCGGTAGCATTCCTCCGGTACGCCGTGTTTGGCAAAATTCCTGGCGTTCCGAGCCCGGCGGATGTCGTCCGAGAGTAGATACGTCACGTTGGCCCGTTCCTGCGCCAGTTGAAAAATGGCGAATTGGAAGTGATCCGCATGGTTGTGGCTGGCAAATACATAGAGCGCTTTTTCGGTCGGGAATGCCGGCATTGCTCCCTCATAATAGTCGAACAGCAGTACGCAGTGATCCAGCTCCACCGCGAAGCCGGAATGTCCGATATAGGTCACCTTCCGCATCGTATTGCCTCCTTATTTTGCTTCGGCTGATTCTCCGCCCTGTTTCGCTGTCTGTATGGTATCACAGGACCCGCTTGCTGTCCAGAAAAACAAAACCGCCCGGCGTCTCACGAACGCGCGGGCGATTTTGTTTCCGATTCTTCCGAATAGGCCAGCAGCTTGGAGATGCGGTTCGCCGTCTCCTGCACCACCGGAATGATGACCTGGATACGCTCCTTGGTCAGGCGGGAGACCGGCCCGGAAATACTGATTCCAGCCACGACCTTCCCCGTGTAATCCCGGACGGGAGCCGCCACACAGCGGGCACCCAGTTCACATTCCTCGTCGTCCAGCGCGTAGCCTTGGGCGCGAATCTGCTCCAGACGCTCCACCAGCGCCTCCCGTGAAACCAGAGTGTTGGGCGTCAGGGCGGTCAGGCCTTTGGTGGCAATCAATTCGTTGAGCTGCCTGTTGCTGTAATTGAGCAGCAACAGCTTTCCAATTCCCGTGGAGTGAAGCGGCGCCTTTTTCCCGATGCGCTGCATGATTCGCAGCATATTGTCTGGGCCGTCCACCACGTCGGTATAAATCAGCTCCATGTTTTCCTCTACCGCCAGGCAGCAGGATTCCTGACACCGCTGGGACAGCTCCACCAATAAAGGATGCGCAATTTTACTCAGACTGAACCGGGAGGACACCGCACTGCCGACCTGAGCGAACTTCAGGGAGAGCGAGTAGCGCAGCGTGTCCGGATCCTGGTTAACATATCCGTACACCAGGAGCGTATTGATCATGCGCAGGGCCGTGCTGGGCGGCATCTCCGCTTTGAGCGCAATATCCTGCAGCCGCATGGCCTCGGGCTCCTTCATCATAATCTCGATGATCTGGAGCGCTTTTTCTACGGACTGGTTGAGCTTCGATAATTTTGCCGGCATAATACACCTTCTCTAAAACAAGATTAGATTTCACTCAGTGACATCATACCATACCGGCCGGACTCTGTAAACCCTAAAATTTGAAAATTTCTCCAATTAGAATCCTTGCATCAGCCCAGGCAGACCTTCAGCGCAGAGAGCAACCGATCCACGTTCTCCTCCTTCGCGTTGTAACCCATCAGACCGATCCGTACCACCTTGCCCGCCAGCGGGCCCAGGCCGGAACTGATCTCGATGTGGAACTCCCGCAGCAGGCGGTCGCGCAGGGCGGCCTCGTCCACGCCGTCCGGCACCAGGACCGCATTGAGCTCCGGCAGACGGTACGCCGGCTCCACCAACATCTTCAGGCCCAGCTTATCCAGGCCGTCCACCAGCCGCTGATGGACCCGGGCATGGCGGGCGAATACGTTCTCCATACCCTCATCCAAAATATTGTAAATCGCCTGATAGAGCGCATAGACCATGTTGATGGGCGCCGTGTGATGGTAGGTGCGCTTCGCGCCGCCCCAATACTGGGTCAGCAGATTCAGGTCCGCGTACCAGTTCGGTACTTTGGTCTTGCGGTTATGGACCTTCTCCATTGCCTTGTCCGACATAGACAGCGGCGCCAGGCCAGGCGGGCAGCTCAGGCACTTCTGGGTTCCGCTGTAACAGACGTCCACATGCCAGTTGTCCACTTCTACCGGGATGCCGCCCAGGCTGGTCACCGTGTCCACCAGGTAGAGCGCCCCGCTCTGATGGACCAGCTCGCCGATCTCCGCCACCGGATTGCACACACCCGTGGAGGTCTCCGCATGGACGACCGCGACGATTTTGTAGGAATCCTGCTCCAGCAGCTCCTTGACCCGTTCCACCCGGACCGGAGTGCCCCAGGTAAATTCCTCCTTGGTCACCTGTGCGCCCAGGCGCTCGGCCACGTCGGCCATCCGGTTGCCGAACACGCCGTTTTCCAGGACCAGCACCTTGTCGCCGGGCTCTACCGTGTTGACAAAGGCAGCCTCCATGCCCAGAGAACCAGTACCCGACATAGGCACGGTCACCTCGTGGCTGGTCTGCATCAGCGTGCGCAGCCCCGCCTTCACCTGATCCATGATTTGGATAAAGTAAGGGTCTAAATGTCCCAGTGTCGTCCGGGACAGGGCGCAGTAGGTTGCCGGCGCCACGCCGCTCGGGCCGGCTCCCAGCAGGAGAGTGTTCTGAATGTCATCCAAATAGTTTTGCATAGCATACCTCTTCCTTTCTTTCGCCGTCACCGGCGGAATCAAAATCCGGACAGCCGTCCGGAAGCCCCGCAGCAGGGTCTCCGGGCGGCTGGCGCCGGCTTTTTTCAGTTCATCCTTGCTGTAAAGCCGATCCCTTTCCGCGCAGATGTGTTTCTTAGGCTCCGGCGTGATTCTTGGCCTGAATGGCCTCGTACAGCTCCAGAACGTTGAGCGCGCTCTGATAAACGGGCGTATCCACCATGGCGCCGTCCATAGAGACCGAAGCCAGGCCCTTGGCCAGGCCCTCTTCCTCAAAGAACTTCTTTACCTTCCGGGCATGGGCCACCTCTTCCTCCGTGGGAGAGTACAGCTCGTGGGCCACCGCGATCTGGCTGGGATGGATAATCATGCGGCCCTCAAAGCCCATCTGACGGCCATCCAGGGTGTTCTGACGGAAATCGTCCATGTTGGAGTAATCCGCAAAAGGAGCGTCCAGCGCCAGGATCCCGGCCGCACGGGCCGCAATGGCCACGATGGTCCGCGCTACCTTCTGCTCCTCCGCCAAATTCGTGCGGGTGATGCGCATATCGCAGCAGTAGTCCACCGCGCCGAAGAAGGCAGCCACGATACGGGGGCTGGCCGTGCAGATGGAGTAGGCATTCATGATGCCCTCTGCGGTCTCCAGCAGTACCGCGATCTTGACCGTGCCCGCCGGAATGCCGCGCCGGGCCTCCAGCTCACTGATCTTCCAGTCCAGCCGCTTGACGTCGTCCGCATTGCGGGTCTTGGGCAAAGTGATGCCGTCCAGGCCGGGCTGCACCACAGCCTCCAGGTCGTCGTTGGTGTACTCGGTGTGCCAGCCGTTGACCCGAACATAGACCGATGCGCCGTTGGCGCCGGCCGCCTTCAGGTTGTCGGCTGCCATCTGGCGGGCCTTGGCCTTCTCCTGGGGCGGAACCGCGTCCTCCACGTCAAAGGTCACGTTGTCCGCCGGATACTTGGCGCACTTGCCCACAAAAACAGGGTTGTTGGCCGGGATATAAAGGTTGGTCCGCATAACGTTCATGATGAATTCCTCCTAAAATTATATTTTATTCTTTGCAATAAATCAAGTCTATTACGCTTCCATCCCGATATTCTACGACTCCTACAATTCGCTCCCCACAGACTGCATGCTTCTGGGGGCCGACAAGCTCCTCCCCCAGCTCTTTCAGGCGGTGGATGTCCACAATGGGCAAGCCGGAGTCCTTCACAGCCTCCAGCAGATCCGTCCGGCGGGGATTGATGGCGATTCCGTGTTCCGTCACCAGCGCGTCGATGGTCTCCCCCGGCGTTGTCACGGTGGTTACATGGTCGCGCACAATGCAGAAATTTTTTCGGGTCAGATTGGCTACAATAATGGTCAGCTTCGCGCCTGCGGCGCAGTCGCTGTGGCCCCCGGAGGCTCCCATAATGATTCCGTTCGAGCCCGTGACCACATTGACGTTAAAGTCCACGTCGATTTCTGTGGCCCCTAAAATGACCACATCCAGCGCATTAACCACCGCGCCGCGGTTGTGAGGATTGGCGTATTGGGAACCGGTGATGGCCATATGGTTCTCGTTGCGCCCGGCCGAGGCCACCGCGTCCAGATCAAAGCACTGGGTGTCCAGAAGGGCCCGGAACAGCCCCTCTTCGAGCATTTTGACAAAGTAGGCATGGATACCGCCCAGGCCGAAAGAGCCGACGATCTGCTTTTCTTTCATCCGCCGGCGCACCTCGTCCGCCACGGCCAGCGAAGTGCTGCTGGCGCCGGTCTGGAAGGACATGCCCTCCTTGAGGTAGCCGGACTGTTCGATGAGTTCCGCCGCGTCCGCCGCAATTTTCAGTCGGACCGGGTCCGTCGTGATCTTCGTCGTACCGGAGACGATCCCGCCCGGGTCACCCACCGAGTCCACCTGGACCACATAATCCACCAGGTCCTGGCTGATCTCAATGGGACACGCAGGATAGTCCACCAGGTGGTCTGTCACCGCGATCACGGTATCGGCATAGCGGGCATCCGCATAGGCATAGGACAAATATCCGCAGGCTGACGGGCCCTTGGTCCCATTCAGATTGCCCCAGGCATCGCAGCAGGGCGCCGCGATGAAGGCCACGTCGATATGTAAATCTCCGCTCTCAATGGCCCGGGGTCGCCCGCCGTGGCTCATCAGTACGGCCGGCTTTTTCAGCACGCCCCGGGTAATGGCCTGCGGAACCGGTCCGGGATTAAAGGTGCTGGTGGTCACCTGGGTGATGACTCCCTCCTCCATCAGCCGTACCAGCGGCTCATGGCAGGGAAACAGGCCGGAGGCAGCCAGATGGATATCCCGAATCCCCTTGGCAGCGATGGCCTCCATCACCAGATTGGTCACTTTGTCACCGTTGCGGAAATGATGGTGAAAAGAAATGGTCATACCATCCCGGATTCCGGCCTTCTCAATGGCCTCCTCCAAAGAGGAGAGCAGCTTGCTCTGCCCCGGTGTATAGCTTTTTATGTGGGTCGCAGTCCTGGGGCGCACCCCCAAATGGGTAAATGCACCCGTAAAGGGCTCTACCTTGCCATATCCCTCAATATAAGCGGGAAGCTCCCGTCCTACTGCATTTTTCACCGTGCGCCTCCCCTCAGATCCTGGCTACGCCGGTACGCCGGGCCGCTTCTGCCACAGCGGCCGCCACCGCTTTTCCCACGCGGGGGTCAAAGGCAGCGGGGATAATGTAATCCGGTGAGAGCTCCTCTCCTACTAATTCGGCCAGCGCTTCTGCGGCTACCAGCTTCATCGCGTCGTTGATGTCCGAGGCCCGAACGTCAAAGGCACCCCGGAAAATGCCCGGGAAGGCCAACACGTTGTTGATTTGGTTGGGGAAATCAGAACGTCCGGTGGCCACCACCGCCGCGCCGCCCGCTTTCGCCTCATCGGGGAAAATCTCCGGCGTGGGGTTGGCGCAGGCAAACACGATCGAATCCTTCGCCATGGTGCGAACCATCTCGGTGGTCAGCACGCCCGGCGCGGAAACGCCGATGAACACATCTGCTCCCACGACTAGGTCGGCCAGCTTGCCCTGTTTCCGCTTGGGATTGGTAAGCCGGGCCATTTCCTCTTTGACTTCGTTCATGCCTTCGCTGCGGCCCTCGTAGATTCCGCCGCTCCGGTCGCAGAGCACGATGTCCTTCGCTCCGGCCGTCAGCAACAGACGCGTGATGGAAATGGCCGCCGCACCCGCGCCGTTGATCACAATGGAAACATCCTCCAGCTTCTTGCCGACCACCCGAAGGGCGTTTGTCAGGCCGGCCAGGGTGATGACCGCCGTCCCGTGCTGGTCGTCATGGAAGATGGGAATGTCGCAGCACTCCTTTAGCTTGCGCTCAATCTCAAAACACCGCGGTGCGGCAATGTCCTCCAGGTTTACGCCGCCGAAAGAGCCGGAAATCAACTGAATCGTGCGCACGATCTCATCTACGTCATGGCTCTTGATACACAGCGGGAACGCATCTACTCCGCCAAATTCCTTAAACAGGACACATTTGCCCTCCATGACTGGCATTCCGGCCTCCGGACCAATGTCGCCCAGGCCCAAAACGGCAGAACCGTCGGTCACCACCAGACACATATTCCAGCGCCGCGTCAGGTCGTAGGAGCGGTTCACGTCCTTCTGAATTTCCAGACAGGGCTGCGCGACGCCCGGCGTATAAGCCACGGACAGATCATGCTTGTCCTTGACCGCCACCGTCGAGATCACCTCGATCTTCCCGCGCTTCTCCTCGTGCAGGCGCAGGCTTTCCTCTGCAATGGTCATAGTGGAGCATCCCTCCTTTTATAATTTCAATATTCAAAATCTGATTTCTTTTATTATGCTACCACCTGTTCCGCCCTTTTGTCAAGCCTCCCCTTTTTGAAAATAAACGAATAATAATTAATAATAATCCCGATATTTCTCAAAAAACTCTCTCTGTTTTCTGTGTAAAATTTTTTGACATACTTTTGTATATTATATATGATTTTTCAAAATAAAATTTGATTTTATTGACATTTTCTATCTAATGTGCTATTTTTGTTTTGTAGCAAAATCTGATTTCATTATTCAAAAATGCTGGGAGGTGTTGCCTGATACAGACTGGAAGTTCTATTTTCTTTCAGTATGTGCCCATTTGAATCAAGTTCCCTTCCTAGTGCTCATCGTCAAAAAGAAAAGAGGTATTTGTGTGAAAAACTTCGGTATTTTGGAATTTGATGAGAACCAATCCGGCTATAAGTTCGGAAAAAAGCAGCTTCTGCTTTTCCTGATCGGAATTATTGCCTTTGCCCTTATTATCCTGCTTCCTATCCATGGCTTGGAGCTGGCGGGGCGCAAGACGCTCGCTATCATCATTCTCTGCCTGTTTTGCTATGCAAACAGCGGTGTGCCTAATTTGTTTGCTACATTTTTGATGTTTGCTCTGCCCATTATTATGGGTCTGGCAAGTTTCCCGGCTTACATGAGCGGTCTGGGCACCTCCCCGCTGATTATGCTGACCTGCCTCTTTGTTATTTCAGCTGGAATTACCAAAACAAACCTTGCTTCCCGTTTGGCCTATACCCTGCTCATTAAGATGGGCCACAGCCCCAGAGGTATCGTAACTGCACTGACGCTCTCCGGCGTGCTTGTTTCCGCACTGATCGCCAATATGCCCGCCTGTTTGATCATTGCCGCTATCGGCAGCGCTGTTCTGAAAGAAATGGGCGAGGTCCCCGGCCAGAGCCGCCTGGGCAAGGCCGTCATGCTGGGTATCTCCACCGGCACTCTGGTAGGCGGCGTCGCCTTTATCTCCAGCAGCGGCAGCAATGCCACCGTTATTTCTATTCTGGAGTCGGCCACCAACGGGGAGTGCACGATCTCCTACGCGCAGTGGGCTGCAGTGGGCGTCCCGTTCTGCATCATCATGACCGTTTTCCTGGTGCTGTTCATTAACGGCATCTTTGGCATCAGCAAGAAGACCGTGTCCACCTCCCTGGATATTGACTCCATCAAGGCAAAGAAGGCCCAACTGGGGAAGATGACCAAGAGCGAGATCCGCTACCTGGTTACGCTTTGCATCATGATGGTTCTGTTCCTGACCACCTCCTATACCGGCCTGAACGTCCCCGTGGTCGCCATGATTACGATGCTGTTGGTAATCATGCCCGGCTGGGGAAGCGTGAATATCCGGGAAGCCATGAAGAACGTCCCTTGGGAGGTCGTATTCTTCGCCGCTGTGGCCGCCTGTATCACCAGTGTCGTTTCCTCCTCTGGACTGGGTAGCTGGATCGCCAACATCTTCCTGAACTGGACGGTTGGTCTGCCCCTGTTCCTGATCCTGCTGGTCATCTGCATCGCCTCCGGCGTGCTCAACGGTCTGACTATGACCAGCCCTGCCTCGCTGCTGATTCCCTCTCTGGCGGTTCTTTCCGCCACCACCGGTTACACTACCACCCTGTTGGCCATGCCGATCTGCTACATGGTAAGCGCCTCCTTCATTACCCCGCTGCTGCCGGACTCTCAGCTGACTTATCCCACCGGTTACTGGACTTACGGAGACTTTATCAAATTCGGCTGGGCCTTCTTCATCCCCTGGATTATATTCTGCAGCTTGATTATTTGCATCGTCGGGCCTATGATTGGAATTATGTAACTTAGGTAGATCCGCAGTTTTCAAACTCTCACGTCACGGCTCAGGAGGATTACTTTCATGGAACTAAAGAAAATTGCTGTATTTAGTGCGCCGAATGACCCGGTTTGCCCGCAGCATCAAAGCATCATTCAGGCAGCCGCTCCAAATACTCAAATCATTTTCGCAAATTCTTACGACGAGATGTATGCACAGACCAACGACATCGACGCGATGGTCATGTGGCCTTTTATTGACGATGCTCTCGTGGAATTCTGCCGGAATGCGCCAAGTCTCAAATGGATTCACTGCTTTATTTCCGGTGTCGACGCCTTTCTTAACTCTCCCCTGAATGATTTGCCTATCACCATTACAAGCACGAAGGGCATTCACGGCCCCAATATCTCGGACCATGCGCTGGCCTATATTTTCTCCTTCCTGCGGCAGTTTCCCAATGCGCTGCGGGCGCAGCTGCAGCGCCGCTGGGCGAACTCGGAACTGAAGGAAGCCTGCCAGGAGAGCTGCGACCAGACCATCGGAATCGTCGGTGTCGGCGCCATTGGCAGCGAAATCGCGCGCAAGTGTAAGCTGTTGGGAATGCGCGTCATCGGCGCGAAGCGCACCCCCATTGAAAGTGAATGGCTGGACGCGTGCTATCCCATGTCGGAGTTGGATAAGCTTCTGGAGGAATCTGACTTTGTCATTCTCATTCTGCCCCTGACCAAGGAGACCGAAAACCTGATGGGCGCAGAACAGTTTGCCAAAATGAAAAATTCCGCCTATCTTATCAATCTGGCGCGCGGTGCAATCGTCGATCACGAGGCACTCGTGGCCGCACTGGATGCCGGTGAGTTGGCCGGTGCTGGTCTTGACATTTTTACAAAAGAGCCGCTGGATCCTGACAGCCCGCTCTGGCTGCATCCCAAAGTTCTAATCACGCACCATACCGCTCCCGGTACGCCCCATTATATGGACCGGGCTGCGCAGGTGGTTGCGGAGAATATTCGACGCTACCTTGCCGATGAGCCGCTGCTTTATGTCGCGGAACGCTAACGCCGAATTCCTTCTCTACTTTTTTACCCCCTTCCTATCCTAAAAATTAATGTCCGGAGGCGCAGGCTATAAAGCGGCTCGCGTCTCTGAACAGAAAGTGAGGTCCCCGTGAATATCGCTGAACGATACACTACCCGTATTTCCGATGCGGAATTGGCCCGCCGCTGGGAACGCATCCGCACGGAAATGGGACACAATGATTTGGATTGTCTAATCTTCAGTGCCTACGACAATATGCTCGGCGGCTATTTCCGTTATGTGACCGATTTGATGATCGCGGATTATCCCATGACGGTTCTGTTCCCCAAGGATTCCGACATGTGCCTGATCGGACATGGCGGCGTATCTGGCGCCTGTATGTCCCCAGATTTTCTGCGTGGCGTTGCTTCGGCTCCCGCTACCCCTATGATGCCTACTCTTTGGTACACTGACCATTATGTTCCTGAATTGATTAAAAAAGAAATTCAGGCCCACAACTATAAGCGGGTCGGCATCGTAGCAATGGCCACGATGCCCGCCAGCACCTATCTCTATTTGACCGAACAGCTTCCGGATGTTGAGTTTGTCAACGCCACAGATATGGTGGACCGAATCAAGGCGATCAAATCCCCGGAAGAGTTGCAGCGTCTGCGTCAGACCGTAAAAATCCACGATCAGATCTGCGCGGCAGTCCCGGCCTTTTTCCGTCCGGGACGTGTGGAATTTGAGCTAACGGCGGACATTCGAAAGCTCGCCTCTGATCTGGGGGCGGAATGCATTGTCAATGTCGGACTTGGTACAGATCCTGTTATGCCGCCCAAACTAATGGTCCCCATGCAGCATCGTGTTATTCAGGAACACGACCTTCTGTTCTGTCTGATTGAAGTCAGCGGACCGGGTGGTCTTTACTCGGAAATCAGTCATATGTGGTCACTGGGCGAGCCCTCTGAAGCAATGCGCAAAGCATCGGATACCGCAGTTCAGGCCGCCCGGCTGGTAGAAGCCCATATGCGCCCCGGCGTTCCGGCTTCGGAACTGCTTCGTGTCAACAACGAATACCTCGTTCAGCAGGGATATGCCCCGGAAGAGCGTCTGTTCGGTCATGGCCAGGGTTACGACATGGTGGAGCGTCCCGCCTTTGTGGAAGCCGAAACTATGTGCCTGGAGAAAGATATGTTCGTCACGGCACATCCGGGCGCCGGAAATGGTTCTGCCATGGGCGTCACCTGCAACAGCTACATCATTACGGAGGATGGTTTTGAAAAGCTTACGCAAACGCCAGACGGAATCATTGTCTGCTAAGCTGTAGCCAATCTGATTTTTCTG
>DXYV01000008.1:40029-91113 GCA_019415645.1 Clostridiales bacterium
GATTTTTCTGTTTCTTTTTATCCCTTCGCCGCGATCACCGCATAGGTTCCAATCGCCGTGCTGGCCACCTTTCCGGTGGCGGGGACGATGGTCTCACAATAGGCCGTGGCATTCCGCTTGCCCAGGGACGTGACCCTGGCCTTGATGCGCACATAGTTCTCCATCGGAACGGGCCGCAGGTAATTCACGGTCATGGAAATGGTCGGCGGAATGCTCTGCCGGGAGAAGCAATACACTGCCATGCTCATGGTCAGATCCATCATGGTACTGATCATGCCGCCATGCAGCGTCCCCAGGCCGTTGACCTGCCACGCCTGCAGCGGATAACGCAGCGTGATCTCCTGGGCCTCGTCGTCGTAGGACTCCAGTTCCGCCTTCAGCCGCCCATTCAGCGTGGCAGCCATTTTTCCATTGATCATAGCCAGCTCTTCCGCCAGCCAATCGCCTGTATTCCGCGTTTCTTCGCTCATCGTCATTTCCCCACTTTCCACGTTGTCTTTTTCCTGCCCCGCGCCCAGCCGGGCTCCGCAGTCACCGCTTCTCCGGCGGCAGCGGGCAGTAGCGCTCCAGCGCGATGGAGTACAGCGCCGCCATGCGGGCATCCAGCACCGGCCGGCTGGTCTCCCCTTCCGCTTCCTGGACAAACCAGTTCTCTCCGTCGGTGGAGAGCACCGGATCCAGCTTCTTCAGGGAATAGACGTCCAGCGTCACACAGCCGTGCCCGCCAAAGCGGGTAAAGTACATCTCATGGACGGCTTTTTCGATGATCGCCAAATTCAGCTCTTTGATGTACGCGCCCACGACCATATCCCTGGGCCCCTCGTGCGCGCCGCCCCGCTTTTGCAGCGTCAGAATCGCATCCACTGCGTCCGCGTTGCCCCAGATTGGCGCGATGACAAAGCTGTGTCCCACCTGGATCTTCTCCCGTCCCTCGGGAGCCGCGGCATAGAGGGGCAGCAAATCGTCCCGCTCAAACTGCTTGGTCTGGGTCTTGGGCAGGAAAATGCGGGAGGCACTGTCCGAAACCAGGCTGTTCAACAGGCAGCGGATCAGCCAGTCATAAACCGGGTCCAGGCTCTGCCCTTCCTCCGCGCAGCGCTCCTCCGCAAAATCCAAAAACTTCATAACCGACTGGTAATCCAGTCCGGACATCGGCGGCAGAGGCCCGGGGAACGCCTCCTCCCCCTGATGATGAAAGAATGACATTGTATTCGCTCCTTTTCCTTCCCGTCGCGGCCTATCATACCGCAAACCGGTCCGTCCGGCAAAACTTCTTCCGGAATGGACCGGGAAGAAGTTTTGCCGGAATTATGCGTTCTTGGCCTTATATTCCGTGCCCCATGCCTGCATGGCGTCCAAAATGGGCTTCAGGCTGTATCCCAGCTCGGTCAGCGTATATTCCACCCGCGGGGGCACCTCGGGGTAGACCGTCCGGGTCAGAAGTCCGCTCTCCTCCATCTGGCGCAGCTGCGCGGTCAGCACCTTCTGGCTGACATTGCCGACGGATTTCTTCAATTCGCCAAACCGCTTGGTTCCCGGCATCAGATCCCGGAGAATCAAAACCTTCCACTTATCGCTGATCAGCGTCAGCGTCGTCTCCACCGGGCAGGCCGGCAGTTCTTTCGCGGCAACCGACATAATAGCTGGACCTCCTGTTCCCATTGGTTTCTGTTTGGGCGGTATATCCCTATTTTAGGGTAAGCGCACGGCGTCTGTCAAGAGGAATGCAGGTCAACCGCTGCTGCAAAGAATATGGTTCAAAAAAATTTTTCGTTTGGAACGGGGCCGCAAACCCGCATGGCGTCCATTTGTTTCCGCTCGGTAACCATCCAATCGTCACCACTTGGTAACTATACCACAAGATTGTGCGTACTTTTCAAAGGCAAACAACCGCGCTACAATCTACTTGCCAAAAGGAAATCCACCTTTTCAAAAATTATTAGGAGGCAACCTACCATGAACGAAGTCGTAAAATTCCTGAACGAGAATCCTGTGCAGTATCTGGCCACTGTGGGCCGGGACGGGAAGGCCAAGTGCCGCCCCTTCATGTTCGCTGGCGAGAAGGACGGCAAGCTGTGGTTCTGCACCAACAACACCAAGGACGTCTACAAAGACATGCAGGCTAATCCCAACATCGAGGTTTCGGTTTCCAGCCCCACCTATGCCTGGATTCGTCTGAACGGCAGGGCGGTGTTTGAAAACAACATGGCTGTCAAGGAGATGTGCATTCAGAACCCCATCGTTAAGAGCCAGTATCAGACCGCCGACAACCCCATCTTCGAGGTGTTCTATCTGGCCGACGCCCATGCGGTGATTGCCGACTTCTCCGGCAACCCGCCTCAGGAGTTCAATCTGTAAGGAAAACAACCATAAATCAAAAATCTTCAGGGCGGGGCGGAAATCCCCACCGGCGGTAGAGTCCGCAAGCCGTAAGGCACGAATCGGTGCAATTCCGATACCGACGGTTACAGTCCGGATGAAAGAAGATGAACTAGGCCCTGGAGCGCGAATATCGCCTCCAGGGCCTAGTCTCTCCCCTCAGACAAGGAGTACCTTTATGAAAATCAAGCCGCTCAATGCCAAAACTGTGGCCTTCATCGGAATGCTGGGGGCCGTCTCCGCCGTTCTCATGGCCATCCAAGTGCCGTTACCCTTCGCTCCCACATTTTTGAAGTTCGACATCTCGGAGCTCCCCGCCTTGTTTTCCGGTTTCTTCCTGGGACCAATCAGCGGCTGCGGAGTGATTGCCGTAAAACTGCTATTGAAGGTGCTGCTTCAAGGAACCGAAACCGCCTTTGTCGGAGAGGCCATGAACTTGGTTGGCAGTTGCGCCTTTGTCCTGCCTGCATCCCTACTCTATCAGCACTGGCACTCCAAGCGGGGCGCGCTGGCGGCCCTGAGTATCTCCACTTTATTGGTTAGCGTTATCTGTATTTTTCTGAATACTTACGTGGCATTTCCCATGTATTCTTCTCTTTACGGGATTCCGATGGACGCAATCATTGAGATGGGCTCCTCCGTCAACCCACTGGTCCATGACAGTTTTACACTTATGCTGTATGGGGTGTTCCCCTTTAATCTTGTGAAACACGGCGTCACCTCCCTGGTGACCTATCTGGTCTACAAACGGTGTGGGAACGCCCTGCGTTCCATATTGGGCCAGGGCAGAACGGTCCCTGCCATGCAGTGAGGAGGGCAGATTATGACACAGTTTTCTTGGACTCAACCGCCGGACCCTATTCCCGAAAAGTCGATCGCCCGCCAAGAACAGGCGGATATGGTCATCATTGGTGCGGGACACGCCGGTACCTGCGCTGCCCGGGCCGCCGCTGAGGCGGGGGCCTCGGTGATCGTACTGGAGCAGCAGAGCGAGGAGAAACAGTGGATCTTGGGCATCGGAGAGATCGGGCACATCAACTCTCAGTGGCAAGCCAGACATGGTGTGCCGCCGGTGGATGTGGATGAGTTCGTCAACGACTGGCAGCTGCGCACCAATAACCGCTCCAATGTCCGCCTAATCCGCACCTATGCCCAGCAGTGTGGGGAGTGCTTCGACTGGTTCCTGGCGCCCTTGTCCCAGGAGGAGTGGGACAGCATCCATCCCATGCTGACGCCTCCCAGCCCCAATTTTCCCAAGTCTCTCAACGGTCTGAGGGCTTGGCCCGGCACCCCAAACATGGGCGCGGCCTTGCAAAATAAGGCGGTAAAAGGAAACCAGCAACTGGCACGGGAACACGGCGCCCGATTTTTCTTCGGGACCAGAGCCTGCCAGCTGACAAAAGAAAAAGGACGGGTCTCTGGTGTAATTGGCCAGCTTCCGGATGGCAGCTACTGCCGGTTTCTGGCGGAAAAAGGGGTGCTCCTGGCTGCCGGTGATTATAGTAAAAACGCGGAGATGTGCCGGGATCTCCTGGCCGAGTCTGCCGACCTCATCGACGGCGGCGACTGGAGCGGACACGGCTGGGACGGCAGTGGAATCCAGATGGGCGTCTGGGCGGGCGGAAGATTGGAACCCCGTTCCCATGCCGCTATGGGCGGCAATTACTCCTTCCCCGGTTTTGAACTCATCGGCTCCACCGCCGTTCTCCGTGTCAACAAACACGGCAGGCGGTACTCTGACGAGGGGTTCGGCACCCACATTCTGGCGGCCATTGCAGGGGCCAAACAGCCCAACGGAAGGCTGTATGGCATCTTTGACAGCCGTATCCGAGAGCAGGTGACTTATCAGGCGCCCTGCCATGCGGTGTTTGACTACACCAACCCCAAGGAGTTGGCAAAGCTGGACCGGGCCCTGGAGCAGGCATACCAAAACCGGGACCGGGGTATCCAAGTGCAGGACCGGGCAGGGGATGCCCGCCCCTTGTACTGCGCGGATACTTTGGAGGAACTGGCCGCCCTGCTCTTTGAGGCCGAAGAGGACCGACAAACCTTCCAGAGGGAGGTAGCGCGGTACAACGAACTTTGCCGCGCTGGCAAGGACACAGATTTTGGAAAAGACCCGCACCTACTGTTCCCCATTGAGCAATCGCCCTTTTACGCCTGTGGGACGCGGAAGGACAGCCATGCCCCCGGTGGGCAGTCTCTGAAACTGTTGGTGACGGTCAGCGGTCTGCTGATCGACGAACATCAGCAGGTCTTGGGCGAAGATTTCGAGCCGATTCCCGGCCTGTTTGCCTCCGGGAATTGCAGCGGTGGGCGGTTCGGATTTCAGTACACCACATCTCTCCCGGGGCAAAGCATCAGCATGGCCCAGACCCTGGGGCGGGAAGCTGCCCGCTGGATCGCCAGTCTCTAATCGTTACCATTCAGTAACTATGTCACAAGATAGTGCGTACTTTACAGTCAAATTGACAGGGGTTACAATATCCACAGAAACAGGAGGGAAGGCTCTATGACCACCCAAGAAATTTTGACGATCTTACAGCAGGACATCCACTCCACGGTCTTTGCCACCCTGGATGACAAGGGCCTGCCCCAGACCTGCGTCATCGACCTGATGCTGGCGGATGAGGCGGGTCTCTATTTCCTGACTGCGAAGGGAAAATCCCTTTACAGCCGTCTGATGGAGCGGCCCTTCGTTGCCCTCTCCGGCAGGAAGGGGCAGGATACCCTCTCCACCATTGCCATCTCGGTACGGGGCGCAGTGCGCAGCATCGGGCAGGCACGGCTGGACGAAATCTTTGCCAAAAATCCCTATATGGCCAAGATCTATCCCACGGAGAAAAGCCGGGAGGCACTGGAAGTATTTCACCTCTACCGGGGTGAGGGGGAGTATTTCGACCTGTCCCAGCTTCCGCCCTTCCGCCAGAGCTTCGCCTTTGGCGGAGAGGGGCTCCACCAGACCGGCTACCGAATCAACGGAGAAACGTGCATCGGCTGTCAGGGGTGCCGCAGCGTGTGTCCTTCGGGCTGCATCAGCAATACGATTCCCTGCGTGATCGACGAGAGTCACTGTCTTCACTGCGGCAACTGCTTCCGCATCTGCCCGTTGAAGGCGGTGGAAAAGCTGGGCTGAAGGGAGCGCACGAGCATGGACCGTATGGAACAGCTTCAATTTCTCAATGACTGGCTGCTGGCCGAGCTGCCTCAGTACCAGGCGCAGGCCGCCGCCTTTCCCAAAGAACCGGACGCCCAGCGGCGTCTGCTGCGCAGTCTGATGAATGTCCGGCCGCCGATGCCGCTGGCCCCGGAATTTCTGGCCGTCCAGGACGCGCTGCTCTCCGCCGAACGGGGGGAGCGGGGCGTGGTGGACGCAGACGCCCTTCCCCCTGCCGCCGGAGACCCCCGCCTGGTCCTCTGGCAGGGGGATATCACCCGTCTGAACGCGGACGCCATCGTGAATGCCGCCAATTCCGCCCTGCTGGGGTGTTTCGTCCCCTGTCACGGCTGCATCGACAACGCCATCCATTCGGCGGCGGGACTCCAGCTGCGGGATGCGTGCCATCGCATTATGCTGGCCCAGGGCCACCCCGAGCCCAACGGCCAGGCCAAGCTGACCGAGGGCTATAACCTCCCGGCCCGGTATGTGCTGCACACCGTAGGCCCCATCATTCAGGGCCGGGTGACCCGTCGGGACTGGGCCGAGCTGTCCGCCTGCTACCGGTCCTGTCTGGAACTGGCGGCGGAGCATGGGCTCACCAGTGTGGCCTTCTGCTGCATCTCCACCGGCGAGTTCCATTTCCCCAATCAGGAGGCCGCCGAACTGGCGGTCCGGACCGTGACGGATGTTCTTTCGCACAGCACTTCCATTCGAAAGGTGATCTTCAATGTTTTCAAGGATCTTGACGCAGAGCTCTACCGAGGCCTATTGGGCCAGCCTGAACCGGCTGCGGACCGCCCTTGATGAGGCGGATGCGGTCGTGATCGGCGCGGGCTCCGGGCTGTCCGCCTCCGCCGGCTTCACTTACTCCGGGGCGCGCTTTCAGCAGCATTTCGGCGATTTTCAGGCCAAATACGGGATTCAGGACATGTACTCGGGCGGATTCTATCCATTCCAGACACTGGAGGAATACTGGGCCTGGTGGAGCCGCCATATCTACTGGAACCGCTACGTGGATGCGCCCAAGCCGGTCTATTCCGACCTGTTAAAGCTGGTGCGGGAGAAGGATTATTTCGTGCTGACCACCAATGTCGACCACCAGTTCCAGAAGGCGGGCTTTGACAAAAAGCGGCTATTCTACACCCAGGGTGACTACGGCCTGTGGCAGTGCTCCAAGCCCTGTCACAACAAGACCTATGACAATGAAGAGACGGTCCGCCGAATGGTGGCGGAACAGCGGGATCTGCGCATCCCCTCCGAGTTGATTCCCTACTGCCCCGTCTGCGGCCGGCCCATGACCATGAACCTGCGCAGCGACAACACCTTTGTGGAGGATGAGGGCTGGCATCAGGCTGCAAGCCGCTACGCGGATTTTCTGCGCCGCCATCAGGACCTGCGCACGCTCTATCTGGAGCTGGGCGTGGGCGGAAACACCCCGGGAATCATCAAGTATCCCTTCTGGAAGCTCACGGCGGACCATCCGGATTCCTGCTACGTCTGCCTCAACCTGGACGACGCCTTTGTGCCCCGGGCGCTGGAAGCGCGCTCGATCTGCATCGCCCGCGACATCGGCGAAATCCTCCGCGACCTGGCCGCGGTTCGGACGGTTCCCTGAGCCTCCGCAGCTCCCCCCAGATCAACCAGAATCGCCCTCGGCGCGGTATCCCTTTTCATACCGCGCCGGGGGCTTCTTTTGCTGTTGGAAATTAGGTTTGATTCCATCCTTTCACGGCCTGCGTCTCTTTCACCAGTTCTACAAAACGCCGCACATCCTCCGGCGGGTCCAGGGCATAGAGCAGCCCGTAGGTGATGGTATAATCCCAGTCCACCGGGAGGGTCACCAGGGCCGGGTGAACGTCTTTCCAGCACTCCAGCGTCAGCAGCACATTTCCCGTTTCGGCGCACCGGTTGAACACGGAGATGTCATAGAACTGAGGCGTATCCTCGATTTGAATTTGGGGATGATTGCGCTGAAGATCATTCCGGATAAAATCGTTGGTCTGGGAATCGCCCTCCTTGACCATCATCAGGGTCTGTCCGTACAGGTCGGTGACGTGCAGCCGCTTCTTTCGGGCCAGAGGATGCTCCCGGGACACGGCGCACATCTTCCGGTAACGACCCAGCGGCAGCAGACTGCACTGATCCAGCCACAGCTTGGAATCGCATACCCCGACCAGGAAATCGAATTTCTCCCCCAGCGCCCGAATCTCCCCTAAAATTCCGCGGTGATCGTCCTCAAAGGGCACCAGGTGCAGCTTGTAATTGGGAAAGGCCCGGTTGACCCGGTACCAGAGATCCATAAAGGGCTTGGCCGGGTTGAGCAGCGAGGTGCCTACGCAGAAGGTGGTATCCTGCGCGTTCATGGCCTGGCGGGCGTTTTCAATGGAGCGCCGGGAGTATTCAAACAGGAATTTTGCATCCTTATAGATCACCTCGCCGGCAGGCGTCAGGCGAATCCCCTGCCGGCTCCGTTCCATCAACTTCAGGTTCAGGTGCTCCTCCAGCGCGTTGATCTGCTTCATGACCGCGGTGGGCGAGATATACAGATTTTCCGCCGCCTTTGTAAAGCTGCCGCAATCTGCCGCACAGACAAACGCCGTCAGCAGGCTGTTAAACATGACGCATCCCGCCTTTCGTATGAACCAATCGTTTATACAACGATAACACATGGGAGATTCCCTGTCAAGGCGTTCCGTTCTATAATAATGCCACCTGAAGAAACCGCGGCGCGGTTTCTTCACGCGGCATTGCCGTATTTAGAATGACCTCAGAAACAAGGAAAGGAGCTGGTGCTATGCCAGCCATCATCGCCTATTTTTCCCGGGCGGATGAAAACTACGTCAACGGCCAGATCAAAACGCTTTCCGTAGGCAACACCGAAGTCGCCGCCGGAATCCTCCACGACCTGACCGGCGCGGACCTGTTCAAAATCGAGCCGGTCCAACCCTACGCCAAGGATTACAATACCTGCATCGCCGAGGCGCAGGCCGACCAGCGCCGGGACGCCCGCCCGGAGCTGAAGCAGTACCCCGACCATCTGGACGGATATGACACCGTCTACCTGGGCTACCCCAACTACTGGGGCACCATGCCCATGGCGGTATTCACCTTCCTGGAGCGCTTTGATTTTTCCGGCAAGACCGTTCTCCCCTTCTGCACCCACGAGGGCAGCGGCATGGGCAGCAGTGAGCGGGACATCCGCCGTCTGTGTCCCGGCGCGAAGGTGGAAAGCGGAATCGCTCTCCACGGCGGCGATGTCAGCCGCGCCAAGCCCGCTCTGCAAAAATGGCTGAAACGGAGCTGATTTTCAACAAGGAATCCTTCACGTTTTTCTTCCACTCTCGCCCGGAGATGGCGGAGCGGCTTCCTATCCTCTGCCCAGCAACCAAAGGAGGCAACTCATAATGGCAAAGAAGATGCTGATTGTCTATTATTCCCTCTCCAACGGCAACACGCGGCGCATTGCACAGCAAATGCAGCAGGCCACCGGCGCCGACCTGGCGGAGATCCAAACGGTGGAGCCCTATACCGGCTCCTATGACGACATCGTGGACCAGGGCCAGCGGGAGGTGGAGCAAGGCTACTGCCCGGCTATCCAGCCGCTGTCCGCAGATTCCGGCGACTACGACGTGATCGCCGTGGGTACGCCCACCTGGTGGTACACCATGGCCCCAGCGGTCCGTACGTTCCTGACCGCCCACGACTGGACGGGCAAGACGGTCCTTCCCTTCCAGACCCACGGCGGCTGGCCGGGCCATACCCTTCCGGACATGGAGAAAGCCTGCCCCGGCGCCGTCTTCACCCACGCGAACGCAATTCAGTTTGACTCCACAGGCGGGGCTCAGCTGGTCACGCCGGAAGCGGATGTGGCCGCCTGGCTCCATGACTTGAGTGAACTTATTTGACAGGAGGAATTTTTATGAAACCGGAAGAATTGAGCGTATTCCCCATGGGGGACAAAAATGAGGCCTTTGCGCAGTATTTTGTGGGCCAGAGCTATCTGAACATGCTGACCACCCAGGGCGTAGCCATCGGCAATGTGACCTTTGAGCCCGGTTGCCGCAACAACTGGCACATCCACCACGCCAAGTCCGGCGGCGGTCAGATTCTGCTGTGCACCGCCGGCCGGGGCTACTATCAGGCCTGGGGCGAGGAGCCCCGGGAACTCCACCCCGGCGACGTGGTGGTCATTCTCCCGGAGGTCAAGCACTGGCACGGCGCCGCGCCGGACAGCTGGTTTGCCCACCTGGCTGTGGAGGTCCCGGGCGAGGAGACCTCCAACGAGTGGCTGGAAGCCGTCTCGGACGAGGCCTACGGAGCTCTGCGCTGAAGTCCTCATTGTCTGCTTTGGGGCTTGACAGCGGCCGGGCCCTCCATGATAGGATAAAAGAGACATCCAAGCAAGGAGGAAGGAACCATGAGCACAGAACAATTCGGCTTCGGGTGCATGCGCCTTCCCACGCTGCGCCCCGACAACCCGGCTTCATTCGACCACGCAAAGATTCAGGCCCTGTTTGACGCCTATTTGGAGCAGGGCTTCACCTACTTCGACACCGCCTACACCTATCACGGCTACCACGGCGAGGAGGCCGTGCAGGCCGACCTGGTGGCCCGTTACCCCAGAGACGCATACCAGCTGGCCACCAAGCTGCCCCTGCGGGATTTTCAGGACCGCGGAGATCTGGAGCGCATTTTTCAAGCGCAGCTGACCCATTGCGGGGTGGAATATTTTGATTTCTACCTGCTCCACAACATGGGGATCAATGTCTATGAGAAATGCCGCACCTTCGATGCGTTCGGCTTCGTGGCCCGTAAGAAGGCGGAGGGCCGCATCCGGCAGGTCGGCATGTCTTTCCATGATACGCCCGAGCTGCTGGAGGAGATTCTCGCTGCCTATGGCGACGGTCTGGACTTTCTCCAGCTCCAGGTCAACTATGTGGATTGGGATCAGCCCAACGTCCAGTCCCGCCGCTGCCTGGAGGTGGCCAACCGCTACCATAAGCCGGTCATCGTCATGGAACCCTGCAAGGGCGGCACGTTGACCGACCTGCCCGAGGAGGCAGAGCGGCTGCTGAAGGAGTACGCGCCGGAGGCCTCCCCAGCCTCCTGGGCCATGCGCTTTGCCGCCAGTCAGAAGGGTGTGATTCGGGTGCTGTCCGGCATGAACACGCTGGAACAGGTACGAGACAACGCCGCCACCTTCCGGGATTTCCGGCCGCTGTCCGCGGAGGAGCTGGCTGTCATCCGCCAGGTGACACAGATCATCGAGCGCAACACGCCCATCCCCTGCACCGGCTGCGCCTACTGCACCCACGGCTGTCCCAAGCACATCGCCATTCCCCAATATTTTGCCCTGTATAACAGCATCGCGCGCACCACCGGCAGCTTTTCCAGCCATGCGGTGTATTACCACAACACCGCTCTGACCCATGGGAAGGCCAGCGACTGCATCGGGTGCCGCCAGTGTGAGCGCGCCTGTCCCCAGCACCTGCCCATCGTGGACGACCTGAAGCTTGTTGCGGAAAAATTCGAGACAGGGGCAGGCTTCCCCACACGCAAATAACAAGGAGGAATTTCTGTGGCAGAGTCAAACGTTTATCAGCAGTACCGGGAAACCATGTTCTCCGGCGCGGACGCCGCCCTCCGGGAGACCGACCCGGAATTTTGGGAGCGGTTCAGCCGTTTTGCCTTTGAAGAGGTGGTCCAACAGGACGACCTGGATGACCGGACCCGCTTCATGGCCATTCTGGCTACCCTTCTGGGCTGTCAGGGAATCGATGCCTTCCGGGTCATGCTGCCCGCAACCCTGAATTTCGGCGTCACGCCGGTGGAGGTCAAGGAGATCGTCTATCAGGCGGTGGCCTACCTGGGCTTCGGCCGGGTCTATCCCTTCCTCCAGGCCGTCAACGAGGTGCTGGCGGCCCGGGGCGTCTCGCTGCCGCTGGCGGGCCAGTCCACCACCACCCCGGACACCCGCCTGACCGCCGGCAATCAGGTCCAGGTGGACATCTTCGGCGAGGGGATGCGGGGCTTCCAGGACAGCGGACCGGAAGAGAGCCGCCACATCAACCGCTGGCTGGCGGACAATTGCTTCGGCGACTACTATACCCGCACCGGGCTGAGCTATGCCCAGCGGGAGATGATCACCTTCTGCTTCCTGGCCGCTCAGGGCGGCTGCGAGCCCCAGCTCACCAGCCATGCCGCCGCCAATCTTCGCATCGGCAACGACAAGGCATTTCTAATCAAGATCATCTCCCAGTGCCTGCCCTATATTGGCTATCCCCGCAGCCTCAACGCCCTGCGCTGCGTCAACGAGGCCGCCAGGGGCTGAGGCTGGTTCCCCCCCTTTTCCGCGCCGGACGGCATTCCCATTCCACATTGTCCCGGACCGCTCTGGTCCGGGACTTTTTGTTGTTTTATGCTGGTTTTTCTCCTTAAGCGCGTCCATAGATTGGCGTTTTTCGCCACTTATCTGCCTGCAATGAAATTAGGATTGACGAAAGCGTTCTTTGATGGTATGGTATAGGGGCTGGAATAAGGGGTGGAGTCTGTCATAGGGCGCGGCCGGTCCGCAGTCCTATTTATTCACAGCGGCTGATTTCGAAAGGGGCCATTGTGCCTTTTTTCGTAGATGGCAGGCTTTCCCCTTCGGAAAGCCTGCTTTTTTAGGTTCAATTGGATAAAGAGGGTATTGTATGGATGTTTCGCTTTCCTATTTTCTAAACGCCGTGTCGTCCAGTCCGGTTTTGCTGATCACCGTGCTGCTGACGCTTGGCGTCATTTTTGTCAATGGGTGGACCGATGCGCCCAATGCCATCGCCACCTGCATCACGACCCGATGCATGAACGCGCGGGCGGCGATTCTGACCAGCGCGGTCTTTAATTTTTTCGGCGTGCTGATCATGACACACATCAACAGCTCCGTGGCCTCCACCATCAGCAACATGGTTGATTTCGGCGGCAATACGCAGGAGGCACTGATTGCGCTCTGCGCGGCGCTTTTTTCCATTGTGGTATATAGCGTGGGCGCCTCTTATTTCGGGATTCCCACCAGCGAGAGCCACAGCCTGATCGCCGGCCTGTCCGGCGCCGCCATCGCTATTCAAAATGGAATCGGCGGAATTAACATGAATGAATGGGTCAAGGTCATCTACGGCCTGTTCATGAGCCTGTTGCTCGGCTTCCTGTGCGGCTGGGTCATCTGCAAGTTGCTGACCATTATCTGCGCCAACATGAACCGCCGCAAGACCAACCGCTTCTTCCAGGGGGCGGAGATCTTCGGCGCAGCCGCCATGAGCTTCATGCACGGCGCGCAGGACGGCCAGAAGTTCATCGGCGTTCTGTTTCTGGGCGTGGCCTTCAGCAACGGCCAGAGCAGCGTGAGTGGAATTATTATTCCAGTCTGGCTGATGATTTTGTGCAGCACTGTCATGGGCGTAGGCACCAGCGTCGGCGGAGAAAAAATCATCAAATCCGTCGGTATGGACATGGTCCATCTGGAGAAGTATCAGGGCTTTGCGGCCGATCTGTCCGCCGCCGCATGCCTGCTGCTGTCCAGCCTGCTCGGCATCCCGGTCTCCACTACCCACACGAAAACCAGTGCGATCATGGGAGTCGGCGCGGTCAAGCGTCTGTCCGCCATCAATTTCGGCGTGGTGCAGGACATGATGCTCACTTGGGTGTTCACATTCCCCGGCTGTGGCCTGATCAGTTTTGTAATGGCAAAATTATTTATGGCGGTCCTGTAAGGACGGCCGCCGATCAGATCATACTACATAAGGAGAACGTAATATGGCCAAAAAACAAGATTCATTTTATTTTGATTCCTTTCTGGCGTGCGCGGATTACGCCTGTCAGGCGGCCCAATTCCTGCATCAGGTCATGCAGAAGTTCGATCCAAGCCAAATTGGGGACAAACTGGAAGAGATCCATGCAGTGGAACACGCTGCCGACGGCAAAAAGCACGAGCTGCTCCATGTGCTGGCCAAAGCCTTTATTACCCCAATCGAACGAGAGGACATCATTCTTCTCAGCCAAAACATCGACGAGGTCACGGACAAGATCGAGGACGTTCTTCTCCGGCTCTACTGCAACAATGTCCAAAGCATCCGTCCGGATGCCCTCAAGCTGTCCGAGGTTGTGATTCGTGCCTGTGAGGAAGCGAAAAATATGGTACGGGAGTTTGCCGACTTTAAGCACTCCAAGCTGCTGCACGAACACATCGTGCACATCAACACGCTGGAGGAGGAGGCCGACCAACTCTTCATCAGCAGTCTGCGCACTCTGCATACCACCTGCTCCGACCCGCTCCAGATCATCGTCTGGCGTGAGATCTACATCTACTTGGAAAAGTGTGTGGACGCCTGTGAGCATGTGGCAGACACCGTGGAAAGCGTTGTCATGAAAAATTCCTGATTGGAGAAGCAGAAGGAGGAAACGGGGCAGCCCCCTGTTTGGTTGCCTTTCCCATTCGAAAACCATGAGACATTTTATTTCTTTTTTGAAAAAACAGCCGCCCGGGCGTCTGATTACGCTGGGCTTCGCGGCGGTGATCCTTATTGGTGCCGGTCTGCTTTTGCTCCCCATTTCAGTCCGCCCCGGTGCGGAGGTCGCTCCAATCGATGCACTGTTTACCTCTACCAGCGCTGTATGTGTCACCGGATTGATTGCAATTGATACCGCAGATCACTTCACGTTCTTTGGCCAGGCTGTGGTGGCCGCTTTGATTCAGATCGGCGGTCTGGGCGTCACCTCCGTTGGCGTTGGTCTGATTCTTGCCGCCGGAAAGCGCGTAAGCATCAAGGGCCGCATGCTGGTCAAGGAAGCCCTGAACGTGGACAGCTTTAAGGGCATGGTACGGTTGGTAAAATCGGTCCTGCTGATGACCCTGTGTTTCGAGGGCGCTGGCGTGGTCCTGAGCTTTTTGGTTTTTTCCCAGGATTACCCGCCCCTTCATGCGCTTTGGATCAGCGTGTTCCACTCCATCGCCGCTTTTAACAACTCCGGCTTTGACATTCTGGGCGGCCTGCGCAACCTGATTCCGTACCGATCCAGCATTCTCTTAAATCTGACCACATGCGGTCTGATCATCTTCGGTGGACTCGGGTTCCTGGTCATTTTGGACATCAGTCGAAACCGTCGCTTCCGCAAACTGTCCCTCCACTCCAAAGTGGTTCTTACCACTACCGCCGTTCTTCTGCTAACCGGCACGCTGCTGTTGAAGGCGACGGAGGACATTACCTGGATGGGCGCGTTCTTTCACAGCGTCTCCGCCCGTACCGCCGGTTTCTCTACCTATCCCATCGGTGAGTTCACCGACACGGGACTCTTCACCCTGATCATGCTGATGTTTATCGGAGCTTCTCCGGGGTCTACCGGCGGCGGCATCAAAACCACCACCTTCTTCGTTTTGATGCAGGAGGTCCGTTCGGTCTTTTCCAAGCGGAGGCCGGGTGCCTTTCACCGCTCCCTTCCGACCGAATCCATGTCCAAGTCCTCCATTATCGCGCTCTTGTCCCTTTTAGTGGTGTGCTGCGGTACTTTTTTGCTCTGCATTTTAGAGCCGGACTGCTCCTTCCTCCAGCTCTTGTTTGAGGAGGTCTCCGCCTTCGGCACAGTCGGCCTGTCCACCGGCATTACGCCAGATCTGAATCCCGCCAGCAAACTGGTCCTGATTTTTACCATGTTCATCGGTCGCCTCGGCGCCTTTACGCTGTTGTCGATCTGGATCAACCGTCCAGATTCCAGTGCTCACTATACAGAAGAAATGATTACGATAGGGTAGGTTATGATGAAAAGACAAAACAATACTTCATTTGGTGTGATCGGCCTTGGCCGTTTTGGCTCGGCCCTTGTCAAAACGCTTTCTAACGCAGGTAAAGAAGTAATCGCAGTGGATAAAGATGAACACAAGGTCAAGGCAATACGGAGATATACCGATTATGCCTTTGTGGTAGAAAATCTGGACCGTGAAACGCTGGAAGAGACCGGAATCCAGAATTGCGAAACGGTGACCATTTGTATTGGCGAGACTATGGACGTCAGCATTCTCACCACCATGCTTGTCATCAAAATGGGAATTCCCCATGTCATCTCCAAGGCTACCAGCCAGGAACATGGCGAGGTACTCAAGCAGTTGGGCGCCACCGTGGTCTATCCGGAGTCGGACATGGCCCATTACATGGGAAAACGTCTGATTTCCAAAAACCTCATTGACTTTATCTCACTGGATGGAGATGTGGAAGTCCGCCGGATTCAAGTAGATGGCGCCCTTCAGGGGCACACGATTCAAGACCTTGACGTACGGCGGGTCTATGGAATCAATATCATCGCCGTGGAGCGCGACCACCAGACCAATGTCGAGTTTTCGCCGCAATATCAATTCCAATCCGGCGACATTGTAACGGTCATCGGAAAAGCGGACAAGATCGACCGCTTCGACCGCGGCATCCGCCCCCAAGAGGATTGACGACATTGTGACCCCTGACTCCCTGTGAATTTGTAGGAGATCCCCGTCCATTGAAAGATCACTTTCTTACCCTGATCAAGGGTGCCGTAGTCGGAGGCACGATGCTGGTGCCGGGTGTCAGCGGAGGCACCATGGCCATGATGCTTGGCTTGTACGACAGACTTATCCGCGCGGTCAGCTCTTTTCACCGCCATGTACGTGCCAATCTGGTGTTTCTGCTCTGGTTCTGTCTGGGCGCCGGCCTTGGAATCTGTCTGTTGGCCAAACCGCTGCTTCATTTGATGCAGGCATTTCCCCTTCCCTGCGGGTTCTTCTTTCTGGGCGCCGTAGCCGGCAGTGTGCCCATGATCTATCAAAAATCTTCGGCCTCGTCCTTTGAATGGCGGGTCCCGGTGTATGTTCTGCTTGGCGTGACCCTGGTGCTTCTGCTCTCTTGGATACCCACTGCCTCCCCGGCCGCTGCAGACTGGTCCTGGCCGCCGCTGCTGTTGATTCTGGCCGGGATCGTGGCGGCGGTGGCGCTGGTGTTGCCGGGAATCAGCGTATCCTATCTCCTTCTCCTGCTGGGGCTGTATGATGCGACCATCGAT
Organism: Clostridiales bacterium; assembly: GCA_019415645.1. Taxonomy (GTDB): domain Bacteria; phylum Bacillota; class Clostridia; order Oscillospirales; family Oscillospiraceae; genus DXYV01. The sequence goes on from DXYV01000008.1 coordinate 56,627, forward strand.
GCCCTGGATTCGTTTGACCTGACCTTTCTGCTTCCCCTCGCCGTCGGCCTTATTATCGGCATTCTCTCCACGGCGAAGCTACTGGAGCATCTGTTGGCCAGGTATCCGCGGGCAACCTATCTCATAATCCTGGGCTTTATGCTCGCCTCTCTGCCAACCCTTTTTCCGGGCTGGCCCCAGGGGTGGGAATGGCCTGTCTGCGCCCTTACCTTTCTATCCGGCTTCTGCGTGCTCGCGCGCGTCTCCCGATTGTGAGCACGGACACCCTTGCGGAACATTCAGGAGGCTGTTATGCCTGATTTTTCTTCTTGTAAACTGGAGATTTTTCTCCCCGAATCCCATCTGGAGGCCCTCCGGGCAGCGCTCCAGAGCGTGGATGCCGGACATCTGGGTACCTACGACAGCTGCCTGTCATACAGCCGGGTCACCAGCTGCTGGCGGCCGCTGGAGGGTGCTTCCCCCTACTTGGGGCAAGTGGGCGAAATCAGCACCGAGCCCGAGCTGAAGGTGGAGGTCACATGCTTCACCGACCGGGTGGAAGCCACGCTGGCCGCCATCAAGCGCATCCATCCCTATGAGGAGCCCGTGATCAATGTCATTCCCCTCTACCGTACCGGTATTTGAAAAATTTCGTTTCGGCTCCCGTTAAACTTTATCCCCGCAGCTTGATTTCGCTCGTCCGTTGGCGTCGGTCTGCCCGGTACGGTCTGCGCGCCGGAGTTGAATTGGAGGTGCCTCATGTCGCCAGAGGAAGTGTTCTTTTTCCAGCCCATGCCGGGCGCGCTCCCGCTCTATCTCGCCCTATCCGAGCAGATGATGGCCCGCTTTCCCAACGCCGCGGTCTCGGTCCAGAAAACCCAGATCACCTTTCGGGAGCGCTATGGGTTTGCCTTTGTCTCCCTGCGCCGGATGAAGGGGTGTCCGGAGGTCTTTCTGATTTTGTCCTTTGGGCTCTCCCATCGGCTGGACTCGCCGCGTATTTTAGCCGCCGTGGAGCCCTATCCCAACCGATGGACCCACCATGTTCTCATTCAGCGGGAGGACGAGCTGGACGAGGAGCTGATGGGCTGGCTGGAGGAGGCCCATACGTTTGCGCTGACGAAGTAACCAAACAGACGCCCGTGGGCGGAGTCTGCTCAGACTCCGCCCACGGGCGTTTTGCGGTTCAGGCCCAATGGGCCACCGCGTCCCGCAGAAAGCGGGCGCAGCCGGGGACCGTCCCGTCGTAGTACGCGGCAAACCGCTCGTCCGTCACGTAGAGCTCCGCGATTCCCCTGTGCTTTTGGGCATCGTATGGATTCCCGGTCAGCGTCAGCCAACGGCGGTGCAGCTGCGTGACCGTGCGGCCCTCCTCGCCGTCCGGGCTCTGGCCGGCCTGGACCGCTGCCTCCAGCCGGCGCTGGATCTCCTGTCCCAGCCCCGTCCATTCCTGGTACTGCTCCCGGGTCAGGCCACGCACGGCTGCCTGGGCGGCGTCGACCTCCGCATCGCCGTAACGCGCCCGGGCCTCCCGGCCATAGGTCTCTTCGTGCCACTCCACCGCACGCTGCTTGAAGGCTTCAAACTTCTGCGCGTCGTTCATGATCTCATTCCTTTCCTGTGCGGCTAATGTCTCTCGCACCGACCGAATCAGCCCGTCCAGCCGAGCCCGCTCCCGCTCCAGCGCAGACAAATGACTGCGCAGCGCGGCGATCCGGTCAAAGGAGGGATCATCCAGACAGTCCTTGATGCGGGCCAACTCCACCCCGAGAGCCCGGTAATACAGGATGTCCTGCAGCCGGTCCACCTGGGCCGGGCCGTAATAGCGGTAGCCGCTCTCCGCTACACGGGCCGGCTTCAGCAGTCCGATCTGGTCGTACCAGCGCAGGGTGCGGGTGGTCACCCCGGACAGGCGCGACAGTTCCTGAATGGAATATTCCATCTGATCTCCCTCCTTACGAACAGTGTAGCAGTTGACGGAGCGTCAAAGTCAAGGGGGTACGGCCACTTTTTATTTTCCCGGCCGCTGTTACGGGGCCGGGGCAGCGCGCCGCTCCTGAAGGGTCACATGGACCATGTCCCCCGGCTGCTTCCCGAGCTTTTTCCGAATCTCCTTGCGTACCCCGAGGATGTGGCACGGCGTCCCCATCCGTACCAGCTGGCCGTCGTAAGGCAGGCCGTCAAAGGTCGCGTGGACCGGGACCCGCCCCTTTCCAAAAACCTGCTTCACATCGAACGGAATCTCCACATAAGCGCCGTCCAAATCCGGCACCTTTTTCAGCTTGGCTTCAAATTCATATATTTGACTCATGTTGTCTTCCTCCTGATTCAGTCCATGGGTGGACCGGCTTTTCTCCGGACGGACCAGTTCAGTTCCCTTGACGTATGTTGCGCAATTTGATATGCTGATATAACTTAGCTTCTTCCAAGGAGGAATTTCAATGTTTCGGGAAATGCGACGCAGGCGGCAGCAGCTGACGCACGAGGAATGTCTTGCGATTCTGGAGCGGGGCACCTCCGGTGTGCTGGCCGTCAGCGGAGAGGACGGGTATCCCTACGCGGTCCCACTGAGCTATGTGTACCGGGATGGACGTCTGTTTTTCCACTGCGCCAAAAGCGGCCACAAGCTGGACGCGATTCGCCGCTGTGAGAAGGTCTCGTTCTGCGTGATCGACCAGGACCAGGTGGTACCCGCGGAATATACCACCTACTTCCGCAGCGTCATTCTGTTTGGACGGGCCCGTATCCTGCAGGATGCGGAGGAAATCCATTCGTCCATTACCTGGCTTGCGGAGAAATACCACCCAACGGCCGCGCTGGAATTTCAGGAGGCCGCGATTCAGCGGGAGTCCGCCGCCCTGTGTATGGTTGAGCTCCAAATCGACCATATGACGGGCAAAGAGGCCAAGGAGCTGCGCAAGCGTCCTTGAGACCGCCAGATTTCTTTCCCTGTTTTCTGCCAGAGTGCAGCACACCCCCGGGCACTGATCGCCCGAGGGTGTTTTCTTTCAAAGTTTTGGCCTGCCAGTTCAGTCTAAAAACTGGATTCCGGCACCAATTACATTGTCTCCAATATAGACGCTCAGGGTGGCGTCCATGGCACCCTCCCAGCAGTGCTCGTAATTGGGAAATTCCGCCTTGAGGCGGGCCGCCAGCTCCGCCATCTCCTCCGGTGCGCCGCCGTGGGCCACGCCCAGATTGTAGCGCTTTCCTGCCTGAAATTTTTCCCGGAGCAGCTCCAAAATCTTATGCTGCACCTGCTTGCGTCCGCGTACCTTGGCTACATTTTGCAGCTGGCCGTCTTGGGCAAAGGTAATAATCGGCTTGATGTTGAGCATCGTCCCCGCGATAGCGGTGATGCGGCCGATTCGGCCGCCCCGGCGCAGGTATTCCAGGGTATCCACGGAGAAGAACGGATACGTATTCTCAATGATATGGGGGGCCCGCTGCTCCACCAGATCCGCCCAGGCCGCTCCGGCCTGAATCTCCTCCCACAGCTGGAGGACCATGATTCCGATGCCAAGGGCACCGCTTTTGGAATCAAAGACCGCTACCTCCAGGTCCTCCCGCTGCTCCGCCTGAAGGCGAACCAGATTATAGGTACCGGATAATCCGGAGGACAGCATGATCGCCAGGACCTTCTCATATCCATCTGCGCGAATCTGGTCCAGAGTGTCGCTGATCACCCCGCCCTCGGGCAGAGAGGTCCGGGGCAACTCTCCCCGGTGGAGGCGTGCGTAAATGTCCTCGGCAAAAATATCCACGCCATCGGAGTATTCTCCGTCCTCACAATGAATCTTCAGCGGCACAACATAGATTGGCTTTCCCTCCCGCATGGCGGGCGTCAGATCGGCGGTGGAATCTGTGAGGAGGGCGATTCGTTCTGGATTTGACAAGATACTCATCCTACTCTATAATAATTTCCCGGGTAGAGACTCACATAACATTGTTATGCTATTATAACGGCTATTGGCCATCACTGTCAAGTGGGGAGGCGGACAAAGATGGATTATCAGCAGCGCCGGAAGGAACAGGCCCAGCAGACCGAACAAGCTATTTTGCAGGCTGCCCTGGAGCTGGCCCGCGCCAACAGCTTCGACAAGATCTCCGTCCGGGACATCTGTCAGCGGGCCGGAATTACCACCGGAGCCTTCTACCATCACTTCCGCTCCAAGGAGGACCTGCTCTCCCGGGGTTTTGCGCCCCTGGACCGCTATATGGAGCAGGCTCTGGCCGGACATGAATCCGATTCCCCGCCGGTACGGCTGCGGCTTATTCTGTCCACTTATGCGGCGTTTATCGAACAGCAGGGCTGGGAGCTGGCCGCCCGCTACTACCAGCGCCGCCTGGACGCTCCGGATGACGCCTCCTCCATGGACCCCACCCGTTATACCCTGCGGGCCATGCTGGACTGCCTGCGGCAGGCCGAAGCGGAGGGGCTCCTCCTGCCCGGCTACGCCCCCGAGTGGACGGCGGACTTTTGCTTCCGTCATTTTCGCGGCGTGGTCATCGACTGGATTCTGCACCGGGGCTCCTATCCACTATGGCCCAAGCTGGAGCAGGATTATACTCTATTCCAGCAGATTTTTCAGACTCCGCCGCAGCAGTAGGCCCTTCCGCCCCCTGCCGCGGCCAATGGGAAGGGAGGAATCTCGAATGGATACTGCCGAATCGCTGCGCAGTGATGAAGAACTCCAGGCTGTTACCGTGGGGCCCCGTGTTCCCCTGAACGGGACCATTTTTCTGGCGGAGTACGACCCGGAGTGGCCCCGTCTCTTCGAACGGGAGGCCGCGCGCCTGCGTTCCCTTCTGGGTCCCCGGGCCCTACAGGTGGAGCACGTGGGTTCTACCTCAGTCCCCGGCCTGTGCGCCAAGCCGATTTTGGATGTGCTGCTCGTGGTGGCGGATTCGGCGGATGAGGCGGACTATCTTCCGCCGTTGGAATCCGCCGGTTATACGCTGCGCATCCGGGAGCCGGACTGGTACGAGCACCGGATGCTCAAGGGACCGGATACCGATCTCAACCTCCACGTGTTCAGCACCGGCGCGGTGGAAATCACGCGTATGCTCACCTTCCGGGACTGGCTGCGCGCCCATCCGGAGGACCGGGACCGCTATGCCCAAGCCAAGCGGGATCTGGCCGGACAGGTCTGGCGGCACGTGCAGCATTATGCCGACGCCAAGACCGCCGTTGTCGAGGAGATCCTCCGCCGCGCCCAGGCGCCATCTTCCCAAGGCGGATAAGCGAATTGTCTCCATTCCGCCTTCCCCGCTTCTTCATTCCTCCCAACGACAAACAGGACGTCCGGCCTGATGGCCGGACGTCCTGTTTTCATCCTTCCGTGTCCCCTTTCCGCGCCCGGACATAATCCAGGAACCGGCGCAGCGTCCGCTTGCGGTTGCCCTTTCGCCAGGCCAGGACCAGAGCGGTGGTCTGGTTGGTGGGATAGGCCCGAAATGCCGCGCTGGACAGCAGGCGGCAGCAGTCGGTAAAGAAGGTGACACCCATCATCTGCTCCACCGAGGCGCAGGAGGAGAGGATATTTTCCGTGGGAACCAATCGGTCCGCCGGAAACCCCATCGCCTGCATCCGGTGAGCCATGGTCTCTTCCTCGCCGGGTACAGGGCTGTAAAACACCGGCTCGTCCCGGAAGTCCAGATATGTGGCCTGATCCGTCGCCAGCGGGTGGTCGGCGGACACCACCAGCATCTCGTGCAGGCGCTCCATCTCCACGTACTCCAGCTCCGGACGCCCAATGGTCTCCTTCTCGAACAGGAAAGCCAAGTCCGCCTTGTCCTCCATCAGCCAGGTGAGCAGTTCCCGGTCCGTGGAGCTCTTATACGTGATTCGGATCTCCGGGTACTCCCGCTGAAAATCCCGGTAGAAATTCTTAAAGACCCGATAGGTGTCCAGCAGTTCGATGTGGGCGATGACCAGATCGGTGCTCCGGTCCAGCGCCCGCCGGGCCACCTCACCCCGGGTCTCCTCCAGCACCGCCTCCGCTTGGGCGAACGCCCGATAATAGAGCTCTCCCGCCTCGGTCAGCCGCAGGTTGCCCCGCTCCCGGTAAAACAGCGTACAGTCCAAATCCTGCTCCAGCCGGGCCAGATGCTTGCTGACCGCCTGCTGACTGAGGAACAGCTGTTGTGCCGCCCGCGTCATGCTGTGGGTGCGCGCCGCAGTCAAAAAAGAGCGGATGGTCGCCTCATTCAGCAATTTTTTCACTCCAATTCGTTGTTTTTTCTATCTTACCATATTGGGTCTTTTCCCGCAAGAACGCCCCGATCTTTCTGCGTTTTTCCAGCTGTCAAAACTGCTTTCCTGTTTTTGTGCAGCTTGCCGTCCCTCCTCCTATTTTGTAACGTTTCGTTGTGCAGCTCCCCTTTTTCGTTGCTTTACTTTCGCCCCAAAACTGGCTAAAGTAGAATCAGTTCGACGACGGGTCCGCATCCCTCGTCTTTCCACCTCCGGATGCGCTCCGTTCCGGCGGAGTTTCCAAACCTTATTCTACGAAAAGGAGATCGTAAGATGGCGAAAACTGCGCAAGAGCTCCAGCTGGGCTTCGACCGCATCGCGGCCGCCCAGGCCTGCCGCAATCTGATGGGCAAATACTCCTATTTTCACACCGCCATGCGCAACAAGGAGTATGTCACCCTCTGGGCCGACCGGGACGACGACCTGCTGGTCATGCCCTGGGGCTACTACAAGGGCATTGAGGGCGTCCGCGCCTGCTATCTGCAGGACCACGGTGACCGCAACGACCCAGAGATCCAGGACTCCCCCATTTTGAAGGGCGGCATGATGATGCACTGCATGGACACTGAGGTGCTGGAGGTGGCCGGCGACGGCAAAACCGCCAAGGGCGTCTGGATGTCCCCCGGTCACGAGAGCTGTTTTATTCCGGATTTTGAGAAGATTCCAGGCTGGAAAAAGGGCGACCCCGTTCCCCCAAACGCGCCCATGGTGTCCTCCTGTGAGTGGGCCTGGAGCAAGTATCAGGTGGACTTCATCAAGGACGCGGACGGCCAGTGGAAATTCTGGAAAATGCGTCTTTGGCCCATCTACAAAACCGACTTCTACGTGCCCTGGACCGAGCACCCCGACATGGACGAGGTGGACTTCCCCTTCCACAACCATACGGCGCTGCCCGAGCCCAACTGGGCCTGGGACCCCGACGTGTTCTACCCGGAGCATGAGCCCGAGCCGCCCAAGCCTTACGAGCACTACGAGGACGTGGAGCCCGCACTCTGGGCCAAGTATGTGTAAAGGAGGAAAGCGACATGACTGAACCCGAACTGCTGGAAGAACTGACCCGAAAGCTGGAACGGCTGGAGGCCGCCCAGGCCTGCCGCAATCTGATGGGCCTGTATTCCTACTATCACTGCGCCTTCCGCAACCAGGAGTATGTGGAGCTCTGGGCCAAGCGGGACGACGACCTGCTGGTGATGCCCTGGGGCGAGTACAGGGGCTTTGAAGGAATCAAGGCCTGCTATCTGCAGGACCACGGCGACCGCAGCGACCCGGAGGTCTATGCCCGCCACAGGGGCTCCGTGATGATTCATGAGATGGACACCGAGGTGCTGGAGGTGGCCGCCGACGGCAGGACCGCCAAGGGCGCCTGGCTCACCCCGGGCTCCGAGACCTATGTGGACCGCGCGGGCGACGGCAAGGGCCACGCCGAGTGGTGCTGGGGCAAGTACGCCGTGGACTTCATCCAGGAGGATGGCCAGTGGAAATTCTGGCATATGCGGCTGTATCCGCTGTTCCGGGCGGAGTACGGCAAGAGCTGGGTCGATACCAAACAGCCGGAAGATCCGGAAGAATTCCGGGCCGGCAAGGCAGAGCCAGGTCCCAAGCCCTGGGTCTACGCCCCGGACAAGCTCTATCCCGCCAATGAGCCTCCCATCCCCCAGCCCTACGCCACCTTTGACGACGTGGGAATCACCTTTGCGTATTGAGGAGGAGCGACCATGAACGATACCTTGCAGGCATTGCTGCTCCAGGCTGAGCGGCTGGAGGCCGTACAGGCCTGCCGCAACCTGATGGGCAAATATTCTTATCTGCACACCGCGTTCCGCAACAAAGAGTATGTAGAACTCTGGGCCAAGCGGGACGACAGCCGTCTGACCATGCCCTTCGGCGTGTTCGAGGGCTATGAGGCCATTTACCGCTGCTATATAGAGATTCACGGTGACCGCTCTATCCCCGCCGACGCAGAGGAGATCAAGGGCCTGATGATGATTCACGAGATGAACACCGAGGTCCTCGAAGTGGCAGCCGACGGTAAGACCGCCAAGGGCATCTGGATCACCCCGGGCACAGAGACCGCGCCCTCTCCCGGAAAGGAGAAGGGCTCCTGGTGCTGGGGCAAGTACGAGGTGGATTTCATCCAGGAGGACGGCCAGTGGAAATTCTGGCATATGACCCTCTATCCTCTGTTCCTCACCCCCTATAACCGGGCGTGGGGCGAACCCGCCGTGGAGATGGCGGGCGCCAAGGAGATGCCCGGCATCGACTTTGCCAAGCCCCTGCCCAAGCCCTTCTGGACCTACCACAAGGACGCGATCTATCCGGAGAATGAGCCGGCCATGCCCGAACCCTACGACACCTGGCACGCGTGACCGGGCTCAGTCGGGGTGGGCCAGCCCCCAGTTGACCAGAGCCAGCAGGACGGAGGAGAGGGTGCGCCCCTTCTCCGTCAGGCTGTATTCCACATGGGGCGGGACCTCATTGAACTGGCGGCGCAGGATGATTCCATCCTTCTCCAGTTCCCGCAGGCAGTTGGAGAGCATGGTATTTGTAATGCCCTCCACGCCCCGGGCCAGCTCGCCGAATCGCAGCTGTTCCGCGCCAAACAGCTGAAGGACGATGAAAATTTTCCATTTCCCGCCCATGACATCAAGGGTGCGGCGAATGGGGCAGACCGTCAGCTCCGGGTGGGCCTGCATATAGGCGGTGTAGTCCTGGACCGTCTTGATCTCTTCCATGGTTTTGCCTCCTGGTATGGTTTTTCGTACTATATCTGTTTTTTCTGCGTACTTGACGTTTTCCTTTTTTGTATTAAACTAAGAGTTAGTACAAAAAACATACTGCTATTTCGCTGAAATGTCAAGAAAGGATGATTTCTCATGGAATTCACGAAGGTTCTCTCCCTGCGCCAGTCCAACCGCGCTTTTACCGACGAGCCCCTCACCGAGGCCCAGATCGACGCGCTGCTGGCCGCCGCCAACGCCGCCCCCACCTGCATGGGCCGCTTCGAACGCCTCCACCTGACGGTGGTGCAGGACAAGGCGGTGCTGGACGAGCTCAACGCCATGTTCCAGAAGACGGTGGGCGATCCTGCCGCCTGCCCCACCTACGGCGCGCCCGCGCTCATCTTCGTCTCCAACAGCCTGGAGGATGAGGAGATCATCTACGGCGCCAACGCCAGCTGTGTGATGGAAAACATGCTGCTGGCCGCCGTGGACCAGGGCCTGGCCGGCGTCTATCTGTTCGGCGTCAGCCAGGCGCTCCAGGGACAAGAGCGGGTCGCCCAGCTGCTTCAGCTGCCCGAGGGCTTCCGCACCGTGTCCGCCATCGCCGTGGGACACCCCGCCCAGCCGCTGGAGCCCCGGCCTCTGACCCTGGACAAGATCGCCACCAACCGCGTTTGATTCTGCCTGCGGGGCGGCTCTCCGCCGCCCCGCGTTTCCAAACCCGCAGTTAGTCCCTTGCGTGTTTGGAAACACGACCATCTGGAACATAGGAAAACAGGAAGTTGAGGTATGACACGATGAATCCATACTATCCCCATCTGTTCGAACCCATCACCATCAAAAAGACCACCTTCCGCAACCGGCTGTTTACCGCGCCTCATATGATGTCCCACATGGACTTCAATGGCCGGCCCGACGAGTCTATGATCGACTTCTACGCCGAGAAGGCCCGGGGCGGCTTCGCTGTGGTCACCCTGGGTGATACGCCGGTGGACCGGGAGCACGCCGCCACCAACCCCCGCTCCTTCGCCATCACTCCGGAAAACCAGCCCAAGCTGGCGGAGATCGCCCGGGCCATCCACGCCGGCGGGGCCCTGGCCTCTCAGGAGCTGAACCATGGCGGCATGGTGGCCTTCGCCGGGGCCAATCGGGACGCGGACCCTGACGGCTGGGAAGCTTGGGGTCCTGTGGAGGTCCACAAGGTGGAGTCCGGCGTGCTCCACGGCGAGCCCTATGAGGAGCACATCGACATCCACGGCATGACCGAGGAGGACATGAATGTGGTAGCCGACCGCTTCGCCGACTGCGCGGAAATTCTCAAATCCGCGGGTTACGACATGGTGCTGCTCCACGGCGGCCACGGCTGGCTGCTGGACCAGTTCCTCTCCCCGCTGTACAACACCCGGACCGACGAATACGGCGGCTCCCTCGAAAATCGGGCCAAATTCCCCCTCATGGTCATCGACCGGGTCCGCCAGCGCTGCGGCGACGACTTTCTCATTGAATACCGCATGAGCGGCTCTGAGGAGATCGAGGGCGGTCTGACCCAGGAGGAGGGCATCGCCTTCGCCAAGCTGCTGGACGGCAAGGTGGACCTGATTCACGTCTCCGCCGGGCTGGATACCGAGGAGGCCCAGGCGGTCCACACCCATCCCACCATGTTCCTGCCCCACGGCGTCAATGTCCACTACGCCGCCGCCATCAAGGCCGCCGGCGTCAAGACCCCCGTGGTCACCATCGGCGGCATCACCACTCCGGAGCTGGCCGAGCAAATCCTGGCCGAGGGCAAGGCGGACGTCATCGCTATGGCCCGGGCCTCCATCGCCGACCCCCATTTCCCGGAAAAGGCCCGCCATGGCCGCGCCGAGGACATCGTCCCCTGCCTGCGCTGCCTGGACTGCCTCACCGGCCTCCACGCCGGCAACCAGCTGACCTGCGCGGTGAACTGCCGCACCGCGCAGGAGGCCCGCTTTGATCGGATGTCCGCCCCCGCCAAGGCCAAGCGGAACGTGCTGGTCGTGGGCGGCGGCCCCGGCGGCATGAAGGCGGCGGTCACTGCCGCCCAGCGGGGCCACAACGTGACTTTGGCCGAGCAGACCGACAAATTGGGTGGTCTTTTGAAGTTCACCGACTACGATGACCTGAAGGTGGACTTGATGTGGCTGAAAAATTATCTGATCCGCCAAGTGGAAAAGCATAACGTCAACGTCCTGCTGAACACCACGGTCACCCCCGAATTTATCCGGGACGGCGGCTATGACGCCGTCATTCTGGCGGTGGGCTCCTCCCCTGCCCGTCCGCCCATCCCCGGTTTGGACGACCCCGCCGTGGAGCACGCCACCACCGTCTACACCAAGCTGGAGAACGTGGGCAAGCGGGTGGCCGTTTTGGGCGGCGGCCTGGTGGGCTGCGAGACCGGTCTGTTCCTGGCCGAGCGCGGCCACGAGGTCACCATCATCGAAATGCAGCCGGAGATCGCCCCGGAGGCCAATTGGATGCACCGGGAGGGCATGATGCAGTCCTTCGCCAAAGCGCCCATCACCGCCCGCACCAGCCTGAAGGTGTCCCGGCTGGAGCCCGGAAAGGGTGTCTATGCCGTCAATGCCAAGGGGCAGGAGGAGTTCCTTCCCGCCGATACCATCGTCTACGCCATGGGTATGCGGCCCAACAGCCAGACGGTGGCCGAACTGCGGGACGTGTGCCCGGACACCTTTGCCGTAGGTGACTGCGTCAAGGCCCGCAAGGCCCGTCAGGCTATGGAAGAGGGCTACTGGGCCGCTGTGAATCTGGCCTGATCGTCCAGATTCTTCTCCTTGCATAACATCCGCGCCCCTGCTCCTACCGGAACAGGGGCGCTTTTTCCCTTTCTGCGGAAAAATCGTCGAAATGGATTCGACGGCGGCCGTGTTTTATGCTACAATAAGCAGCGTCGGCCGTACGCCGCTCCATGGGGCGGCGTGTCAGCCCGAGAAGCAATTTTGCGGTCCGCGCATGGCGGGTCTCGGAAGATTGGGCAGGGATGCATGGATGGATTGGAAGAAAATCTGGCACTACGGCACGGCATTTGGCCGCTGGGTGCTGTTTGCGATTTTGATTGGTTTTGTCGTGGGGCCGCTGGGCGTGGCCTTTGGGCTCTCCATTGACCGGGTCACCGCACTGCGCGGCGCACACCCCTGGATTCTCTTCTTGCTTCCCCTGGGCGGTCTGATCATTGTCTTTCTCTATCGCCGGGCCGGTATGCCGGAGGGCGGCTCCACCAACTCTGTCTTTATGGCAGTGCGGGAAAACCGCTCCATGCCCTTCCGTACCGCACCGCTGATTTTTCTCTCCACCGTGCTGACCCATCTGTTGGGCGGCTCCGCCGGCCGGGAGGGCGCAGCCCTCCAACTGGGCGGCTCGGTTTCCGGCAGCATCGGCCGGTGGCTGAAGCTGGACGAGAAGGACATCCGGGTGTTCACCATGTGCGGTATGTCTGCCGCCTTCGCCGCCATGTTCGGTACACCCCTGGCCGCAACGGTCTTTACCATGGAAGTCATCAGCGTGGGGGTCATGTACTATGTGGCTCTGGTGCCCTGCCTGATCGCCTCACTGGTGGGCGTTTGGGCCGCCGGAAAGCTGGGGTTGGCGCCCACCGCCTTTGCCTTGTCCGAGACGGTCTCCCTCTCCCCGCTGTCCATGCTCCAGGTCTGCGTGCTGGGCGCGCTGGTGGCGCTGCTGTCCATGGCCTTTTGCGCCCTGATGCACCATACCCCCAAGCTGCTGGCCAAGCTGCTGCCCAACCCCTATCTGCGGATCGCGGCGGGCGGCGCGGCGCTGCTTCTTCTCACCTGGCTGTCCGGCACCACCGACTACAACGGAGCGGGCGGTGCGGTCATTGCCCGCGCAGTGGCCGGCGAGGCGGTCCCCTGGGCCTTTCTGCTGAAAATACTCTTTACCGCCGTCACTCTGGGCTCCGGCTTCAAGGGCGGCGAGATCGTTCCCGTCTTTTTCACCGGTGCCACCTTCGGATGTGTCGTCGCGCCCCTGCTGGGGCTCCCCGCCTCCTTCGGCGCGGCGCTGGGGCTGGCCGCCCTGTTCTGCGGGGCGACCAACTGCCCCATCACCTCGATTCTTCTGGCGCTGGAGCTGTTCGGCGGCGAGGGCCTGCCGCTGTTCGCCCTGGCCTGCGCCGTGTCGTATATGCTCTCTGGTTATTTCGGCCTGTACAGTGAGCAAAAAATTCTGTATTCCAAGTTCCGGGCGGAATTCATCGACCGGAAGGCGCATTGATCTCATTCCAACACAGGAGGTACGTATCATGGGTAAAAACGGAAGCTTTTTGGGGCAAAAAACAAAGATCACCGTGGTCCGCAAGCTGAAGCTGGACGACGTGGCACGGGAGTACGGGCAGATTCGCCCCGGCACGGAGAGCGGCGACTTCATCCCTGACTGTCCGTTTTTCCAGGAGGGCCAGGAATTTGTCGTCACCACCGGCGGCGATTCGGACTGCAAGCCGGCAGGCTTCTGCGACTGGGCCTGGGCTGACATCTGGAAGGACATCCTGATGGTGGCCAACAAGGCCGGCGCGGTCCCTGACGGTGAAAAGGCGGACCTGGCCCCGCAGTTCACCTGCTGCACCGACGGGCTGCGGCCGGTGATCTTCAAGGTTGAGTCCATGGAGACGGAGTGACTTGGTCTCTGCCCACGGAAACGAGGGGCGGCTGTGTTTACACAGCCGCCCCTCGTTTCTGTTTTCCTGCCGTTTGATCCGGCGTCCGGAGGCCTTACCGCGTCAGCCGGTCAATGGCCTCCTCCTCAGTTGACACAAAGAATACGTCCTTTCCGTGGTTGCTCTCATAGAGGAAGTCCTTCAACGGCTTGCTGGTATAGTGGCTGTAATCGCCATAAATGGCGACGCGCCCACCGTAATTGACGTACTTCTGCAAGATCTCTCCGGCAAGCCCTGTGCTGAGGACAAAAAAATCCTCAACAATCAACCGTTTATCGATCACAAGATTGCTGGTGTCCGCTTCGTATTTCGCACGCATCAGCAGCTCCAGGGCGGACTGTGCGTCACGGATGACCAGCTCATCGCTTTCCACCACCGCGCACAGTTTCCCATTCCGCTTTACTTGATTCAGCTTCATGCTCTAGTTCTCCTTCTCTTGGGCGGTGGGGCCATTCCTGCCGCCCTTCTTCCGCCGGTCAAAATACCGGCGTGTGATTTTCAAAAATCGCCGGGCCGCTTCCGAGAGGTCCGCATTTCCCCGATAACAGAGAAAGCCGGCTGGAAGGGCTTCCGGCATGTTGGGCATAGGGTAGCAGGGCGGCATGGCCGGCTCCTGGCCCGCCTGCCCTAAGAACGTGACCATAGCCCCCTGTCCGCTCATACACAGGCGGGTCAGCGTCTGGATACTCCCCATCATGGGCAGATAGACCGGCTGGAAGCGATTCTGTTCAAAGGCGACCTCCGATAAGGTCTGAAGCGGGGTATTGCGATGGCGCAGGAAGGGACAGCCCTCCAGGGCGGGCAGGTCGCCTGCCCGGAGCCGTGCCTGCCGCTCCCGCCACTGCGCGCCATAGAGTTTTTTCAGCAGGGAATCCGCCACGCTGATCCCCAACTGGTCGTAAAACAGAATCTCGCTTTTGTAATTTCCCCCCACTTCACGGGCGCTGATATACAGTGGAATCTCCTCCGGCATCGCTTCGCCCGGCGCCAGCTCCCGCGTGCGCAGGAGCACATCGGGCTCCTGCCGCAGAAACAGGTCGATCAGCGGCGGCATAAAATCCGGCGTGCCATAATCCAGCATACCGATAGTCAGCTCCTTGGGCGCTGCCCCCTTACACTGTGCCAGCTCCTCGTCCAGCTGCCGCAGCGTATCCAGAATGGACCGGGCGGCCCGCTGGAAGCAGCGGCCCGCCTGGGTCAGCGTCAGCGGATTGTCCCGGTGGAACAGCGGCGCGCCCAGCTCCTCCTCCAGCTTGCGGATATGCTGGCTCAGGGATTGCTGAGAGATATACAGCTTGCGGGCGGCGGCGCTGATGTTTCCCATCTCGCACACGGTCAGAAAATAACTGCAGCTGCGGAAATTCATATTCTCACCTTCTGAGATCCAGCTTACCACAGCTTTCGCTTTTCTACAAGTTTTTTCTTGTGCCTACAAGCTTTTTTCGTGTTTGTCCCTCGCTTCCCTCGGTGGTATTCTTTGACCAGAAAGTCCTTTCCTCGCATCGTTTTTTTGTTTATTTCGCCAAGCTCAAGAAAGGGAGTCTGTGTATGCCAAGTCATGAATTCGAAACCCGGCGCGGAAGCGTCTGGGAGCGCTTCCCCTTTGCAGGGAAAGAGCCGCCCGACATTCGGGCCGGGATGGAAGCCCTGGCCCTTCAGGACCTGCGTCCCTATGGGGATGTCTCCTGGGCCCCCGGACCCTGCGGTCCGGCATCCGGAAAATGGGTGCGCCCGGCCCAGCCCACCGGCGCACTGCTCTATTACATCCATGGGGGCGGTTTCACGCTGGGCTCCTCCGGAATTCCGCTGCCCTTCCTGCTGGAGCTGTCCCATCGGCTGCGTTTGACCTGTTTCTCCCTGGACTACCGGCTGGCCCCGGAGCATCCCTTCCCGGCCGCGCCGGAGGACGCGCTGGCCGGCTACCGGGCTTTGCTGGAGCTGGGGTATGATTCCAGACGCATCGTGGTATGCGGTGAGTCCGCCGGCGCCACCCTCACGCTGGTCCTGCTTCAGCAGGCCAGACAGGCCGGTCTGCCCCTTCCAGCCGCCGCTGTCGCCCTCTCCCCGGTGACCGACGCCGCGCCGGAGCAGGCCCGTGATTCCGAGCAGGTACTGGAGCAGCTGCCCTCTACCGACGAGGTCTGGGCTGCCTACGCGCCCGGCGCGGACCTGACTGACCCACGCATCTCCCCCGCCCGGGGCGACCTGCACGGCCTGCCTCCGGTCTTTCTCTCTGTGGGCGGTGCCGAGGCCCTGCTGACCGACGCCCTGCTCTATACCAAGCGTGCGGCCCAAGCGGGCCAGGATGTCCGCCTGCATGTGGGCCGGGATATGATCCACACCTATCCCCTGGACCTGTGGGACTACCCGGAAGCCATGGAGGCTTTTGAAGAAATCGAGCTGTTTCTGCGCCAGCGGCTGGGCTGACCGGCCCATTTTCCAAACATCGTGAAAGGAGTTTCTGGTCATGACCAAACAAAAAACCGCAAACTATACCGTTTGCCGCATTTGCATCGCCATCGCCGTTTTTCTGATGTTTTTCCTTCAGACCTTCCTGCTGGTGGACGGGACCAACGTCTTTTCTACCCATTTTACCCAATGGGCGGCCTCCGCTGTCACCCTGCCCATCACGCTAGGCGGCTATATCGCCATTGTCACCACCTTTTTGATTGGTTCCTGGCTCATCCGGCATAAGGGCCGGGGCATGATGCTGGCTCTTTTGCTGCTCACAGGAGCCGCTACCATCGGGCTGGCCTGTTCCGAGGCCAGCTATCCCCTCTACTTTCTCTGTCTGGTGGTCATCAACATCGCCATGACCGCGCTTCTGGTTCTCGGCACCGCTATCATTGCCAACTGGTTCGTCTCCACCCGCGGCCGGATGCTGGGCTTCGTCACCATCGGCGCCCCCTTCTCCACCGCGGTCTGTGTTCCGGTCATTCAGCGCCTGCTGAACGCCGGAGTCCCATTCCAAACCATTTTCGCTGTGTTTGGCGTGGCCATCCTAGTGTTCGGCTTCCTCGCTTACCTGACGGTGCCCTATCTGCCGGAAGACGTGGGTCTCCATGCGGACAACGCCGACCACGCCCCCGCCGAGGAGACCGATTCCGGTGCGACCGCCAACTGGTCTCTGTCCGCGCTGGTGCGGTGCAAGGAGGCCTGGTTCATCATGCTGGCCTTCGGACTGATGATGCTGGTGTCCAACTGCGTGATGCCGCTGCTCTTCCCCAGTTTCCTGGAGGTAGGCATCTCTCCGGACATCGTACTGAATCTGATGACGATTTCCGCCCTGGTGGGCATTCCTCTGAGCTACTTCTGGGGCTGGCTGGATGACAAGATCGGCACCAAAAAGTCCTGCTATACCCTGGCCGTCGGATTTACGCTGATGAGCGTGGGCATGGTCTTTGCCAAGTCGGGCAATCTGGTCATCGTCGCCATGGCGGTCATCGGCATCGCGGCAGTCATCGGCGGCGCGCCCAATCTGAACCCCTCCATGATCGTCAACGTGTTCGGCGCCTCGGAATACTTGAACGTCAACCGCTACCTCAACATCGGTCAGAGCATCCTGCGCCTTCTGGCCCTAGTGATGATGAGCGCCATCCGGGACCTGACCGGTTCCTATACCCCGGGCTATGTAGTCTGCGTGATCCTCTCGCTGATCTCGCTTGCTTGTTTTATCGGAATCCGAAAGCGGTACTCCACGGAGAAAAATTGACGCAACTTTTGAAATTCAACCCCCGATGTCCGGACAAAATTCGTCCAGACATCGGGGGTTCCGCCTTTTCTATTCTTTTGATGCAACGCATACCGCGCGCGGTATCTCCATTTACTCGCTCAGTATAGACATAAGCGAGAGCGGCTCGTCGTAGATGGTGTGGCCGGTCTCCAGGACCGCCCCGTCGCAGGTGAGGGTCACGGTCTCCGCCCCGTAGGCGGAGAGGAAGGAGTTCACCACGCTGCCCACCAGCATGGCCTCCCCGGTGGTGCCCGTGGCGGAGACCGCTTCCGCGAAGGCACCGTTCAGGTCGAGGGCAAGGGAGGCGCCGTCCTGACTCATCTGGTTGACCTGCACGCCGTCGGGCAGTGCCCCCTGCGCAATCAGGGCATCCAGGATACCCTGGGGTGAGAGCGTGATGCTCACCTGCACCGTGTCCAACCCATCCCCCGTCTCGTTGGGGACATAGAGGGTCACGGTCTGCTCCGCGCCCGCCGGATACTCCGCTGTGAGCAGGGGAATCTCCCGCTCGGCCGCGGTCCCGTCCGGAGCGGTGACGCTGACGAACATGGTAAGCGTGTCATAGTAGCCGTCTGTGACCTCACAGATATAACGCATCCCCGGCGTCCAGTCGGTCCCCTCCAGATAGTGGACCGACATGAAGTTCTCACCCTCCATGCGCATCCGTCCGCTGATCTGGATGGACCAGTCGCCGTCATAGCTGGGCACGCGGAACACAAAGCTGTTTCCGTCCTCGGTCAGGCTCTTTTCCAACAGATCGATGGCCTCCTCCGGCGTGCTGGGCCCCGCCTCGGGTACATAGAAGGGAACCTCGTTCTCCTCGCCGCAGGCGGCCCCGGTCTCCTCCCCGGCAAACACCAGCGCGGGGTCGGCGTTCCAGTAGCGGAAATCCGGGCCGGCGTTGGTGCCTCCCACCCCCTCATAGTATATCAGAAGGGGCGTGGACTGGGTCCGGTAGGTCTCCACCTGGGTCAGGAAAGCCTCCACCTCGTCCTGCCAGGCATTGTCGGTATATTCCATGGCCAGCATCATCAGATCGTCCATCAGAAATGACACGGTCGCGCTGTCGTCCTCCACCACCGTTCCGGTCTCGTCAAAGTGGAAGAGCTGATACTGATATTCGCCAAACCCGCCGCCCACATAGGGATTGAAATACAGCAGCCGGACCGAGCTGTTCATCCCGGGATAGAGATAGTAGTAACCAAAGCCGGCGTGCGCCTTGGCGATACTGGCGTCATAAAATTCCGTCACCGCGCCATCCACGATTCCATAGACCTGCAATCCGCAGAACACAAAATCCTCCGCCGTGATAGTCTCCCGCATGGAGAGCTTCTCGCCGTTCCGTTCGCTGTCCATATCCAGCACCACCATCTCGCTCTGCCCGTCTCCGGTCAGGTCCACCAGCAGCACCGAGCAATACTCCGCCTGGAAATGCTCGTTGAAATAGGTCTCATACTGGGCCCGGCGCGCCTGGTTGTCCGCGCTCTCCGCCGGGCTCCCGCAGGCCACCAGACTGCCCAGCAGCAGGGCCGCGCCCACACCCACGCAGACCAGCGCGGTGCTGTTCTTTTTCTGGAGAAACAGATTGGCCAGGCGTCCCTTCAGCTGGTTCTTTCCCCCGGAAAACCGGGTGGAGAGGGCCAGCGGCCGGGCGGTCTCGGCGGCGTTCAGCAGGACGGTCCCATAACGGTGCCGCAGCGCGGCGGGCATATCCCGCACCACCGCGTCGTCGCAGCACAGCTCCAGGTTGCGGCCTGCCGCCCGGCTCATGAGCCACACCAGCGGATTGAACCAGTGTGCCGCACAGGCCAGAGAGAGAATCCCCTTGTAGGCCACGTCCCACCGGCGCAGGTGGGTCAGCTCATGGCGCAGGATGAATTCCAGCTCATCCGGCAGAAGGAGCCGCCCTGGGAGGACGATCACCGGATTCACCAGGCCCAGCATCAGCGGGCCCTCCTGCCCGTCGGAGCGGCGCAGGGCCACCGGACGACGGATGCGCAGCTCCTCCCGCAGCCGCGCCAGACAGTCCAGGGCCGGGCCGTCCTCTGTCCGGCTGTGATGGATCAGCCGCCGGCGGGCCATTGCGTAGGAGAATATCCCATAGCCAAGGCAAGCGGCCGTCCCCACGGCCCAGACCAGCCCCAGCAGTTCCTGAACGGATACCGTGCGCTCCGCGGGATGGGTCACTGGCTCGGAGTCGGCGATCTCCCGCTGCATATATCCGTCGTCCGCATAGGAGTAGGAGGCCCGCCGCTCCGGAATGGTCACAACACTGGGCACCGTGACCTCGTAGACGGGCGCCTCCACTGTCACCACCGGCTCCGACAGCGTCAGCTCCACCGGAACTAGGAGCCGCACCGCCAGCAGCAAAAACAGCACATAAAAGCTTTTGGCCGCCACCCGCTTCTGGATTCGGGGCGCCAACAGCAGCAGCGGTGCCAGTACCACCGAGCAGGTCGCCGAAATGGTCAGAATCCGCAGCGCCAAAATCCCAAGGTGCTCCATCACGCCCTCCCTTCCCGCAGTTCATCCAAATACTCCCGCAGCTCTTTCAGCTCCGCGTCCGACACCGCGCCCCCGTCCCAGAGCGCGGCGGCAAAACGCTTGAGTGAATTGTCGTAGAGCTTTTTCAGCACCGACCGCCCCTCCTGCTCCTGGTAGGTCTCCTTATCCACCTTGGCGGTGTAAAGGTTGGTCTTGCCCGCCTTGGAGCAGGTCAAAAAGCCCTTTTCCTCCAGCCGCTTGAGGTAGCTGTGCAGCGCGCTGGCGGTCAGCGGACGGTCCAGGCGTTCCAGCAGCTCCGGCGCGGTGCTCCCCTCCCGGGGGCCGGCCCATAGAGCCAGCATGAGGTCCAGCTCCGACTCCGGCAGCCGTCGCAGTTCGTCCATGACGTTCCCTCCTTACTTCTGCAAATGCAAATCTAAACCGATTGCAAAACTCCGGCGTGCCGGAGTTTCCTTCTATCTCTATTCTACATTTGCAGAAGTTCGTTGTCAACTCTATTTTTGCATTTGCAGAAAATAAGTTGAACCCCTGTTCTGGCCCTCAGTCCTCTTCCAGCGGCAAGGGATACGCCAAATCCCGCGCCGCACCCACGGCCCGGCCCGCCGTGTCGTCTCCTCCCTCCAGGGCCGTTCCCAATGCGATCCAGGTCCGTCCGGACCGCCTGTATTTCGCGTGTCTCATCTTCGTTTCCCTCTCTCCGGAACCCCGGAACGTCCGCCGCATAAGATGGAATGCACCAAGTTGAAAGGAGCTTTCCCTTATGTCTGACTATATCCGTTCCAGAGGCTGCGGCTTCCCGCTGTTCTCCACGCCGGTCACGGCGGAGTACGTCGGCAGTTCCTCTGCTTCTTCTTCCAGCGGCAGCGTCTCCTGTATCTGCCCCGAGGCCCAGTCCAGCGCCGCCCTGTCCTGTCCCCTCACCACCCGTTCCAGCCGCGTGTGGACCAGCTCTGCCTCCAGCTCCAGCCGGGAGGGCTGCACCTGCTGCAAGGCCTCCATGCGGGACGCATTGAAGCTGCTCTGCTCCAACCAGATCTCGGACCTGCTGGACTTCGACGGCTTCGCCTTTCTCACCAGCCACCTGATCGTCGGCGCCCGCCCCACAGCCTTAAGCTCCACCGCCCGGGATAACCTGTCCGATCTGAGCGGCACCTTCCGGCGCTTTTCCCCCTGCAACTGCGACCTGATCGACATCTCCGGCACCGTGTACAGTACCAGCGAGACCTCTCTGGAGGTCAGTCAGGCCACGCTGTGCTCCCTCGCCGCTATCGTCTTTCAGGTGAACGAGGAGACCTCCGAGGCCTCTTCCAGCTATCCCTATCCCGACACGCCGGAGGCCCGTTACCGCCGGGTGCGGGAGCTGCTCCAGCGGGAGCTGCAAAGCGTCGGTCAGTCCTGCGGCGAGTGCCAGTGCCACTGCGACTGCACCGACGACTGCTGCTGCGCCGAGAGTGTGTTGGCCGCCCTGTCCAGCCTGTCCCTCAACAAGCGCGCCTCCCTGACGGCCGGCCCGCTGCTGCTGCAGAATGTGTCGGTCCTGGGCACCATCGGCAATGTGCTGGTGCTGGGAAACGACCAGGCCTATCGCTTCTATTTTGTCTGCGCCAATCAGGTGGAATTTCTAGCCTGACCGCTCTGTTTCCAAGCCCCCCGTTCCCAGGCGGGGGTTACATAGCCGCCGGCGACGGCTCCAGCAAGATCACGTCCAGGCCGCAGTCCATGGCGTAGCTGATGGTGTAAAGGGTGCCGCCGCCCATGCCGTCGTACACCGCCACCAGCGCCGAGGACCGCTCCACCATATAGCGGTTGCGCCGGTGCATGCAGAATCGGTCGTAGTGCTGCTGCACCAGTGTCTCCAGATCACACTGCTCCAGAAGGGCGCGGTAACGCGCCCGATCCGCCGCCCGCCACCGGTCCGCCTGGGTGGGACAGGGCACGGCGGCCTCCAGCCGCACATCGGGATGCCTGCGGCGCAGGTCCAGCACCGCCTCGGCAAAGTAGGTGTCCGCCCCCTTCGCCATGCCCGAGATAAAATGGCGATACCCCTTTGCGTAGAGCTGTTCCAGCGTCTGCGCGATTCGCGCTTTGAGGGACAAGCACTCCGGCGCGTCCTCCCGCGTGCCCCAGGGCAGCTTCTCCGGCCGGTGGCCGGTAAAGCAGCAGGTGATGTTCTTGTCGTCCCGTCCTCCGTCCAGACGAAATCCCTCCCCGGCCGCCCGGCTCCGGGGCCCGCGGCCTGTTTTTCTTATCATACCGCCCCGCCGCCGGTTCGTCAATCCATTTCTCGAACATTCGTGCGAAAAAAGATTGAAAATTTTACTTGCATTCTCCCAGCATTTGTGTATAATGAAGTTAGACAACTGAACACAACGTCTTCAGGGCGGGGTGCAATTCCCCACTGGCGGTACAGTCCGCGAACCACTTCGGTGGCCGACCCGGTGCAACTCCGGGACCAACGGTATAGTCCGGATGAAAGAAGATGTGTTAATTTCACGCACACTCCTCGATATTAACACCTGAAAGGCGCTGCTTTTCAGGTGTCAATCATCAAAAGGGAGTGTATTTTTATGTCCTCTGCTACTGAAACCCTGAACAACCCCAAGCTCAACACCCGCGAACAGACCCGTTTTAACGCCAGAACTATGGTCAGTCTGGCCATGCTGGCCGCCATCGCCTATGTGGTGATGTACCTGTCCAAGCTGCTGCCCCAGGTGATGAATTTCCTTCAGTTCGACCTGAAGGACACGATTATCTGCATCGGCGGCTTCGTCTTTGGCCCTGTGGCCGCCGCCATGGTTTCCATCGTGGTAGCCTTTATTGAAATGATTACCGTCAGCGACACCGGCCCCATCGGCATGGTCATGAACGTACTGGCTACCTGCGCCTTCTGTTGCACCGCCTCCTTTATCTACAAAAAGAAGCACACCATGTCCGGCGCGGTGATCGGCCTGACTGCCGGAACCATCGCCCTGACGGTGGTCATGCTGCTGTGGAACTACCTGATTACCCCCATCTATATGATGATGGACCGTTCCTACGTGGCCTCTCTGCTGGTTCCCGTGTTCCTTCCCTTCAACCTGGTCAAGGGTGGTATGAACATGGCGGCCATTCTCCTGCTCTACAAGCCCGTGGTCGGCGCGCTGCGCAAGGCCCATCTGGTGGCGCCCTCCTCCTCCGGCTCTAAGGGCAAGTTCAGCGCCGGTTTCCTGCTGTTCGCCGCGGCCCTGCTGGCGACCTTCATCCTCCTGATGCTGGTATTGGCCGGCATTCTCTGAGTCCCGCAGCCGTTCAGGCCCGCCTCCGTATCTGCGGAGGCGGGCCTTTGTTGTCTCTGTTTTGAAATCGAACATTCGTTTGACTTTTCCCATCCACTGTGTTAGGATAGAGAAGAACCATAGGGTGAGAAAGGAGAGGGTCTGCTTGGAGCGGGTGATTTTCCACTGTGACTGCAATAGCTTTTATGCCTCCGTAGAATTGATCGAGCATCCGGAGCTGCGCCACCGGCCCGTGGCGGTGTGCGGCGACCCCAGCGCCCGCCATGGAATTATCCTGGCCAAAAACGAGCCCGCCAAGGCTTTTGGCGTCAAGACCGCCGAAACTGTATGGCAGGCCCGCGCCAAGTGTCCGGATCTGATTTTACTGCCCGCCCACCACGACCGCTACCGGGCCTATTCCAAACAGGTCAACGCCATCTACGAGCGGTACACCGACCTGGTGGAGCCCTTCGGCATCGACGAGAGCTGGTTGGATATGAGCGGCTCTCTCCATCTGTTTGGCGGGGACGCCCGCGCGGTAGCCGATGAACTGCGGGCCACGGTCCGGCGGGAGCTGGACCTGACCCTCTCCATCGGCGTCTCCTTCAACAAAGTCTTTGCCAAGCTGGGCAGCGACTATAAAAAACCGGACGCCACCACCCTGATTTCCCGGGAAAACTTCCGGGAGATCGTCTGGCCCCTTCCGGTGACCGACCTGCTCTTTGTGGGGCGGTCCGCCCAGCAGCTGCTGGCTCGTCAAAAAATCCGCACCATCGGCGATCTGGCCGCCGCCGACCTCCAGCAGCTCCAGCAGCTCATGGGCAAGCAGGGCGGACAGCTCTGGCGCTATGCCAACGGGCTGGATACCAGCCCGGTCCAACCCGCGGGCGCGTACACCCCTCCAAAATCCGTGGGCAACGGCGAGACCTTCCGCCATGACCTGCTGGGCTTGGAACAGATTCGCCGGGGAGTAGCTCTGCTGGCCGACCAGGTAGCGGTACGTCTGCGCAGGCACCGCATGAAGGCCACCACGCTGCAAGTGACCATTCGGGACCCCCATTTCCACGACATCTGCCGGCAAAAGCCCCTCCCCGCCCCCACCTGCGTAGCCCGGGAGCTGGCCGAGACCGCTCTGGAGCTGATTCGCGCCTCCTGGAACCTGTCCGCGCCCATCCGCGCCCTCACCCTGACGGCCCACAATCTGGTCCCCGAGGAGGAGGCCGCCGAGCAGCTGGACCTCTTCCAGCGCAACGATACCCAGCGTCGGGACAAGCTGGAGCGGCTGGAGCGCACCATCGACGGGATCCGCACCAAGTACGGCCGGGACGTCCTGTTTTCCGCCGGCCTGAAGCAGGACTCTGACCCGCCGGACAAAGCCTGACCCCGCTTTTCTTCCCGCCCCACGCATACTTCGGCGGTGCTCCCCGTACATTGGAGGTACGGGGGTGATGGAATGACGGCTTGGTGGACGGGACTTCTGGTGCTGGCAGTCCTACTGGTCAACGGTTGGACCGACGCGCCCAACGCCATTGCCGCCGTGGTCTCCACCCAAACTCTCTCCTTCCGGAAAGCGGTTCTCCTTGCCAGCCTTTTTGATTTTCTGGGCGCCGTGGTCATGTGCCTGTTCTGCCCCCTGGTGGCGGAGACTGTCTATGCTCTGGCGGACTTCGGGAGCGATCCCGCTGTGGCCCTGACCACCCTTCAGGCCGCGCTGCTGGCTATCGTCCTGTGGGCGGTGCTGGCCTGGCGGTTTGGTATCCCCACCAGTGAGAGCCATGCCCTGCTGGCTGGAATCACAGGGGCCTGTGTGGCTCTCCACGGCAATTTCAGCGGCGTCAATGGGTCTGCCTGGGGAAAAGTTCTGGTTGGTCTGGTCCTCTCCACTGCGCTGGGCGCCTTTGCGGGCCGCTGGACCGCGGACCGGCTGGCCGGGCTGGACCTCTCCCCCCGCGTCATCCGCCGGGGGCAAATCGCCGGCGCGGCTCTCACCGCCTTTTTTCACGGCGCGCAGGACGGACAGAAGTTTATTGCCCTGTTCCTGCTGTGTCAGACCCTCGCCGCGGGACAAACCGCTCGGGTCTTTCTGGTTTCTCTGCCGGTGGCCGCCCTGTGTGCCGGCTGTATGGCCCTTGGCACCGCCATCGGCGGGCGGCGAATCATCGACACTCTGAGCCGCGGGCTGCCCGGCCTGACTCCGTCGGCCGGGCTGGCCGCTGACCTGGCCAGCGGCGGCTGCCTGCTGCTGGCCTCCCTGCTCGGTCTCCCGGTCTCCACGACCCACACCAAGGTGTCCGCCCTCTGGGGCGCCGGAACAGTCCAGCGAAGCCGCCGTTCTGAGGCTTCCTCTATAAAGGAAATTATCTTTACATGGGCCGCAACGTTCCCCGGCTGCTTTCTCCTGGCCTGGGCCTTTGCCCGGATCATGCTGTAATACGAGATAAGCTATGTTTATCATATGCCTTGTCTCGTATTTTTTATTTTCATCCAATCAGAGATTATTTTTTGAAATCATATTGACAAATAGGTGTCTGCTTGCTATATTCAATTTAGTAGATTTGGTGTACCAAATTGTATTTTATTTTGTCCTGAATTTTATGACAACTGGGGGGAGCTTTTATGGATCACCGCATCGTTATGGTAACCGGAGGAAGCAGCGGAATTGGACTTGCCATTACATCTCATTTCCTGGATGCCGGCGCATCTGTCGCAGTGCTTGATACCAGTGAAGCGAATCTTACCCACTGTAAATCTCAATTATCCAGCGAGCGGCTTTTTCCGATTCTCTGCGATGTCACCCAGCAGCAGGATGTCGAGCACGCAACTGCCGCGGCTCTTTCCAAATTTGGCCGCATTGATGTCCTCGTTAACAACGCCGGAGGCTCCTTTGGGGTCTCGCAACCCATTGACCTCATTGAAGAAGCAGACTGGGAAAAGATATTAAGGCTCAATCTTACAGGGACGTTTCTTTGTATTAAATCTGTTCTGCCGCAAATGAAATCTCAGCGCTATGGGCGTATTGTAAATATCTCCTCTATGGCCGGCCGGGGGCGCAGCGTGCTCGGCGGTGCGCCTTATGCAGCCGCCAAAGCCGGAATCATCGGCTTGACCCGGCATATTTCCATGGATCTTGGTCAATATGGCATCACAATCAACGCAGTTGCGCCTGGCACCGTGCTCAGTGGCCCCCGTGTGGAAGATTACTGGAAGAATCGGAAAAGCGAGGCGGAGCGGCAGGCATTTTTAGCATCCAATCCCTTGGGGCGGTTGGGTACGGTGGACGACATTGCCGATGCAGTGCTCTTTTTGAGCAGCGACAAGGCCGCTTATATCACCGGAGCTGTATTAGACGTCAATGGAGGAAGCTGGGTCGGATAACTCTGGAATACCTTTTAATCCAGACGTTTTCAAACCTGTTTCAGCGGTTTTGCTTAACGGATATTACTTAGAAAGGAGGTTCTGGATCCCCGCGATCGGCAATCCAAATATAAATAAAAATGAGGAGGATTATTATGGATTCCATCAGCGAAATTTTAAGAGACTTTTCGATTCTGGCATTGCTTTATCTCGTTGGTTTCTTTTTGCGTAAGCACATCAAGTTTCTTCAGAACTGCTACATTCCCGCCTCCTTGCTGGGTGGATTCATCGGCCTTCTTCTTGGTCCCCAGGTGCTCGGCAGTGTCTCCCCCATTTATCTGCCTATCCCCGATTCTATCGCCGGACTGGCCGGCGTACTGATCTGCGTCATTATGGGTGTCTCTTTCCTGGGCGTGGAAAGGGCTCCCAGTGGAAAGACGGCTGTCGCTACCACAGTTACCTCCGCAGCCACATATCAGGCGCAGCTCCTTATTGGATTGGTTGTCGCTTTCTTGGTTGGTTCTCAGTTCGATCTGCCTATGGCCTTCGGCTTTACTGGAATCTATGGGTTTTACAGCGGTCACGGCACAGCTGCAGCCACCGGTTCTGCTTTTATTGAACAAGGCTGGGCAGATGGCTTGAGCGTTGCCACTACTGTGGCCACCGTCGGCCTGATGTCTGGCATCATCTGCGGTATCATCCTGATCAACTGGGGTGTTCGCAAGGGCTTCGCCCAGGTCGTGGATAAGCCCGCAGAGATGCCGCCAGAGGTCAAATGCGGTTATGTTCCGGTATCCAAGCGCAAGTCCATTGGTATGGGCGTCTCCTATCCTGATGTGCTGGATCCTCTCGCGCTTCAGGTCGGCTTCTGTTTGCTCACTTATGGCGGCGGACTGGTCATTCGCAACGCGCTGATTGCCATCTGGGCTCCCTTCAAGGAAATCCCTCTGTTTGCTGTCTGCCTCCTGATGGGCGTCGTTATCAATAAAATCATGTTCGCGACGAAACGCGGCGACTATCTCGACCGGGCTACGATTACCCGCATTTCCGGTTTCCTGTTGGAAATTATGATCTGTTCTGCCGTTGCAACCACCTCTATTGAAGTGTTTACAACCTACCTGTTCCCGCTGGTTGTCCTGTCGATCGGCCTGATTCTGGTCAATATTCTGATGTGCTTCTTCGTTGGCTACAAAGTCCTCAAAACCGATTGGTTTGAAAGCGCCGTAGCGATTTATGGTACATACAGCGGCGTGTTGGCCACTGGCCTTCTTCTGGTCAAGAC
Organism: Clostridiales bacterium; assembly: GCA_019415645.1. GTDB lineage: Bacteria > Bacillota > Clostridia > Oscillospirales > Oscillospiraceae > DXYV01. The sequence goes on from DXYV01000008.1 coordinate 84,418, forward strand.
AATTGATCCGGACAACAAAACCTCTGGTGCCATTAATGCGACTGCTGCCGCAGCCATCAGCAATGCGTGGATGCTTCCCTATATTGCCTTGGGGCCCGCCCTTTCCTTCCGCTTACCGCCACTGCTTATGATCGGTGTAACTGCGGTCGCCTTTATTGCCATCATGATCATTCTCCGTATTGGCTTCTGGAACAAAGACAGGCGTATCTCGGACTGGTTCCGAAAATCCGCTTCTACAAAATAATCCTTTCCCGGGACGCTGTAAAGAACATGGTTCTCTGCTTGTCTCGTAAAAACTAACTTTCCGAAGGAGAACGCTATGTCTACCACGATTTTCAAATTGTCTCAGCTCAGCATGACTATGATTGAAGGCGTAATCTCCGCCTGGCATAAACAGATTGGTGATGCGGTACAGGAGGGTGAGCCGCTCCTGGAGGTAGAGACCGACAAAATGGTCAAGGATATCACAGCTCCAGCCACCGGATATCTGGTTAAGCTCTGCGCTCAGCCTGGCGATATCGTTCCCGTGGATGGAGAGTTGTGTGTCATATCTGACGAGCCAAATTGGAGCGATGATGCTGCTTCTATGTCTCCTTCCGCCGATGCTTCGACTCCTTCCCCCGCTCCTGCAGCTGTGATGCAAAGCGAAGTATCCTCCGGGCCTGCCAGTCACAAAATACGGATCTCGCCTCTGGCGAAACGAATTGCGCAGCTGGACGGCGTGGATTATTCTCACTTGGCGGGAACTGGCCCCGGCGGCACGATCGTCAAACGTGATATTCTGGAAGCCGCAAAATGCCCCCCTGCTTCCGTATCGCCCTCTATCCCGCAAACTCAAACTCCGGACCTCATTCTTCCCTTCCAGGGAATCCGGCGCCGCACGGCGGAAAACATGATGCTCAGCCGCCAAAATACGGCGATGCTTACTACTTGCGCCGAGGTCAATCTGAGCCGGGTGGCCAAATGCCGCGAATTTGTCCACGCCTCCTATACGACCTATGCAATCAAAGCAGCCGCAAAAGCGCTGGAGGAAGATTCGTTCCAAATGATGCGTTCTCAGCTTTTGGAGGACGGAATCCACATTAAGCAAGACATTAACATCAATGTTTCTGTCGCTACCGGCCGCTCCCTTGTGACTCCCGTCATCCGTCATGCCAATCAGCAAAACATTCTGAGCGTCAGCAAAGAGCTGAAGGAACTGACGGAGCGCGGCCGCAAAAATGAGTTGCAGGCGGAAGATCTGCAAGGCGGCTGTTTTACCATCACCAATTCCGGCGTGTTCGGCTCCCTGTTCTATACACCAATCATCAATTATCCTCAGGCAGCTATTCTGGGCATGGGCAAAATTCTGAAAACCCCTGTCGTTATCAACGACGAAATCACCATCGCACCTATGATGTATCTGTGTCTGAGTTATGACCACCGCCTGATCGACGGCGAAACGGGTGCTCCGTTCCTGCAAAAAGTCAAATATTACTTGGAACATCCAGAAGAGATCATCGACTAGAAAGGAATGTGTCACGATGAGTACTTATGTTGAGCGGCTGGAGCGCCAGGATTACCTGGAAATCTACCGTCTGATGTACCTCGCCCGCTATACGGAAGATCATATGGTGGAGATGCACCAGCATACGCCCGTTACGGAGCTTCCCCATGTCGGGACCGGTCAGGAAGCTGTCTCCATCGGCACGGCATACCCCCTCCGAAAAGAGGACACCGTAATTCCCGCCCATCGGTCCAGAGGCGTATTCTTTGCAAAAGGCATTTCTTCCCGGGATATGATGGCTGGCGCTTATGGCAAGGACATTCCCTATACACGCGGGAAAAATACCTCTCATCATTTGGGATGCCCGGAGCTTGGGATCGTCACCGGCACCGGCGTCATTGGTGCCCAAATTCCATTGGCGGTTGGAGTCGGCCTGTCCTTCAAGCTGCGGAAGCAGGATCGTGTCTCCGTCGTCTATTTCGGCGATGGAGCAACCAATCGCGGCGATTTCCATGAGGCAGTCAATCTGGCCGGCGCGATGGATTTACCCGTTATTTTCGTATGCGAAAACAACTTCTATGCCATCTCTACGCCCATTTCTGCCGCTACAAAAGCCAAGCATCTGGCCGACCGAGCACTGGGCTACGGAATTGCGGGCGTTACAGTAGACGGAAACGATGTGCTGGCCGTCTACGAAGCGATGCAGGAGGCCATCGCGCGCGCCCGACGAGGCGAAGGCCCCACGTTGCTGGAGTGTGAGACTTACCGCCATCGTCCTCACTCGGAGCGGGACTTTCGAGATGTCCGGCCGCCGGAAGAAGTCGAGGCCTGGCTTAAAAAAGATCCTATTCCACGTTTCCGCTCCCAGATTCTCGACCGTGGAATTGCTACTTCGGAAGAATTGGATGCCATTGACGAGGCGGTCCGGGCTGAAGTATTGGATGCGGCAGACTATGCTATGTCTCTGCCCTATCCGCCCACAGATATTCTGTGCACAAACGTTTATGAAAACGATAATTGACAAGGGGGCGTAGACGATGAAAAAAACCATGCGGGATGCCATCCGGGAAGCGATGGCAGAGGAGCTGCGCCGTGACCCAAACGTATTTTTGATCGGCGAGGATATTGGCATCTATGGCGGCACGCTCAAGGTAACGGACGGACTCTATGCAGAATTTGGTCCCGAGCGAGTCATTGACACCCCAATTTCTGAAAATGCAATTACTGGCGCGGCTATTGGTGCCGCCATGATGGGCATGCGGCCTGTGCTGGAACTGATGTTTGGCGACTTTCTCTATCTGGCCTCCGACCAATTATGCAATAACGCGGCCAAAATGCGCTATGCATATGACGGAAAAATGTCTGTTCCAATGGTCGCACGAGCCGCCTATGGCGGCGGTTCCCGGTCCGGTATGCACCATTGCCAGAACCTTGAGGCGGTCGTTGCCCAGTGCCCCGGCCTGAAAGTGGTGATTCCTTCTAACGCCTATGACGCCAAGGGGCTTCTGAAAGCTGCTATTCGGGATAATGACCCTGTCGTATTTTTAGAGCACAAAATGCTCTATGGCACCCGGAATGAAGTCCCAGAGGAGGATTACACGGTGCCCATCGGAAAGGCCAGTATCGCGCGGGAAGGCCGCGATGTTACCATTGTCTGCTGGGGCAGTATGGTCCCCAAAGCGATAAAGGCCGCTACTACACTTTCCAAGGAGGGCATTGAAGCAGAGGTGGTAGACCTGCGTACTATCCGTCCTTATGACAAGACATGTATCGTTCAGTCTGTCATCAAGACCAGCCGCCTCGTCGTTGCGCACGAAGCCTGTCTCACCGGCGGATTCGGCGGCGAAATCGCAGCTGCTGTAGCGAAAGACGCCTTTGGTTATCTGGACGGCCCCATCGAACGCGTGGGCGCGCCGGATACGCCTGTTCCCTTCAGTCCCGCGCTGGAGGATGCGTTCCTGCCAGGCGAGGAGGAGATCATTGCAGCAGTTAAGCGCACATTCTGATCGGGGGCTTTATCATGGAATATGATGTTACCGTAATTGGCGGCGGCCCCGGCGGGTATGTTGCTGCAATTAAAGCAGCTCAGTATGGAAAGCATGTCTGTTTGATCGAACAGGAACAGCTGGGGGGTGTCTGTCTCAATGTCGGCTGCATTCCTACGAAAACGCTCATTCAATCTGCGCATGTGCTTCAAACCGTTCAGCGAGCCACAGAGTTCGCACTTGAGGGAATCGAGCCAAATCAGGTCCAGGTAAATATGGCCAAACTTCAGGCCCGCCGACGCAGCATCATTCGCCGCCTCACGGGCGGAGTCGGTTCCCTTCTGAAAAAAAACGGCGTGACCGTCGTCAAGGGAACCGCTGTTTTCCAAGATGCAAACACCGTCGTTGTCAACGGTACGCGCATTACGTCAGACCACTTTATTCTCGCGACCGGCTCCCATTCTTTTACCCCGCGCACAATCTCAATCGCAGAGGATGCTGCCGTCCTGACAAGCACGGAGGCTCTGGAGCTGGAAGCCATCCCGAAACGTCTGGGGATCATAGGCGGAGGCGTGATCGGAATCGAATTTGCCTACCTGTACAGTGCACTTGGGTCACAGGTCTTTGTCTTTGAAGCAATGGATCAAATCCTTCCTATGCTGGATGAGACGCTCTCTGAGTTGGCCCGGAAACGGCTGGAACAGCAAGGCGTGGCCTTCCATACGGGAGCTTCCGTGAGCGCGATCGCCGACGGACGCATTACCTACCAGGAAAATGGAAGCGTCCATCAGGAAGCCGCAGACCTGGTGCTTATGGCTGTCGGACGTGTTCCAAACTCCGACGGACTGGGGCTGGAAACGCTTGGCGTAAAGCTGGAACGGGGCGCCGTGGTCACCGACGAGCAGCTGCGTACCCATGTGCCTAACATCTATGCCATTGGCGACGTCAATGCCCACAGTATGCTGGCCCACACTGCCTCCCGCGAAGCTCTGGCCGCTGTAGAGCATATTTGTACTGGTCACAGTGAGCCAATTCAGTACCACATGATCCCATCCTGTATTTATATGCAGCCTGAACTCGCTGCAGTCGGCCTTACGGAAAAAGATGCCCGCGCCAAAGGATTGGATATTCAAATCGGCCTTTTCCCCCTGATTTCCAACGGAAAAGCCATGGCAGAGGGAGAGACTGAAGGTGCTGTAAAGGTCATCACCGACCGGCGGACCGGCGAGATTTATGGTGTGCATATCATGGCGCCCCATGCAACGGATCTAATCGGTGAATTAGTGACGGCCATGCAGCTAGAGGCAACCTCCGAAGTCATGACTCACATCGTTCACCCTCATCCAACCATCTCCGAAAGCATATCCGAGGCGTTCGGAGCCGCCCTGGGGAAAGCTGTGCATTTGTAACATTTAGAATTCCGCGGTGCAAAAAGCCGGGCGGATCACTTCCGCCCGGCTTTTTTCTGAACCGTTTCTCCTTTCCAAGGCACGGACAGGCGCTCCTTTTTTCGTGCCCCGCTCCCTTTGCTCATGCGCTTGGAGTGTTCTTCAATAATCATTTGAATATGTTTGCGGGTAGCCCGTTCCGCGCCGTCCTCGTCTCGCTCTACAATCCGTTCTACAATCTCTCGATGTTCGTCAAGAGAAGTTCTCCCCCGCTGTCCTCCGTGTAAAATCTTATAATTGTAGACAGTAAATTTCTCATAAACATTCAAGGCCATGCGCCTTAGCTGTTCATTTCCACAGCAGGAAATGATCTTCTGATGCAACTGATTGCTCAAATGATATAAACCAAACTCGTCATCCGAATCTGCACTTTTTTCCATTTGCCCAATCAACTGGTGCAGCTTTTCAAAGTCCTGCTCCGTACCATTCCGTGCAGCCAAGCGGCTGGCCATGCCTTCCAGCGCCATACGCACATAAAACGTGTCCATCAATTCGCGTTCGTCCGGAAGTACCACATAGATTCTACGATTGGTCCCCCGCTCTAAAAAACCCTCCGCTTCCAAACGCTTGATTGCACTGCGAACAGGCGTCCGGCTCATGTCCAGAAGCTCAGACAACGTTCGCTCTACCACTTGATACCCAGCCGGGTATAGTCCTTCCATAATCGCACGTTTGAGTTCGTTATAGGCTAACGTCTCCTGATCGTCTTTTATTTCAGCCATTGTTCTATCCCCATTTCTAACGGTCCTCGTTGATCGAACCTCTCCCTCTGCAGCAGTTCAGCGTGCGCCTTTGGAGAACAGCTCTATTCCCCCTTCCAGAAGCCACAGCAACGCCGCCCTGCCCGCCTCTTACTTGCCTGGAAAAATCGCCTCAAGAAAATGGTGCGCCATCTTTTGTTGTCCCAACACAGAGGCATGCAGGCCATCAATATAATAGCGCTGATCTGGCGGCACTCCAAATACAGTCCGAAAATCTACGACTGAAATCCCAAACGCGGATGTAAACTGGATGAGCCAACAACATAGCTCTTCCATTTTTTCCGCAGCTTTCGTATAATTAAATAGCCTTCCCCAAGGCGATTCTGCAACCATTGGATGAATTGGAGTCGGCAGTCCGATAACCGGAATCATTCCCCCCGATAAGCTCTGATAAAGAATCGCTCCCAGATTCGCCTTTGCCGCACCAATTTCGCCGGAGAGGAAAATATCATTGGCTCCCCCCATAACGAATACATGGGTTGCCTGCCGTGAAACAACGTCATCCCGAAACCGTGCCAGCATCCCGCCCGTCGTGTCTCCAGTCACTCCTGCATTCACCATCTCTACATTTGACTGCTCCTGACACAAAGAAATCCAAGTCTGCCTCCGCTGGACACCATATCCATAAGTCAAGCTGTCACCTAGAAAGACCCACTTGCTTTTGGGCATCATATTCACCTCTTGAGTCAAGTCCTGTCATCAAAATCGGAAAAAGTTGTGATTAAATTCATTATAACATAGTTTGGTTGCGTGTCAATTTCCTGCGGTAATTCTTTTTCCAGCAAGTACCTTCTATAAAGGCATTCTCTTTTCAAAAAAGCTAACTCAAGAATATGTCTTTAAGCTTACTTCAAACCATATAGAAAAGGACGTGTTTGTTTCGATGAAGCAAAAAGTAGTTACCGTGGAGGAAGCGCTGGCGAAATGCCATGACGGCATGACGGTCATGCTGTCCGGCTTCACCAACGTGGGCTCCCCCAACAAATTCTGCCGGGCCATGGCGGACGCCGGCCTGA
>DXYV01000009.1:0-42984 GCA_019415645.1 Clostridiales bacterium
CGCCGTCCTTGAGCTCCTTGGCGACACGCTTGGCGATAAAGCCCTTGATTTCAGATTTTTCCATTAGTAGAGACCTCCCTCGACCACATAATCCACGAACACGCCGGAGGTGCGCACATCCTCGGGCGCGATGTCGCCGATCTCCACGACCTGCTCGGCCTCGGCGATGACGGTGTCGGCGGCGGTAGCCATGACGATGTTGAAGTTGCTGGTGGTGCCCTTGTACCAGACGTTGCCCGCCTTGTCGATCTTATAGCCGGCAATGACGGCGAAGTCGGCGTGCAGGGGGGCCATCAGCAGGTAGTCCCTGCCGTTGATGGTCTGTTTGCCCAGGCAGTAGGGGTTATCCTCCACGATGGTGCCCACGCCGGTGGGGGTGAGCACGCCGCCCAGACCGGCGCCGCCGGCGCGGATCATCTCGGCCATGGAGCCCTGGGGAATGAGCACGACCTCCAGGGTGCCGTCCTGCATGGACTGGGTGGCGACCTCGGGGTTCAGGCCCACGTGGGTGGCGATGAGCTTCTTCACCTGCTTATTGTGGATCAGCTTGGCCACGCCGTAGTAATCCTCGCCCATAGGGCCGCCGGGCATGGAGCCGTCGTTGCAGATCATGGTCAGGTCCTTGACGCCGCTCTTGGACAGGGCGTCGATGAACTTGTGGGCGTTGCCGCAGCCCATGAAGCCGCCGAACATCACGGTGGCGCCATCGGGGATGAGCTTGACCGCCTCTTCGATGGATACGAATTTAGGCATGTACAATTCCTCCTAATGTTGATTTGCAGTCTTAGGCAGGGCGCAGCCGCCCCGCCCGGGACGTGAAATGGGTTATACCTTTTCGAAGATCGTGGCGACGCCCATGCCGCCGCCGATGCACAGGGTGGCCAGGCCCTTCTTGGCCTCGGGCCGCTTCTGCATCTCATGCAGCAGGGTGACGATGATACGCGCGCCGGACGCGCCCACGGGGTGGCCGATGGAGATGGCGCCGCCGTTGACGTTGACCTTGTCCATGTCGAAGTTCAGCTCGCGGGCCACGGCGATGGACTGGGCGGCAAAGGCCTCGTTGGCCTCCACCAGGTCGATGTCGTCGATGGTCACGCCGGCCTTTTTCATAGCCTGACGGGAGGCGACCACGGGGCCCACACCCATGACTTTGGGATCCACGCCGCCCTGGCCCCAGGAGACCAGCTTGGCCATGGGCTTCAGGCCATACTTGGTGACAGCCTCGCCGGAGGCCAGGATGATGGCGGCAGCGCCGTCGTTGATGCCGGAGGCGTTGCCGGCAGTAACACGCTGGACATGCTTCTTGGTGTGCTCGCCCTTCACGCCGGTCAGCTCAAAGGTGTGAATAACCTCTTCATGAATGGACTCGGGGCCCACGGGGAACGCGCCCTTCAGCTTGCCCAGGGTCTCCATATTGGTGGAAGCGCGGGGGAACTCGTCCACCTTGAACTCCACCATTTCCTTCTTCTTCTTTACCATAACGGGAACGATCTCGTCCTCAAACCGGCCGGAAGCCTGCGCAGCGGCGGTCTTGGCCTGGGAGGAGGCGGCAAACTCGTCCAGCTCCTCGCGGGTAATGCCCCAGATGTCGCAGACGTTCTCAGCAGTGGTGCCCATGTGGTAATTGTTATAAGCATCCCACAGGCCGTCCTTTACCATGGTGTCCACCATCTTGTTGTCGAACATACGGGCACCCCAGCGGGCAGAGGGAATGGCATAGGGGGCAGCGGACATATTCTCGGTACCGCCGCAGACCACCACGTCGGCGTCGTCGGCCAGGATGGCGCGGGCACCCTCGATGACGGACTTCATGCCGGAGCCGCACACCATGCCCACGGTGTAAGCGGGGACGGAGAAGGGCAGGCCGGCCTTGATGCCCACCTGGCGGGCCACGTTCTGGCCCTGAGCGGCGGTGAGGATGCAGCCGAACATCAGCTCATCCACCTGCTCGGGCTTCATGTTGGCGCGCTCCAGCGCGGCTTTTACCACGGTGGCGCCCAGGTCGGCGGCGGGAGTGTCCTTCAGGGATCCGCCGAAGGAACCCACGGCGGTGCGGCAGCAGGAGACGACATAGATTTCTTTCATGTTGAGACCTCCGTTATGATACTTGATATTGCACAATTTTAGGCGTGCTTTCTGCGCCCCTATTATATACTTCTTACGTTTGAAATGCAACTGTTTCCGGGCAGTTTTTTAGCCGGCTAATTTGGTTTTTTTATTCTGCCCAAAAAGTACGGGCGGATTTTGCGCAACTTTCAAAAAAAGGCCCCGAAAGCAGGGCGGAAACGGCGGATTTTTCCGGGTGCAACCGCTGGTTGTCAAATTGAACGGGGAAATGGGTGGCGCGGCGGTGGGCTTTCTGGTAGGATAGGAGCAGGAAAAGGAGGCAGACATATGCTGCAAGATCGATTATACCGGCTGCGCCGGGAGCGGGGCCTGTCCCAGGAGGAACTGGCCGCCCAGCTGGGCGTCAGCCGTCAGGCGGTGCAGAAATGGGAGTCCGGCGTGTCCCAGCCCTCGCTGGAGAAGCTCACCGCCCTTGCCCGCTATTTTGACGTGACGCTGGACTGGCTGGTGACCGGCCAGGAGCCGTCGTCCGGGGAACCGGCCGATTCCCCGGAGGCCGCCACGGTGATCCACCACTATCATACGGTTCCCGCGCCGTGGGGGTGGCGGTATGAGTACAAGAGCAGGCTCACCCTGTGGGGCCTGCCCCTGGTCCACGTGAATGTAGGCTATGGCGGCCGCCTGTGCCGGGCAAGGGGCGTGATCGCTGTGGGCAACGCGGCGGTGGGCGTGGTGGCCGTAGGCGGTTTTGCCCTGGGCCTGCTGTCGGCGGGGGGACTCTCCGCCGGATTGCTGGCGCTGGGGGGACTGTCGCTGGGCCTGCTCTCCCTGGGCGGCGTGGCCGTGGGAGGAATCGCCCTTGGGGGCGTTGCTTTGGGCGGTCTGTTTGCGCTGGGCGGCGCGGCCATCGGGGATTACGCCGTGGGCGGTGCAGCCATGGGCGGCAAGCTGGCCATCGGCGGCGCGGCGTCAGGCGCGGTAGCCGTCGGACAGGCGGCAGAGGGCGCCCAGGCCTTTTTGACCGACGGGACGGCCGACCCGGCGGCTGTGGAGGCCGCTGTGCGCGCGGCCTGTCAGAATCTGCCCGGCTGGGCGGCCGAGCTGCTGGTCCGAATGGCCCTGAGCGCGTAAGAAAACCCGGTCCCATCCCGGAAACACGGGATGGGACCGGGTTTGGTTTGTCCTCAGGCCGCGGGGGACGCGGAGGGGACGGAGGCGTCCGGGTCCTGATAGACCACGTGGCCGTTGTTGTCGGTCAGGCGCAGGCCGGTGGAGAAGAAGCCGGACTCCTTCAGGGCCAGAATGGTGTCGGTGGCGTTAGGAGTGAGGGTGATGGTCACAGAGGTGGTATAGGTGTACGTGCCGCCGGCATCCTCCCGCTGGATATCATAGGTCAGCGTCAGGTCCGCCAGGCAGGTGTTGGCGTTGCGCTCCTCACTGTCAGCGAACAGGTAGCGCATGCCCAGATTTCCGGCCTCCAGGTCGGAGAGCACCGCCTGCCGGATGGCCTCCAGCTGGTCGGCGGTGTCCAGCCGGGTAGGGAGGGACAGCAACTGATAGGAGTCCTGGCTTGAGTCAGACCACTGGGCGTTTTCATTCGTGATGGTAGCCAAAATTACGAGGACGGAATTACCGCTCTCAGACAGCAGCGGGCTGACCTGGATGCTGACCAGCTGGGCATCCGACCATGCCTCCACCTCGTAGCTGGCGCGGCGGGCGGCGGCGTCGTTGATGAGCGCGTTGGCGGCATAGGTCAGGGAACCGGGCAGATCCAGGTCCGACGCATAGAAGGGCAGATCGCAGCTGTAACTGCGGTCCATATGGCTGCCGTCGGCCAGGGTATAGGTGACACGGAAGTAGTAGGCTACCGTCTGAGAGGACTCGTCGAGGGAGTAGTTTGAGGACGAGTCGCCGCGCTCCAGTTCCTCCTTGTGGTCCACGATGGCCTGGTGGAGGGCCACGGTCTTGGCGATCAGATCGGGGTCGGTCTGGTCATGCAGGTTCAGATAGCTGGCGGTGTCGTAGGGTGCGGAGTCCAGGCCGCGGACGTCCACCGCGACCACATCCGCCGCGTCAGGCACCCGGTCCTCGATGCCCAGCAGGTCGAACTGCATACAGCCGGAAAAGACCAGCAGCACCGCCAGGGTGGCTACACACCCCTTCCAGCTCCGGGCGAACACCCGGAAGGATTTGCGCAGGAGCATCTCGGCGGCGAAATAGCCCACCACGCCCCAGAACAGCAGGCAGCACAGGAAGGCGACGGAGCCCTCCAGATTCAGCAGGGCGAACACGGCGCAGCCGCCGGCCAGGGCGGCGCAGAAGGCCACCGAGTACTTGAACACCGGCCGCAGCCAGCGCACCGCCACCACGTCGCCGGCAGTCTCCAACTGACGGCGGCGGTAGAGCAGCAGCGCCAGCGCCGCCAGGACCAGACCCACAGCGGCGTAGATCCAGAGCAGGGAGACCCCCTGGAGGATGGGCCGGTTACCGCCGGCTTCCATGATAGTTCTGCCGTCGATGGTGGTCCTTACGGGCCAGGTATAGCCAAAGTCCCGGAGCAGCGCCGCCACAGGGGTGAGATAGAAGATCGCCTCCGCATTGGACAGCCAGCCGTTAAAGCCGAACAGGAAGTTGGTCATCATCCAGTCCAGCAGCACCGCCACGCCGGCGACCAGACCATTGAAAATGGCATAGAAAGCGGGCAGAGCCAGCAGATGGCCGGTGAGGAAGGCGCACAGGGTGGCGAAGCAGAAGAAAAACAGGCACAGCAGGGTCTGGCAGCCGAAGCAGACCGCCAGGGCCTGTACGTCCACCGCCCCGGCGATCAGCTCGGCGGGCAGGGTAACCAGGAACACGATCAGGTGGGGAAGCACGAAAAAGGTCACGCCGGAGAGGAAATTGGTCAGGAACAGCCCCTCCCGCCGGACGGGCAGGGCGTGAATCAGATTGACCGCGCGGTGGTTGTAGAGATAGGACCAAACGGCCATGGCCACCAGCACGCCGTAGACCACGGCCATGGCCAGACCAAAGCCGCTTGCCATGCGGGTGACGGGGCTCTGAATGGCCCAATCGGAGACCCAGCTGGCTGCGTCAAAGCCTATGTCCCAGGCGGACCGCTGGGTCAGCTCCCCCAGCAGGGAGACGGGCAGGACCAACAGCCAGGCCAGGGTATAGAGGGCCCAGAGGGGCCAGAAGCGGGCCAGATTCTTTTTGTAGAGGGTCACATTAAAGCAGGATGTCACGGACCGCATAGTCCTCACCTCCCAATTCGTAGATGAAAATTTCCTCCAGGGTCAGGGGCAGGGCCTCCAGCAGCAGGGGGTTGAGGGTGGCAAACTGATTGACCACCTCGTCGGAGCGGCCCCGGACGATGTAGGTGAAGATGCGTCCCAGCCGGGACGTGTGGAGAATGTCCAGCCCCTGGGGCAGGGTGGGCTCGTCGGGCAGCGGAAAGGCCACCTGGATCTTGACGATGCCGCTCTGGAGCTCGGACAGGGAGCGCTCCAGCAGCACCTTGCCGTGGGACAGGATGCCCACGTGATCGCACACGTCCTCCAGCTCCCGCAGGTTGTGGGAGGACACCACCACCGTGGTGCCGCACTCGGACACGTCGTTCATCAGCAGGGACCAGACCTGGCGGCGCATGACCGGGTCCAGGCCGTCCACCGGCTCGTCCAGCAGCAGGTAGTCCGGCCGGCAGCACAGGGCCAGCCAGAAGGCGGACTGCTTCTGCATCCCCTTGGACAGGCGGCGGATGGGGGCCTTTTCATCCACGGCGGGGAAGGCCTCCCGCAGCGTCTCATAGCGCTGGGCGTCGAATTTGGGATAGATGCCCCGGTAAAAGCGCATCATATCCCGGGTGGAGGCCGACGTAAAGTAGTACAGGTCGTCGGGGATGGAGCAGACCCGGGCCTTGACGTCCGGGTGCTCGTAAACCGGCGCGCCGTCCACGGTCACGGCGCCCGCGTCGGGGCGGTATACGCCGCACAGGTGGCGCAGAACGGTGGATTTGCCCGCGCCGTTGGGCCCCACCAGACCGTAAATAGAGCCGGTGGGCACCGTCATGGTCAGATCGTCCAGAGCGTGAAAGCCGTCGAAGGACTTGACCAGATGTTTGACTTCAATCATAATGTGAACGCCTCCTCTTCTCAGCCTGCCAGCCGGGCGCACAGTTCGTCGTTGGTGACGCCCAGAAACCGCAGCTCCTGGACCAGCTCGTCAAACTGGCACAGCAGCTTGTTTCTGCGCTCGGCGCGTACCTCGTCCTGGGGCGCGGCAAAGGTGCCCCGGCCGGATACCGTGTAGACGTAGCCCTCGCGCTCCAGCGCCTCATAGGCCCGCTGGATGGTGTTGGGATTGATGGCCAGGGAGCTGGCCAGGCTGCGCACCGAGGGCAGCTTGTCGTCCGGCGCGATGGCGCCGGTGATGACCAGCTTGCGCAGTTCATCCTTCACCTGCTCGTAAATGGGGCGGGAGTCCCGGTAGTTCAGATTGAGCATGGTGGCCCTCCTTCCGGTGGTGTATTGAGTGTATTAAGTGATCTAGTACACTTATTATAGAAGGGGCCCGTTGAAATGTCAAGCAGAACTTTGACAGAAGAAAAAAATGAAATTTCGGTTAAGGCCCGTGACAAGGCGGGCACACTTTGCTATAATAGACAACAAGGCAACCTGCCGGAAAAGAATACTGGAACATTGAGTAAGGAGATCGAACGGCCCATGTCTATGCGCAAGACCCGGAAACACCGCGTCAACCAGTCCTCCTATTTCGCGTGCGTGGAGGACCTAATCACCTCGGAGCAGGTGGAATCCATGAAGCAGTGGCGCCACCATTTCTCCGTCACCACCTATGACCACTCGCTGTTTGTATCCTATGTGGCCTTCCGTCTGGCCCGCCGGCTGGGCCGGGATTACCGGATGGCGGCCCGTATGGGACTGCTGCACGACCTGTATCTGTACGACAGCCACGACAAGTCCGCCCATCCGGGCAACCAGTGCTTCGACCACCCGGTGGCCGCGGCCCGCAACGCCGCCCAGTTGGTGGAGCTGTCCGCCAAGGAGGAGAACATCATCCTCTCCCACATGTGGCCTCTGGCCAAGACCATGCCCCGCTCCGCTGAGGCTTTGATCGTCAATGCGGCGGATAAATTCTGCGCGACGCTGGAGGTGAGCTACGTCTCCCGCATGGAGCGCGTCCAGCGCTGGATTCCCAGGATAGTGGGCCCCGAGCTGGCTTGGAACGCCGGCTGACCGCACCGCACCCGCCCCGTTTCCCCGATGGAACTTCCGCCGGGGAAGCGGGGCTTTGTTTTGTCCCGGCGCGCCCTCAGCGGCGGGGCGGCTCCTGCGGTGCGGCTCGGATTCGCCGGTGCCGGCGCAGGCGGCGGTAAAAGGTGGCCTCGCTCAGTCCGGTGCGGCGCAGGGCCTCCTCAAAGGGAATACATTTGGTCTCCCAGGCGGCGACCACGGAGGAGAAATTGTCCGGCGTGGGCAGCTCCGGGCGGCCGAACACCACGCCCCGGGCCTTGGCCGCCGCGATGCCCTCCTCCTGCCGCTTGCGGATGTTCTCCCGTTCGTTCTGGGCCACAAAGGAGAGAAATTGCAGCACCAGGTCCGCGATGAAGGTGCCCATCAGGTCCCTGCCCTGCCGGGTGTCCAGCAGGGGCATGTCGATGACGCAGATGTCCGCGCCGATCTCCTTGGTGAGCACCCGCCACTGATTTTGAATCTCCTCGTAATTGCGTCCCAGCCGGTCGATGCTCAGGACGTACAGCAGGTCGCCCGGCCGCAGCCGCTTGACCAGCCGCTGGTACTGGGGACGCCGGAAATCCTTCCCCGACTGCTTATCCAGAAAAACATGTCCCTCGGGCACGCCGCGCTCCCGCAGGGCGATTCGCTGCCGGGCCTCGTTCTGGTCGGTGCTGGAGACCCGGATGTACCCATAGCTCTGACCGCTCATCCGCCCCCACCTCCCGCAGGCCATGGGCTTCCGGCCGCCCAAGGGGCAGCGGATGAGATATACTGCACTTCAGTCACGAATATTCCTCCTTTTGTGCAAAGAATAGGAATATTGTATCTTTTTGGGCTGGTTCCGAAAAGAAAAAGCTGTGCCGGGATGGACGAACCATCCCGGCACAGGTCACATAATGTGGTCCTCGCAGCAGTTGTCCAGTACCCGCATCCCCATCTTTCCCGGCTTGGACACCGAAAATTCCGCGATAGAGCAGGGATCGAACCGAGGCGTGATGCGCTTTTCCGGCTCCAGGCGGAAACAGGCCGCCTTGGGCGCGGCTTCGCTCGCCCTCGCTTCAGTCCATCCGCGCTGCTCACCACGGCTCGGACGCTTCTCGTTGTCATGCTCCAACGTCTCCGCGACGGCACACTGTTCGCCGCTTCGCAAGTCGCTGCTCGGGTCTGCGGCCCTGTGCTGCTCCTTGTCTGCACGCCTCACTGTGCGCCTGCTCCCGCCGTTTCCGCACTTCTGGCTGTCACGCCTCGCCTGCTCGCGACGCGCGGCTTCCCTCCGACTCGGGCTGGTCTGCGGGCCGCCCTGCGGCCCTTCGCTCGCCCTCGCTTCAGTCCATCCGCGCTGCTCGCGACGGCTCGGACGCTTCTCTTTCATCCAAATCACCCCGTTCTAGCATGCGCAGCAGTCGATTTCTTATGCGTTGCGCCAGATTTTGCCGATATTGCTTGACAAAGCTGCAAGTCCGTGATAGGATACCTGCAAACTGAACCGCTATGATAGAGGCGCGGTTACGATTAGTACCGGACAAAAGGCGTGGGCCATGGCCGTCCGGGAAAGGCGTCGCCGCCGAAGGGAGCAGTGCTTGCCCGCGCGCTGCTTGCCTGGGCCGCAGCAGAAGATGCTGCGGACTGTCACAACGTTTTGTGAAGCGCTATCATGGTCGCAGGGCGTTTTGCCTTTGTACTGCCATGAACGTGATCAGAACGGTTCATGGTTTTTTCTTTGCAAAAAATTCAGAAAGAAAGAGGTACAAAGCAATGAAAAGAAGAACCCTGTCCCTGTTCCTGGCCGGCGCGCTGGCCCTGTCCCTGTCCGCCTGCGGCAACGGCGGCGACGCCGAAAGCACCCCCTCCGGCGCCCAGAGCTCCGGCTCCCCCGCCCCCTCGCAGTCCCAGTCCGCGGAGGGCACCGTGGCCTCCGGCGTGGAGGACGGCGTGCTCACCGTGGGTATGGAGTGCGCCTACGCCCCCTATAACTGGACCCAGACCGACGATTCCAACGGCGCGGTGCCCATCAAGGACTCCAACGAGTACGCCAACGGCTACGATGTGATGATGGCCAAGGCCATCTGCGAGGCCAACGGCTGGGAGCTGGAGATCGTGCGCACCGACTGGGACTCCCTGGTGCCCGGCGTCCAGTCCGGCATCTATGACGCGGTCATCGCCGGCCAGTCCATGACCGAGGAGCGCTCCCAGCAGGTGGACTTTGCCGGCCCCTACTTCTACGCCTCCATTGTCTGCGTCACCAAGGCGGACAGCGCCTTTGCCGATGCCCAGGGCATCAGCGACCTGTCTGGCGGCACCTGCACCGCGCAGATCGCCACCATTTGGTATACCTCCTGCCTGCCCCAGATCGAGGGCGCACAGATTCAGACCGCCGCGGAGACCGCTCCCGCCATGCTGATGGCCCTGGAGACTGACACCGTGGACTTTATCTGCACCGATATGCCCACCGCCATGGGCGCTGTGGCCGCCTATCCGGATATGAAGATTCTGGACTTTACCGACTCGGACGACAACTTTGAGGTGGACGAGGGTGAGATCAACATCGGCATCTCCGTCATGAAGGGCAACACCGTGCTCCGGGACGCCATCAACGCCGTTCTGGCGGACTACACTGCCGACGACTTCAACACCATGATGGACGAGGCCATTGCCATCCAGCCCATCGGCTAAACAAGACAAGCGGCGCGGGAAACGCGGGGAGAGGGCTCTCCCCGCGTTCCGGCCTGCCTGGGAAAAGGAGTTTTGATTTATGGAGCGATTTGCCCAGCTTTGGAGCGATATGTGCTCGCTTTTGGCCGACTACGGGCCTTCCTACGGCAGAGGCATCCTGAACACCCTGATCCTGGCTCTGGTGTCCACGGTGATCGGCTGTATCATCGGTTTTCTGTGCGGGGTTCTGAACACCATCCCCTACGCCAAGACCGATCCCCTTCCCAAGCGGTTTTTCCTGAAGCTCATCCGGGTGATCGTCCGCATCTATGTGGAGATCTTCCGGGGCACGCCCATGGTGCTTCAGGCGGTGTTTATTTATTACGGTCTGCCCTACTTCACCAATAACACCATGCGGTTTGACAACATCTGGGTGGCGGCCATCCTGGTGGTGTCCATCAACACCGGCGCCTATATGGCCGAGTCGGTGCGGGGCGGCATCATCTCCATCGACCCCGGCCAGACCGAGGGCGCCAAGGCCATCGGCATGAACCACTGGCAGACCATGACCAGCGTGATTCTCCCCCAGGCCTTCCGCAATATCATTCCCCAGATCGGCAACAACTTCATCATCAACGTGAAGGACACCTCCGTCATGTTCATCATCTCCTTCACGGAGTTCTTTGCCGTCCACCGGGCGGCGGTGGGAGCCACCTACCTCTACTTTCCCTCCGCGGCCATTGAGATGGTCGGCTACCTGACCATGACGCTCATTGCCTCCGCCATCCTGCGGCTGCTGGAGCGGGCGCTGGATGGGAACGGAAGCTACGAGCTGGTCAGCGAGGACGCCCTGACTCTGACCGCCGGGACCTACCGCCATCCCAAGAAGCCGGAGGACCTGGTCGAGCGCAATCTGGAAGAGGAGAGGGGGAAGTAATATGTCCGGCGCGATCTTAGAGATTCACCACCTGTCCAAGGCCTTCGGCGCCAATGTGGTCCTCCGGGACATCGACTTCACCGTCTCCCCCGGCGACGTGACCTCCATCATCGGCGCGTCCGGGTCGGGCAAGTCCACCCTGCTGCGCTGCATCAACCTGCTGGAGACGCCCACCAGCGGCGAGATCCTTTTCCACGGCCAGAACGTGACCGGCCGCGGCGTGAAAGCCGCCGCCTACCGCACCAAGGTGGGCATGGTGTTCCAGTCCTTCAACCTGTTCAACAACATGACCGTGCTGCAAAACTGCATGGTAGGCCAGGAGAAGGTGCTGAAAAAGAGCAAGGAAGAGGCCCGCGCCAACGCCATGAAGTACCTGGAGCAGGTCGGTATGGCGCCCTACATCAACGCCAAGCCCCGCCAGATTTCCGGCGGCCAGAAGCAGCGGGTGGCCATCGCCCGCGCCCTGGCCATGGAGCCCGAGGTGCTGCTCTTCGACGAACCCACCTCCGCCCTGGACCCCGAGATGGTGGGCGAGGTCCTCTCCGTCATGCGGGATCTGGCCCAGGAGGGTATGACCATGCTGGTGGTCACCCACGAGATGGCCTTCGCCCGGGACGTGTCCAACCATGTGGTCTATATGGCCGACGGCGTCATCGCCGAACAGGGCGCGCCCCAGGAGCTGTTTGAACAGCCCAAAAATCAGCGTACCCGGGACTTCCTCTCCCGGTTCATGGCGCGGTAAGGCAGACGCGCGGCCGTTCTCTCCCCGGATTCCGCCGTGGCGTGCGAAACTTCCAAAACAAAAGAACTCCCTCCTGACGCAGGCAACTCTGCGTCAGGAGGGAGTTTTGTGCTGATCTGGGGTTCGGCGGGCGCTTACCGCGTCTCCGCAGGGAGGGTGATGGTATAGCGGTCGCCGGTGGAGTCGTCGGCAAAAAACTCCCGATACACCAGTGTAAAGGATTCCTGCCCGGCGGGTACTTCAAACACCAGCACGCCGGAGCGTACCCCGTTGATGTCCAGCTGGTATTCCGCGGGGAGCTGGTCCTCGGTCAGCGGGTCCTCCGCCAGGGCCTGGTGGGACCAGAGCTGGTCCGCCTGGGTGGTCACCGGCCAGGCGTAGGAATCCGTGTCCCGGTCCTCGCCCCAACGCACCTGAAAATCCACGTCGTACATGGTCAGGGGCGCTACCATGGTGTTCTGGAGGGAGAGACGCACCACCAGCAGTTCCTGACCGCGGGCGGGGGTGTAGCCGCCCAACGAGGAGCAGATGTAAACGTCAGACACCACAAAGTCGAAGAAATAGGTGTGCATCACGTCGCCCAGACCGCCCTGGTCGCCCCCCCGGACGTAAAAGCCTCCGTCGTCCGGGAAGCTGCCGGTGTCAACGGAGATTCCGCTGGCGGCGCTCCAGTTCACCGCAAAGCCCAGAGCGTCGCCCAGGTCCCGCAGCTTGAAATAGGTATAGCCATTACCCTGAACGTCGGTCAGCGTGATGGTATCCAGACGCACGGGTTCTCCATCGAGCTTGACGGCGCTGGTGCCGGGCCGGCAGGTCTGGTCGCCGGAGAAGGGGGCGGTCATCTCACTGCCGGTCCGGTCGGTGTAGGCCGCGCCAGTGGTCAGGGTAATGACCTTGTCCCGGCTGTCCCAGCCCACGTTGAACTGTGCCTCGGTTCCGCTGAG
This sequence comes from Clostridiales bacterium, assembly GCA_019415645.1. Lineage (GTDB taxonomy): Bacteria > Bacillota > Clostridia > Oscillospirales > Oscillospiraceae > DXYV01. Next base: position 12,592 of record DXYV01000009.1, read on the forward strand.
GGTATCGGCCACGTCGCGCAGCTGGAGATAGCTGGTCTCGCCGCCGTCGCTGTCCCGCAGGACGAAGCTGTGAAAGCGGACGGGTACGCCGTCCACGGTGATTTGTACCTGCTGCGCATAGGCAGTCTGTGCTCCGGACGCCGCTCCAGCCGGAAGCACCAGGCTGAACAGCAGCGCCAGCAGGAGGATTCCTGTGCTCAATCGTCGCATCTGAACTTCCGCTCCTTCCCGGACCGCTGAATGTCTTTGCGCTATCTCTTGATGTGGTATGCCACATCAAGAGAGATACGCATTGAAACAATGACTGAATTTCATCAAAGCGGCTCAAAAAGCCGTTTTGATGAAATTGCGCGGCAACCGCCGCGCGAATAAACCGCATTGCGGTTTATTCGTCAGATATTATTTTAGCGAAGGGCGGCACGATTTGCAACGGATGGACAGGCGATTTTGCAAAATGTAATACAACTGTAATGTTGGAGGGGCCGGAGACGCAGCAAGGGGCCTGCCTGGTGTAAACCAGGCAGGCCCCTTGCATGGGTTCGGTCCGCGGCGCGGGCCGAAGGAAGAACCTTATACCTCCCCGCCCGTCTCGGGGGAACCGCCAAAGGCCCGTATGGCCTCGGCATCCCGGGCACGCTGCTCCTCGATGGACTGCTGGAGCAGCATATCCTTCACCTTCATCAGGCGGGTGGTGGTGGCGCGGTCATTCTCGTCCAGCTTCATGGAGATATAGCGGATGCTCTCCTGGGTGTTGGGGATCATCACATACTCCAGCGCGTTGACCCGGCGGCGGGTCTTTTCGATCTCCTCCGCCAGCATCTGGGCGGTCTTTTCGATCTGCGCCAGCTGGAGCATCCGCTGGAACACCCGCCCCAGAGCGGCCACCGCGTCGTCCAGTTCGCCGGAGGTGGCGGCGAAGCCGTAGGGGAAAATGTCGCTGTCCGAGTCGGTCTTGGTCTTGTAGTGGTAGACCGGCACGTTGACCGACATGATGTTGCGGAAGGTCATATCCAGTTCCACAGACTGCTTGGGATAGAGCAGCGCCTGCTCCAGGGCCGGGCCGCTCATGAGGGCGGCGGCCACGGTGAAGGAGTCGTGTACCTGCATCAGTTCCTCCTCCACCTGCTCCCGCAGGACGCGCACCTCCCGCACGATGTCCAGGAACTGCTTCATCAGCTCGTCGCGCTTGTCTTTGAGCAGCTTATGCCCCCGCTGGGCGGTCTTGAGCTTTCCCTTGAGCCGGGTCAGCTCCATTCGGGTGGGGTTTACAACGGTGTTTGCCATTCAAAACCCCTCCTTTAATCCTTCTTGGGCAGATATTTGTCGATATACTCCTGGCGGATTCGTTTCAGCTCCGACGTGGGCAGAATGGACAGCAGCTCCCAGCCCAGATTCAGGGTCTCCTCGATGGTGCGGTTGTTGTCGTAGCCCTGATTGACGTAGCGCTTTTCAAACTCGTCGGCGAATTTGGCGTAGAGCAGGTCGGTGGGGGTCAGGGCCGCCTCGCCCAGGATGGAGGCCAGCTCCTTGTTGTCCTTACCGGTGGAGTAGGCCGCGAAGAGCTGGTTCATGGTGTCGGCGTGGTCCTCCCGGGTCTTGCCCTTGCCGATGCCCTTGTCCTTCAGACGGGACAGGGAGGGCAGCACATCCACGGGGGGATTGATGCCCTTGCGGTACAGCTCGCGGGAGAGGATGATCTGACCCTCGGTGATATAGCCGGTCAGGTCGGGAATGGGGTGGGTCTTGTCGTCCTCGGGCATGGTGAGAATGGGGATCATGGTGATGGAACCTTTCTTGCCCAGCTGGCGGCCGGCCCGCTCGTACATCTGGGCCAGGTCGGTATAGAGGTAGCCGGGGAAGCCGCGGCGTCCGGGGACCTCCTTCTTGGCCGCGGAGACCTCACGCAGGGCCTCGGCGTAGTTGGTGATGTCGGTCAGGATGACCAGTACGTGCATATCCTTCTCAAAGGCCAGATACTCTGCCGCGGTCAGCGCCATGCGGGGGGTGGAGATGCGCTCGACGGCGGGGTCGTTGGCCAGGTTGGAGAAGAGTACCGTCCGGTCGATGGCGCCGGTGCGGCGGAACTCCTGCACGAAGAACTCGGATTCCTCGAAGGTGATGCCGATGGCGGCGAACACCACGGCGAAGTTGGAGCCGTCGTCCCCCAGCACCTTGGCCTGACGGGCGATCTGCGCCGCCAGATTGGCGTGGGGCAGGCCGGAGCCGGAGAAAATGGGCAGCTTCTGGCCGCGGACCAGGGTGTTCAGACCGTCAATGGTGGACACGCCGGTCTGGATGAACTCGTTGGGGTAGTCCCGGGCGGCGGGATTCATGGGCAGGCCGTTGATGTCCCGGTACTCCTCCGCCAGAATTTCCGGACCGCCGTCGATGGGCTGGCCCATGCCGTTGAACACCCGGCCCAGCATATCGGCGGATACGCCCAGCTGAAGGGGGTGACCCAGGAAGCGGACCTTGGACTGGGCCAGGTTGATTCCGGCGGCGGACTCGAACAGCTGGACCACGGCGGTGTCGCCATTGACCTCCAGCACCTTGCCCCGGCGGATTCCGCCGTCGGGGAGCTCGACCTCCACCAGCTCGTCGTAGGTGACGTTCTGCACCATACGCACCATCATCAGCGGAGAGGCGATCTCCTGAATGGTTTTATACTCGCGAATCATCAGAACTCACCTCCCTGGGCGATCACATCTTCGATCTCCCGCTCCATCTGGTCGTTGATCTCGGCGTAGACCGCCTGATACTGGTCGGCGGGCACGCTCTTGGCCCGGCCGATGCGCTCCCGGGCGCCGATCTCAAACAGCTTGGAGGCTTGGGCGCCCTTGGCGATGGCGTCCCGGCACAGGCTGTCATAGCGCAGGATCAGGTTCAGCAGTCTGGCCTGCCGGTCATAGCTGGAGAAGGAGTCCACATCCACGAAGGAATTCTGCTGCAGGAAGTCCTCCCGCACCATCTTGGCCGTCTCCAGCGTGAGCTGGTCGGCGGGAGACAGGGAGTCCTTGCCTACCAGCTGGACGATCTCGTTCAGGCTGGCCTCCTGCTGGAGGATGGACATGGCCTCATCCCGGTGGGCCATGAACTCCTTGCCCAGATTCTCGTCAAACCAGGGCTTGAGAGAGTCCAGATACAGGGAGTAGGAGTTGAGCCAGTTGATGGCGGGGAAATGGCGCTTGTAGGCCAGCTGCGCGTCCAGGGCCCAGAACACCTTGACGATGCGCATGGTGCCCTGGCTGACGGGCTCGGACAGGTCGCCGCCCGGAGGGGACACGGCGCCCACAGCGGTCAGGGAGCCCCGGCGGTCCTCCTCACTGCACAGGCAGGAGACCGAGCCGGCCCGCTCGTAGAACTGGGCCAGACGGGAGGCCAGATAGGCGGGGTAGCCCTCTTCGCCGGGCATCTCCTCCAGACGGCCGGACATCTCGCGCAGGGCCTCGGCCCAGCGGGAGGTGGAGTCGGCGATGACGGCCACGTCGTAGCCCATGTCGCGGAAGTACTCGGCAATGGTGATGCCGGTGTAGATGGACGCCTCACGGGCGGCCACAGGCATGTCGGAGGTGTTGGCGATGAGCACGGTGCGCTTCATCAGGGACTCGCCGGTGCGGGGGTCCACCAGCTCGGGGAATTCCCGCAGTACGTCGGTCATCTCGTTGCCGCGCTCGCCGCAGCCGATGTAGACCACGATGTCCACGTCGGACCACTTGGCCAGGGCGTGCTGCATGACGGTCTTGCCCGAGCCGAAGGGTCCGGGGATGGCGGCGGTGCCGCCCTTGGCCACGGGGAAGAAGGTGTCCACGATGCGCTGGCCCGAGGACAGCGGCTTCACCGGGGGATACTTGTGCTTATAGGGCCGGCCCACACGTACGGGCCAGCGCTGGACCATGGTCTGCTCCAGACGGGTGCCGTCCGCCTGCTCGATGACGGCCACGGTGTCCAAAATCGTGTAAGAACCTGCGGGCTTGATCTCCACCACGGTGCCGCTCACATTGGGGGGCACCATGATCTTGTGGAGCACCACCGGCGTCTCGGGCACCGTGCCCAGCACATCGCCGCCGGTGACCTTGTCGCCCACCTTGGCCACAGGGGTGAAATCCCACATCTTTTCCCGGTCCAGGGCCGGGACTTCCACGCCGCGGGTGATATTGGCCCCCACCTTTTCCACGATCTTCTCCAGGGGCCGCTGAATCCCGTCGTAGATATTTTCGATCATGCCGGGGCCCAGCTCCACGCTCATGGGATACCCGGTGGTCTCCACAACGGCCCCGGGGCCCAGGCCGGAGGTCTCCTCGTAGACCTGGATGGAGGCCGAATCGCCGTTCATAGTCAAGATCTCACCGATCAGACGCTGCGGACCCACCCGGACCACGTCGGACATGTTGGCGTCCGACAGACCCGTGGCGACCACCAGCGGCCCGGAGACCTTGACAACTTTTCCGTTGCTCAATTTCACGACCTTCTTTCACGGCCATCGACAATTCAACCTTGACGATCGGCCCTTGATAATGTTTCGCTTTGGGGGTGCGGCCCCTTTCGCAGGGAATCGCGCCGCGCTTATAGGATATCGGCGCCGACCGCCCGTTCGACGGCCTTGCGCAGATTGGCCTTTCCGATGCCAAGCGAGCCCTGCCGGCCGGGAATCAGAATGATGGCCGGCTTCAGCTCGTCCTTGTAATGCTCAATCTCAGCGGACATATCGGCGGCAAAGGTCTCGGTCAGATAGATTACGGCGTAGTCCTCCTTCGCCATGCGGTGGAGGGCGGCCTTGGCCTGCTCCGCAGTCTCCACGGGGACGGCCTCCAGCCCCAGGGCCTTAAAGCCCAGGACGCTGTCCTTATCGCCCAATACTGCGATCTTATACACGCTTCCTTCGCCTCCTTATGCGTAGGGCTCGCGCAGCCGCTGCCGGATCACGCTGCCGTCCAGCCCGGCCAGGCGGCCGTTGAGGATGGTGCGGATGGCGGTCAGCTCCGCCTCCCGGGCATAGAGATAGCCCACCACGGTTTGCTCGCCGAAGGGAATACGCCGGGCAGCGGCCAGATAGGCGGTCACCGCGTCGTCGCACAGCTTCTCAAATTCGGTCAGCGGACCGCTGCCAGGGGCGCTGACCGCGGCGCCCGCCTGGGCGGCCTCCGCCAGCAGGCCGGAGCGGAACAGCTCACCCAGCTCCTCCCCCCGGGCCGCCGCCAGGGCGCCGGTCTCCACATTCCCGCCGGGCAGCAGGGCGCGGCTCAAAAAGTCCGCTTCCTTGCCCAGCCGGGCGCAGCGCACCGCCGAACGCAGGTTGACCGCGTCGATGAGCAGCTTCACATAGCCCTGGATGAACTCGCTTCCGCTGGCCTGAGCCGCCAGGGTCAGCTCCTCATAGCAGGCCCGGTCCAGAATCAGGTCGCACAGCTGAGGGTCGCCGGTGGAGGCCAGCGTCTCCTGGGCCCGGGCCATGGCCTGCCGGAAGGGCTCGGAGACGTCCCGCAGATCGTCCCGGCGATAGGCATCCAGCAGGGCCTCCGGGTCGTAGCGGCCGCCGCCCAGCAGCAGCGGACCGGGCTCCGCGCCCCGTGCCGCCGCCTTGATGAGGACCTTGGCGTTGTGATAATCGTATTTGATTCGGAACACGTCGATGAGGTTGGGGTCGGGCACGGCGGAGCGCAGATCCTGGAACACCTCCGCCTGAGCGGAGGCCAGCATCTTCTCCAGCGCCGTACCGCTCACCTCGGCCAGCTCGCCGTACCCGCACTCTGAGAGCACCTTGGCGGCCTCGGCGTGATCCTTGGCCTCGATCATCCGCTCCATCCGCTCCCGGGTGAGCAGCCGCCGTTCCATGGCGTGGACCCGGGCCGATATGGTCAGATAATCGGTATCTTTGTTATGAGACAAGGCACTTCCTCCTTGCTGTCGCGGTTTGGCGCAACAGAGTATTTGCCCGCGCCTTAATCAAACAGCGCGGCGGCCACCTGGGCGGCCATCTCGGTGCGCTGGAGACGCACCAGCGTCTCGAACGCGCAGTTGACCTCCACCTTGCCGTCCAGCAGGATGAAGCCGCCCTGAATGGGCCGGGTCTCCTCGGCCAGGGTCAGCATTCCGGTCCCCTGGGCGAGGGCGGAGACGCCGGTGACCACCTTATCCACCAGCGCGCCCACTTTGGAATCCGTCAGTTCCTCGGGCAGCTTGGGGGCGACCGCCCGGGCCAGTCTCTCGTTGGCCTGGGTCACCGCCGCTTTGCCCACCCGGGTGCGGTCCTTCTGGTTGAACACCACCTGCTCCCGACCGGTGGAGGAGGCCTCCACCAGCAGATCGGCCAGCAGCGCGATGTAAGCCTCATCCTCCAGGGAGCACAGCTTCTCCAGCGCACGGTCGAAGGCGCGGTTCAGCATCTGCTGCTTGGCTGCCAGAAGCACTTTGCGCCCTTCCAGCTGGGCCACGGAGGCCATGCGCTCCTCCCGTTCGGCAGCGTCCCGCTCGCCCCGCTGGGTCAGTTCCTCCCGCAGAGCCTGGGCCTGGGCCTCGTAATCCGCCTTGATCTGGTCGGCCTGGGCCTGGGCCTGAGCCGTCCGCGCGTCGATCTCGGCCTGAACGTCCTGGTTGATGCGGGCCGTGATTTTTTCAATACCGTCCATGGTTCTGATACCGCCTTTCTTCGCAGTAAGCGGGCGATCAAGCGCTGATGTTGATGATCATCAGCATGGAGGCCAGCAGGGAAAGAATGGCGTAGAACTCAACGGTGATGCACAGCACCATGCCCTTGGACCAGTCATCCGGCTTCTTGGCCAGAAGATTGATGGAGGCGGCGGCCACGCGGCCCTGGGCGATGGCGGACAGCAGACCGCCCAGCGCCATGGGCAGGCAGGCGAACAGATATTGGAAGCCCTCGGCCACCGTCAGCTGGGGCAGCGTGCCCGACAGCAGGCCCATGCGGAAAATGGCGAAGAACCACACCACCAGGCCATACAGGCCCTGGGTGCCGGGGATGACCTGCAAAATCATGACCTTACCGAACTTGGAGGGGTCCTCGCACAGCAGGCCTGCGCCGGCCTCGCCGGCGATGCCGGTACCCTTGGCGGAGCCCACGCCGCTCAGCGCGGCAGCCAGACCGGCACCCAGCAGAGCCAGAGCCAATCCGCCGATCGTTTCCAGAAATTCCATAGTTAGTTCCTCCTTACTTATTTTCCGTAATATCCACGTATTTGGTGTTGATTTCCAAAGGCTTGAAGGGGCGCCCGCCGTCCTCATAGAACTTGCCAAAGAACTCCAGACACTGCAGACGCAGGTCGTGGACGTAACAACCCAGCAGGTTGAGGACAAAATTTAGGGTGTTGCCTGCCAGGGAAATGAGCAAAAAGATCACAATATTTCCGGGAATGGCGCCCAGGGTGTTGAACACCTGGGCGATCACGCTGCCCGCCAGCATCAGGGCCATCAGGCGGGAGTAGGACAGGATATCGCCGAAATAGCCGGTGATGTGATTGTAGAGAGAGCCAAAGATGGCGGTCACCTTGCCGAAGCCCTTGGCGTTCCAGCCGGAGCCCACCACGATCATCACGATGCCGACGGCCAGCACCACGGGCACGCCGTTTACGCTGCCGATTCCCAGAGCGAACAGGCCGATTCCGGCGAATACCACCCACCAGGTCAGCTCCTCCCAGATGGCGTCCATCACCTGGCCCGCTTTCAGCTTGCGGATGAAGCTGATGGCCATGCCGGTGATGATCTGCACAAAGCCCAGGGCCATAGCACCCACCAGGATCTGAATCGTGTTGTCCAGCGGGGTGAACAGGGACGGCAGGGCCGTAAAGGTGGTGTTGGGGTTGATGAGCTTGGCCAGCTGGGGCAGGAAATCGCCGAAGAAGCCGCCGGTCAGGGCGCCCATGAGGAAGGTGGTCACGCCGCACATGCCCGCCAGGCGGAACATGTGGCCCATGGTACCCTTGGGTTTGATCTTCAGTGTGACGAACAGGGAAGCCGCGATCATCAGCAGTCCGTAGCCCATGTCCGCCAGCATAATGCCGTAAAACAGCACGAAGAAGGGGGCCATCAGGGGATTTGGGTCCACGCCGTTATAGGCGGGCAGAGAGTACATCTCCGTGACCATGTTCAGAGGACGGGTGAACCAGTTGTTTTTCAGCTTTACCGGCACCTGGTCATATTCGTCCTCCGTGGGGTCAGCGGTCTCCCAGGCGCACACGAAGGGGGCGAGGGTCTGGGCCAGCGTCTCCACTTCCTCGGCCGGGACCCAGCCGTCCAGATAGAAGGCGCAGTCGGTATCCAGCAGGTGGCTCTTGGCCTCCTCCCGCCGGATCTCCTGGGCGCTCCGGTCGGCGCACCGCTCCAGCGCGTCGTACTGGTCCGCCCGGGAGACGATCATCTGCTTTTCCTGCTCTACCGCCTGGGCGGTATGCTCCAGCTCTTCCTCCAGCCGGCGGTCATTTTCCGCCGCAGTCCCAGTCCAACCCTTCAGGGAGGCGGGGGCGAAGCCGTATTCCTTGAGCACTTCGCCGACGGCATCCTCCGCGCTGCGGTGGCACACCAGAAGCACATAGTGGGCCTCGCTGTCCGAACTGGCCGGAGTGAGCTGCGCCAGCTCCGAAGCGTCCCGCAGGGCGGCCAACACCTCGTCCAGGCTGTACCGGGCCGGAATGGTGCCCAGTTGGATCAGCACCTCCGGGGTAGAGGCGGCGTCCAGGGGGACGTCCAGGGACAGCCAGGGCGCCAGCGTCAGCTTCTGGGCGCGCAGCTTGGCCTGCTCAGCGTAGAGGGAATTGATCTGCCGCTCCGCGTGGTAGATGGTGCGGGCGGTCTCCAGTCCGGCGGCGTAGGCCCCGTCGTCAAAGAACTCCCGGGCCGAGACCTCCGGGCGGCCATGAAACAGCCCCCCCTTGCGCTTGGTGTACCGATTCAGGGCCAGCAGGGCCCCCTGGATCACGGCGCTGTCATCCCGGGCCTCGTTCAGCGCGGCGGGGTCGGGGTGGGACAGGGCCGCCCAGGCCGGGTCGCCCGGCTCCTCCGGGGGCTGGTCGATCTCCACGCAGCCCAGCCGCTGGAGCCGCCGCAACAGCTCCTCCTGGTCGGTCCGCAGTCCGATCAGGCGCAGCCGTTTCATTTTGACGATTGCCATTTACCCACTCACGACCCTTCTGACAATAAGATCTGCCGCGGCGTCCAGCTTGCCCTCCGCCGCCCGGCAGAGCTCCTCTGCCTGCTTCCGGGCCTGGGCCAGAGTCTGTTCCGTGGCCTGGTCCGCCCGCGCCTGCGCCTGCTGCATCAGGGCCTTGTTACGGGCCTCCAGTTCCTGCCTGGTCTGGGCGATCAGAGCCTCGCCTGCCTTTTGGGCGTCTGCGACCAGTTTCTTGGCTGCGGCGTCAGCTTCCGCCCGCCGGACCTGGCTGGCCTGCTCGGTCTCCGTCACCTTTTGGATGGCGTCCAGAGACATGAAATCACCTTCTCCCACTGCGGATTTTATGCGGAAGTTGAAAACGAAAACCTCCACCTAATAATTAAATTTTTACACAAAAGTCAAGAGAAATCAAGCAAATTTTTGTTTTTTTCGTCGATTCCATGATTGTGAAAAACCTGTTCAAGTTCCCTGCGCACAAAAAAGCAGATATACCGCCGATTTTTCCACTCCCAGTATGCCGCAGCCGCAGTGGGTTCCTTCCGGCCGACAAAAGATTTGCAAAAAAATAACAAACAATTTTTCTATTTTTATCCAGAAAATTTCCAAAAAACGGGAGACTGGCGAACGTCTGTCCGCCAGTCTCCCGTTTCGATTCCGGGGCCTTTGCAGGGGTCAGATGATGTTGGCTTCCCGCCGGTAACGCTCCATGGAGACGGCGAACAATTCGCCGTTGGAGGGGGGCGTGTATGTAATGGCGTTGGCCCCCGCCCGGATGGTCTCCAGGATGCTCTCGTCGGTGGGGCCGCCGGTGGCGATGATGGCCGCGTCGGGGAATTTTTCCCGGATGGAGCGCACGATCGCGGGAGTCTTGGCGGCGCCGGACACGTTGAGGATGTCCGCGCCGGCATTGAGGCGGGCGGCGATGTCGGTGCGCTCGGAGACCACCGTCACCACCACGGGGATGTCCAGGATGCTCTTCAGGCGGGTCACGGTCTCATTTTCTGTGGGGGCGTTGACCACCACGCCGAAGGCGCCCTCCTGCTCGGCGTCGTTGGCCAGGTTGACCACCCGGCTGCCCCGGGTCACACCGCCGCCTACGCCGGCAAAGACCGGCATATCCGCGGCGGTCATCACCGCGCGGGTAATGGCCGGCTGGGGCGTAAAGGGGTAGACGGCGATGATGGCATCGGCGTTGATGTTGCGGATGATAGCCACATCGGTGGTGAAGGCCAGGGATTTGATTCTCCGCCCGAATACCCGGATGCCGGAGCATTCACTGATGCAGGTGGGCACCTTGATCATATGACTGCGCAGAGTCCCCTCGTATTCGGGCACCCGCTTGCGTGTTTTTTCCATGTTTTGGTTCATGCCGTTCCCTCCCTTTCGTCTGTTTCGATTTGGGTTCAGATTGGTTTAATAGCCGTTCAGGATTGCCCAGGCCGCCTCGTCGCTGCCCCGCGCGGAGGAGATGAGCACCAGCTTCTCCGACAGGTCCGCAGCCGCGCCGGCAAAATTGGCATAGCTCGCCGCGTCCTCGGCCGTCACCCAGATATGGTCGCAGTTGGCCAGCACATTGGTCATGGTCAGGCCGGTGTCGGCGGTCTCGTCCGCCAGCTCGGAGCCTGCGGCGATCACGGACAGTTTGGTGTCATAGGGCGCCAGCGCTTCCTTCACTTGCTCCAGGAAGGGGGTGAGGATGGTGTCCAGCGACCCGGCGGGGTAGGCGTCGCCTTGGCGAATCCAGCCCAGGTTGGCCTCGCTGGCCAGGGGATAGCCGCAGTGATCCAGCAGAATCTCATCAAAGCCCATCTGGGCCAGCTCCACGCACAGGGCGGTCAGGTAGTCGCGCACGGTCTGGCTGGCCGGGCTGGACCAGCGTACTTTCTCCAGATCCTCCAGCCGATAGCCGCTGTTGGTGTGGATGGCCAGCTCGGAATCATAGCCCGGCAGGGCCTGGTCCCGGAAGCAGGAGATCCGGGCCACGGTATAGAGCTCGCCATTTTGGATGAGGTCGGCCAGGGCCGTATTCAGGTTGGAGTCCGTCGACGAGGTCTGAGCCTCCACGGCCAGGGGCACTGAGGAGACATAGTTGAGGGTGCCGTCGTCGTTTTTCAGAGTGACCACCGCCGCGTTGCCGCCTGCGGCCCGGACCTGCTCGGCGGCGCTGCCCGCCAGCAGGGCGGTCTGGCTGACCTCCACGGCGTGGAGGGTCTGCTCCGCCTCCTCCCGGGCGTCGGGTTCCGGCGATTCGGTCACCAGCACCGGCTCACCGGCGCTGGGGGAGGGCGAGGGCTCCGTAGATTCCTGCGCCGCCTGCTGGCTGCTCCAGGGCAGGACCACCCGCACGCCGCCGTCATAATAGATCAGGTTGTTCTGCAAATACAGGAATACAACCGTGGCAACCACCAGCACGGCCAGCAAAAATACAATAATCCATTTCAAAACCGCCCGCGCTCCTGTGGAGCGGCGGCCGTGGTAGGGCCGATAACGGGGCCCGCGGTATCTTCTTGACATCGGCTTCACCTCGGTCTCCGGCGGCAGATGCCTGCCGGCGCGCATCGCGTCGTAAGTCGTAATTGGTCTGAATCAGTCTGATCGAGACATAATATTGTACCATATTTTTCTCCGCCGTCCAGCCCTGTTTTTGTAAATAATTTTGGGGACGGCACGCCGTCCCCAAAATTCAAACGCACTGAAGCAGCAGGAGCAGCCCAAAGCCCGGCAGGCCAAGCAGGCCTACGGTCAGGCCGCTGACCAGATTGACGCCTACCTGCACGCCGATCAGCGCGCCCACGTGGTTGAACAGCCAGATTCCCCCCAGTCCGACGACCGAGCGGACCCCTAGCCGGCCCAGTGCACCCAGCGGCCGCCGGAGCAGGAGGAGCACCGCCAGCACCGACAGGGCCAATACCACCCAGGGCAGCATTCCCTCCATCAGGTCAGCCCTCCCCGGTGCTCCAGGTCCTTCATCCGGCGCACCAGATAAGAGTACCGGCTCTGAAGGGCGTTGATCTCAAATACGTAAGATTCCACCAGATCGGGGTCGCTGTGGGTGTTGAACCCGCAGTAGGCCTGATTGAGCAGCCGGCGGGTCTCCGCCATTCCTTCCAGCAGCTCCCGCCGCTCTTCCGCGGCCGGATCGTTCCTCCGGCGGCGCGCATGAAACCGATACACCGCTTCTTCCACCACCTTCACCTTCCTTTCTATGGACCAGTCTATGACAGGTATGGACAAATATGCGCCAACTCATACCTGGGGCCGGCCCTGTGTATCTAAAAATACGGAACGCCGGAAAGCGTGCCGCTCCGCCTGGTTTTGGGGGCCGCGCGCGCCGGAGCCCTCCTGTGCGCCGATTCACGCGCCTCCCTTGACATTTTCCCTCCCCTTGGGATAAACTGTTTCATGGAATATTACGTCCGGCGCAGGCCAGCGCCGGAACTACGATACAGTCGAGGTGTATCCATGGCAAAACGCAAAGGCAGTCAGGACTACGGCAACGAGTCCATTTCCGCCCTCAAGGGGGCCGACCGGGTCCGCAAGCGGCCCGGCGTCATTTTTGGCTCCGATGGGCTGGAGGGATGTGAGCACGCGGTGTTCGAGATCCTCTCCAACGCCATCGACGAGGCACGGGAGGGACACGGCACCGTCATCACCGTCACCCGCTACGCCGACCGCTCCATCGAGGTGGAGGACTTCGGCCGGGGCTGTCCGGTGGACTGGAACGAGAAGGAGCAGAAATACAACTGGGAGCTGGTGTTCTGCGAGCTCTACGCCGGCGGCAAGTATGACAACGGCGAGGGGGACAACTACGAGTTTTCCCTGGGCCTCAACGGCCTGGGCTCCTGCGCCACCCAGTACGCGTCGGAGTATTTCGACGCGGTCATCCACCGGGACGGGTATGAGTACACCCTCCATTTTGAAAAGGGGGAAAACATCGGCGGCCTCCACAAGACCCCCTGGTCAGGGAAAAAGACGGGCTCCAAATTCCACTGGAAGCCCGACCTGGATGTATTTACAGATATTGATATTCCGGTGGAGTATTATACCGATGTGATCAAGCGGCAGGCGGTGGTCAACGCCGGGGTGCTCTTCAAGTTCCGCAACGAGGTGTCCCCCGGGAAATTTGAGACCACGGAATTTCAGTACGCCAACGGAATCGTGGACTATGTGACCGAGCTGGCGGGTGAAAATCCCCTGACCCAGCCGGTGTTCTGGCAAACCGAGCGCCGGGGCCGGGACCGGGCGGACAAGCCGGAGTACAAGGTGAAGCTGTCGGTGGCCTTCTGCTTCTCCAACACGGTGCAGGTCATCGAGCACTACCACAACTCCTCCTGGCTGGAGCACGGCGGCTCGCCGGAGAAGGCCCTGAAGTCGGCCTTCGTCTCGGCCATCGACGCCTATCTGAAGGCCCAGGGCAAATACCAGAAGAATGAGAGCAAGCTCACCTGGGGCGATGTGGAGGACTGTCTGGTGTTCGTGTCCAACAACTTCTCCACCCAGACCTCCTACGAGAATCAGACCAAAAAATCCATCACCAACAAGTTCATCCAGGAGGCCATGACCGAGTTCCTCAAGGCGCAGATGGAGGTCTATTTCATCGAGAACCCCTTTGACGCCAACAAGATCGCCGAACAGGTGCTCATCAACAAGCGCTCCCGGGAGAGCGCGGAGAAGGCCCGGCTCAACGTGAAGAAGAAGCTCTCCGGCTCCATCGACATCGCCAACCGGGTGCAGAAATTCGTGGACTGCCGCACCAAGGACGTCTCCCGCCGGGAGCTGTATATCGTGGAGGGCGACTCGGCCATGGGCAGCGTCAAGCTCAGCCGGGACGCGGAATTCCAGGGCATCATGCCCGTCCGGGGCAAGATTCTCAACTGCCTCAAGGCCGATTACGGCAAGATCTTCAAGTCGGAGATCATCACCGACCTGCTCAAGGTCATGGGCTGCGGGGTGGAGGTGCAGAACAAGCATGTCAAGGACCTGGCCGCCTTCGACCTGGATAATCTGCGCTGGAACAAAATCGTCATCTGCACCGACGGCGACGTGGACGGATTTCAGATCCGCACCCTGATTTTGACCATGCTCTACCGGCTGACCCCCACACTTATCCAAAAGGGGTATGTCTACATCGCGGAGACCCCCCTCTATGAGATCAACTATAAGGAAAAGACCTGGTTCGCTTACTCGGACAAGGAGAAAAACGACCTGCTGAACGGCGAGCTGGCAGGAAAGAAGTGCTCGGTCCAGCGCTCCAAGGGCCTGGGCGAAAACGAGCCGGATATGATGTGGCTGACCACCATGAACCCGGAGACCCGGCGGCTGATCAAGGTCATGCCCGAGGACGTGACGCGCACGGCGGAGGTCTTTGACTTGCTGCTGGGCGATAACCTCCAGGGCCGCAAGGACCATATCGCAGAAAATGGCTACAAATATTTAGAGCTGGCCGATATTTCCTGACGGCGGCATTGCCGGACCGGTCGCCCGGCGATAGGGTCCTGCGCGGGGCACCCGCGCCGCCTGCGGCGTACAAGCGTTTTGGCGCAGCCAAAACCTTGGCCTGGGGCCATTCACTTGCCCCAGGCAGCAGGAAAAAACGGGGTCCCCGGCCGGTCGGGACCGGCTGGGGCGCCATATCGCAGAAAATGGCTACAAATATTTAGAGCTGGCCGATATTTCCTGACGCTTCCGGCCCATGCGGGCCGCTTACCCATATTTTGCTGGAACGGAGGTGCTGTTTATGGCAGAACACCGGGGCCCTGAATCGACCCCGCGCCTGACTCCCATGCCCTATCAGTTGGACACCGAGCGGCTGCGCGCCCTGCGCAAGGCCAAGGGCCTCAGCCGTATCGACCTGGCCCGGCTGGCGGAAACCTCGTCCCATACGTACAGCCGGTGGGAGAACGGCTCGATCGTCCCCTATGAGGAGGAGTACGCCAAACTGATCGCCGCCCTGGGCGTGGAGCATGACGCGCTTCTCACCGACCAGCCCAACCCACGCTTCTGGGGCTGAATGCCCCATCGACCCATCCGCCCACGGAATGAAGGAGGAATCCCCATGAAACGCATGTCCCGGTTCCTTTCTCTGGCGCTGTCCCTGCTGCTGTCCCTGCTGCTGTCCCTGTCCATGACCCTTCCCGCCCTGGCCGCCTCCGGCGACGCCAGCTATGACGCCTTCGTGGCCGACTTTGATTCGTTCTGGGCCGACTACTGGGCCTCCGAGTATTACACGGTGGACGAATATGTGGAGGAGTTCGGCTATGCCGACCAAGAGGATCTGATGCGCAGTCTCTACGAGGTGTGGCTGGAGAACGAGGCCTATGACGCCTGGCGGGAGAGCTTCCTGGCGGAGCACGCCGAGGAGGTGGCCGCCTTCGACGCGGAAGCTTACTGGTGGAACAGCTATTACAGCTATGGCTATGACACGGTGGACGCCTTCCTGGCCGACAGTGAGATGACCCGGGAGGAGTTCGACCAGTGGATGCTGGAGGACTGGCTGAGCGACCAGTGGCATCTCTATCAGGAGGAATTGGCCCGGGCGGAGACCATCCGCGCTCTGGGCGGGACCCCTGGCGAGCTGGGCGTCATGCTCAACGGCGCCTACCTCACCTTCCCCGACGCCAAGCCGGAGGCCGCGGAGGGCCGCATCATGGTTCCCCTGCGTGTCCTGATGGAGGCCCTGGGCGCGCAGGTGTCCTATTCCGGCGGCACGGTGACCTGCACCCTGGAGGACCGGTCCCTCTCCTTTGCTGTGGGCGGAGATACCGTCTCCGTCACGGCGGACGGCGCGGCGGAGACCATCACTCTGGACGCCCCCAGCTACGCAAAGGGCGGCCGGACCTATGTGCCGGTGCGCTTTTTCGCCCAGGCGCTGGGGTGCATGGTCTGGTGGGACGCCGACTACCAGACCGCCGTGCTGGTGGACCCCGCCGCCGCAGTGGAGACCGTGGATTCCCAGTTCACCATCGTCAACCGGGCACTGGCGGCCCTGAGCGCCGCGCCGCCGGCCGGCCAGAGCACCCGCTCCACCGCCTCTGCGGAGCTGGAGCTGACCATGTTGGACTCGCTGAACGGCGACACGCCCTATACCGGTTCCCTGGACCTGGACGCCCTGGCCAATGAGACCGCCGCCAGCGGCACGCTGACGATCCAGTTGGGCGACGCGCTGCTGGACCTGTTGACGGAGGATTCCGGCATCTCCGTGACCGAGCTGGCGCTGGTCCGCACCGCTCTGAAGCAGATCCGGCTGGACTACATCGCTGATCTGGAGCATGGCCGATGCTGGTTCCAGCTCCCCCTGCTCGAAGCCCTGACTTCCGGCGTCTACGATAGGGAGACCTGGTACGGTATGCCGCTGGAGACTGCCGAGCTTACGTCCGACACCGCGGGAGCGCTGACTATGGGGCAGCTGCTGTACAGTGCCAGCGCTCTAAATTACGATGAGGGTTATTCTTACGGCGCTGTGTTCTACTGGTCTGACCTGATGGACAGTGCGGCTTCCGCCGCCCAGCTGCTGGGAGACGACCAGTTTACCCACTCCGGCGGCCGGGATGTCCTGACCTACACACTGGATGATTACGTGGCTGACTATGGGGCATACTCGGCGGAGGAGCTTCAGGAGTTCTCCTTCCGCCTGGCGGTGGACGAGGCGGGCGCGTGTGACTTTTCCCTGACCATCCACACCGATTCCTCCTATTCCTACGCCAGCAATTACCGCCTGGTCCTCACCGGCTCTGCGGGCACCGGCGTACTGAACGCCGACCTGGACCTGCACATGGCAAACCAATATAAGCTGGAGCTCCGGCTGGACCTGGCCCAGAACGCCAGCGAACAGCTGCCGCAGAGCGCGCCTCCGGCCGGCGCCGACGTGGTGGACCTGGACGCCGCCGTGGACGAAGAAGCCGGCTGAACGCATTTACCATATCAATAAGGACGGATTCCAATGGCTAAGAAAAAGCCGCCTGAGAGCGGCCCCAAACGTGTGAACGACCCCAACGTCATGGGCCTGCGGGCCGAGGTGCTGGAACAGCCCATCACCCAGACGCTGGAAGTCAACTATATGCCCTACGCCATGAGCGTGATCGTCTCCCGGGCCATCCCGGAGATCGACGGCTTCAAGCCCTCCCACCGCAAGCTGCTGTACACCATGTACACCATGAAGCTGCTGGGCGGCAGCCGCACCAAGAGCGCCAACGTGGTGGGGCAGACCATGAAGCTCAACCCCCACGGCGACGCGGCCATTTATGACACCATGGTGCGCCTGTCCCGGGGCTACGGCGCCCTGCTTCACCCCCTGGTGGACTCCAAGGGCAACTTCGGCAAGGTCTACTCCCGGGATATGGCCTGGGCTGCCAGCCGCTACACCGAGGTGCGCCTGGACCCCATCTGCGCCGAGCTGTTCCGGGACATCGACCAGGACGCGGTGGACTTTGTGGACAACTACGACGGCACCCTCCAGGAGCCCACCCTCCTGCCCACCACCTTCCCCAACATCCTGGTGGCCGCCAATCAGGGCATCGCCGTAGGCATGGCCTCCAACCTGTGCGGCTTTAACCTGGGCGAGGTGTGCGACGCCACCATCGCCTATCTGTGCGACCCGGAGGTGGACCTGATGGCGGTGCTCAAGGCCCCCGACTTCCCCACCGGCGGACAGCTGCTGTACGACGGGGCCGCGCTGGAGCAGATCTACCGCACAGGCCGGGGATCCTTCAAGGTGCGGGCCAAATGGCGCTACCAGAAGGCGGACAATCTCATTGAAATCTACGAGATTCCCTATTCCACCACCTCCGAGGCCATTCTGGACAAGGTGGCCGAGCTAATCAAAGCGGGCAAGATTCGGGAGATCGCCGACATGCGGGACGAGACCGACCTGAACGGCCTGAAGCTGACCATCGACCTGAAGCGGGGGACCGACCCCGACAAGCTCATGGCCAAGCTCTTCCAGCTCACCCCCCTCCAGGACTCCTTTGCCTGCAACTTCAACATCCTCATCGCCGGGATGCCGCGGGTGCTGGGCGTGCGGGAGATTTTGGAGGAGTGGACCGGCTGGCGCATGGATTCGGTACGCCGGCGCACCTATTTTGTGCTCAAAAAGCGGGAGGATAAGCTCCACCTCCTCAAGGGCCTGCAAAAGATCCTGCTGGACATCGACAAGGCCATCCGAATCATCCGGGAGACCGAGGAGGAGGCCGAGGTGGTGCCCAACTTGATGATCGGATTCGGCATCGACCAGATTCAGGCCGAGTACGTGGCCGACATCCGCCTGCGCAACATCAACCAGGAGTATATCCTCAAGCGTACCGCCGAGACCGCCGCTCTGGAGGAGGAGATCGCCGATCTCAAGGACCTGGTCCATTCCCCGGAGCGCATCCGCAAGGTCATCGTGGGCGAGCTGGAGCAGGTCAAGGAGAAATATGCCCAGCCCCGGCGCACCGAGATCGTCTATGAGTACCAGGCCGAGGCGGAGGCTGCGCCGGCGGAGGAGATTCCCGACTATTCCGTGCATCTGTTCCTGTCCCGGGAGGGCTATTTGAAAAAGATCACCCCCGCCTCCCTGCGCATGGCGGACCAGCAGAAATACAAGGAGGGGGACGGCCCCGGCCAATACTGGGAGACCACCAACCGGGCGGAGCTGCTGGTGTTTACCGACAAGCAGCAGTGCTACAAGACCCGCCTGTCCGACTTCGACGACACCAAGGCCAGCGCGCTGGGCGACTATCTGCCCACCAAGCTGGAGATGGAGCCCGAGGAGCGGGTGGTCTGGGCCTGTATCCCCGGGGATTACTCCGCCCACCTGCTGTTTTTCTTCGCCAACGGAAAGGTGGCCCGGGTGGAGCTGGCCAGCTATCAGACCCAGACCCGGCGCAAAAAGCTCACCGGCGCGTACAGCGACAAATCGCCGCTGGTGGCCGCCTGGCTGCTGACCGAGGACCTGGAAATGGCCGTGTTCTCCACCGAGGGCCGCTGCATGATCTTCCACACCGCCGCCCTCAACCCCAAGAGCACCCGCTCCACCCAGGGTGTGGCGGTCATGACCCTGAAGCCCAAGTATCGCGTGGAGGCCGCCCGCCCGCTGGAGCAGACCTCCATCGTCAACGCCGC
The DNA here is from genome assembly GCA_019415645.1 of Clostridiales bacterium. Taxonomy (GTDB): domain Bacteria; phylum Bacillota; class Clostridia; order Oscillospirales; family Oscillospiraceae; genus DXYV01. The sequence goes on from DXYV01000009.1 coordinate 31,811, forward strand.
CCGCTACCGGGCCCGCTCCCTGCCCATCGCGGGAGCGCTGCTGAAAGAGGAGGACCGGGGCGAGGAACAGCTGAGTCTGCTGACCGAGCCGTCGTGATTTGAGGCTATTTGAACCTGGCACCCAACACGACCCGCACCAGGTGCTGGGCTCGTGTTGGGGAAGCCGGAGCAAGGAAGCGGGCGCAGGTTCTGCCATCAGGCGGAACCGGGGCTGAGCGGACTTTGTGACGGCGCGTCTGCGCCGCGTCCATACCAACCTGCAAGGAGGAACCCGACCCTTATGAAGCGAACATCCAATCCTCTGCGCCTGCTTGGGTCCTACGGTCTGATCACCGCGGCCTCGGCACTCTATGCTCTGGGCTTCAACTGGTGCTATAAACCCAACGACATTGCCTTCGGCGGTATTACCGGTGTGGCCCAGATCATCAACGCGGCGCTCCCCTGGGCCCCCATCGGTGTGGTCGTGATTGTGCTCAACATTCCGCTGTTTCTGGCGGGCTGGAAGCTGCTGGGGGGCCATCTGCTGCTCTCCTCCCTGTTCTCCATGGCCGTATCCTCCCTTTTCATCGACGCGCTGGACCTGGTCTACCAGTTTCCGCCCATGGAACCCATCTTAGCCTGCATTTTCGGCGGCGTGCTGCTGGGGCTCTCCCTGGGGGTGGTCTTTCTGCAGGGCGCCACCACCGGCGGCACCGACCTGATGGCCCGGCTGCTCAAGCTCAAGCTGTCCTGGCTGCCCATGGGAAAGCTGCTGCTCGGGGTGGACCTGGTGGTGATCGTCTCGGTAGCTGTGGCCTTCCGCAGCCTGGAATCCGCGCTGTACGGCCTGGTGGCCCTGTATATCTCCACCATCGTCATGGATGGAGTCCTCTATGGCATGGACACGGCCAAGGTGGCCTATATCATCAGCGACAAGCCTGATGAGCTCATCGCCGCCATTACCCAGGACTTGGACCGGGGCGTCACCATCCTCCAGGGAAAGGGGGCCTGGTCCGGCACGGAAAAGAAGGTGCTGCTGTGCGCCTTCAAGCAGCGGCAGATCGTCAGCCTGAAGCGGACGGTCAAGGAGCTGGACCCGGATGCGTTTCTCATTGTCTGTCCGGCCCACGAGGTGCTGGGCGACGGGTTCCGGGACTACTCCGGGACGGATTTGTAGGATGCGCGGACCTTCGCGCACGGAAAGGATGCGTACACGATGCCTGATTTTGAAACATTGACCCGCAATCTGGAGCGGGAGGGCTACCAGGTCTCCCGGTTCGAGACCGCTCAGGAAGCCTGCGACTATCTGGACCGGTCGCTGGACGGGGTATCCATCGGATTTGGCGGCTCCCAGACCGTCCGGGACATGGGGCTGTTTGAGCGCCTGTCCACCCACAACCGATGTGTGTGGCACTGGGATAAGGAGCGCAACGTCCAGCCCAAGGAGGCCACCGACGCCCAGGTCTACATCTGCTCGGTCAACGGCGTGGCGGAGACCGGCGAGATCATCAACATCGACGGCGGCGGCAACCGGGTGGCCTCCACCCTGTTCGGCCATGAGAAGGTCATTTTTGTGGTGGGACGCAATAAGATCGCCCCGGACTACGACGCCGCGCTCTGGCGGGCCCGCAACATCGCCGGCCCCCTCAATGCCCGCCGGCTGGCCAAAAAGACCCCCTGCGCCGTGGGTGAGCTGAAATGCCACAACTGCAAGAGCCCCGACCGTATCTGCGCCGCCCTGGTGGTCCTGTGGGAGAAGCCCGCGCTGGCTGGCCAGGTGGAAGTGGTGCTGATCAACGAGGAAATTGGGTTTTAAGCCGTGCGGCGCCTGCGCCGCCGGCTGTCATGGGCCCCGGACTCAGGCGGGGCAGAAGGGAGGACGACCCCATGAAACCGCGCTTCGCCGCCCTGTGCTGCGCCGCGCTGCTGGCGCTGACCGCCAGCGGCTGCTCTGCCCTGCTCAACCGGGAATACGCCTCCTCCTCGGTCCATGTGGAGTATCCGGTCAGTGAGGACGCCTCGGTCCTCCAGGCGGAAAATTACCCGGAGCTGGTCAACGCGTTTCTCTATCTGATCGGCGAGCATCAGGACACCGGCGTGATTCGCCTGTCCAACTATACGGACGACGTCAGCACGGATGTGGAGGCCGCCCGGCGGGAGGTGTGCACCGAGGACCCCCTGGGCGCTTACGCGGTGGAGGACCTGCAGACGGTCACGACCCGGGTGGTGTCCTACTATGAGGTCACCGTCACCATCCAGTACGCGCGCTCAGCCGAGGAGGTGGCCGCCATCGTGCCGGTGACGGGTTCCACCGCCATCAAGCAGACCCTGTCCGCTGCCATGGAATCCTTCTCCGAGCAGTGCGCGGTGCGGGTCAGCTATTTCACCGGCGACACGGCGGCCATGGAGCAGCTGGCCCGGCAGACCTATCTGGACACCCCGCTGGCCGCTCTGGCCGAGCCGGACATCCAGGTGACCCTCTACCCCAACCAGGGGACCAGCCGCATTGTGGAATTTTCCCTGACCTGGCCGGAGGATACAGAAGCGCTGGACATGCGCCGGAGCGAGCTGGAGTCTCACGCCCTGACCCTTCTGGAGAGGCTGGGGGAGGAGGCGGACACCCTGACTGTGGAGCAGCTGTGCGCCGCGCTGCGGGAGACGGCCAGCTATGTCCCAACCGGCGGCACCACCGCCTACGACGCGCTGGTGCGCGGGCGGGCCAACGACCAGGGATTCGCCCTGGCGCTGCGCCTGCTGTGCCAGCTGGCGGACCTGGAGGCCACGGTAGCGGAGGGGACCCTGCTGGATGCGCCCCATTTCTGGCTCATCGTCTACACCCAGGAGGGCTACCGCCATCTGGACCCCACGGCGGAGGAACCCCTGTATGCCACCGACGACGCGTTTCACGCGGCGGGGTATGCCTGGGAGGAGAGCCGCTATCCAGACTGCATCGACTACGCCGCTCAGGCGCCGCAGGAGACCGGCGGATCGGAGGAAACCGCGCTTGAGACCACAGCCGCCGGCGTAGGCGTGGCGGGGATACTGGACTCTGTTGCGCAAAATTTTTGGGAAAATTGATTTTTCTCTTGACAACGGAACGATGAGTTGCTAAAATAACTTCCGTTGTCGCGAGTGTAGCTCATCTGGTAGAGCGCCACCTTGCCAAGGTGGAGGTAGCGAGTTCGAGCCTCGTCACTCGCTCCAAAAAGAAAGACACGCTTTTAGCGTGTCTTTTCTTTTTGGAAGGATAGAAGAGCACTGACGTACTCGCTGCCTCCACCCCGCGCCGGAGGCGCGATTCAATCAAGAGGTGAGGCAGGGTTCCCACGAATGGCCGGCGGCCATTCGTGGGATGCCGGGGAGCGAGTTCGAGCCTCGTCACTCGCTCCAAAACAAAAGGACATCCGGAAGGATGTCCTTTTGTTTTGGGCTCCGGCCGCCGAGGCGGCCTCCCCCCTTCGGCATTTAAATGCTCGGGGTCGGCAGAGCCGCCCCTGCGCCAAGGTTTTCCCCTGCGGTGAAAACGCTTGTGCGGCGCACTCGCGCCGCGGCCCAGAAGGGCCGTTTGGCGGTTCTTCTGCAATAGTCTCGTCCATCCAAAATATCGATTTTAACCGCCCCTTCCAAAAAGAAACCTTGACGGGCTCGCTGCCTCCACCCCGCGCCGGAGGCGTGATTCAATCAAGAGGTGAGGCAGGGTTCCCACGAATGGCCGGCGGCCATTCGTGGGATGCCGGGGAGCGAGTTCGAGCCTCGTCACTCGCTCCCAAAAGAAAGACATTTGCTTCCCGCAGATGTCTTTCTTTTTTGTTCCGCCGCTCCCCCATGCGGAAATGCCCGGAGCGGCGAAACAGTCCCGAACAAAGTGATTCCCTTGGAGATTTTCGCTTTACGGGACGGAGAAAGCGCGGTATAATCCAGTTGTTCTGTCTGATTTTGTACAAGGCTTCGGAGGAGGGAACCGCTATGAAAAAACTAACCTTCCGCCAGCTCCTGGCTGTGGCAAGCATGCTGTTCGGCCTGTTTTTCGGCGCCGGCAATTTGATTTTTCCTGCCTCTATGGGCCAGTTGGCGGGCCGCAGTATCTGGTCGGCGGCCGCCGGATTTCTGATTACCGGAGTAGGCCTGCCCCTTTTGGGCGTCGTCGCTCTGGGAGTCAGCCAGGAGGATGGGCTGCTGGGCCTGAGCAGCCGGGTGGGGAAGTGGTATGGGCTTTTCTTTACCTGCGCGCTGTATCTGACCATTGGCCCCTTTTTCGCCATTCCCCGCTGTGCCACCGTCTCCTATACCGTAGGCGTCCAGCGGATGCTGCCCGGGACAGGACAGAATATGGGTCTGGCTCTCTTTTCCCTTTTGTTTTTTGCGGCAGTTCTGGTCCTCTCCCTGCGGCCGGGCCAGATTCTCACCTGGGTGGGAAAGGTCCTCAATCCATTGTTTCTCTGTTTCCTGGCGGTCCTGCTCCTGCGGGCCTTGACTGCGCCTTTGGGCGACCCAGCCCAATTCATGCCGGAGGGGGCCTATGCCTCCGGCGCATTCTCGACCGGGCTGCTGGAGGGCTATAATACCATGGATGCCCTGGCCGGCCTGGCGTTTGGAATCATCGTGGTCAATGTGATCCGGGGCCTTGGTGTTCGAGACCCTGGGGCTGTGGCACAGAACACCGTACGCGCGGGATTGCTCAGCTCCCTTTTGATGGCCCTGATCTATGTGCTGGTTACAGTGGCGGGCGCTCAGAGCCGCGGTGCTTTCGGCGTAAGTGAGAACGGCGGGGAGGTATTGGCCCAGATGGCGGAACACTATTTTGGCCCTGCCGGAGCGGTCATTCTGGCGGTCACGGTTACGGTGGCCTGCCTGAAAACGGCGGTGGGCCTGATTACCAGCTGCGGGGAGACCTTTGTGGCCCTCTTCCCCAAGGGACCGTCCTACCAGGTTTGGGCCGTGGCCTTCTGTGTGCTCTCCTTTCTCATTGCGAACCTGGGCCTGGACGCGATTCTCGCCTATTCCCTGCCGGTTTTGATGTTTCTCTACCCCCTGGCTATCGTACTTATCCTGCTGACTCTGGGCGGCCGAGCGTTCCAGAACGACCGGAGCATTCTGCGGTGGACACTGGCCTTTACCGCGGCGGCGGCCCTGTTCGACTTTCTCCGTACCCTGCCGGAAGGAGCCCGGACCGTGCTGCATCTGGAGTCTGTCATCACCTGGGTTATCCGCTGGCTTCCCCTTGCCGGACGGGGCTTCGGGTGGATCTGCCCCGCGCTGGTCGGCCTGGCGGTCGGCCTGCTGATGCGCCGCCTGCGGTCGGCTCATTGTTGACCTCTATGTGCGCCTCTTGACAGGAATCGGCCCGCATTATACAATAAATTCAAATTCAGTCGTTTCCCGCCCAATAGGAACAAACAAGCGGCGAAAGGGGAAGCCAAGCCATGAAGATTCGCGGCAATCAGTTGTGGAAAGTGCCGGTGTTCTGCGTACTGGCCGGAATCGTGTCCTACTATCTGACCATCTATCTGGGCGGGCGGTTCTATGTTGTGACCAGTCCGGACGGGGTGCTTTCGATTGGCGCTGTCCGAATTTTGATCTGGTACGGCATTCTGTTCCTGGCGGCCCTTCTGGCCGGATGGTTCTTCCTGCGCGGCATGACCCGGCGGGAGCTGCTCTGCTCCGCCACTCTTGCCGCTGTGCTCCAGCTGCTGGTCCTGCTGATTCAGTACCTATTTCCCCCGCTGTTTCTACCCTTTGGCCTTTACTTGGGTGCGATTTTTGACTGGAGCGCCTTCCTCTCCCAGGTGTGGTCTGCCCTGGCGGGGACGGACGCCCTCTGGGTAGGCACGCTCCTGTCTCTGCTGGCGCCCTATCTGTTCGTGCTGTTTGGCCGCCCCCGGCCGGCGGCCTGATCCCCGATTTTCTCACGGCAACGCTTTCAAAGGGGTGAACCCCCTCTGAAAGCGTTTTGCGTCGTGGTTTCCCCGGCCTTCGGCCGGGACTTTTTCCATACGAAAGGCGGCCTTATCTACCATGGAAGACACACAAAAAGTGGCGCTGTTTGAGCAGCTCCCCATTCCCCAGGCGGTGCTGAAGCTGGCCGTGCCTACGGTCCTCAGTTCCCTGGTCATGGTCCTATATAATCTGGCAGACACCTACTTTGTGGGAATGCTCAACGACCCGATTCAAAATGCCGGCGTGGCCCTGGCCGCGCCGGTGCTGCTGGCCTTCAACGCCATCAACAACCTGTTCGGCGTAGGCGCTTCCAGTATGATGAGCCGGGCTTTGGGCCGCCGGGATTACGAGACGGTCTACCGCAGCTCGGCCTTCGGCTTCTACTGCGCCCTGTTCTGCGGAATCGCCTTCTCCCTGCTGTGCGTGGTGTTTCAGGGCCCGCTGCTCACCCTGCTGGGCGCGGATTCCTCCACCGCCGCGGCCACGGCGGGCTATATGGACTGGACGGTAAGCTGGGGCGCCGCGCCGGCCATCCTCAATGTGGTCATGGCCTATCTGGTGCGGGCGGAGGGCGCCTCCCTCCACGCCAGCCTGGGCACCATGAGCGGCTGTATCCTCAACATCATTCTGGACCCCATCTTTATCCTCCCCTGGGGCTTTCATATGGGCGCGGCTGGGGCGGGCCTGGCCACCTTCCTGTCCAACTGCGTGGCCTGCCTCTATTTCTTCGCCCTGCTCTATATCAAGCGCGGACGCACCTATGTCAGCATCCATCCCCGTCAGTTCCGCCCCCGGAGGGACATCGTGCTGGGCGTGTTTGGTGTGGGCGTTCCTGCCTCCATCCAGAACCTGCTTAACGTCACCGGTATGACGGTGCTCAATAACTTCACCTCCGCCTTCGGGGCAGATGCCGTGGCCGCCATGGGCATCGTCCAGAAGATCAACATGGTGCCCATGCAGATCGCCATGGGCCTGTCCCAGGGCATCATGCCTCTGATCAGCTACAACTATGCCAGCCGCAACATCCAGCGCATGAAGCGCACGCTGCTGTTTGCCGTCAAGATCGCTCTGGGCTTCCTGTTCCTGGTGGCCGCGGGCTACTATCTGTTCGCGGGCAATCTCATCCAGCTGTTTATGAGCAACGAGGCCATCGTGGCCTATGGCACCCGCTTCCTGCGGGGGTTCTGCCTGGGGCTGCCCTTCCTGGGTATGGATTTCATCGCGGTGGCGGTGTTCCAGGCCTCCGGCCTGGGAAAGAACGCCCTGGTCTTTGCCATCCTGCGCAAGATCGTGCTGGAGATTCCCGCCCTGTTCATACTCAACGCGCTCTTCCCCCTGTATGGCCTGCCCTATGCCCAGCCTGTGGCGGAGGTCATCCTCTCCATCGCCGCGGTCCTGGTGCTGCTTCGCCTGTTCCGTAAGCTGGAGGCGGATGCGGCAACGCCGTCGGCCTGATTTGACCGGAGGGATACCTTCCCCTGTTTCTGCCCATACTACCAAATCATAGGAGGGATCGTTATGGACACACCTCAGATCTACGACGTGCTGATCGTCGGCGGCGGTCCGGCGGGTTTTGCCGCCGCGCTCTACTGCGCCCGGGCGGGCCTGTCCGCGGTTGTCCTGGAGGGGACCAGCCCCGGCGGGCAGATGTCCACCACGGACTGCATTGAAAACTATCCCGGTCTGGAGGCTCCGCTGGGCGGCCTGGACCTGGCCCTGCGCATGAAGGAGGAGGCCGAGCGCTTCGGCGCGTCCTTCGCCTTTGCCCGCGTGACGGCGCTGGACCTGACCGGCCCCCAGAAGCTGGCTCAGACCACCGCCGGCCCCTTTGCCGGCTCCGCGCTCATTCTGGCCACCGGCGCAGACCCGCGCCCCCTGGGCGTGCCCGAGGAGGACGCGCTGCGGGGCAGAGGCCTGTCCTACTGCGCCACCTGCGACGGCATGTTTTTCAAGGGGAAAACCGTGGCCGTGGTGGGCGGCGGGGATTCCGCCGCCGCGGAGGCCATTCTCCTCGCCCGGCTGTGCAAGCAGGTCTACCTCATCCACCGCCGGGACACGCTGCGCTGCGACCGCAGCTATCTGCCCGCCCTGGAGAAGGCGGAAAATCTGGAGTTTGTCTGGAACGCCCAGGTGACCCGCCTGCTCCACGAGACGCTGATTACCGGCGTGGAGGTGACCGACCGGACCGACGGGAGCAGCCGGGTCATCCCCTGCGACGGGGTGTTCGTAGCCATTGGCCGCACTCCGGCTACCGAGCTGGTGCAGGGGGTGCTGGAGATGGACGAGGGCGGCTGGCTGCTGGTGGACGAGAGCACCCGCACCTCCATTCCCGGCGTATTTGCCGCCGGTGACCTGCGCCGCAAGCCCCTGCGGCAGGTGATCACCGCCGCTTCGGACGGCGCGGTGGCCGCCCGGGCCGCGGAGGAGTATCTCTCCGGGCTGAACGCATCCCGCTGAAGCGGGGGCGCGGCCGATACAATCTGGGCAGCAAAAACCCCTCTGGCGGGCGGAGCTCAGCTCCGCCCGCCAGAGGGGTCAATTATTTTCCGACGCAGAAGCGTTCAAAGATTCGGCTGGTGATGTCGGACCGGACGGATTTGCCGGTCAGCTCGCCCAGAGCGGACAGGGCCTCTTCCACGTCGGTGAGCACCGCGTCAGGCGTGACGCCGGCGGCCAGGGCCGCGCCGGCCCGCTCCAGAGACTCCCTGGCCCGCCTGGCCGCGTCGGCCTGACGGGCGTTGGTCAGCAGATCGCCGCTGATGTCCAGCTCCTTCCCGAGAAACAGCGTCTCAATGGCCAGCTCCAGCTCGTCCAGGCCCTCACCAGTCAGGGCGGAGACCTCCACCACCGGCGGCATGGGGTCCAGCCGGGGCAGCGTCGCCGGGGCGCTGGCAGGAAGATCGATCTTATTATGGACCAGAATACAGTGGGGCGCGGACTGGGCCAGCCGAAGGGCGGCCTGATCCTCCTCATCCAGGGGGCGGGCGCAGTCCAGCACCACCAGGACCAGTTCCGCCTGCTCCACAGCGGCCCGGCTGCGCTCCACGCCGATGCGCTCCACCTCGTCGGCGGCCTCCCGCAGGCCGGCGGTGTCGATGAGCCGCAGCAGCACGCCGCCCAGCTTGATTCGCTCCTCAATGGTGTCCCGGGTGGTACCGGCAATGGGGGTGACGATGGCCCGGTCATACCCCAGCAGAGCGTTGAGCAGAGAGGACTTGCCCGCGTTGGGCTTGCCCACGATGGCGCAGGGGACGCCCTGGGACAGGAGCCTGCCCCGCTGATAGGTGGCCAGCAGGCCGTCCAGCTGCTGGCCGGCGTCGGCCAGAGCCTGCCGGATGTCGCGGGCTCCGAAGGGGTCAATGTCCTCGTCGGGGTAGTCCAGCACCGCATGGAAATGGGCCATCAGGTCCACCAGACGGCTGTAAATGGCCTCCACCCGGCGGGAGAGCGCGCCGCCCAACTGCCCTGCCGCGTGATGCACGCAGGCCTCGGTCTCTGCGTCGATCAGGTCGGCTACGGCCTCCGCCTGGGCCAGATCCATGCGGCCGTTGAGAAAGGCGCGCTTGGTGAACTCGCCGGGCGGGGCGGGCTGGACGCCCTGGGCGTAGAGGGCCTCCAGCGCCATGGTCAACACGGCGGGAGAACCGTGGCATTGAAGCTCGGCGGTGTCCTCGCCGGTGTAGCTGTGGGGGGCGCGGCTGACGGTCGCCAGGGGGCGGTCGATGACCTGCCCCTCCTGGTCGCGGAGCACGCCGTAGACCAGCGTGCGGTCGGGCGCGTCGGCCAGACTGCCCCCGGCCGCGGGGGTAAATACGGCGGACGCGGCGGAAATCGCCGCCGGACCGGACAGACGGACGATGCCGATGGCGCTTCGGCCGGAACCGGTGGCAGCAGCGGCAATGGTGGGGGTATTCATAGATTCACCTCAGGGTAGCGTGGCGGCCCGCCGCGGGCGGGCGCGCCCGTTCAAATCAGGAGTGGGAAGGCGCCGCAGAGCGGACCTAGCCCGGGCAGCCTGGGCTGCAAATATGCAAGAATGGAAGAAACGAGACGAAAATTCAAAAATTTTCCAATGCTCCCTCCTATTTATCATATCATAGATTTGCAAAAAAGGGAACCCAAACCGAAAAAACAGGCGCTGCCTTACGGCGGGCAACAAAAATGCCCCGGACGAGAGACCGCCCAGGGCGCGATAGACCGGCGGGACGCCGGCGCTCAGCTTTTTTCTTCAAAGGTGATTCCGCAGTTGCGGCAGGTGACCTGGATACGCCCCTTGCCCTTGGGGACCCGCATCTGCTGCTTACAATTGGGGCAGCGGAAGTAACGGTGGTCCTTATCCTTCAGACGGCAGCGCCAAGTGGAAAATTTCCGCCGAACAGGACGGAGGAAACTGAGAAACTTAGCATTTTCCTCCCGCCGCTTATCCAGCCGGCGGGAGAACATCCGAAACAGGGTATAGAGCATCAGAACGACGGAGAGCAGATAAATCACCGTCAGCCGGCAGAGGGAAAAGACAATCCACAAAATAATAGCGGCCCACATCGTGGCCAGGGCGAACTGGTCGGCGCCATTGCGGCCATACATAAACTGCTGCAATTTACTCCGGATCATAACCGCAGGCACCTCCTTGCATCTTGCTATTTCTTAATGATAATCGGAGAAGATGACCGAGTCAATGGGGGAAACGTAAACAAAATGTGAATTCAGGCGTTGAAAGCCCCCGCAAAACTTGTTATACTGGGCGTGGATAAGCAGAACTTACGTCAGGAGGTCCGCCATGGAGCGCATTGATAAGGAAAACTACTATCTGGACATCGCCGAGACGGTTTTGGAACGCTCCACCTGTCTGCGCCGGTGCTACGGAGCCATTATTGTGCAGCACGATGAGATCGTCTCCACCGGCTACAACGGCGCGCCCCGGGGACGGAAAAACTGCGCGGATTTGAACTATTGTACCCGCGAGCGGCTGAAGATTCCCTCCGGCGAGCGGTATGAGCTGTGCCGCAGCGTCCACGCGGAGGCCAACGCCATCATCTCCGCCGCCCGCAGCGAGGTGCTGGGCGCGACCCTCTACATGGTATGCCGGGACCCCAAGACCGGGGACCTGATTCCCGGCTCCACCTCCTGTTCCATGTGCCGGCGCCTTATCATCAACGCGGGAATCCGGCGGCTGGTCATCCGGGACAGTCCCACCGAATACCGTGTGGTGGATGTGCAGAAAGAGTGGGTGGAGGAGGACGATTCTCTCCCGGCAGAAT
>DXYV01000009.1:43084-86077 GCA_019415645.1 Clostridiales bacterium
GTGGTGGATGTGCAGAAAGAGTGGGTGGAGGAGGACGATTCTCTCCCGGCAGAATTATGATTCAGACCAATATGGGTGGTATTCGGCGGGGCCCTGAAGGATTTTTGCATCCTCGGCGGAAGTGAATTCCGCCTGCGGCAAGAGTTTGCCTGGGGCAAAATGTTTGGAGCGCCGGACACCCGGCGGGCGAATACCGCGTGGTGGATGTGCAGAAAGAGTGGGTGGAGGAGGACGATTCTCTCCCGGCAGAATGGTGCGCCGGCAGGACATCTGGGAAATACAAACAGAGCGTAAAAAGCGGCAGCGGCCACTTTTTACGCTCTGTTCATAATTTCTGGTTGTATTTTGCGCGGGAAGTCGCTATAATGACGGACAGTTTACCAAAAAGAAACGAAACATATACAGGAATTTGATATACATAAAAGGGACTGCCGCCATGGAACGTACGCTTACCATACTGGAACGAAAAAATAAGGCTCTCTCGGGCACGCTGGGCAACTGGCTGTCCCGCCTGCTGTGGGTGGGAAGTCCGTTGCTGGGTTATACGCTGGTGGAGGCGCTGAACCATAACAATGGCTGGACGGATTTCTCCCTTTTGCAGGTTGGGCTCAATCTGATCTGGTATTATCTGATCGCCGGCGGGATCTTTCTGCTCCTCGGCCGCCGGAATCTGGCCGCCGGGGTGTCTGCCGTTCTGTTCTGGGTGATCGGCATGGCCAACCACTATGTGATCTCCTTCCGGGGGCGTACCATCTTCCCGGCCGACCTGCTTACTCTGAAAACCGCCGCCAATGTGGCGGGCAATTACGACTACTCCCTGGACGACACCCAGTGGGCGACGCTGGCGGCGCTGCTGGTCTACCTGGCCCTGCTGCTCCTTCTGCCCCGGCGGAAGGGCCGGCAGATGCCGCGGCTGGCGGTGACGATTCCCCTGTGCGGGGCTGCGGCCCTCTACTGCGCGGTGTTCTTCGGCACGGGATTCCTGGACCGCTGCGGCATCGAGCCTGAGCTGTGGACCACCCGGGGGAACGGGTTTTTCCTCAACTTTACCGCCTGCCTGCGGTACAGTCACGTGAGCCAGCCGGAGGGCTATTCGGAGGAGACCCTCCAGCAGATCGCCGCGGACACGCAGGACGGGAGCGTGACCGCCTCGGGCGACGGCACCGCCGTCACCGTACCCACCAACATCATCGTGATCATGGGGGAGTCCTTCTCCGATCTGACTGTGGCGGGCGAGTTTGAGACCAGCGAGGATGCCATGCCCTATCTCCACGCCCTGACGGAGAATACCGTCAAGGGCAACGCCTGGGTGTCGGTGTTCGGCGGCACCACGGCCAATTCCGAGTGGGAGTTCCTCACGGGAAACACCACGGCCTTCCTGCCGGCGGGCGCGGTGCCCTACCAGCTCTACGTCAACGATTCCGCCGTGGCCCTGCCCCAGCAGATGTCCGCCCTGGGCTACCGCACGGTGGCCATGCATCCCTATTATTCCTCCGGCTGGAACCGGGTGGCGGTCTACGAGGATTTCGGTTTTGACGAGACCTACTTCCTCAGTGACTTTACCGACACCGAAACCATGCGGGGCTACGTCACCGACCAGAGCGACTATGAAAACCTGATCCGCCTCTACGAGGAGAAGGCGCCGGGCGAGAAGCTGTTCCTCTTCAACGTGACCATGCAGAACCACTCGGGCTACTCGGTCCCCTGGACCGGTCTGCCCCGGACGGTGGAGCTGACCGGGACCCGGGCGGGAAAGTATCCGACCGTGGACCAGTACCTCTCCCTGATGCGCCAGAGCGACCAGGCGGTGGAGTATCTGCTGGACTACTTCAGCCAGGTGGAGGAGCCCACCCTGATCCTGATTTTCGGCGACCACCAGCCCCAGGTGGCCACCTCCTTCTACACGGATATTCTGGGCGGCACCTTTGACAGCCTGGACGTCAGCGTCCAGCAGCGGCGGCAGCAGACCCCCTTCTACCTGTGGGCCAACTACGACATCGACGAGGCGGAGGGGCTGAATTATTCGGTGAACTATCTGTCCACGCTGCTGCTTCAGCAGGCGGGCCTGCCGCTGACGGGCTACCAGAGCTTTTTGGCAGAGGGCATGGAGGTCCTACCCGCGATCAATGCCCTGGGCTATGTGGACGAGGCGGGCACGTCCACGGACGACGAGAGCGCCCTGACCCAGGCGGCGCAGGAATTCCTGGCCCAATACCGCATCCTGCAATATTGCAACCTGTTCGATCCTGAGGCGCGGCCGGCGGATTTTTTCCAGCTGGCCAGCCAGGAGTAGCGAAAACCGGGGAATTTCCACCAAAACAGACGGCGGATTCCCCGGTTTTCCTGTGAAGGCGGCAAATGTTCTCTTGACAGAAAACCGCCTCCGCTTTACAATAAGAACGGATAATTTTGAAAAACTGGGCGGTTTGCGCCTTTTTGAGATAGATGGTTTTTCCTCAAATACCGAGCCCAAATCGTCGGGGCAGTTTTTCAATTATCGCGGGCCCAGTTTTTGGGTCCCGCGAATTCTTTTGCCAAAAAACAAACAACGCATAAACATGGAGGTGCAGACAACAAGTATGGGACCCGTAATTCTTGGCGTAATCATCGCCATTGTGGTTACGGCGTTCGTTGCCTTCCCCCTCGGCATCCAGTGGCGCAAGCGCGTCGCGGAAAAGGAGATCTCCAGCGCCGAGGAAGAGGCCAAGCGAATCATCAATGAATCCATCAAATCCGCCGAAAGCAAAAAGAGAGAGGCGCTGGTGGAGGCCAAAGAGGAGATTCTCAAGGCCCGCAACGAGTACGAGCGGGAAGTCAAGGAGCGCCGGGCGGAGCTGTCCAAGCAGGAGAACCGCCTGAACCAGAAGGAAGAAAATCTCGACCGCAAGACCGAGAACATGGAAAAGAAGGAAGAGACCCTCTCCCGCAAGCTGGCGGAAGTCGAGGAAGTCCGGGCAGAGGTCGAATCCATGAAGAAGGGGCAGCTGGAGGTGCTGGAGCGCATCTCCGGCCTGACCGCCGAGGAGGCCAAGCATCTGCTCATTCAGGAGCTGGAGGACGAGGTCACCCACGAGGCCGCCCTGAAGGTCAACGAGATCAAGACCCGTTATAAAGAAGAGGCCGATACCTACGCCCGGGAGATTCTCTCTCTGGCCATTCAGCGGTGCGCGGCCGACCATGTGGCGGAAGCCACGGTGTCGGTGGTGCCCCTGCCCAACGACGAGATGAAGGGCCGAATCATCGGTCGCGAGGGCCGCAACATCCGCACGCTGGAGACGCTGACCGGCGTAGATCTCATCATCGACGACACGCCGGAGGCCATCACGGTCTCCTGCTTCGACCCGGTCCGGCGGGAGATCGCCCGCATCGCTCTGGAGAAGCTCATCCAGGACGGCCGCATCCACCCCGCCCGCATCGAGGAGATGGTGGAGAAGGCCAAGCGGGAGGTGGACGCCACCATCAAGGCCGAGGGCGAGCGGGCCGTCTTCGAGACCAACGTCCACGGCCTGCACCCCGAGCTCATCAAGCTGCTGGGCCGCATGCGCTACCGCACCAGCTACGGCCAGAACGTGCTCAACCACTCCATCGAGGTGTCCCATCTGGCCGGCCTGCTGGCCGCCGAGATCGGCGCCGACGTGACGCTGGCCAAGCGGGCCGGTCTGCTCCACGACCTGGGCAAGTCCATTGACCATGAGGTGGAGGGCTCCCACGTCCAGATCGGCGTGGAGCTGGCCCGGAAGTACAAGGAGAGCGAGGCGGTGATCCACGCCATCGAGGCCCACCACAACGATGTGGAGCCCCGGACCGTGGTGGCCTGCCTGGTCCAGGCGGCCGACGCCATCTCCGCCGCCCGGCCCGGCGCCCGGCGGGAGAACCTGGAGAACTATATCAAGCGGCTGGAGAAGCTGGAGGAGGTCACCTCCTCCTTCGAGGGCGTGGAGAAGTCCTACGCCATTCAGGCCGGCCGCGAGGTGCGCATCATGGTCAAGCCCGAGGTCATCTCCGAGGACAAGATGGTCCTGCTGGCCCGGGACATCGCCAAGAAGATCGAGGACGAGCTGGAATATCCCGGTCAGATCAAGGTGAACCTGATCCGCGAGACCAAAGCCATCGAATACGCGAAGTAAACAACGGAACAGGAGGCACCGCCGATGGGACGGGGCCTCCTGTTTTTGCCCTTTTCTGTTCTTTTTTCCGGGGCTGGTTGTAAAATCCGAAATGTTGTGGTAAACTACCCCGTAACATAAGACCCTCCATGCGAGGAAGGAGATAACTGGTATGCTGACCCTTCACACGCCCACGGTGGCGGACAAGGTCTGGATCGACCCGATTCTGGAGGCCCGTCCCACCCGTGCGTGCGAGTACAATTTCACCACCATCTATCTGTGGGGGTGCAATTTCTGCAAAATGATCACACGAATGGGCGACCGCCTGGTCATGCGCCTGTTCGAGGGCGGAGAGACGCGCTATCTCTTCCCCATCGGCACCGGACCGCTGGAGCCGGTGATTCAGGCGATGGCGGAGGACTCCCGTTCCTTCGGCGGGGTGCCGCTGCAAATCATCTGTGTGCCCCAGGAGTTCCGGGAGGAGCTGGAAGCGGCCATGCCGGGCCGGTTCCGCTTTGAGGAGGACCGGAAGGCCTACGACTATATCTATACCGTGGATAAGCTGGCCGACCTGAAGGGCAAGAAGCTCCACGGCAAGCGCAACCACATTCACCGGTTTGACGAGAACTATCCGGACTGGATGTTTGAACCACTCACCGACGCCAACATCCCCGAGTGCATCGCCATGGACAACGCCTGGTTCGCCCAGCGGGACAGCGAGATGGAGGCGGAGGAGAAGAAACAGCTGGGCTATGAAAATGACGCGGTCCACGACGCGCTGCGCAATTTCGATGCCCTGGGCCTGATTGGCGGCCTGATTCGGGCCGGGGGACAGGTGGTGGCCTTCTCTCTGGGCGACCGGCTGGGCACCGATACCTTTGACGTACATTTTGAAAAGGCGTTTGGGGACATCCAGGGGGCCTATGCGGTGATCAACCGGGAGATGGCGCGCTATGTCCGGCAGACTTACCCCGACGTGGTCTACCTGAACCGGGAGGACGACGTGGGCATCGAGGGCCTGCGGAAGGCCAAGCTGTCCTATTACCCGGACATTCTGCTGGAGAAGTACACGGCCTATCTGCTGTAAGGGCAGAGCGCAGGCCCGAGAGGGACCCGCCGCAAGGCGGGCCGCGCCGAAGGCGCGCAGGCCGGCGGAATTCACTTCCGGCGGCCGCAAAAAAAGGAACGGGGTCCCCGCAAAACGGAGTTTTGTGGGGCTGGGCCTGCGGAAGGCCAAGCGGTTCGATTACCCGGACATTCTGCTGGAGAAGGACTCGGCCTATCTGCGGTAAGGGCCGTGAAAATACCATAAACTTGGAATGAGGTGACTGCTCATGATACAGATCAAGCCCGCCACGCCTGCGGACGTGGAGGAAATTCATGCGCTGTGGCACAAGGGATTCGGAGATGAGTCCGAATTTGTCAACAGCTTTTACCGGCGCTGCTGCCGGTTGGAGCACACCTTCCTGCTGCGGGAGGACGGCGTGCTGCGCACCATGATTGCGGCTCCCCTGGTTACCCTGCGCCTGCCCGACGGGACGACGGCCGACGCGGCCTACCTCTATGCGCTGACCACCGATCCGGAGGCCCGGGGCAAGGGCTACGGCCAGATGCTGCTGCGCTATGTGGATTTTTACCTGACCGAGCACCGGATGGACTGTGTGGTGCTGGTGCCCGCTGAGCCCAGCCTGTTCGGATTTTTCCGCATGGCAGGATATGATTCGGCCTTTGCCCTGAGCGAGGTCGAGCTGCCGGCGGAGCAGGTGGCCGCGCCGGCAGAGGGAACCTCCCTGGCTCGGACAGAGCCGGAGGACTATAACCGGCTGCGGGAGGAGCGGCTGGACGGGACCTTCCACATTGCCTATTCCGACGCCATGATCGGCTTCCAGCAGGCGATGTCCCGGACCAGTGGAAGCGAGCTCTACGCGCTGGAGCTTCCTCACGGCAGAGGCTGTGCGGCGGTGGAGCGGCTGCGGGACGGCGTGATGCTCAAGGAGCTGCTCACGCCGGAGGGCGACCTGTCCGCCGGACTGGCCCTGGTGGCCCAGGCGGAGCCGGCACCCCGATATTTTGTGCGCTATCCCATTTTTGCCGAGGGCTTTACCGGCGATTACGGCCAGTCCTTCGGCGTTATAAAGTGGTATGATGCGGAGAAAAAAAGCCGCTGGGAGTCGGAAAAACGGGGTTATTTGGGCCTTGCATTTGACTGAAACGTAAATATGACGAAGAGCGCCGCGCCCTGCTTTCCGGGTGCGGCGTTCTTTTGGTGGATATGTAGAAAATGGAACGAAAATTTCAGCGGGAACACAGACAAAAAAGCAAAAAAACTTGTTGCGTGTTTGTATGAAGTGCGGTATAATATGGGACGTATAAGGGATAGGTTATATAAATTGCCAAATGGAAATCGGGCGGGCCATGGAGGACAAGATGGCCGGCCCAAAGCACAGAAGGGGGAATAGACTTTGAGTGCAGGAAAGACCTTTATTGAACTCAAAGGCATTGAAAAGATTTTCCCCGGCGTAAAGGCGCTGGACGGCGTCTCGTTCGATATCCGTGAGGGCGAGGTCCACTCGCTGTGCGGAGAGAACGGCGCGGGAAAATCGACGCTGATCAAGGTCATGACCGGCGCCCATGCCAGGGACGGAGGTCAGTATCTGATCGACGGCAAGGAAGTCCACTTCAAATCTACCCAAGAGGCCATTGCGGCGGGCGTGTCCTGCGTTTACCAGGAGTTGTCCATCGCGCCCCAGCTGGATGTGGCCAAGAACCTGTTCATCGGCAACCTGCCCATGAAGGGCGGACTGGTGGACCACAAGAAGCTGTATGAGGAGTCGGCCCGCATTCTGGCGGAGCTGGATATGAACATCTCGCCCCGGACCATCGCCGGAGACCTGTCGGTGGGCCAGCAGCAGATGATCGAGATCGGCCGCGCCCTCACCCGCAACGCCCGTCTGATCATCATGGATGAGCCAACCTCCTCCCTGTCCGAGGCGGATACGGAGACCCTGTTCCAGATCATCAAGAAGCTGGTGGCGCGCAACATCGCCATCGTTTACATCAGCCACAAGCTGGACGAGGTCATGTACCTGTCCGACCGCATCACGGTCATCCGGGACGGCCAGAATATCATTACCAAGGACAAGGACCAGTTCACCCAGGAGGAGCTGATCGCCAACATGATCGGCCGTCCCCTGGAGAACCTGTACTTAAAGGAACCCGCCGAGATCACCGACACCATGCTGGAGGTCAAGGGACTGACCCGCAAGGGCGTATTCGAGAACATTTCCTTCTCGGTCCGCAAAGGCGAAGTGGTCGGCTTCTTCGGCCTGGTGGGCGCCGGACGGTCTGAGATCATGCGCGCGATCTTCGGTGTGGACAAATACGATTCCGGCGAGGTGGTGCTGGACGGAAAGAAGCTCAAGGGCGGCAACCCCGCTTCCGCCATCAGCGCCGGCATCGGCTTCTGTACCGAGGACCGAAAGAAGGAGGGCCTGGCCCTGCGCCTGTCCATCCTGCTGAATATGACGCTGGTGCGTCTGCCCTTCCTGGCCAAGATCGGGGTCATCAACCGGGCGGCCCAGCGGGCGGCGGCCGACAAATACATGAAGGCCATCTCCATCAAGGCCCCCTCGGTCACCCAGCTGGCGGGCAACCTGTCCGGCGGCAACCAGCAGAAGGTGGTCGTGGCAAAGTGGCTGATGATGGACCCCAAGGTACTGATCGTGGACGAACCCACCCGCGGCATCGACGTGGGCTCCAAGTCGGAGATCTATGGCCTGCTGTCCGATCTGGCCAAGCAGGGCATGGCCATCATTGTGGTTTCCTCTGAGATCGAGGAGATCATGGGTGTGTGCGACAGCGTCATCACCATCTTTGAGGGCAAAAAGACCGGCCAGATGGAGATTACGCCGGAGCTGACCCGGGAGGAAGTTCTGGCTGCGGCTCTGGGCGGCAGCTTCAGCAATGCGGCAATCGAGGGAAAGGGGGCGCTGCGCGATGAGTGAGAAGAATGTCAACCTGGTGGCCAAGGATCCCCGCTCCCTGTGGAGCAAGTTCATGAGCCTGAACGGAAGTTCGATCCTGATCGCCACCATTGTGGCCATCATCCTGTTCGAGATCGTCCTCCAGATGCGCGCCGGCGGCGGGGGCGGCCTGATCTTCATGAGCCCGGCCAATCTGCTGCTGATCCTGCGTCAGCAGGTGTACATCGGCGTGATCGCCTTCGGCCTGACTCTGGTGATGCTGACCGGCAACATCGACCTGTCGGTGGGCAACATGCTGACCTTTCTGTGCTGTGTGTGCGCCAGTATCATCATGAGGACCGATAACATGGCGCTGACCCTGCTGGGAACCCTGGGCGCGGGCCTGCTGTGCGGCCTGTTCAACGGCCTGCTGGTCAGCTATGTCCGGCTGAATTCCTTTATCACCACTCTGGGCGCCAGCTCTATCTACAACGCCCTGGCTATGATGGTGTCTGCAGGCACCATACTGGTTATCCCCGACAGCGCGAGCCGCGCTTTCCAGAATATGGGCAAGGCGAGCTTCGGGCCCATCCACGTGCTGATCGTTTGGTTCGTGGTGGTGGCCGTAGTGCTGGGCCTGCTTCTGAGCCGCACGGTGTACGGCCAGCAGCTGTACGCCATCGGCGCCAATCCCATCGCGGCCCGGTTCTCCGGCATCCGCTATAAGCGCAACACTACGATTGCCTATGTCATCACCGGCCTGTGCGTGGGCTTGTCCGCTGTGATCCAGATGGCCAACTCCCTCAGCGCCAATCCCCAGGCCGCGTCCGGCAAGGAGATGGAGGTCATCCTCTGCGTGGTGCTGGGCGGCTGCGCCGTCAACGGCGGCAAGGGCTCCGTCTGGGGTACCATCATCGGCGTGCTGTTTTACGGCGTGCTCTCCGCCGGCTTCACCTCGCTGCGGATGTCCCAGTATCTCCAGTGGGTCATCATGGGGGCCATTATGCTGGTGGTCCTGTCCCTGGACGTGCTGAAAGGAAAGGGGGTCAAACTGTGGAAGAGAAGGTAAAAATGGATAGGGCGGAACAGAAAAAGCAGTATATCCGCCTGGCAAAGGACAATAACTCCGTCCTGATTCTGGTGCTGATTTTGGCCGCTGCCTTCCTGCTGGTGGACGGGTTCTCCAACGGGTTCTACAATGTCATTAACTATGTGGCCATGTACGGCCCGGTGTGTCTGGGCCTTGGCCTGGTGATGATCACCGGCAACATTGACCTCTCTGTGGGCTTCCAGGCGGGGTCCGCCGGCGTAGTGTCCGTCCTTGTGTTCAACGCGGTGTATGACGGGTCCAATGCCATCCTGGCTTTGGCGGTGTGCATCATTGCCGCCCTGGTGTGCGGCGCGGTCACCGGCTTTATCAACGGCTTCGTGGTGGCCAAGATCGGCGTATCTCCGCTGATCGCCACCATCGCCTCCAACTACGCCTTCCAGGGCTTCGTGTTCCTCTTCGCCCAGAGCTCCTTCCAGGCGGAGGATACCGACACGATCAAACTGCTGGCCAAGACCCAGATCGGCGGCATGCGCTGGCTCACTCCCATGGCCATCATCTTCCTGGTGCTGGTGGTGCTGATGTTCCTGTGGATGTATAAGACCCGCTTCGGCAACCGCCTGCATGTGGTGGGCGACAACCCCGAGGCGGCGGCGTTCGCCGGCATCAGCGTGTCCAAGACCGTGTGGGTCACCTATGTGATGTGCGGCGTGCTGGCGGCGGT
This sequence comes from Clostridiales bacterium, assembly GCA_019415645.1. Classification (GTDB taxonomy): domain Bacteria; phylum Bacillota; class Clostridia; order Oscillospirales; family Oscillospiraceae; genus DXYV01. The sequence goes on from DXYV01000009.1 coordinate 52,925, forward strand.
GACCGGCTTTTTCATGGTGTCCAACGCGGGCTACGCCATCTTTACCCAGGGTAACGGCCTGTCCACCCTGCCCATCTCCTGCTGTGTCCTCGGCGGAATCAAGATGGCCGGCGGCAAGGGCACCGCGATCCACATCCTGCTGGGCGTGCTCATCATGCGGATTATCTCCCAGATGATGACGGCCATGTTCCTGCCGGCGGACCGGGTCAACCTGATTACCGGCATCCTGCTGATCGTGGTGCTGCTCATCGACCGGTTCACCAGCACCAAGAATGCGGATGAGTAAGCTCCCTCTGTTGATTTCCCGGCAACGGGTGATCATAAAACACAAGCAAGAAATTATGAAAGGATGAACTGTGAAATGAAAAAACTGCTCTCTCTGGGCCTGGCGCTGAGCATGTGCTTTGCGCTGGCGGCCTGCTCCAATGGCGGCGATCAGGGCTCTCAGGCTCCGGAGGACTCTGCGGCTCCTACCGCCAGCGCCCCGGCGGAGACCACCACCACCCCCGCTGAGCCCGCCGGCGATTACGAGGTCAACGAGGACGGCATGACCTATGTGGATGTTACCGGCGATATCGACTTGTCCGGCGTGGACCTGTCCGGCAAGACCTTTGGCTATGTCACCATCACCTCCACCGCCCCCTGGGGCGGCCGTGTGGGCACGGAGTTCCAGCGGCTGGCAGAAGAGGCCGGCGCCAAGGTCAACGTGCTGGACGCCCAGACCGTGGCGGACGACGTGACCAACTACTGCAACCAGATGCTGGACTCCGGCGTGGATGCTCTGGTGGTCTTCGGCGGCACCCCCGACGCCATGGTAGACATCGCCAAGCGGTGCAGCGACGAGGGCGTGCCTCTGTTCCTGACCGCTCTGGACGTGGCAGCGGACGGCCGTCAGTATGCCACCGCCTGCATCGGCCCCGACCAGGAGAAGGCGTTCACCGACATCGCCAACTACATCATTGAGCAGAACGGCACCGAGGAGGACTACACTGTGGTGCAGATCTCCGGCGTACCCTTCCTGGACGACTACATCCAGCGTGAGGCCGGCTTCAAGGCTGGCATGGACGCAGCTCCCAACTACACCCTGCTGGCGGCTGACTACGCCTACTCCAGCCGTCCCGACGCCAAGAGCTTCATGGAGAACCACATCCAGGCTGAGGGCGATGCCATTGATATTGTTATCGGTTATGACGACGACCTGACCATGGGCGCCGTGGACGCCATCGACGAGGCCGGCATGACCGGTCAGATCAAGGTCTACTCCTTCACCGGCCAGAACGACGCCATCCAGGCGGTGGCCGACGGCAAAATGGAGCTGACCGTGATGAACCGGGCGGACAACATCGCCAAGGAGACCGTGAAGGCGGCTTACGAGTACTTCACCACTGGCTCCACCGCCTACTATCACTACACCGAGCTGACCTACATCACCGCCGACAACGTCAACGACTATCTCGGCCAGGGCGAGTTCTAAAAGAAGCGCTGAGTGCCCGTGAGCAGCGGCAGAAGGGCTTGCGCAGACGGCGAGCAGCACAGGGCCGAAGGCCCGAGCAGCAAGCCGCGGAGCAATTCCCTTCTGAGCGCGTTGCGGAGGGCAAGAAGCGTGACAGCGAAGAAGCACTGAGCTGGCGCACACAGCGGGACATTCTGCAGCCGCTGGTTTCGCCCGGCGGACGCAAGATATGTTGAAATCATGGAAGCAGCGGGGGTATGCCCCCGCTGCTTCTTTTTCGCTCTTTTTTGGCATATTCACAGATATTCACTCTAGAATGAATAAATATACGCAATATTCAATCAATATACACAAAAATGCGGATATTTTCAAAAACGACTTGCATTATATGCGAATGGGATGTATAATAACTCTCGTTCCAAAGAAAAACATTCCAAAACTTTGAGGATCGAGGAGAACGACCAATGAAAAACTGGAAGAAACTGATTGCGCTCGGCCTGTCCGCCGTGCTGTGTCTGGGCCTGGCCGCCTGCGGAAACGGCGGAGAGACCAATTCCCCCGCGCCCTCCGGGAGCGCCCCGGCCGACACCGCTCCTGCGGATACCGAACCGGCAGATACCACGCCGGCCGACAGTACCTCCACCGGCGATTACGGCGAGTTTACCACCATTGAGGAAGGCAAGCTGATCATGGCGACCAACGCCCAGTTCCCGCCCTACGAAATGGTGGCCGACGGCGACGGCGTCAACGGCACCGGCTTTGAGGGCATTGATGTGGAGATCGCCTCGGCGATCGCGGAGAAGCTGGGCCTGGAGCTGCAGATCGTCGACATGGAGTTCACCTCCGCCCTGCTGGCGGTGCAGAACAACTCCGCCGACGTGATCCTGGCCGGCCTGACCTACCGGGAGGACCGGGATGAGGTCATGGACTTCACGGACTCCTATGCCACCGGCGTGCAGGTGGTCATCGTCAAGGAGGGCTCCGACGTGACTCTGGACAACCTGGGTGACTATCTGATCGGCACTCAGGCGGGCACCACCGGCTACATTTACGCCTCCGATACCCCGGAGAACGGCGGCTACGGTGAGGATCATGTGCGCGCCTATGACAACGGCGCCACTGCGGTCCAGGCCCTGCTCAACGACCAGATCGACGCGGTCATCATCGACCAGGGCCCCGCTCAGGCCTATGTGGATGCCAATGAGGGCCTGACCATTCTGGACGGCACCTGGGTGGAAGAGCAGTACTGCGCCGCGGTGGACGAGGGCAACGAGGGTCTGCTGAACGCGGTGAACACCGCCCTCAATGAGCTGATCGATGACGGCACCGTCCAGTCCATCATCGACAAGTACATCACGGCAGATTAAATTTTTACCGATTTTCCCGCAAACGGAGCGGCCCCCGGCCGCTCCGTTTGAACTGTTTCGCAACAAGGAGAGGGGAGCGCGCAGATGGATTTTACACAACTGTATGAGCAGTTTATGGCGCTGGACAATCCCGGTTTCTGGCAAGACGTCTACATGAAGTTCTACCGGGCATGGTTTGAGGGGGACCGCTGGGTCCAGTACCTCCGCGGCCTGGTCACCACGGTTGAGGTGACCATTATTGCCCTGATTATCGGCGTGGTGCTGGGCGTGATCGTGGCGGTCATCCGCACCGCCCACGACCAGCAGCGAATCGGCCACCGCAACCCGGTTCTGGGTGTGGTCAATCTGCTGTGCAAGGTGTATGTCACCGTGATTCGGGGCACACCCATGATGGTGCAGCTGCTGATTATGGGCTTCGTGGTGTTTGCCAGCAGCCGCAACGCCACCATGGTGGGCGCGCTGTCTCTGGGCATCAACTCGGGCGCCTATGTGGCGGAGATCATCCGGGGCGGTCTTATGTCCCTGGACCCCGGCCAGATGGAGGCCGGCCGCTCACTGGGCCTGAGCTACCTGGATACCATGCGCTTTATCGTGGTGCCCCAGGCATTCAAGGCCATCCTGCCCTCCCTGGGCAACGAGTTTATTACCCTGCTCAAGGACACCTCCCTGATTTCCGTGGTGGCCGGGCGGGAGATCGTCTACTTTGCCCAGGCCATTGTGGCCCGGACCTATGAGGCTATGTATCCCTATCTGATCACCGCCGCCATGTATCTGATCCTGGTGCTCATCTTCTCCTGGCTCCAGGGCAAGCTGGAAAGGAGGCTGCGTCAAAGTGATCGACGTTAAACACCTGTCCAAATCCTTCGGAAAGAACCTGGTGCTGGATGACATCTCCGAGCACATCGCCCCGGGGGAGAAGGTGGTCATCATCGGGCCCTCCGGTTCCGGCAAGTCCACCTTCCTGCGCTGCCTCAACCTGCTGGAGGAGCCCAGCCAGGGGACCATTACCTTTGACGGCACCGTCATCACCGACCCCAAGGTGGACATCGACGCGGTGCGCCGTCAGATGGGCATGGTGTTCCAGCATTTCAACCTGTTCCCCAATATGACCATCCGGAAGAACATCAGCCTGGCCCCCGTGCGCACCAAGCTCATGAGCCAGGAGGAGGCCGACGAGGAGGCCGGCAAGCTGCTGCGCCGGGTCAACCTGGAGGACAAGGCGGACGCCTACCCCGCCCAGCTGTCCGGCGGCCAGAAGCAGCGTATCGCCATTGTCCGCGCCCTGGCCATGCGTCCCAAGGTCATGCTCTTTGACGAGCCCACCTCCGCCCTGGACCCCGAAATGGTGGGCGAGGTGCTGGAGGTCATGAAAGAGCTGGCCAACGAGGGCATGACCATGGTGGTGGTCACCCACGAGATGGGCTTTGCCCGGGAGGTGGGCACCCGCGTCCTGTTTATGGACGGCGGCCACATTCTGGAGCAGAACGAGCCCCACGCCTTCTTCGCCAACCCCAAGGAACAGCGCACCATTGATTTTCTGTCCAAGGTACTTTGACCGCCTGCGGCCCGCCCGAAAGGGCGGGCCGCTTGTTTGAGAGGAGGAGTTGTATGGCGCATCCCGAGATCACAGTCCAGATCATGGCGGGCGGACGCTCCAGCCGCATGGGACAGGACAAGGCACTGGTCCGGCTGGGGGGGCATACGCTGCTGGAGCGGGCGGTGGCGACCTGGTCCGGCTGGGGCGGCGGACTCTTTCTGTCGGTGGGGCATCCGGAACGGGCCGCGCTGGCGCCAAAGGGCGCCGTCCCGGTGGCGGACCGGTACCCTGACTGCGGGCCCCTGGGGGGATTGCACGCCGGATTGGCGGTCTGTCCCACGCCGCTGCTGCTGCTGTGCGCGGTGGATACGCCCCTGTTGGGCCCGGAGCAGGCGGAAGGTCTGGCGGCGGCCATTGGGAGAGCGGACGCCTGCGTCTATACGGTGGAGGGCCGGCCGCAGCCGCTGTTCGGCCTGTACCGCACTGCCTGCCTGCCTGCGGCGGAGCGTCTGCTGGCGGCAGGGGAGCGGCGGATGCGGACGCTGCTGGCCCAGGTGGATACGACGGAGCTTCCCGCGCCCGATGGAGCACAATTCCGGAATCTCAACACGCCGGAGGAACTGTGGAAAATGGAAAAAGAGTTTTATAAGATAATAAAGAAAAACGATTAAAAGAGAAAAGTAAGGCTTGATTTTTCGCCTGCATTCGGCTACAATAGCAACGAACCAGTAAATCACATACCGGCAATCCGAGCACCTGCGTCTACGGGGAATATCTAAGACGCCTGTGCCAAACGCCGCCCGGCGGCGTTTCGGGTGGGAGTGGAAACATGCCCGCCTTCCGTTTTGAAAAGGATCGCGAAAAAGGGGGGTGACGTTGTCACGCCCTGGTTGTGTCGTATTTGGCCGCGTCCTTTCGGGACGCGGTTTTTTTGCGACAGGGAGGGAAAATGATGAAATTGATTCGCACAGAGGACGCGGTGGGGCATGTGCTCTGCCACGATATGACCCAGATCATCAAGGATGTGACCAAGGACGCCCGGTTCCGCAAGGGCCATGTGGTCACCCAGGAGGATATTCCGGTGCTGCTGTCCATGGGCAAGGAGAATCTCTATGTCTGGGAAAAGACGCCTGGAATGCTCCATGAGGATGAGGGGGCGGAGCGCCTGCGGGCCATCTGCCAGGGGCCCAATATGCACGCCACCGCGCCCAAGGAGGGCAAGATCGAGCTGGTGGCCGACTGTGACGGCCTGTTCCGGGTGGACACGGCCCGCCTGGAGGCGGTCAACGACGTAGAGGAGCTGATGATCGCCACCCGCCACACCAACACAGCGGTCAAGGCCGGGGACAAGCTGGCCGGGACCCGGGTCATCCCTCTGGTGGTGGCGGAGGAGGTCCTGCAGCGGGCCGAGGCGGCCGCCGGGCCGGACCCCCTGCTGGAGGTGGTGCCCTTCCGGCTCAAGACCGCCGCTGTGGTCACCACCGGCAGCGAGGTGGCCAAGGGACTGATCACCGACACCTTTACGCCGGTCATTGTGGACAAGCTGGCCCAATATGGAATCCAGGTCACCGCCCGGTGTACGCCGGGAGACGACCGGGCGGCCATTACCCAGGCGGTGCTGGACTACAAGGCGGCGGGCGTGGATCTGATCGTGTGTACCGGCGGCATGAGCGTGGACCCGGACGACCGCACGCCCGGCGCTATCAAGGACACCGGAGCGGAGATCGTCACCTACGGCGCGCCGGTGCTGCCCGGCGCCATGTTCCTGCTGGGCTATTTCGACGACGGGACGCCGGTGGCGGGCCTGCCCGGCTGCGTCATGTATTCCAAAGCCACCATCTTCGACCTGGTGCTCCCGCGTATCGCCGCCGGCGTGCGGGTGAGCCGCCGGGAGCTCAAGCGCATGGGCCACGGCGGCCTGTGCCTGAACTGCAAGGAGTGCCGCTATCCCATCTGCCCCTTCGGGAAAGGAGCCTGAGATGGAGGAACGCATCACACTGGAGCGGGCGCGGGAGCTGATCGAGCAGACCGCCGCCCCTCTGGGCACGGAGCGGGTGAGCGCCCGGTCTGCTCTGGGGCGGGTGCTGGCCGAGGCGGTCTATTCGCCCATCGACCAGCCGCCCTTTCCCCGGTCGCCGCTGGACGGCTACGCCTTTGCCGCAGCCTCCAGCCGGGGGGCCAGCCGGGCGAATCCGGTGACGCTGACGGTGGTGGATACCATCTATGCCGGCGGCTGGAGTGAAGTCACCGTAGGACCGGGCCAGGCGGTGCGCCTGATGACCGGCGCGCCCATTCCGGCGGGCTGCGACTGCGTGCTTCGCCAGGAGGATACCGACCTGGGGCGGGAGCGAGTCCAAATCTATACCGAGCTGGCCCCGTGGGACAATTACTGTTTTCAGGGGGAGGACTATCAAAAGGGCGACGTGCTGCTGCCGGCAGGGGCATATCTGGGCGGCGCGGGCTTGGGCGTGCTCTCCAGCGCCGGGCTCTATCTGGATGAGGTGGAGCTGACGGTGCGCCGGACGCCGCGGGTGGCCCTGCTGTGTACCGGCGACGAGCTGGTGACCGGCGCGGTGCGGCCCCTTCCGCCGGGGAAGATCTACTCCTCCAACCAGGTATTTCTCCAGACACGGCTAAAGGAGCTGGGAATGGAGGTGATCTCCGACCCGGTCCAGTGGGGCGACGAGCCGGAGAAGCTGGCGGCGGCCATCCGGGCGCTGGCCGAGCGGGCAGACGTGATTTTGACCACCGGCGGCGTGTCCGTGGGAGAGAAGGATATTTTCCACCAGGTGCTGCCCCTGCTGGGGGCGGAGCGGATCTTCTGGCGGGTGCAGCTCAAGCCGGGCACGCCGCTGATGTACTCGCTCTACCAGGGTGTGCCCATCCTCTCCCTGTCGGGCAACCCCTTCGCGGCGGCGGCCACCTTCGAGCTGCTGGGCCGGAACCTGCTGGCGGCTCGGGCGGGGAAGCCTGCGCTGCTGCCCCTGCGCACGCAGGCGGAACTGCGTACCCCCTTCCCCAAGGGAGGCGGGATGCGCCGCTTTGTCCGGGGCATTTTCCGGGACGGCGCCGTAACGCTGCCCAAGGGACACTCCTCGGGCGAGCTGCGCTCCACCATCGGCACCAACTGCCTGGTGGAGCTGGAGGCTGGCCGGGGACCGGTGGCGGCCGGCGAGACGGTAGGGGTCTATATCATTTAAGAGGGATCATCATGAATGGTTTAACGCATTTTGACAGCCAGGGCAACGCGGTGATGGTGGACGTGTCGGATAAGACGCCTACCCGCCGCATGGCGGTGGCCAAAGGAAAGATTCGGGTCAACGACGCGGTGATGGAGGCGGTATGCACCGGCACGGCGGCCAAGGGCGACGTGCTGGGAGTAGCCCGGGTGGGCGGAATCATGGGCTCCAAGCGCACGGCGGAGCTCATTCCCCTGTGCCATCCGCTGGCCATCAACAACTGCACGGTGGACTTTGTGCTCCACCCGGAGGAGAACACCATTGAGGCCGTCTGCTCGGTCAAGGTGTCGGGCAAGACCGGCGTGGAGATGGAGGCCCTCACGGGGGTGACGGTGGCCCTGCTGACGGTGTACGACATGTGCAAGGCCATCGACAAGACCATGACTATCGAGGACGTGCATCTGGTGCGCAAGGAGGGCGGAAAGTCCGGCCTTTTCGTGAACGAGCATGACTAAGATTTTGGCGGTATCCGGCGTCAAAAACTCCGGCAAGACCACCCTGATCGAGGGCCTGATCGCCGATCTGACCGCCCGCGGACTGCAGGTGGCAGTCATCAAGCACGACGGGCACGCCTTCGAACCTGACCGGCCGGGAACGGACACGGCCCGGCATCTGGCGGCGGGAGCCTACGGCTGTGCGGTGTTTGACGGCGGGAAGTATCAGCTGGTCAAGCGGGTCCCGATCTCCGAGCGGGAGCTGATGGGCCACTTTCCGGAGGCGGACCTGATTTTGCTGGAGGGCCTCAAGGACTCTGACTGGCCCAAGGTAGAGGTGGTCCGGGCGGGCAACTCGGCGGCTCCGGTGTGCGATCCGGCCACCCTGGTGGCGCTGGTCACCGATGTGCCCGGCCTGCGCCTGCCCGGCGTGCCCCGCCTGGACCCGTCGGACCGGGCGGGCCTGACGGAGCTGGTCTGGCAGTGGATGGAGGGGGGCGGCGGCCTGTGCTAGACGGAAACCGCAGGGTCATCGACTACCTGCGCATCTCGGTGACCGACCGCTGCAATCTGCGCTGCGTCTACTGTATGCCCGCGGAGGGCGTGGAGTGGCTGCCCCATGAGAAGATCCTGCGTTATGAGGAAATTCTGCGCCTGTGCACCATCTGCGCGAAGCTGGGCGTGACCAAGTACAAGCTGACCGGAGGAGAGCCCCTGGTGCGCAAGGGCCTGGCCCGTCTGGTGGCGGGCATCAAGGCCATCCCGGGGACCCAGAGTGTGACCCTGACCACCAATGGAATCCTGCTGGCCCAGCAGCTGCCCGAGCTGGCGGCAGCCGGCCTGGACGGCGTGAACATCAGCCTGGATACCCTGGACCCGGACCGTTTCGCAGCCATCACCCGGGGCGGCCGGGTGGAGCGGGTGATGGAGGGCCTGGAAGCGGCGCTGGCGCAGCCGGGGCTGAATGTGAAGCTCAACTGCGTCCCTTCCGAGGAGGATGACCGGGAGCTGGTGGAGCTGGCGGCGCTGGCCAAAGACCGGCCGGTGGCGGTGCGCTTCATCGAGCTGATGCCCATTGGCCTGGGACAGCCGGCCCGGGGACGGACGGAGGCCCAGATCCGCGCATTGCTGGAGGGCGCGTACGGTCCGATGGAGCCCTATGACGGGCCCATGGGCAACGGGCCCTGCCGCTATGTCACGCTGCCCGGATTTGCGGGGAAAATCGGCTTTATCAGCGCCATGAGCCACCAGTTCTGCGCCCGCTGCAACCGGGTGCGCCTGACGGCTACGGGCTTTCTCAAGACCTGTCTGCAATATGAGACCGGCGTAGACCTGCGCGCCCTGCTGGACAGGGATGACGAGACGCTGGCCGCAGCCATTGCCGGCGCGGTGCTCCATAAGCCGGCGGCCCACCAGTTCGGGACCGCCGACGTAGCCCACGGTGAGGGCCGCCGGATGAACGAGATCGGGGGCTGACCAACGAAAAGGGGACTGGTCAGCATATTGCCTCGCCGCCCGGCGGCGGGAAAGGAAAGGAAGAAGGAATATGGGCAAGGTAATTGCCGTCTGCATCAGCGAGCAGAAGGGAACGCAGAAGAAAAACGTGGGTTCCGCGGAATTTGTAGAGGACTGGGGCATCCAGGGGGACGCCCATGCGGGCAAGTGGCACCGGCAGGTGTCCCTGCTCTCCCACGATAAGATCGAGGCCTTCCGGGCCCGGGGGGCAGAAGTGGCCGACGGGGCATTTGGGGAAAATCTGGTGGTGGAGGGGATCGATTTCCGCACCCTCCCCATCGGAACGAAGTTCAAGTGCAACGACGTGGAGCTGGAGCTGACCCAGATCGGCAAGGAGTGCCACCACGGGTGTGAGATCTTTCAGAAAATGGGCGAGTGCATCATGCCCCGGGAGGGCGTATTTACCCGAGTGCTCCACGGAGGGACCATCTCCGTGGGGGACGAATTGACCGTTGAGGAGGCGTGAATCATGGCCCTTCGTGCCTATATCATTACCGCCAGCGATTCCGGCTATGCCGGCGAACGGGAGGACCTGTCCGGACCGGCGGCGGAGGAACTGCTCCGCCAGGCCGGCTATGACATCGCCGGCTATGCCTTACTGCCCGACGACCGTGCCATGCTGGCTGAGACCATGCGGAAGGTCTGCGACGACGACCGGGCCGATTTGCTGGTGACCACCGGCGGCACGGGCTTCTCCCCCCGGGACTGCACGCCGGAGGCCACGGCTGACGTGATCGAGCGGGCCACGCCCGGCATTCCCGAGGCCATGCGGTACTACTCGCTCCAGATCACCGCCCGGGCCATGCTCTCCCGGGCCAGCGCGGGCATCCGCCGGGGAACTCTGATCGTCAACCTGCCGGGCAGCCCCAAGGCGGTGCGTGAGTGTCTGGAATACATCCTGCCCGCCCTGGGGCACGGCCTGGAGATTTTGAAGGGGACTACGGGCAACTGCGCCCGCTGAAATAGTTCCGCTCCCCGATGCACCGGGGACTGGATGGATCGAATCGACCAAAGAAAGGAGGCTTTTCCGGGTACGCCGGGTCACAGGCACATGGAAAGGAACCATGGGCTTTCCTGCGGCGCGTGCCGCCAGCAGAATCGTTCCGCACACTTCGAGCCCGTCCGCCTAAAGCGCTTCGCCATGGCGGCGGGCCGGGGTATCTCTGGAAACGGGGATGCCTACCATTTTGTAAAGGAGTTTTGAACATGAAAAAGCTGCTCTCTCTCGCCCTGGCGGGGGTACTGGCTCTGAGCCTGGCCGCCTGCGCCAGCAATGATGGGACCCAGAGCTCTGCGCCTGAGGATTCCGCTCCGCCCGCCACCGAAAGCGTCGCCCCCGAGACTGAGCCCGCCGGCGAGCCGGTGGAGGTGGTGGTGTTCGCCGCCGCATCCCTGGAGGCCTCCCTCACGGAGATCGCCGGGCTCTATGCCGAAGTGGCGCCCAACGTGACCCTGACCTTTACCTTTGACTCCTCCGGCACCCTGCGTACCCAGATCAGGGAGGGCGCGGTGTGCGACCTGTTTATCTCCGCCGGCCAGTCCCAGATGAACGAACTGGATGCGGAGGACACCACCGGCTCCAACGCCGACGGTTCCGACTTCGTCTACTCCGACACCCGGGTGGACTTCGTGGAGAACAAGGTAGTTCTGGCTGTGCCGGACGCCAACCCCGCCGGAATCGAGTCCTTCTCCGATCTGGCCACGGATAAGCTCAGTCTGCTGTGTCTGGGCAATGAGGACGTGCCGGTGGGCTCCTACTCGCTGGAGATTCTGGAGACCTTGGGCATCGACATCGCCCAGCTGGAGGCGGACAGCAAGGTGACCTATGCCTCCAACGTCTCCGAGGTGGCCACCCAGGTGAAGGAGGGCCTGGTGGACTGCGGAATCATCTACGCCACCGACGCCAACACCTATGAACTCACGGTGGTGGACGAGGCTACCAGCGATATGTGCAGCCAGGTCATCTATCCCGCTGCCGTGATGAAGAGCGGCACCGCCGAGGCGAAGGATGCCGCCCAGGCGTTCCTGGACTACATCCGCACGGACGAGGCGGCTGTCGCCGTCCTGGAGAACGTGGGGTTCACGGTGCTCCCGTAAATTCCCGAAACAGAACCGAAAGAGGCGGAGCGCGGCTCCGCCTCTTTCGCTCAAAGCCCTTTGGAAGGAGGTCCTTAGATGGACTGGTATCCTCTGTTCAATTCGTTGCGGGTGGCGGGCATTTCCTGCGTGATCGTCTTTTTTGTGGGCATCCTGGCGGCTTATTATGTGGCCAAACTGCCACGGGCGGTCAAGGGAGTCCTGGATGTGGTGCTCACCCTGCCCCTGGTGCTGCCGCCCACGGTGGTGGGCTATTTCCTGCTGCTCGTGATGGGGCCCTACCGGCCCCTGGGCGCCTGGTTCCTGGAGGTGTTCGACCTCCGGCTGACCATGGTGTGGTATTCGGGGGTATTTGCCTCCACGGTGGTGGCCTTCCCCCTGATGTACCGCACGGCCCGGGGCGCCTTTGAATCCTTTGACCAGACCCTGGCCTGGTCGGCACAGACCCTGGGCCTGTCCAACACCTATATTTTCTGGCGCATTCGGATGCCCTACTGCAGGCAGGGCATCCTGGCGGGCACGGTGCTGGCCTTTGCCCGGGCCCTGGGGGAGTACGGCGCCACCTCCATGATCGCCGGCTACACCCCCGGCCGGACCGCCACCATCTCCACCACGGTCTATCAATTCTGGCGCACCGGCAACGACGAGCTGGCCTTCCGCTGGGTGATGGTGAACATGGCCATCTCCTTTGTGGTGCTCATGGCGGTCAATCTGCTGGAGAAAAACGAGCGCCAGCGGCGGAAAGGAGGGTGAGCCATGGCTCTGTCGGTGGACATCAAAAAGGACTTCGGATCCTTCCGGCTGGAGGCGGCCTTTGAGGCGGGCGACTGCATCCACGGCCTGCTGGGCGCGTCCGGCTGCGGAAAGAGCATGACCCTCAAGTGCATCGCCGGGGTGGTGCGGCCCGACGAGGGGCGAATCGTGCTGGATGGAAGAGTGCTGTTTGACAGCGCTGCGCGCATCGACCTCCCGCCCCAGCGGCGGAAGGTGGGTCTGCTGTTCCAGAATTACGCCCTGTTTCCCAATATGACGGTGGAGCAGAACCTGATGGCCCCCCTGCACCGGGAGAAGGACCGGGCGGCCGCCCGGGCGCGGTGCGCCGACCTGGTGCACCGCCTGGCGCTGGAGGGACTGGAAGGGCACCGGCCCGCCCAACTCTCCGGCGGCCAGCAGCAGCGGGTGGCCCTGGCCCGCATCCTGATGACCAAGCCGGGCCTGCTGATGCTGGACGAGCCCTTTTCCGCTCTGGACAGCTATCTGCGCTGGCAGACGGAGCTGGAACTGGCGGACCTGCTGCGGGACTTCGCGGGCACGACGCTGCTGGTCTCCCACAGCCGGGATGAGATCCGCCGCATGTGCCAGACGGTCAGTGTGCTGGATCATGGCCGCGCGGAGCCGGTGATCACGGTGGAGCAGCTGTTTGACCAGCCGGAGACCCTCTCGGCCTGTCTGCTGTCCGGGTGTAAGAACTTCTCCCGCATCCGGCGGACCGGGGAGCGGACTGTGTTTGCCGAGGACTGGGATACGACGCTGACCACAGCGGTCCCCGTACCCGAGGACGCGACCCACGTGGGTGTCCGGGCCCATTACGTCCAGATCGCGGAGGGCCCGGGCGAAAACACGCTGGCGGCCTCGGTGCTCCGGGTGGTGGATGAGGTGTTCTCCACCGTGATTATGATGCGCACGCCGGGAGGAAGCGAGGGCTTTCAGCGCCTGCGGCTGGAGATGCCCAAGGCGGACTGGAAGGCGCTGGAGGGCCGGGAGACTTACTGGCTGCATCTGGAGCCCAAGGATCTGATGCTGCTGCGCAGCTAGGTTTCGCCAGGCGTAAACCGGGAGAAAACTTTGTGTAAAACGAGCACGAAAAAACGGTTGACATGATTTTATGTCAACCGTTTTTGCATATTCCGGGATCACACTCCGGATTGTATTTGTGGAAAACCCTGTGGAAGTTGTGGAAACCCGTTGCAAACAGCGGGGGAGGAAAAGATTGGAACGGCGGTGTAAGGGGGCGGCTATACGGGGCGTATTGTATAATCGGCGTCAAAAATGATTATGTTGCAACCAATGCGCCGGACCCTCAGCGGAAGCGGTCGCGCACCTCCGCGATCTCAAAGCCCAGAGAAGTGAGCTTTTGGCCGATCTGCTCCTGATTTACGCCGGTAGGATCAAAGTCTACGGCCACACAGCGGTCAGACTGGCTGACGCTGACCGACGTGACGCCGGGGAGCGTATCCAGCTCGCGCTTGATGCGCTTGGTGTCCGCGGCGCCCTTCAGGGTGCGCACCGAAAAATAGGCACTGCTGCGGGGCATGGCTCAACCCTCCTTTTCCGTGACATAGATGACGCTGACCGGGCAGTTGTCCGCACAGGTCCGCACGGCGTCCTCCAGCTCCGGCCCGGGCTGACAGCGCACCTGGGAGCGTCCGTCGTCCCCGAACTGGAAAACCTCGGGACAGGTGGACACGCACAGGCCGCAGCTGATGCAGTCCTGACGCTCGATGGAAACCTTCATGGGGAATCCCCTCCTTTGCAGAGAGTATGCCCACTCCGGCGTGGTTCAAACCCCGTAGGGGCGGCTTTTTTCACGGTGGATCAAATGACCGGACCGGCCGGAGAGCGTCCGCCGGCTGTGCTGCGTAGCGCGCAGCGCAAAAAAATGTCCCGGCGCAGCGATACGCTGCGCCGGGACGGGCCTTGTGTATGTTTAGTGGGCGCTGCCGGCCTGAGGACCGGCGGTATGGTGCATGGACATGGGCTTGACGTTGAAGTTGGAGCGATACTCGGTCTCGTGCCAGAAGATATCCTCCGCTACCAGACACTCGGGGTTGAGCTCCACGCCGTCCAGCATGATCTCCTTGAACTTCTTGTAGCCGGCCCGGTCGATGAGGTGCCCGCCGTGGAGGTACTCGGGCTTGTAGTCCATGACCCAGGCGGAGAACTTCTGCCAGTTCTTGAGCACGCCCAGGATGACCTCCTCGGTGGCCCAGTTCAGGAACATCTTGCCGGTGCGGGGGGTCTGACGGCCGGTGCGGCCGCCCAGGATGACCCGGTAGAACTTGGTCTCGCTGCGGGTCCAGGCGGAGGTGGGGCAGGCCTTGACGCACTCGCCGCAGCCCACGCAGCAACAGGGGTCCTTGTCGATCTTGCCGGTGTCCTCGTTGAGGGAGAGCACCCGGGTGGCGCCGTGCTCGCAGTGGCGCACGCAGGCGCCGCAGCCGATGCAGCGCTCGGGGTGGTACTCCATCTTGGCCACGCCGATGATGCCGAAGTCACACAGGTGGGCCTTGTTGCAGTCATTGGGGCAGCCGGCGATGTTGATCTTGATGTGGTAATGGCTGGGGAAGATGATGGGCTCGATCTTCCGGGCCAGCTCGAAGGTGTTGCAGTTGCCGCAGATGCAGTGGTAATTGCCCACGCAGGCGGTGATGTTGCGGGCGCCGATGGTGGGATAGCCGGCCTTGGGGTCCCAGGGCTGGGGCTCATGGGCCACGGTATTCATATCCACGCCGCACAGCTCTTCGTCGATCTCGCGGATGTAAGACTCCAGGTACTCGTTGACCGCCGGAATGTCCTCGTACTTGATGCCGGTGATGTCAAAGGTCTGACGGGTGCCGAAGTGGAAGTTGCCGTCGCCCCAGGTCTGGGCGATGTGCTGGACCGTGCTCAGATATTTGGCGTCCACCATGCCGCCGGGCACCCGCATCTGGAGCATGAACTCGCCGGGCACCTTGGACTGGCGGAAGCAGTTCAAACGAAGCTTTTTGATGTTGATGTCGTGATTCATGTCGTCCGCTCCTTTCTCAGTCCACCAGGTCCCGGGCCACCGTGTAGGGGAACACCGGGCCGTCCAGGCACACGTAGGTCTCGTCGATGCGGCAGTGGCCGCACTTGCCTACTGCGCAGGACATCTTGCGCTCGAAGCTCATCCAGATTTTCTCCGGGTCGGCGCCGCACTTGACTAGCTCCAGACCGGTGAATTTCATCATGGGCGGGGGACCGACCACCACCACGGCGTAATTGCCGCCGAAGGAGTCGAAGGGGATCTCCTTGACAAACTCCGTGACAAAGCCGGTGCGCCAGCCCTCCTTGGGGTCGGTGTCCAGGGCGTAGGTCGTATGGAACTGGGACTTCCAAGCCTCCAGCTCGCCGTGGAAGACGATGCCCGCCTCATTCTTGAAGCCGGAGATGAGATGGACAGACTCCACATAGCCGGGGTCGGCGGCCAGCATATTCAGCAGGGAGCGCACGGGGGCCAGGCCGGTACCGCCGGTGATGACCACCAGGTGCTTGCCGCGGAACTCCTCCACGGGCCAGCCCTTGCCGTAGGGGCCGCGCAGGAACAGGGTGTCGCCGGCCTCTTTTTCAAAGATCACGTTGGTGACTTTGCCGACGGAGCGGATGGTAAATTCCAGCCAGCCGTCTCCCTGGGCGGAGACCGAGATGGGGGCCTCGCCGATCTTGGGGATGGACAGCTGCATAAACTGGCCGTGAGCGGGCTTGGCGTCGCTGGCGACGCGGAAGGTCCACTCGTGGGCGCTTTCCTTCTTCACACTGAGAATGGTGCAGGGTTGGGGCTGAACAGGGTTGAACATACCGGTCACCTCCCGTTAAGACTGCGCCATGCCGGCCTTGATCTCCTCCACGGCGGCATGGACCTTGTTGACGGTAGCGGAAATGGAGATCAGTTCCGGGCAGCGGTGGGTGCAGCGGCCGCAGCCCACGCACATATGGCGGTCGCCGAAGCGGGCCTTGTAGTCGTGGAACTTGTGCAGCACCTTGTAGCGCATCCGGTCGCCGGCCGTGGAGCGGAACTCCTTCTGGCCGGCCATCTGGTCGAAGCCGGCGATCTGGCAGGAGGCGGTGACCCGGCGGCGCTCGCCCACCTCGGGGTTATCCCCGTAGATGACGTCGCGGGTGGTGAAGCAGGTGCAGGTGGAGCAGGCCACGGTGCACGCGCCGCAGGAGATGCAGCGGCCGTCGAATTCCTTCCACATGGGGTGATTCTTCAGGGCCAGCCGCACGGCCTTGTCGTCCAGATCGGGCGGTGTGACCTTCAGCTCGTTCTCCTCCACGAAGGCGGGGGTAAAGTCGGCCTGGGGCATGCCGTCGAAGTAGGAGGCAAAAGCCTCGTCGGTCACCTGGACCTGTACGCCCTCATCGGAGAACTTCAGGGCCAGGGAGTAGTTGTCCGTCTTGTTAGAGCCCATGGACACGCAGAAGCAGGTGTCGTCCCCGCCGTTGCAGTCCATGACGGCGAACTTCACCAGATCGCGCACCCGCTTGTAGTACAGGTCCTCATAGCCGCCGTTGCCGGCGTAGATCTTGGCCTGAATCTCCTGGGCGTTGATGTCGCAGGGACGGGCCAGGATGAGGATGGGCTTGTTGGGGCCCTTGCTGGCGCGGTACTCATCCTCGGTGAAGTAGAAGATGGCCTGCTGGATGGGCGTGATGACCTCCTTGGCCGGATAGTCCGACTTTTCCTTCCAGACGATGTCCTGGAAACGCTCCACTTCGGCGTAGCGGATCACGTCCGTGTCGGAGTACCGGCCCTGCTTGGGAAAGCGTTTGGGGGCATATACGCGGTAGTCTTTTCTGAGTGCGCTCAGGACCTGGTCGGCCTGGGCGGCATTGAGCGAAAATCCCATGCTCCTTAACCTCCTGAATTCCGTAATTTTGGTGTGCCGTGGCGTCTCCCAACGCCTTTGTTAATAATATAACATTTTCAAATTATCAGGAAAACTTAGGAATACTTATGATACAATAAGATTTTATTATTGACGAACAGAAAAAGACGCATCCGGGCAAAAACACCCCGATGCGTCTGAAAATGACAACAAAATGCGGAATTTTACTTGGATTCCGGCGTTTCGGACAGTTCCCGGAACAACGTGCGGAACTCCGGCTCAAACACGCTGTTTTTCCGCCAGAGGAAGGTAAACTCGTGGGAGATATTGAAGTCGGCCAGGGGGACCCGGCGCAGGGTGCCCTCGGACAGCTCCCGCTCCACCGCCTTGCGGTAGAGAAAGGTGATGCCGCAGTCGGCGGCCACCAGCTCCTTGATGACCTGGAGGTCGCTGATCTCGATGACGTGGCGGAAATCGGAGATCTGAAGGTTTTTCCCCTCCAGCACCCGCACCAGGACCTCCCGGGAGCCGGAGCCCACGTCCCGGACGATCAGGGTTTCCTGGAACAGGTCCTCCAGCCGCAGGGCGCGGCGGGGGAGGGTGTGATGGCCGGCACAGACGCAGATATAGGGCTCCATGGACCAGAGCAGGTGGTCGTATTCGCCCTTGAGGAAGTAGCCCTCCACCACGGCGAAGTCCAGCAGACCCTCGTTGAGCTGGGTGAGCAGGGCCTGGGTGTTATCCACGATCATATGCACGTCCACCTCGGGATGGCGCTTCATGTAGGCAGCCAGCTTCTTGGGCAGGGCGTATTCGCCGATGGTGAGCGTAGCGCCGAAGCGGATGGACTGCCGTCCAAACCGCATGTCCTTCAAATCCCGGCGCAGCTTCTGCTCGTCATGGAGCATGGTGACCGCCGCGTTGCGCAGCATGGTGCCCTCCGGCGTCAGGGACAGCCGTTTGTCCCGGTAGTCGAACAGCTTGACGCCGTAGTGCTGCTGAAGGTACTGGATATGTTGGGTGACGGCGGGCTGGGTGATATTGAGCTCCGCGGCCGCCCGGGTGTAATTCAGGTGCTTGCACACCGTCAGAAAGGTCTCCATCCGAAAGTCCAGCATCGCGCATTCCTCCTGAAATAAGTATAAGTGTATCTTATTGATAAATCAAGATTTATCATTTTACAAAATGAATTTATTTTGTTAGGCTGGAAGCAAGAAAAATTCCCGCGTGGTGTTCCGGGCGGGGCAAACAGGAGGTATGTACCATGAGAGCATGGATCAAACGAATTCCCATTCCCATGGCCGGCCTGACGTTGGGGCTGGCGGCGCTGGGCAACCTGCTGCAGAGCTATTCGGAGACGCTGCGCTGGGTGTGCGGCGGACTGTCCGCGGTACTGTGGCTGCTGGTGGTGGCCCGGGTGCTGCTGTGCCGGGAGGAGACGAAGCGGGACTTGGGCAATTCCATCCTGGCCAGTGTGTCCGCTACCATCTTTATGACTGCCATGCAGCTGGCCGCCTATGCACAGCCCTTCCTGGGCCGGGCGGCTCTGGTGCTGTGGTGTGCGGCGGTGGCCTGCCACGGGGCGCTGATCGTGTGGTTCACCTGGCGCTATCTGAGACGCTTCCGGCTCTCGGAGGTCTATCCCACCTACTTCATTGCCTATGTGGGCATCGTGGTGGCCTCGGTTACCAGCCCCACCTTTGGAATGGAGGCCCTGGGCACCGCCATTTTCTGGTTCGGCTTCGCGGCCTACATGGTCATGCTGGTGCTGGTAACGGTGCGCTACTGTAAGATCGCAGTGGCGGATTCCGCCAAGCCCCTGTTCTGCATCTATACCGCCCCCATGAGCCTGTCTCTGGCCGGTTACCTCTCCGCCGTGGAACCCAAGTCGGTCCCCTTCCTGATCGCCCTGGAGATCGCCGCCCAGATCCTGCTGCTGGTGGTGCTTTCTCAGCTGCCCAAGCTGCTGCGCCTGCCCTTCTATCCCAGCTACGCGGCCTTTACCTTCCCCTTCGTCATCACGGCCTTCGCGTTGAAGAAGCTGCTGGCCTGGTTTGCCGCTGCCGGCTATACGGTACCGGTGTTCCTGGAGGCGGTGCTGGTGGTGGAGACCATCCTGGCCACGGCCATGGTGGGATACGCCCTGGTCCGCTATTTGATGTATCTGTTCGGCGGGGTGCGCCTGCTGATCCCGGCGGCCCAGCGCACAGTGGACAGCGCGGAATAACCGAAAAGAAGAACCAAGGATGGTATCAGCTCCCGGAGCGGCGCAAGCGCTGCTCCGGGAGCTGTCGTATATAGACAGATTCTCGATTGACCGGAGCGGCTATCTAAGCTACAATAACAGTAAGACCCGGCGGGAGACCGGGCGACTACGGAACAGGGGGAAGCGGCCATGCGGCTGAACCAGTTGAGCTATTTGGTGGCTATCGAGCGGTATGGAACGATCTCCAGGGCGGCGGAGGCTCTGTATGTATCGCAGCCGTCCATCAGCGTGGCGGTGCGGGAGCTGGAGGAGGAGCTGGGCTATCCGCTGCTGGTGCGCAACAACCGGGGAATCCGGTTCACCGAGGAGGGCTTGCAGGTGCTTCAGCGGGCCCGGAACATCCTGCGGGAAGTGGATGAGATCCACTGTATCCGGAAGGAGAGCGAGGCGCTGAGCGGTGAGATTCGGATCGGCGGAACGCCGCATTTTTGTTCCTCTATTTTGGTGGACGTAAAGCTGCGGATCGAGGGGTTGCACCCGGAGGTCCATATTTTTTCCCATGAGGACGACAGCCTCAGCGTATTGGCGCATGTGGAGGAAAATGAGCTGCAAATGGGCATCATCCAGCTGTGCGATGTGGAGGAGGGCCTGTTCTGGCGACGGGTAGCAGAGCTGGAGCTCCAGCATGACCAGCTGTTTGAGGAGCGTATGTGCGTAGCGGTGGGGGAAAGCCATCCGCTGGCCGGACGGGGGACTGTCTCGTTCCGGGAGCTGGCAGGTTATCCCTACGGTACCTTTCGGGGGGCCATGAACCAGCAGGTACGCCATTTGCTGTCCGAGCTCCCCCAGCCCCAGGTGTTTACGGTGGAGGACATCGGGCCGCTGAGGCAAATGCTGATTCGCCGGAATGCCTACACGGTGATTCCCAGGCGGGCGCTGCTCTACGGCAATAATCTTTTCCGCAGTCAGCTGACGCCGCTGGAAGTAGAGGAGCAGCCGTTGAACAGCCGGATGATCCTGATTTGGAACAGCGCTGCGGACAACCGTACCGGGGCGGCCATCCGGCGGGAGATGGCTGAGCGATGCAAGGATTATCTGGAGCTGCCGGAATGACCGACCAAATCAAAGCGCCGATCTTGTAAGAAAGAGCCGGGGCCCGCGCCTGATGCGCGGGCCCCGGCTGTATTTGGGGGTAGAGGAGAAATCGTTATTTGCCCTTGGGACGGAATTCCAGAACCACGCCCTCCTCGACGGGCACTTCGCCGCGCATGGCTTCGGGGGTGAGGTGGATGGTCTGGAACTTGTTGTTCATCAAAGGATTGGTGAAGGTGTAGTCGGTGCGGCGGTGGAAGGGGCCGCGGGACTCCTTGCGGTTGGCGGTGACCAGAATGGTGGCCTGGGCGATGTCCAGCATGTCCAGTACTTCCAGGCAGCGCATCAGCTCGTGGGAGTTCTCCGCTTTGAGCTGGGCCCGGGCGAAGCGCTTCAGGTCGGTGACGTACTTGAAGCCGGCCCGCAGCAGGCTCTCCGAGCGGACCTTGTAGCCGCAGTACTGGGCCATGATCTGCTCCAGCGTGGAGTTGGCCTCTTTCCAATGGGCGCCCACCTCGCGGCTCAGCAGATCCTCATACAGGGCCCGCTTCTCGGCGATCTTGGGGTGGTTGGACACGTCCGCCTCGGGAATATCCTTGACCGCCTGGCCCGCGTGCTCGCCGGCGATCTGTCCCAGCACGGCGGCGGCGTGGATGCCGTTGGCCACGTTGGCGGTGCAGTCGCCCACGCCGTACAGGTGGGGGATGGAGGTCTCGGCATTCACGTCGATCTCCATGCCCTGGACGTGGGGGGTGTAGGTGTCGAACTCCACCATCTCCTTGCGCAGGTCGATGTGGTTCTGGTCCAGGTAGTCGTTGATGGAGGTGTCGCCCTCGGAGACGAAGCAGCGGCGCATATACTGGAGGTCCTCCTCCGAGGTCTCCGAGCAGTTCATGTAGGTGGGGCCGGTGCCGTTGGCCATCTTCTCGGAGAAGACCGACTGCCAGATGTCGGCGGTCACGTCGCCCAGCTCCCGGGTGGGCTTGGTAACAAAGGGACCCACGGGCTTGCCGTCGATGTCGGTGAGAACGCCGATCCAGGTGGCCTTGCCGCAGCGCATGAAGTGCTTCAGGCCGGAGTGGACGTAGGGCAGGTCCAGATTGACCAGCTTGCCGCCGGCCCGGAAGGTCAGCGCGTCGCCGGCGCCGGTGTTGGCGGGGCAGATGTCCACGTTGAAGGGATAGGCGGGGTTGTGAGGCGGATACATCCGGGCGGCCGCGCCGGTGCCCAGAATGACGGCCTTGGCCTGGAACACCACCATCTCCGGCTCATCCTCGGCCAGGCGGATACCGATGGCGCCGATGACGCGGCCGGACTCAGGATCGATCAGCAGCTCGTTCATGGCGGTCTTGTTCCAGATCTCCACGCCCAGGCTCTTGGCCTTGGCGGTCAGAGCGGGTTTCTGGTTCCAGCCGTCGTATTTCAGATGGTAGCGGCGGCGGTTGGGCATGGCGTGCCCCTCAAAGTTCCAGTAACCCTTGGGCTTCATGTTGATGCCGTAGCTGTGCCATTTCTGGATGACCTCAAAGGAGCGCTTCAGCACGCGGGTAAACACGTCGATGTCCTGGAAGGGACCCAGCATGGTCTCGGCGCACTCCTGAAGGATCACGTCGAAGTCGTCGCCGTGGTATTCCGGAATGTAGGCGAAGAAGTGGTCGTTGCCGGTGGCGCCGGAGCCGGAGTGGCGGGTGTCGGCCTTTTCGGCCACGATGACCTTGGCACCCTGCTCGGCCGCGGCGATGGAGGCCTGCATGCCGCCGATTCCGCCGCCGATGACCAGAACATCGGTTTTGACGATCTCGGGATGAATGTTCAGCTTCATGCCTGGTCAGCCTCCTTTCCGGGAACGGTCATGGTAAACATCATATGGGACAGGGGATAGCGCATGACGATGGCCTGCTGCGGGCACTCGATGGCGCAGGCGCGGCAGTGCCAGCACTCGTCGGGGTAGCGGACCACGATGTCGCGGTCGGGGCCCTCCACCCGAATCACGTCCAGAGGACAGATCTGGGCGCAGAGGGTACACTTTACACATTTGTCGCGTTGGATGACAGGGGGCATACACTCATCTCCTTCTGGTGTTCCGAACTGGTTGTCTTGCACAAAATAAGGATACCAAGGAAACGAGAATGTGTAAAATATCGCTTATTTATGCGGGCCATAGGGGAAAACTATGGCAGAAAAACAGCCGCCGCCCGGCTAGAGCCGGGCGGCGGCGCAGTCTGTCGAAAAAGAGAACATGGGTGCAGGGGAATAGAAGACGCCTGAAAGAGAAACCCAATTAAAATCCGCCTTTTCCAGGGATATGCGCCTCGGAAAAGATCCTGCCTCAGCCCGCAGGTGTGCGGGTAGGGGGCCAAACAAAACCCAGCGAAGCGGGTTTGTTTGGGAAAGAACGGACAAGGGAGCGGAGGGAGAAATGCCCGCCAAGGCGTTTTGAGCGGCGCGGACTTTGGCCCGGCGACGATCAGGCGGTCCCGTTTACCAGCGCGTCCAGGACGGCGGCGGCCACGGAGCCAGCTGCATCGGCGCCGCTGCCGCCGTTTTCCACCAGGACCGCGAACGCATAGGGGTAGTCCTCGTCCAGCACAAAGCCGGCAAACCAGGCGTGGGGGGACTGGTCGGAACCCACCTCGGCAGTGCCTGACTTCGCGCCGACGGTCACCGCAGGGAAGCGGCTGGAACCGTAATAATCGGTGACGTTGCGCACCATCATCTGGGCGATGGTGTCGGCAGTGTCCCGGTCCAGCAATCGGCCGGTGCTGCGGCGAAGATAGGGGGAGATGTTGATTCCCAGCGCTCCCCGGGTGGACAGAATGAGCTGGGGCACAGCGGCCCGGCCGCCGTTGGCGATGGCGCCCATGTAGACCATGACGGCGCAGGGATTGACGGAATCGGTGTACTGGCCTACGCCCGACCAGCCCAGCTGGTAGTCGGAAGCGGTACTGACGTCATAACGACCGGCGGCAGTGGACAGGCCGCTGACCGTATAGGAGGAAGTCAGGCCGGCCTTTTGGACATACTGGGTCATGGTGTCAGCGCCCAACTCCGCCGCCAGCAGGGCGAATACGCCGTTGCAGGAGTGGGTCAGCGCGCCCTGAATATCCAGCTCACCGTGGGCCCGGGGACAGGTGACGACGCCGTCCCCCACCTGGGTGGAGCCGGTACAGGTCCAGGTGCGCGCAAAGAGGTCGTCCAGATGGTCGATGGCGGCGGCCAGGGTGACGGTCTTGAACACTGAACCGGGGGTGAAGGTGGAAGAGAGAAAGCGGTTGAGGTAGACGCCCTCATAGCGGCTGTCGCTCTCCTCGATGGTGGGCGGGTCCAGAGGGTCGAAGGTGGGCGAGGAGACCATGCACACTACCTCGCCGGTCCGGTAGTTGTAGACACCTACCGCGCCCTTCCGCCCGTTCAGGGCCATGTAGGCCGTATAGTTGAGCTCGTCGTCAATGGTGAGGGTCAGGTCGTTGTCCTGGCCGGAGAGTGTCTGCGTGCCGGTGAGCAGGTTGTAGCCTGAGAGCTTGTCGGCAAAGGCCACCAGCGCACCGGTGCCGATGCGGCCGGCGGGGTCGCCCACCGCGTGGAGAATGGCCCGGCGGTGGTTGGGACCGCCGTCGTAGTAGGTGCGGGTGCCGTCCTCCTCCGCCCAGGAGAGCACATCGCCGTTCCGGTCCAGGACACGGCCCACTGTGAGCTGGCCGCTGGAGTTATAAAGGTGGCGGTTGGCGGCAAAGGAGACCCAGTTCCCGCCCTGAAAGACGAATTTGAAGCAGAACACACCCAGACCGGCCACCAGGGCCGCAGCCAGAATCAGGCAGAGAACGGTGCGCTTTTCGATTTTCTTCACGTGGATTCCTCTCCTTTCCGGGCCGCCATAGCCGGACTGGGCGCGCCGGCCGCCCGGTAGGCGCTCTTGCGGAACAGCGCGATGGCGAAGCTGGAATTCTCCCGGGTGTCCGTGGCCTTCAGGAACGCCAGCAGGCCCCAGGAGGCCACCATGGCCGAGCCGCCGTTGGAGACAAAGGGAAACGTGACGCCGGTCAGCGGGAGCAGGTCCACTGCGCCGAATACGTTCAGGCAGGTCTGAAATACCAGCAGGGAGGTGGCGGCACAGGCGGCGATGGTGTAGAAGCTGGAGCGGCCCGCCTTGCAGGCCCGGACCGCAAAGGCGGCCAGAGTGGCGATGCACAGGACTGCCAGGGCGGCGATGAGGAAGCCCCACTCCTCACACAGCATACCGAATACCAGGTCGGTGTCCGCCGCCCCGATGTTGTGCAGCCAGCCGTTGCCCGGGCCCACTCCGATCAGCCCGCCGGAAGCGGCCGCCGACATGGTGCGGGTCTGCTGGAAGCCGCCGGAGGAGGCGTACTCCCAGGCGTGGCCCCAGGTGGCGAAGCGCTGGAGGATATACGGCTTGATGGACAGCACCACCAGCACGCCGGCCCCGGCCGCCCCGGTGATGAGAGCCAGAGTGGTCCAGTCTCCGGAGCGCAGATAGGCGATGACCAGAAAGGCCACAAAGAAGATGGCCGCGGTGCCGAAGTCGCTCATCAGGGCCAGACAGCCCAGGCAGACTGCCGTCAGCAGAATGAACAGGCCCAGGTTGCGTTTGCGGAACAGCCGGTCCAGGGTGGCAGAGCCGGCGAAAATGTAGCAGATCTTGGCGATCTCGGAGGGCTGAACGGAGATTCCGGCCACCGAGATCCAGTTGGCCGCGCCGAATTTGGCTTCCGTCAGCCCGGCGGCGGCCAGCACCAGCGTCAGCCCCAGAAGGCCAATGGCGCCGCCGGCCATGAGCCAGCGAATCCGCTTGGCCCGCTCCAGGTCCTGAAGAAATACCCCCAGCACCAGAAAGAGCAGGATGCCCAGCAGGATGGCCGCCAACTGCTTGAACAGTGAGGCGGACGCGGAAGAGACCGTGACAGCCAAAGACAGGGTGGAGAGGAAAAAGGCGATGGTCTCCATCTCAAAGCCCACCCGGCGGCAGGCCCGCAGGATACCGGTATAGAGCCACATGACCGCGCTCAGGCCGAGAAAGGCCAGGGGAATGGCGACGGATGCAGCCTCTCCGGCGGCGACGATCAGCTGAAAGGCGGTCAGAAGCTGAAACAGGGTGAGCAGGACCAGGCTGGGCCAGGGAGAGACCGGCCGGGCGGTCCGGCGGGCGGCGCGGTAACGCTCCCGCTCCTCCACCGGCATGGGCAGCAGGACGGTCTCCACACCACCCAGAGCGAGCACATCTCCGTAGGCCACGGGAGCCTGGGTCCGGACCGGCTGGCCGTTGACCGTGACGCCGCTTTTGGAGTCCAGGTCGTGAATGATCCAAGTATCATCTTCCGCCCGGATAAGGGCAGCGTGCTGGCGGGAGATGGTGGGGTAATTGAGCACGATGTCGGAGGACTCCGCCCGGCCCAGAATATTCTCCCAGTGGATGAGGGGCTCCCGGGCGCCGCTGGGCGTGGCCAGGTAGCCCCAGACCTCCGGCATATGAGAGACGGTCAGCAGCGAGCGGATGGTGCGGAACAGAATGAAAAAGGCCAGGATGGGAAAGAGAAAGCGCGCCGCATTGGTAAACCACAGTCCGACCAGACTGTGCCCGGCCAGCAGGGCGGTCAGCTGGTCCAGCAGCTGCTGCGGCGCAGCAAGAAGTTCGGTCATGGAAAGACCTCCTTTCCAGGAAACGGGGGTGGATGACGGGTGCCGCACAACGGGCGGCCCATGCAGGTATGATACCATGACGGCACAGCCGGGATGGTATCATAGGTCAGCTTTTTCGGTTGCCCCGGCAGGGGCGAGAAAAAGGACTTAAAATCCCGGTATAATAGCCGCTGTGCGGCTATTATACCATAAAATCGGGCGCAGAGGCACCCCCCATATTTTGACACGGCCGGAGGCACGCCCGACGCACAGCACTACATTACAAATAAAATGCTAAGCAGGCATGAAAAAATGTTAAAAAGTATGTGAAAAAGTGGTTGACAGGATACAGACACTTTGTTATTATATTAAAGCGCCTGTTTGGGGCGCAGTCTGCGATGATGCGGGAGATTGCTCGGAAACGAGGTAACTTCCGCGGAGTATGTCCGTAATCGGGCGGCTGAGAGATCCGTGCATGGCGTATATCGCCGCGCAGGGATGAAACCGGCTTGCTGTATCGCCGGTTTCTTTCATGTCACGGAGTGATACGCACGGAAACGTGTACAGAAAATCTCTCACCGTACGAAGCAGAAGCGCTGAGAAGCCGGGAGCAGAGAGCCTGGACCGGAGCGAGGGCGAGCGCGGGGCCGTATCGCGGCCCGCAGACCAGCCCGAGTCGAAGGGAAGGCGACCGCTGCGGAGGCTTCGAAGCGTGACACCGCGCTGAGCCGTTGTTAAACAGCGCGGACAGGACAAAGGCGGTCCGCTTGTGTGTGAAGCGTTCCGCAGCCCATCGTCAACTTCGTATGTTATTAAGGAGGAAACACCAACATGGCAGCTCAGAAAGAAATGATCCGCATCCGTCTCAAGGCCTACGATCATCAGCTCATCGACCAGTCCGCTGAGAAGATCGTCGAGACCGCCAAGCGCAACGGCGCTTCCGTCTCCGGCCCCATCCCCCTGCCCACCAAGAAGGAAGTCGTCACCATCCTGCGGGCCGTCCACAAGTACAAGGACAGCCGTGAGCAGTTCGAGCGCCGCACCCACAAGCGCCTGATCGACATTATGAACCCCAACGCCAAGACTGTGGAGGCCCTGATGTCCCTGGAGCTTCCTGCCGGCGTGGATATCGAGATTAAGCTGTAAGCGTCCGAGCCGTCGCGAACCGCGCGGATGGACCGAAGCGAGGGCGAGCGCAGGGCCGCAGGGCGGCCCGGAAACCAGCCCGAGTCGGAGGGAAGCCGCGCGTCGTGAGCAGGCGAGGCGTGATAAGAAAGCGTCCGAGCCGCGCACCGCGCGGATGGACCGGACACCATAACTTTGTTGTACCCGCAGTCCGCCGCATTTCGAGGCGGACGGGTCAAGTTGACCGAGCAATAGCTGAGTGCTAACTCGCTCAACCAATAACCTTAATAAGGAGGAAACACACCATGCAAAAGGCCATTATCGGCAAGAAGGTGGGCATGACCCAGATCTTCGACGAAGCCGGCAAGGTCATCCCGGTCACCGTCATCGAGGCGGGCCCCTGCACCGTTGTGCAGAAGAAGACCGAGGAAAAGGACGGCTACAACGCCGTGCAGCTCGGGTTTGACGAGGTCCCCGAGCGCAAGCTCTCCAAGCCTGAACTGGGCCACGTGAAGAAGGCGGGCGACGCCATCTGCCGCGTGCTCAAGGAGTTCAAGCTGGACAACACTGCGGAACTCAACGTGGGTGATAAGATCACCGCCTCTACCTTTGCAGAGGGCGACCGCGTGGACGTGACCGGCATCAGCAAGGGCCACGGCTACCAGGGCGTCATCAAGCGCTGGGGCGCCCAGCGCACCCCCATGACCCACGGCGGCGGCCCGGTCCACCGTCATGCCGGTTCCATGGGCTCCAGCACCGATCCCTCCCGCATCTTCAAGGGCAAGATCGGCGCCGGTCAGATGGGTAACGAGCAGGTCACCGTCATGAACCTGGACGTGGTCAAGGTGGACGAGGAGCTGGGCATCATCGCGGTGCGCGGCGCGATCCCCGGCCCCAAGGGCGGCGTGGTTATCCTGCGCAGCAGCGTGAAGAAGGTCGTCGAGAAGAAGGGACCGGCCGCCGGCATCAGCGCCAATCCCCAGAAGGCTTCCGCCCGCGTCAATCCCCAGAAGGCCTCTGCGCGTAACAAGTAAGGAAAGGAGAGATACGAAATGCCTAAGGCTAACGTTTATGATATGTCCGGCAAGCAGGTCGGCGAGATCGACCTGTCTGACGCCATCTTCGGCATCGAGCCCAATCAGTCTGTGGTGCATGACGTGGTCAAGAACCATTTGGCCAACTGCCGTCAGGGTACCCAGAGCGCGCTGACCCGGGCCGAGGTGTCCGGCGGCGGCAAGAAGCCCTGGCGCCAGAAGGGCACCGGCCGCGCCCGTCAGGGTTCCACCCGTGCGCCCCAGTGGACCCACGGCGGCATCGTGTTCGCCCCCAAGCCCCGCGATTACAGCTATACCCTCAATAAGAAGGTGCGCCGCCTGGCGCTCAAGTCCGCTCTCTCCGCCAAGGCCGCCGAGGGCAAGGTCCTGGTGGTGGACGGTCTCGGCATGGACGAGATCAAGACCAAGACCTTCCAGAGCTTCCTGAACAACGTGCAGGCCAACAAGGCCGTGGTCGTCACGGCCTGCCCCAATGTGGTGAAGTCCGCCCGGAACATCCCCGGCGTGGTCACCACCAGCGCCACCCTGCTGTCGGTCTACGACATCGTCAACGCCAACCAGTTCATCGTGGACAAGGCTGCGCTGGCTACCATCGAGGAGGTGTTCGCATAATGAAGACCGCTTACGATATTATCAAGCGCCCCATTATCACCGAGCAGTCCATGGCTGAGACCGCCGACAAGAAGTACACCTTCGAGGTGGCCAAGGACGCCAACAAGATTGAGATCGCCACGGCCGTGGAGGAGATCTTCGGCGTCAAGGTGGCCAAGGTCAACACCCTGAACATGCAGGGCAAGGTCAAGCGCACCGGCCGCTTCCCGGCGGGCCGCCGCGCCAGCTGGAAGAAGGCGATGGTTACGCTCACCGCCGATTCCAAGACCATCGAGTTCTTCGAGGGTATGGTGTAAGGAGGAAACTGAACTATGGCTATCAAGACTTATAAGCCCACGACGCCCTCCCGTCGCCATATGACGGTGTCCGCGTTCGAGGGCATCGACAAGAAGGCTAAGCCCGAGCGCAGCCTGATTGAGACCCTGAAGAAGCACGCCGGCCGCAACAGCTACGGCCGCATCACCGTCCGTCATCGCGGCGGCGGCAACAAGCGCAAGTACCGCATCATTGACTTCAAGCGCGACAAGCAGGGCACCGCTACCGTGCTGCGCCTGGAGTACGATCCCAACCGCTCCGCCAACATCGCCCTGATTCAGTATGAGGACGGCGAGAAGCGCTATATCCTGGCTCCCGTGGGCCTGAAGGCCGGCCACATCATTATGACCGGTCCCGACGCCGACATCCTGCCCGGCAACGCGCTGCCCATCGCCAACATCCCCGTGGGCGAAATGATCCACAACATCGAGCTCTACCCCGGCAAGGGCGGCCAGCTGGTCCGTTCCGCCGGTGTGGCCGCGCAGCTGATGGCCAAGGAGAACGGCATGGCGCAGGTGCGTCTGCCCTCCGGCGAGGTGCGCTATATCCGTGAGGAGTGCCTGGCCACCATCGGTCAGGTGGGCAACACCGACTGGGCCAACATCCACATCGGCAAGGCCGGCCGCAAGCGCCACATGGGCTGGCGGCCCACCGTCCGCGGCTCCGTCATGAACCCCAATGACCACCCCCACGGCGGCGGCGAGGGCAAGTCTCCGGTCGGCCGTCCCGGCCCGGTCACTCCTTGGGGCAAGCCTGCTATGGGTTACAAGACCCGTAAGAAGAAGAACCGCACCGAGAAGTTTATCGTCAAGCATCGCAACGCGAAGTAAGGAGGCGTAAAACATGAGTAGAAGTATTAAGAAGGGCCCGTTTTGCGCTCCCGAGCTGCTGAAACGAGTCGATGAGATGAACCAGAAGGGCGAGAAGAAGGTCCTCAAGACCTGGAGCCGCGCCTCCACCATCTTCCCCTCCTTCGTGGGTCACACCTTTGCCGTGCATGACGGCCGCAAGCATGTGCCCGTCTATGTCACCGAGGACATGGTGGGCCACAAGCTGGGCGAGTTCGCCCCCACCCGCACCTTCAAGGGCCACGCCGGCGCCAAGGCCGGCAAGTAAGGGAGGAGAGATAACATGGAAGCGAAAGCTGTTTTGAGATATGTGCGGATCTCCCCCCGCAAGGTCGGTATCCTGTGCGATCTGATCCGCGGCAAGTCCGTCAACCAGGCCGTGGCCATTCTGTCCACTACCCCCAAGGCTGCCTCTGAGCCCCTGCTGAAGCTGGTGAAGAGCGCCGCCGCCAATGCGGAAAACAATCATCAGATGGACCCGGAGAAGCTCTACGTGTCCGCTGCTCTGGCCGATCCCGGCCCCATCATCAAGCGCTTTATGCCCCGTGCGCAGGGCCGCGCTTATCGCATCAACAAGCGCACGTCCCACATCACCATCGTGCTGAAAGAAAAGGAGGCCAAGTAATATGGGACAGAAGGTCAATCCCCACGGTCTCCGTGTGGGCGTCATCAAGGATTGGGACTCCCGCTGGTACGCCAAGAACGAGAAGGTCGGCGACCTGCTGGTTGAGGATTACAACCTGCGCAAGTATCTGAAGAAGCGCCTGTACTCCGCCGGCGTGCCCAAGATTGAGATCGAGCGCGACAACGCCAAGGTCAAGATCTATGTGCATTGCTCCCGTCCCGGTATCGTCATCGGCAAGGGCGGCGAGGACATCGAGAAGCTGCGCCTGGAGCTGGAGAAGAAGCTGGGCAAGTCCGTGGCGCTGAACATCGTCGAGGTGCGCAACCCCGATATGGACGCGCAGCTGGTGGCTGAGAACATCGCCCAGCAGCTGGAGAAGCGCATCGCCTTCCGCCGCGCCATGAAGAACGCCATGGGCCGCGCTATGCGCATGGGCGCCCTGGGCATCAAGGTCCAGGCCTCCGGCCGTCTGAACGGCGCCGAGATCGCCCGTACCGAGCAGTATCATGACGGCACCATCCCCCTGCAGACCCTGCGTGCCGACATCGACTACGGCTTTGCCGAGGCTGCCACCACCTACGGCCGCATCGGCATCAAGGTGTGGATCTACAAGGGCGAGGTGCTCACCCAGACGCTGCGCACCACCCCCCGCACCATCGACACCAAGAACTTTAAGGAGCGCGAGCAGCGCCCCCGCCGCCGCGATGACCGCCGCCAGGGCGGCTATCGTCAGGGCGGCAACCGTCAGGGCGGTTACAACCGCCAGGGCGGCAATAACAGCAACCGTCCCGCCGGCCAGGGCGCTCCCCGTCCCGCCGCGGCTCCGAAGGAAGGAGGCGCTCAGTAATGCTGCTGCCCAAGAGAGTGAAATACCGCCGCGTCCATCGCGGCCGCATGACCGGTAAGGCCACCCGAGGCAACAAAGTGACCTATGGCGAGTGGGGCCTGGCCACCACTGAGCCCGCCTGGATCACCGGCAACCAGATCGAGGCCGCCCGTGTGGCCATGACCCGTTACACCAAGCGTGGCGGTAAGGTCTGGATCAAGATCTTCCCCGACAAGCCCGTTACCTCCAAGCCCCTGGGTACCCGTATGGGTTCCGGTAAGGGCGCGCCCGAGTACTGGGTGGCCGTGGTCAAGCCCGGCCGTGTTATGTTCGAGATCGCCGGCGTTTCCGAGGAAGTCGCCCGCGAGGCATTGCGTCTGGCTTCTCACAAGCTGCCCGTCAAGTGCAAGATTGTGAAGAAGGAGACCGCCGAGACCGAGAATGGTGGTGAATGAAGATGAAGGCTAACGAAGTCCGCAAACTGTCCAGCGCTGAGCTGGAGACCAAGCTGATCGACCTGAAGAAGGACCTGTTCAATCTCCGTCTTCAGCACGCTACCAATCAGCTCGACAATCCCATCCGCATCGCGGAGGTCAAGAAAGACATCGCCCGCGTGAAAACCATCCTGCGTGAGCAGCAGGGCCGATAAGGAGGAATAGACGATGAGTGAAGTGAGAACCTCTTCTCGTAAGACCAGAGTCGGCCTGGTGGTTTCGGACAAGATGGACAAGACCGTTGTGGTCGCCATCGCCGACCGCGTGGCTCACCCTCTGTACAAGAAGATCGTAAAGAGAACCTACAAGCTGAAGGCTCACGATGAGCTCAACCAGTGCGGCGTTGGCGACCGTGTCCGTGTCATGGAGACCCGGCCCCTGTCCAAGGATAAACGCTGGCGCGTGGTGGAGATCCTCGAGAAGGCGAAATAAGGAGGTGCCAGTATGATTCAGGAAGAAAGCTATCTGAAGGTGGCCGATAATACCGGTGCCAAGGAGATCAAGACCATCCGCGTCCTGGGCGGTTCCAAGCGCAAGTTCGGCAACATCGGCGATGTGATCGTCGCGTCCGTGCGCAAGGCTGCTCCCGGCGGTCAGGTCAAGAAGGGCGAAGTGGTCAAGGCCGTGATCGTCCGCTCTTCCCGCGGTGTGCGCCGCGCCGACGGCAGCTATGTCCGTTTCGACGACAACGCCGCCGTTCTGATCCGTGACGACAAGAACCCCAGGGGCACCCGTATCTTTGGGCCCGTGGCCCGCGAGCTGCGCGACAAGGACTATATGAAGATCCTGTCTCTGGCTCCCGAAGTGCTGTAAGGGGGTAACGAGGTATGAAAACTATGAGCATCCGTAAAGACGACACCGTGATCGTCCTGTCCGGCAAGGACAAGGGCAAGAAGGGCAAGGTCCTGTCCGTGGACCCCGCCAACGGCAAGGTCATCGTGGAGAAGGTCAACATGGTCTCCCGCCACACCAAGCCCCGCCGTCAGGGCGAGGAGGGCGGCATCCTCCAGAAGGAGGCCCCCATCTACGCCTGCAAGGTCATGCGTGTC